>NZ_JAMZEL010000020.1:0-62458 GCF_024158025.1 Runella salmonicolor
AATTGGGGGAAAGAGCGTTTAAAAATAGCCAGCCAAGCGTAATCTTGGCTGGCTGTATACAAATGGTTATTTACAGAACGCTCGATTAAAACTGCTAAATTTGATTCCAATCGGACTATAATTCACTTCTGTAGGTTTAGTTTTATTCAAAAGGTTTATGGATTTACTTAGTGAGCATGGGGTAGGAGTACCATAATCATTAATTATATTGAGACGTTCTCCTACTGTAATAGCAACTGCCTCAGCGGCGAAGGAGGAACAATTGTAGGTAGTCAAATCATATTCAAAATACCTATTTACAAATTGATCCAATCTTGCTAGTTGGGTTTTATCCAACAAGTAGTAGCGTGTCTCGTCTCCTGACCCGTTTTCGACATTTCTTCTAAGGTCACTGGAAGCACCATTGCTAAGCCCCAGTTTTTTTATATCCGAACTCCAATCAGGCCATAACCCATAGTAAGTAGTTTTACCATTGTCAGTAAGGCTTATCCAAGCGTGGCCAAAATTATTGCAATCCAAACTACAGTTGTTGGCGGGTTCACTCGAATGAACTCCTAAAAGTACACGTTCAGATGGGCAGTCTGTTATTTCAACAACCCATTGAGTTCCACCATCCAAGCAACCTGAAACATAGATATCCAACTTTTTCCCTTTTTTAGGGTCATAATAAATGGTAAATTCACCAGCTTTCCCCACAAACCCTTGCGCAGGCGCAACGTTGTTACATTGACCAATAGGAGGAGTTTGGTTTTTGGCCAATAATGGGCCTGTACTCCGTACCCATTCGCCAGCATATTTGATGTCAATTCGGTCTTTAACTGTGTAAGTATCGTATTTTATTGTTACCCAACCAGGTTTGTCTCCAAGTTCGAAAGACCGCACCGTAATACCATCTTGACCCGAAACGCGCCCAAGTGTCATACCACCATTGGCACAGTAATCTACCGAGGATACCAATTCCCCTTTCATGCTTGCGGGGGCACTCACATTGCCTTTATCGTCGTAGATTTGATACAATAACTCAAATTTTCCGTTGAGGATATGTTTGGGAATGCCTACGTCAAGTACAAAGCCATTCTTTTCGGGGTTTTCATTGACAGCCCCCATCCGGGCAGGTTTGATGACGTAAGGAATATCCCAATAGGAAGCAGATCCTTTGATTTGTACATAAAAGCCCTTCAATTTTTGCGAAGGTTTAATGGCATATACAAATGGTACAAAGAGTGAGTTGTCATTGGTAATTGAAGCACTGGCTTGTGCTTTTTCGATACGGAAAGTCGCATCCTGTTTCCCCAATGGCATTGGGCCTTTTTTTATTTTTCCTGACAGCCCCAGTGCATCCGTAAACTCTGTTGGCTGGGTAGCGGGGTCAATAGAAGAGGGAATAACATCTTTAGATTTACAGCCCTCTAAGGTAAAGAGACTTGCTACAAACAGCGCAGTAAGCAGGATGGTAATGAATGATGTTTTTTTCATGGCGTTTTTATGTTTAGTGTTTAATAGGTATTCGGTAAAAGAGAGGGAACATCATCGGTTTGGATGTTTTTTTTAGAACAAAGTTCCAAGTTGCTGTAAATCATTAATTTTGACGTTGCCCTGCTGACGTTCATAGTAGGGATTGGGCTGGTACATGCCCTTGAAAAGCTCATCTTTTAGGTAATCGAAGCGTTTTGAAAGAATATTCTTTCCATTCATCACTACCAATTGTTGGTCGTCAGGCAGAGCGGCAATGCGCTGGGCAGGGATCCCTGTGATTTCCTCGACTCCTTTGGCCACTAAGTGATTTTTACAACCAAAGAACTGCAACGTTGAACAATTATTAACCAGCGTTTGCCAGTCGCTATACCGTGCCTTGAGCTGTTGTAGATCTTGCCAAAATGTATAACAACTGACCCCATAGCCTCGGCAAAGAGTAATGATGGTTTGTAGATAGTTGAAGGTGCCTAATTGCGCGGCTTCATCCAGCAAAAAAATAGTGCGTTTTTCAGGAATAGAAGTGCGGCTGGTAATGGCTTTGAGCATAGCCCCAATCCAAACACGCAACAATGCACCGTGAGAAGAAAGGTACTCGGGGGGGAATACGATATAGACGGTCATCGGTTTACCCTCGCGAATGTCTTCCAATGAAAAGTCAGAGCTATCGGTTGCTGATAATACAGGCTCGGCCATGAGGGCTTTTACGTAGCTTTGAGCAGTAGCAGATACTCCACCAGATGTTACATCAGGGAGTTGTAGAAATGCTGCAATGTCTTGGTATGCCATCGTTGGGATTTTTTTACCTACCGTATCCAGCATCACCGCCAATGAATACTTCAAATCGTCGGCAAAGAGTTTGCGGAGATAATTACGTAGCGTCCAGTCTTTCGGGTCTTCAGTTACTATCAAACAGGCTAGTATGGCGGCATTTAGACTTAAGCCTTGGGAGTCCCAAAATTTTTCACTGAATCCAGAACTTGAAAAAGACATCATATCTGCTAACAGTTGCGCCTGTGCATCTATAAATTCATTGTGGGTACAGTACTTAAACAAATCGAAGAAATTGAAACGATGTCCTTTTTTGGAAATGAGGTTAGCGAAATCAAGGCAATAAACAGCATGTCCCATTTGTTTTCGGCGTTCAGCCGTTACTGCATGTAATTCGCCTTTTATGTCCAAAACGATTGCGGGATTATTGTTTGTAAGCAGCATCGGAATTGCGACTGAGCGCCCTTTGCCAGAGCCTGTCCCCGCTATGACCATGCCGTGACCTTCGGCAGGGGCATGAAGTAAAGGGAGGGACCCTTCCGATGTCTCGCGTACTGACTTATTAGGGCTTTCATTGCGATTGCCAAACCCAATCGGTCGCGTTTGAATTTGTCCTTGGGCTTGTCCTAAGATTTCGCCGAGGTGATAGCCCAATAGAGGGCCTTGAGAAGTTAGTGAAGTCATAGCTGCTTGCGTTTATTATTGTATTCGATTCTATTTCTCCTTTCTCATCGTTTTTGGTGAAAAAATATTTTTTTATCAAAAATGATGATGTTGAGAGACGTTTTTCGATTACCTCATAAAACCACTTAAAACTCAATAGCCATGAAAACAAACCTTGTAGTATTCGTGATTTTTTTTGGAACCTCATCATCGTGGGCTTACGCCCAAAACATCGAAGGATATTATTGGGTCAACAACCAGCGTCATAAGCCCGTGGTCATTACCCACTACCAAGAGCAAGATTATTATGTGTTGTCGCCGCGCAACGCCGAGGGTTTTGTGCGGTTTACAGATCCAACCACCCTCAAAGGGCTTTGGGCCAAGTTAATGCCCCACCGCAAACGTAGCGCACAGGGGGCTTATACCGCCGTGAAGCAGCCCGACGGCAGTTTGGCGGTAATGGTGACAACCGACACCAAGCAGTGGACTGAACGCTGGGTACCTGCTCCAAAAGGGACACGTTGATAGTTCATTCGATAAGTTTTGCCTTTTTTATTTCTTAGTTTCAACCTGTTGTTTTTATCTTACACCTTTTTAAATCCACCTTGATATGATTCGCTATTTCAAAATGTTTATGTGCCTATTTTGGCTCTGTACGGCGTCTATTATACAAGCCCAAAAGACCATGGGGGTTGCAGCACTCTCGTCTGCCACTAAACGAGTAGCCTTTCTCATCGGTAATAACAACTACACGAATGTTCACCCGCTCAAAAACCCCGAGCGAGACGTGGACGCGCTCCAAAAAGTGCTTGAAGGTTTAGGGTTTAAGGTATTCGCCTACAAGAATTGTAGCCTGAGTGAAACCCAACAAGTCTATTCTGATTTTTTGAAACAACTCGACCACGTGAAACCCGAAGTGGCTTGGGTGTATTTTTCGGGGCATGGCTTGGGGGTAAACGGAGTAAATTATCTGCTGCCTACCGATACAAGCATCGGCTGTGTGGAGCAACTCCAATCTTACGAGGCGGTTTCGCTCAATAGTTGGATTGAGGATTTACTCAAAAAACAAATCAAACATAATTTTATTTTCCTGGATGCCTGCCGCGACTTGGGCAAACTGACGCATTGCAGTGGGGCAGCCATCACAGGCGCGGTGCAGGGCCTTAGTAAACCTACTGAAAAGTACCGTGGTCTTCTCATCGCTTTTGCTACTACCGAAGGCAATACTGCCGACGATAGTAATTTTGATAAGAATAATAGCCTCTTCACGGCGGAACTCATCAAATACCTGCCCACTCCCAACATCGGTATTCGTCAGGTTCTTGACTTAGCCAAGCAAGGAACGTACCTGCGCAGTGGCCAAACCCAAGACCCCAAACGCTGGGACGATTTGGTAGAAGATTATGTATTTGTCAGAACGAAGTCCGAAGCATCTCCTTCCCCAGCCGCTCCCATCCAAAAAGTGATTTCGGTGGTGGCCTATAAGCCCAACAGCAGCGAGGTGGACATGGGGTTGGCAAAAATGACCCAACAACAACTCAAAGTACATGAACAATTAAAAGCTGAATACCCTGACCACGACATCCGCCTCCAAACCAACAGCAAGGGATTGGCTGCCGACGAGATTGTATGCACCGTGCGGCGGCAAACCGAAACCAGCCCCAACCCCGTGGCGGGTTTCAACCTCATCAAGGCCGACACGCGCCTGACACTCACTTTCAAAAAAGGACAAGACCTGCTGGATGAAATAGAACTCTCCGAAGGTGGTACCGATCATCAGAAGAATATCGCTATTCAAAACTCCATCGAACGGGCGATGGAACATCTTAAAAATCAAACGATTAATCTGAAAAGATAAAACACATAGCTACACTTTTGTGACCTTGACGACAGGAACGGTTTGTGGCCGATAGGAAACTGATATAGATGCCCGCAAAGGCGGCCCCGTCGTACCTCGGCATGACAAAATACGTTTTTGCCATAGGCTGTGTGGCCTAAAAACACTAATAGGAGTCCCAAATCAATGAATTAAACCAAACTTAATATACCCAAATGAAACGAATCCTTCTATTCCTCCTGTTGGGCTGCACCCTTGTGCAGCCTGCACTCGCCCAAGAAAGCGACATTGATACCAAAATGGAAAAGATGGCACAAGACCTTGCCAAGCAATTACGAGCTGCTGGAAAGAGCCGTGTTGGTGTAGCGGAATTTACTGATCCTCAAAGCTATGTCACTGAACTGGGGAAATATTTTGCTGACAATTTTCAAGGAACTTTGGTACAGCAAAAATTAAGAGTTATCAATCGTCAACGTTTATCACAGTTACTTACTGAAAATAAACTTACTGCTAAAGGATTATTAGATCCGAATAACTCACTCAAAATAGGAAAAGCTGCTAATATGGAAGTAATTATTGTTGGTACTGTAACTACTTTAAGTAATCGGGAATTTGCAATTGAATTGTTGGCATTGGATGTACAGGGAGCAGAAGCCATAGCGAGTGCAAAGACAAAAATCTTACGAACGGTTCAGTTGGATAAAATGCAGGAGACAATTGTTCCTCAACTCAATATTTCTCAACCGGAAAGTGAAAATTTAGTTGAACAAGGATTAACACCCTCGAACGAACAAAGACCAACACCCTCGAACGAACTTTGTAATGATAAAGCATTTTATCTGGGCCAAGTATGTTTTGAAAATAGAACGAAACAACGATTGATTTTATATGAAATTGTAGGTGCATATACTAAAGACAGGAAACCCAATACCCTTGTTGGGACAGGTAAACAAGGTTGCACTCCAATTTTGAGAGTGGGAGTAAAATCACGAGACATTAAGGTAGTAAGTGCAACATTTTATTTCCATACATCTGAACAAGATGAAAGCAAACGATTATATGGAAAAATGAACGTAGAGGTAGAGGCCTGCAAGGTAAAAAATCAATCAATTACAACCGACAATCTTTTTTTGAATAAAAAACGTTACTAAACTAATTCATAAAATGAAAAACTTACTGTTTTACACTTTTTTCTTGCAGACCGTATTCTCAACGATTCACGCCCAGCAAATGGACGACAAAATCAAGACGCTTGCCAATGAAATAGCCGAGCAAATGGTGAAGAATGGCAGCAAAAAAGTGGCCGTCACTACGCTGGATTACAAAGGTTGCTCAACCGAATTTGGTAAGTTTCTGGCTGAAGAACTTACCGGAAATCTTTCAGTATCAGGGCGCAGCATTACTGTAGTCAATCAAAAATTACTTGAGGCCTTGCTCGTCCAAAACAAGCTTACGGCACAAGGATTATTAGAAGCCAAAAATGATGCCGCCAAATTGGGGCAGGTATCAGGTATTGATGCGCTGGTCTATGGAACGATTACGACCTTGGGTGAAGACATACGTATTTCCATCAGCATTGTCAAGTTACCTACTTTGGCGGTGTTTGGTTATGCAAAAAGCAGTTTTTCTTTAACGAATGGCTTAAAAGAGATGTTATCCTGTATAGAATTCGGCACCAGCGATAGAACTACGATGGAGAAAGCACCAGGAAAACCTGCACCAGAGAAAACAAATTGTACGGGTCAGAACACAGCGGGTGCTTTATTTTCGATGAAAGAGTGTGTATTGAATAGTAAATCACTGGTCTGTCACTTTGTTGTTTCTAATAACCGTGAAGACCGAAGTGATGCAAAATTTGGGTATAACAGTAGAGAGACTTATATCATTACCGATGGCGGAAAACAATACAGTGCCAACAGAATTGATATAGGGAACTCAGGAAATTGGAGTATGTATGGAAACGTGACAGAATACAATTCTATTTTTGGGGGTAAGGTCAATGCCACCATTAAATTTGAGGTGGATGACAGCTCCATTAAAAATCTTCAGGTATTCGAATTAAAAGACCAAGGGATACGGTGTCTAAATGTACCGATAGTATCTTCAAACGGAATAAGCCCCAAATGAAACGCCGTTTTCGAAAATTACAACCTTCAAAATTTGATATTATGAGAAAAACTACGCTCATCATTACGCTTTTATGTGCCATCAGTTTAAACACCCGTGCTCAGGACTTTCGTTCTCAATTACGACAAATTGCCAATGATTTGGCCAAACAGATAGAGGCCAAAGGAAAAAAAAGAGTGGTTAGTGCATCGTTTCTTGACCTCAAAAACCAAGAAACCGACCTCGGTCGCTATATGTCCGATAAGTTCAGCATTGGTCTGGCCTCTTCGTCATTAGAAATCACAGACCGCAGCCAATTGGCACAGCTCCTACTCGACAATAAACTCGGTGCGGATCGTATTCTTGACCCTAAAACGATTCCTACTTTGGGAAAAATTACAGGCGCTGAGGTAATTATTATAGGAAACTATACTGCTTTGGACAACTCTGTGGACATCACCGTTAAGGCTATTGACCTCGAACGGGGTTTGCGGATTGCTATTGCAGAGGGGATAGTGGCACGTACTTCCGAGATTAATAAATTGTTGAGCGAAGTATCCTCTATTGACTCTGATGCTCCGACTACTTCTACTGGAACAAAGCTCCCCACAGATACTAAATTACCCAAACCCTCAGCAGACTGTATTACCAAAAATACTTGCGTAATATGCGCCAAGAATAATTCAAGTTTACCAATTGAAGTAAAAAGAGGATACATAGGGGGTGACCAAGACCATCGTGATTTACTTATCTATACCAGTGAAACAAAGTGTTGGCAAAACGTATGGATTGGTACAAATAACGACTATTTTAAGTTTACTGTTAGCTTTTTTCAAAACGAGGCAAGGGTCAAGCAAGAAGTAGTTAATGTCCGTGCCTGTGAAGTCAAATTAATCACCTTTAACAAATAGACGAATGAAAACGCCTTTTGCTTTTTTGTATTTATTCCTCTTTTTCACCCAAGTTGCCCATACTCAATACGAAGCGCAAATCAAGGGCATTACGCAGGAATTGAGCAAAAAAATTGGTAAAACGGGCAAAAAACGCCTCGCCGTCGCCGATTTTACCGATGCTGATGGAGCTGTTACGAAACTGGGGTGGTTTCTTAGAGAGGAGTTCAACTCGGCCCTATCCCAAATTGGGCAAGACTTTGAAGTAATCGAGCGTAAAAGTGTCAATGAGTTACTCCAAGAAAAGAAAGTTCCAAAATTGGGTAAACTCACAGGTATAGAGGCCTTAATTGATGGTACAATTACGCCATTTGAGGAGATTGTACGGGTTAATATCAAGATTTTAGATTTGCAATAAGGCGTAACACTGGGATCTGTAGTAGGCAACATCCCCCGCACCTTCGAAATCAACAAGCTATTGAGTGAGGTGAGCGAAAGTACAAATTATGACGTAACTTGTTCATTTGACCCCGACCCTAAGTCGACCCAGAGCAAAGATAAAAACTGTGCAAAAAATCATAAAGGTGATATCCTCTTTATCAACAAAACCCAAAAAGATGTATTGCTTGAATGGCGTGACCCAGTGGTGGGGGAATTGAGCATCGTTGTTAGAGCAGGAAACCAGCATCTTGCTCAAGGACTCTACACAAGAGATGGCTTATTTTCTTACAGGGCTAATTTGTATCGAAATATTGCAAAAAAAGAAAATCCTGAGAGCTACTCTATTTTTGTGGAAGAATGTGTAAATTCCAATGAAAGTGGTTCATCGTCACATTTGGTGAAAGTCGGGGTTTGGGTTGTAATTTTGAAGAATGGACTCTCCCTTCCTTTTGCCTTCCAACCTCGACTTAGAATTACTTAATTACGAACTTTACCCCGACCGCATTGATTTGCAGGTAATAAGTACAGCCTCTTCTACCTGCTGTCCTGTTTGTGGAAAGCTTAGCCACAAAATCCATAGCTGCTACCATCGAATCATCCATGATTTACCCGCCGGTGGCCGAAGAGTTCGATTAGAGCTTCAGGTTAGGAAATATTTTTGTAAAAATGCCGACTGCCCGCGCAAGATATTCACTGAAAGATTTGTTGCGGGTTTAGCAAGTTATGCCCGCCGATTTGACCGTTTGAATCAAGTACTCACCGGTATAGGACTGGAATCAGGGGGTAATTCTTCTACCCGCCAAGCCCACTCTTTCTCCGTTAAACTAAGTGCTTCTACTGTTCTGAGGCTTATCAAAAAATGTAATATACCTTCTATAACTGCACCTAAAATCATTGGCGTTGATGATTGGGCGTTTAAAAAAGGGCGCAAGTATGGAACCATCATCGTCGATTTGGAAAAGCACCGAGTGATTGATTTATTGCCTGATCGAGAAGCCAAGACCTTATCTGCCTGGCTTTTAGAACACCCAAGCATTGAAATTGTCAGCAGGGATCGCTCAAATACGTATGCCGCTGCCATTACAGAAGCCTGTCCACAGGCAGAACAGATTGCCGACCGATGGCATATTCTGAAAAATCTCTCGGAAACGCTTGAGCGATTTTTAGATACCCAACGGGGAGAAATTAAAGAAACGGCGCTCAGGCTAAGCCAACAGCAGCAAAAATCCGCCAATGAACAGATAATTCCTGATAAGGCTGAAACTCTTCCACAAAGAGCTGTTTTTGCTGGAAAATACTATGATAACTTTCTAAAAGTTAAAGAGTTACAATCCAAAGGGTACAGTATTAGAAAGATAGCAATTACTTTAAAAATGTCTCGCAGCACGGTGGCAAAATATTGGAATCGGATAGAATTTATTCCTAAAACTTCTCATAAACGAAGTAATATTCTTGACTTTGAGACCTATCTGCAACAGCGTTGGCAGCAAGGGCAGCAGTCGGCCAAAGCGTTGTATGAAGAAATTAACGATCAAGGATTCACCTATTCTCAAGCTACAGTCTATAACGCGGTAAGAAATTATCCCAAATCCGTCTTAGAACCACTGCCGGAGTCAGTAAAAGCAACTTACTATTCTTCCAAACAACTGAGTATTTGGTTAGGGATGTATCAGAGTGATTGGCAAGATTACATGCCCATTGAATTTTTAAGGAAACTTTTGGAAGAAAACCCGCTCATCAAAGTCGTTAGAGAAATTGCTTTAGAATTCAGGCAACTCATGAAGGCAAAGCAAGGGGATCAACTCCGGGATTGGTGTAATAAAGCGCTTGATTCCGGAGTAGAATCGCTGAAAGGATTTGTCAGAGGAGTTAAACAGGATTTTAAAGCCATTTTCCAAGCATTCACCTCCGAATGGAGCAATGGTCAGGTCGAAGGACAAGTAAATCGGCTCAAAAATATCAAGCGTCAAATGTATGGAAGGGCAAGTTTTGAACTACTCCGCAAAAGAGTCATCCTGATGGGGATCCCCGACTTTCACCAAATGTGACGATGAACCATTTTCACGCCATTTTACAAATGTCGCACTAATCCGCTAACTATTAAATAACCATCTAATCATGAATAAGTCTATTTTGTTTTTCTGCCTTGTTGGAAGTCTGCTTTATGCTTCCAAAACCCACGCCCAATACGAAGCTCAAATCAAGGGTATCACGCAGGAGTTAAGCAAAAAAATTGGCGAAACGGGCAAAAAACGCCTCGCCGTCGCTGATTTTACCGATGCTGACGGGGCTGTTACGAAACTGGGGCAATTTATCAGTGAAGAGTTCAACACCTCCCTGCCCGAAGTTGGACAAGGCTTTGAGGTCATAGACCGCAGCCGTATCAATATCCTAATTCGAGAAAACAAAATATCGACAACAGGCCTGACAGACCCTACCAATGCCTTGAAATTGGGAAAGTTGGCGGGTATCGAAGCCCTTGTTTATGGCACCATCACACCTTTTGGAGAAAGCGTACGGGTCAATATTAAAATTTTGGACTTACAACGGGGCGTAATACTGCGATCGGTTGCGGGCAATATTACCCGCACCGCCGACATCAATCGGTTACTGAGCGAAACGGTGAATAATGTAATCTCGACTCTGAATGATGATAATACTACAAGTGATGCCAAACTACCAAAACCACAGAAAGATTGTCAATTTAAGCCCAGTTGTGTTTTGTGTGTAACAAATAAATCAAAGAATGCTATTGAAGTTCAACCCCAATTAAGTAATCAACTTTATGGTTATGCTGGCGAAAAACTTTATGTTCACCCCAATAATTTTAAATGTTGGAGTGAGATGGGATTTAGTGTAAGTGGTGATCATGATACCGTCCGAGTCGATGTTTACATTCAAGGGAGCCATGTAAAGTCCCTTAAAGAAATAATAGAGCCCTGTAAAGTATATAATCTTGTTTATGAATAAGATGCACACCTGTATTTATGATATTGAAAATAGACGAACTTCTTTTAGAACCTTGCAGGGTTTATAATCAGGTGTTTACGAAATAAAACCTAAGATGCGTAAATTTTACTTTGCAAAAAAAAGCACTATGTTTTTGTTACTATGATGATGTTCCACGCATAGCCTCGAATAGATGTATGTAAACCAATTACAAACATCTATTCAGCTATGAGAACAAACCACACACCCGTCCCTACTACTGCTGCTAACTGGCAACTATTCTTCCAAAAACTCCTTCAAGAAGCCCCTCAGAAAGTGGGGGGGCTTCTTATCGCCCTGCTTCTTTACTATATCTTGCCATTACTTGGCAAGCTTACACTTTTGTATGCGCCTTCGGTGGTTATTGCAATGTGGGCGTGTGGCTTGTTGTTTTTGATTCAGCCTGCCACCGATCCTGCGCAAACTAAATCGCGTTCTGACAAAAACTCAATGTGGGGAATCATCGCAGCTACTACCATTAGCCAAGCCTCCATCATGGTGGAGTGGGCATATTTTCACACTAACCACAGTTGGGTATTCGATGCTTCAACTCTCTCGGGGCTTGGCCTCATCGCACTGGGGCTTTGGGTACGTACTTTGGCTATCTACGAATTGGGTCCTAACTTTGACAATACTGTCACTATCAAGGGGGGCCACGAGCTTATTCAAACGGGTATTTACCGTTACATCCGCCACGGAAGCTATACTGGGGCCATCTTGGTTGGGCTTGGCATCGGCATTATGCTATCGGCTTGGTGGGGAGTAGCCATTTCGGTCGTGACGTTGGGCTTGGCCTACGGTTACCGCATCAAACACGAGGAAGCTACTCTACTGGCGTATTTTGAGGATGAGTATCGCCAGTACCAAAAACGAACTTGGAAATTGATACCCTTCATTTTTTAAAATAGTGGGGGCGTATCCCCACTTTACCCTACTTATTTTCTAACTTAATTTATTTTTTAGCCATGAAAGTCACCGTTTCTGTGGCCTCAACCGTCGCGCAGCGTCGGCAGGCATTTGCTTTGCTTTATCAAATTTATTTATCGGCCTTCGGGGTGGATTTAAAGAAGTTGAAAAAGATTTTTCCTTTGGATTTTCGCTCAGTTGTATTACTTGTAAAAAACGAGACAGGGCGGCTTTTGGGTACGGCAAGTTTGATGTACCCGCACGATATTTTTTTTCCTACTGAGTATCTTTTTGGGGCTACAATTCGTCAAGATGGAGTGCATTTGCCATTACGAGAGTCGGTAGAAGTAGGCCGTTTGGCGCAGTTAGAAGATGCCCCAAAGGGCTTAGTAACTCGTGCTATCATGCTGGCTGTAGCGGCCTATCTCAAAAAAGAAGGTTTGGCTGGATGGGTAGCTACTGTCAAGCCTACTATGAAACGTATTATCAAAAATACGGGTGTTGAGTCAGTGCTTTTTGAAACGTATATAGAAGAGACGAACGCAGCAAAAGCATTGATTGTCAAAAGGTACAAAGGTAACGAAATCGTATCTTTTTGGGCCTCGACAGAGAGTACAATTGTTGCCTTTAAGCATTTGGCATCAGAAGATATTGTGGTAGAGATATAATTACACTCGTATAGACGGGGCGTGGACTAAACACCACGCCGTCTATACGAGTGCAATTACAGGTCATCATAAACAGCGGTTACTGGACGCCAATGATTGGTTAGGCAGAAAAATTCAATATCTTCAACCTTCTACGGCTTACGGGCAGTTGAAGGCCCTTTCCTACTAGAGCGACAGGAGTTTCATTGGTGTGATTGATGCCTCTGAAATAGTGAAGATTGATTACGTGAGTACGGCTAATACGCAAAAATTGTCCTGATGGTAAGGCCGCAAAGATTACACTCATGGTTTTGGAAAGCAACATACGTTTACCGTTCGTGAAATAGACAAAAGTGTAGTTACGATTGCTTTCTAAGTATATTACATCGAAGGTTAGCAGACAAGTACGTGGCGTAATATAGACAAGATGTTGGGGTAGTTGTTTCATTAGGGCAAAGGGTTTGATTTCTTTGACAAAAGAAGCAACTACTCAACGTGATTCATACCCCCAATTACAGGGGGTGTGGCAATAAATTTACTTTAATAATGATTGTAGTGCCGCGAGGGCCACTATCTATTGTAAACTGTCCTTTCATATTTTGTGTTATTTGCTTTTCAATATTGGTTAAACCGCTTTTCTTATTTTGTTTGAGGGAGGTTTTTAGGTCAAAGCCCCTACCGTCGTCTTCGATGAGAATACTAAGTTGCGGTTGGTCATAACTTATTTGGACCATAATGCTACTGCATTGGGCGTGTTTTAGGGCATTGGTAATAAGTTCCGAAATAATACCCGATAGTTGAGCTTCAATAAATGGGTCAAATCGAACACTTTGGAGGTTATCAAAGCTAAAATCAACTATATTAATTCGTTTATATTTATTGATTAATACAGACTGCAACGTATCATCATCGTTGGTACGAAGTTGATAGGAAATATCCCTGATACGCAGATAAGCTTCACTTAATTGTTCTTTTATATCTTCCCATTTTGTTTCGGGGTACTCTTTTGCCAACACCCCCACCTGAAATTTGCTGGCCGCTAAAAGTGACCCTAATTCATTGTGCATTTCGTCGGCTATTTGGTTACGTTCGCGACGTTGAGTATTAAATTCGATTTTTAGAATTTCATTTTCAAGTCTATACTTTTCCTCTTCGAGCTTATATTTCGCCTCTTCGAGTCTAAATTTTGCCTCTTCATTTTTTTTAAACCGATAGACAATACCGCCAGTTAAAACAAGCAATTCTATAAGAGTAGTAAAATAATAAGCATTGTGAATGTGTTGCACTGGCCACTGATGTACATCGGAGAAAGTTTCAATAAGTACGGTAATGGTCACGGGTAAAGTGGCACCAACAAAGAGCTTAGCGGCTGGGGACGGCCACTTCGCCAATAAATACACTAAATTAATGGTGCTCAGGATACCCATGAATACGTAAAAAAGGGGTTTGTATTCAAAGAGGGTTTGTTGAAAAAACATCAGCACTGCCATACAACTGTATTGCAAAATGATGACGATTCGACTTATCTGATAGGTTTTGAGAAATACTTGGCGAGATACTTCTAAAAATTGCTCCGCAAAAAGTAAATAAAAGACAGGGACAGTGGCACTCAGTACCCCAAGTGCATTTTTGTTTAGGATAAAAATAGGTAATCGCTCAAAAAATAAATAACCATAGTCGTTGTAAATGAGCATGATGCACAAGGCACATACAATGCAGCCGAGGTAGTACCAATAGATTTTTTCTCTAAAGAAGTAAGCCAAAGCAACACCCAATAACAAAAATAAAGCCATACTACCGATGTAGATACTATGATAGAATTGTTGAATAGAGATGTAAGTACGCCCTGCTTCTTGGCTATATAGTATAAAAGGAGAAGCTGCTAAACGATAATGAACATTGTGCATCTTTGTCCAAATCCAGTAGATTGAATCGGGCAAGACCTCAAACGAAGTAGTCAAAAATGCACTGCTAATTTCGCGTTGTCTCATTGGATAATGACTGCCTGTTCGATAAGATTTCAAAGCATGGAAACGCGAGTCAGTGACATATACCTCCAAACTATCTATACCCTTTGTGATAAGCGATAATCGCTTGGGATTCATACCTGTGTAGTGAACCCCAAATCGTACCCAATGGGGGTGGGGCGAATTTCCAAAATTGGGGTGGTTGTGAATAACGGGTTGTGGCTTAAATATTTTTATAATTTGCTCAAATCGTTGATTTTTCTGATAATCAACCTCATAAGCCAAGTGTCCCGCAAGCGATACTTGTTGAGTTTGTTCAGTTATTTTAACAAGGCGTTGGGCACGAAGATGATAAAATGAAATTAGGGCCAACAAGAAGGCAATAGAGCGAAACATTGAGTTAGGAAGATTAAGTTACGTTATAGAAACTTATGGTCATGGGCGATTTTGACAAGGTGAGTGGCATTTTTGGCTTTGAATTTTTTAAGCAAAATTGCCCGATATTCTTCTACGGTATATTTTGAGAGGCTTAGTTCGCTCGCAATTTCGTCTCCTGTAAGCCCTTGTGATAACAACATAAGAATTTCTTTCTCCCGAGTACTCACCTTAATGCCTTCACCTACTAATCGCCCCTCATCTTCTTGCTTTGATTTGAGGATAGCCCCCACTTCTTCTTGAAAATAAGTACGACCGCTTCCAACGGCCCGAATGGCGATAAGTAATTCATCTACATCAATGCTTTTGAACAAATAGCCTTTAGCCCCGAACGCAACAGCACGTTTAATGATATCGTAGTCGCGGTGGGTGGAGGTAATTAACGGACGGATTGGCAATTTGACTTTTTTGATAAACTCTAATACATCCAGCCCTGATAAGCGGGCATGTTGATTGTTGTAAGTCAGGGGCATATTCAAATCCAGTAAAAGTACATCACAAGTATGTATTTTGAGCTTGTGAATGATGTCGTAATAATTGGTAGCAGTCGCAACAATTGCGAGGTCTTCGGCTGCCGACAACAACTGTTCATACCCCTGCAAGAGGAGTTTGTGGTCTTCGGCGATAAATAGTCTAAGAGGTGTAACATTCTTCATGGCAAGTACTGTTTTTTTTCATGTGTTGAGCAAAGGTAACGGATGGATTTGTGCTATTCCACCCCCATTTACAGGGGTGGATTCTTAAATTTGAAGGTGATAGGTTTGTGTTGTTATAAAGAAGAGGCGTTTCAATTGTGAGTCGCTATAAGCGTTGAAAGTACTTTCCCTTCTTGTTACATAAAATGAGGATTTTATCAAAAAACGCATCAAAAATTCTTTAAAAATCAAATATGCTAAATAATCTCTTTATAAAAAGGCTAAAAAACAAAATAACTAGATGATAAAAATTAATATAGTTGTTACAACAACTATATACAAGACAATGAAAAGTTAAAACAAAAATATCTAATTCATATAATTACTATTAACATATCCATGCATATCTAATAATCTTATGCTTTGATATTCAACGTTTTCAAAAAAATACCTCAAAAAATCAGGCTTAGATGATGATAACCTCCTCTTTTTTACGAATACACCCTTAGAACGCCATTTAATTTATCCTCAAACCCGCTGCAGTACCATGAAAAAAATCTTAATATCTCTCTTAATCCTTGTGGCAAATGGGGCTATTGCCCAAGACAAAACCTTGGGTAAACAGCCGCTTAAACCTCTTAATCCTTATCGCAAAGCGATTTTGATAGGGAATAATTTATACAAAACCCAGCCTAAGCTGCATAATTGCGAGCGCGATGTGGATAGCATGAATGTAGTTTTGACGAAGCTGAAATTCCAAACCACCTGCCACAAAAACCGCAATCGAGTACAGATGATTGAGGAGCTACAGGCATTTTATGAAACTTTGCAGCCGACCGATACTGCAGTAGTGTATGTTAGTATGCACGGGATTGGAAAAACCAATGAGTCGTGGTTGCTACCGATAGATGTCAATATATGCGAGATCAACAAAGACCAACTTTACGGACAACTGCGACTCAGTTACATCATTAATCAAATTTTGGCCCGTAATACCCGCAATGCCATCTTTTTGCTGGATGCCTGCCGCAATATGCCCGACCTTAACAAATGCGGTAAGAACTTACAACTAAACACAGGGGTAGTAACGCCTCTATACAATCCGCTAGGCTATTTTGTGGGCTTTGCCACGGGCGAGGGCGATACTGCCAATGATAATACTTACGACAAAAACAACAGTCTATTTACGTCCGAACTACTCAAACATCTCCCTAATATCAATCTGGGTATTAGGGGAATTTATGATTTAGTACGGGTGGGGGTTTTACAAAGAAGCCAGAACAAGCAAGACCCCAAACGCAATGATGAATTGTTTAGCGACCTTTTCCTTAATGGACAAGCGGCATTTACTACCCACAATAACCCACCACGAGAAGTAGAAATGCCTTGTGCTGATTGGGAAATGGGTCAGACAGATGTGGTTTTACGAGCAGCAGGCGAAGGTAAAAGCCCGCAACAGGGTATTGCCCTTAACATTGCCCGCAACAATGCTCAAGCCAACATCGCCCGAAATTTACGTTCAACCCTTGACTTGGTAGCGGAGCGGTATTTTATGCAAAACGATAATAATGATAAGACCGAATGGAAAGAACTCAACACTGAGGTAAGTAGCATCACCACGACGATGGAAATGGCGAATATGGCGGTAAAGTGCCAAAAATGCCTAATGAACCCAAACAATACCTACACTTGCTGGGTAGGGTTGGAAGTGTTGGCCAAAGATGTGGTAGCCAAATTTGACGAAAAACTACCTAAAGGACTTAGCAAAAAACTCAAATATGATGCCGCAGGATTTGAAAAAACTTATAGAGATGAATTGACCCGAATCCAATCCTATTTTTCCAAACCATAAAACCCACTTTACCCCAATGAAACGGCTCATCTTTCTGTGGCTGGTAGGTAGTAGCTATCTCCAAGCCCAAGACCAATTACTCAATAGTTCTCGTAATACAAAACCCTCTTGGGTAGGCCAGCCACAAACAGCGGTGGACGAATATTATTTTTATGGAATAGGCCAAGCAAATAACCTCATCGAAGCCAAAGAAATAGCAGCCAAGGATGTGATAATAGATACTTTCAAAAAACAAAAATGTACGATTTCGTTGGACGAAATCAATAAGACTACCCAAAAGCAGAAAGGAGAAACCTTTGAAATAGAAGGACAATATTACTCAATTATGCATACTAAATGCAAAGACATTAGTACAGAGGGCTATAATCCCAAAGATTTTTACTGGGAACAATGGAAACAAGCTAATGGGCAAACCTTTTACCGCTACTATCTGTGGGTATCATTGCCAAAGGCTAAATTGGTATCCCTTAAAAAAGCATTGGCCTATTCTATCTTCCCAGGAGGAGGTCAAATGTATAAAATAGAATATGGCCGTTTTGCAGCTATTTGGGGCGGTTTAATCTTGAGTGCTGGCGGAGCAAGTTATTGCTTAATTAAAGCCAACGAAAATCGTGACATAGCTGCAGGTTTTCCATCAATCAAATATCAACGAGATAAATATCAACGCTATGAGAGTAATTGGCGTTTGGGGATAGTGGCTTGCGGAGTAGCTGCCGTGAGTGTTTATATCATAAATCTATACGATGCTAATCATCATAAAAATAAACGAATCCGAACTGCCTCCACGAATAACTTAAAGCTCCTGCCCTATTATGCCGCCAACCATGGCGGACTCATGCTTTCTTATTCACTCCACCCACAAAAATAACCCATCTACAAAAATGAAAACGCTCGCCCACCTTCGCTATCTTCTTTTATTGAGTCTTATCTTGCTGAATCCATCGTGTAATAGAGATAAAGACAGAAACAAGCCCATTCCTGAAAACCAAGGCATTACGGTGACGGTACAAGACATCAAAACCAACAAGCCCGTTGCCAATGCACAAGTCAACCTGACGACATTGAGCAAGTCATTGCCAACCTTGTCAGACGGTACAGCGCGCTTTACCAGTTTAGAAATAAGTAACGCATACCAACTTACGGTTTCTAAAACAGGATATGCTACAGAAACAAAGGCAGTAATCGTAGAAGTTGGAAAAAACACGCCCGTTTTATTCCAACTCAAACCCGTTTTAGAGTTCGTTCCTGCGCAGCTTGATTTTGCAGCGCAAGAACGCATCAAGAAGTTCGATATCATCAACAACTCTGACAAGGATGTGGGCTTTTCAATTAAAGTCAACAACAATTGGATTTCGGTAGAACCCACTTCGGGTACGATACCCAAAGATGGGCGACGAGTACCTATCACTGTCACGGTAGATGACAAAGGTCGTATTCCTGCCAAGTACGAAGGCACTCTGACGCTTGATTTTGGTGGTGCAGTGCCAAGCGAAAACTATCCCATTTTCATGACCGTACCGAATGTGGACGCTCCTTCAGTTAGTTGCGACCAACCTGTGGGTATCACCCGCACCAGCGCAGAAGTACTCGGCACCATTATGTCGGTAGGTAAAACCCCTATCACCAATCACGGCCACGTATGGAGCGAGACCCAGACACCCGAGTGGGGTGTGCCAGGGACATACACCGATTTTAAAGCCAGAGGAACGGGACAATTTACCAGTACTATTGGGCCACTCAAGCCAGGTACTATATATTATGTACGTGCCTACGCCCGCAATGAAAACGGCATCAATTACAGTAAAGAAGAGTACAAAATCACTACCTCAAATACCTTTACCGCTCCTGGGGTAAGAGTAGTAGAGGTATCGAATTTTACACCTACTACTGCTCGTGTATCGGCCAAAATCACCAATAATGGTGGGGCGGATGTGGTATCTTATGGGGTAGCCTACTCTGAAACTGACCCTACTCCCAATGCCGATACACCGACCAAACAGGAATTTAATGGAAACCCCACCAATGGCGATTTTGTGGTCAATTTGGCAAACCTAAAACCAAACACCAAGTACTACGTGGTGGCGTACGCACGCAACAATGCGGTTTCAAGTCCAGGTATTAGCCCCGTCGTTACCTTCAACACACCTGAGCCTATTGTAGCGGCAAAAGTGACAGTTTCGGAAGCAAATGACGTAAAAGAAACATCAGCTGTACTCAATGGCAATATAACAGAATATGGAAGTTTAAAGATTATAGATCATGGCTTCGTTTATTCACAGAGCAATGCAGACCCTAGGCTTAATGCTAAAGATTGTGATTTCAAATCACTTGGTAATCTAACAAAGTCTCAGTCTCAACAAATATCAACTCCAGTTGTTGGCTTAAAGAAAGGCTCTAATTATTATTATCGTTCATATGTTAAGCCAGAAGGTGGCCAAGAGATTTATAGTCTTTCAGTCCAAACCTTTGTTACAAAGGAAGATAATCTGAGAACTTATTATTCTTTTAGTGGAGACTATACAGATGTCTCTGGTAATGCTAATCATGCACAAAGCACTGGTAGTAAATTCGTCAATGATAGATTTGGAAGTCTCAACAAAGCTGTTGATGTAAGTACAGGGGCTGTTACAGAAATCCTAACGAGTAAGTTTGGAATTTCAGGCGAATTGACTTTTAGTATCTGGTTAAAATTTAATGATTCTAACTTTATTGGGGGTAAAAAAGTAATAATTGGTCATGGCGACCAATTCTGTCCAACAAGCTCTTCTTTTTCTGGTTTTATGATTTATTTTGACCCTGCACGTTCAGAAGGACAAAATGGCGATATTCTCTTTTTTATTCGCGATGGAAGTAATGCCCCCCTTAATGTTAAGAGAGTCATTGATAGAAACAACATAGATACTAAGATATGGCATCATATTGTAATTGTAAAATCTGGTAGTAAATGGAGATTTTATTTGGATGGACAATTACAAACAAGCGAAACTTTTCTTGTCAATTTTACTAGTCTGGGTAATCACAAGACCTTTACAGGTGCATCGTGGACATCATGTAGTGCTTCTGAGGGGTTTAGTAATCTCAATGCCCAAATGGACGATGTACGCCGCTACAACAAAGCCTTCTCAGACACTGAAGTAAGAGAGCTCTACAACCGTGAAAAACCTTAAAAACCTACCCACAACAATGAAAACTTACTTAAAAAAACATCTTATTGGCTTCGCTTGCCTTGTCATGGCCGTATTTGGCCTGTACTCTTGTAAATTATTTGGGCCTAAAGACCCACCTAAGCCACAGGCGCAAGGTATCGTCGTCATGGTCAAAGACATGTTTACCAAAAAACCTATCCCCAATGCCACTGTCAAATGGTCAAAATCTGAACTGAGTGGTTCTGGTTCAACCGACAAAGACGGTATTTATCGCAAGGATGGTATGGCTGATGGTAAATATCTGGTTATTGGAACGGCCAATGACTATAAATTGGAACGGGCTGGAAAAGATATGACTGTAGAAGTAGGCGCAATGACTTCGGAAACTTTTGAGCTCACTCCCGAAACTCTTGAAATCACCCCCAAAAATGTAACATTTGCCGACGGCGAAAAATCCAAAACGGTCTATTTCAAAAACAAACACTCAGAGTCAAGCATAACACTCAGTATTGAAGTGCCTCAGAAGGATGATTGGGTCAAAATAAGTAACCCTACCTTGACGATTCCAGCGGGGAGTCAAAAAGATATTACCGTAACAGTTGATACTAAAGGTAGGGGTTTTGGTAGCTATAATAGCACGGTTACCCTCAATTTTACCATTAACGGTCGCCCCGATAACGATGTGTTGAATATCTATATGAACATCGCCAACCCACAAGCTCCGAGCATTTCTACCGATGTACCCACGGGAATAAGCCAAACCTCGGCAGATGTGCGCTGTACCGTGACCAACATTGGCGGGAGTACTGTAACCGACCGTGGTATTTATGTATCAGAAAATAGCGACCCTAAAGCCAGTAATTCCCAGAAAGTTTCTATGGGGCCTGGCGGAATAGGCTCTTTTGTAGCTACGGCCAAAGGGCTTAAATCGGGGGGAAAGTACTTTGCGAGAGGATATTCTATCAACTCTTTTGGCGAGGGCCTGGGTGAAGTACGAGAGTTTGTAACCTCTGTCGAACCTACTCCACCAACCCTCGCCATGAATCCTGTATTAGACAAAGACGTATCGCTTACTACGGCGGTGGTATCGGCGACTGTAACCAACAACGGAGGAACAAATATCACAGAATCAGGCTTTTTAGTTAGTAACGCTAACCCACCCACCATGTCCAATGGTACGAAAGTACCTGCTAATGCTGATCCCAACGGAAAAATGAGTGCCAATTTGACTGGACTTACCCAAGGCACGAATTATTTCGTACAAGCGTATGCCATCAACGGACTGGGTGCTAATAAGTCAGGACTAAGTAATGTGGAGACCTTCAAAACTCAATCTCCCTCCACTCCTGCCAAACTAACAACGGGTGCCCCGACAAATATTACCGAAACCTCCGCTCGCATACAGGCCAACCTGACCGAATTGGGTTCCAGCCCGATTGTGCAGTCGGGCTTCTGTTGGTCTCGACAAAACGCCGAGCCTGAATTAAAGAATTCAGATAAAAATGAACTTGGTGGAAGGCTTGATACTGGGCAGTTATTAGCTACTATTTCAAATTTAAAAAAAGGAAGCTTATACTATATTCGTGCCTATGTCACAAATAAAGACGGTCAAACGTATTACGGCAACGTACAAACCCTCTTTACGAAAGAGCAGGGGCTGGTTGCCTATTATCCATTTAACGGTGACGCCAGTGACATAAGCGGCAACGGTAATAATGCAATTTCAACTGCCCAACCCTCTCAAGACAGATTTGCTAATGAAAAGAGTGCTTATGATTTGAATACTGGTATCGTACAAATACAGAATCAAACTGTTGGACGTTTCGTAGGGGATTTTACCTACAGTTTTCAAGTAAAAATCAACTCTTCGACGTTCAAAGGTTCTAAAAAAGTATTGTTTGCAAAAGGATCGGACAGTGATTGTTCAAATGGTGAATATTGGAGTGGTTTTATGGTTTTTACAGAACCTGTAAGCAGTACATTAAATCTTTTTGTAAACGGTGCTGATGGAAAGAAAGATGATGTCAAATTGTTAAACTCATCAATTATGGCTGATGAATGGCACCATGTTGCACTCTCAAAAACGGGGAAAACGATTAAAGTATTTTTAGATGGCTCCTACATTAATCAAGTTGACGTTACAACGTCAACGGTTGGGTTTGGCAGAAGGTACCCGGGAGGAACAGAGGGGAGTTTGACAATTAGTGGATTTCCCTATTCTTCAACTAATTGCCAAAACCCCGAGAAAATAATTGCCTTAATGGACAATTTTAGGCTATATAGTTACGGTCTTTCGGATGCAGATGTAGCGGATTTGTATCAACGTGAAAAATAAAGGTAGTTGCTGGTTGTTAGATTTTGAATTGCATACAAAAACAGAGCATAATATATGCCCTGTTTTTGTATCTAGGGGCATGAAACTGGCTACCTACACTCCATCGCCCTTACGGTATTGGCTCTGAATACATCCACCAGTAAGACGGCTTTGCGAGTATCGTCGTAGGTGAGACAAGAGATGGCGGCAAAATTTGCTTTTGAGCCATTATCGATCAAAAGGCCATTTTCAAGAGAGGTAGCTGCGCTGGGGGCATTGTAGATGATGCTGCTTGTGCCATTGGTCAGATTGACACGATGTACCAGGAAGCCCCCATTGGAGTTGCGGTCAAAAACATAAGCACATTGGTTGTTGGGGTCAATGGCCATGCCCTTGGGGTAGTTGGTACGGTCGGGAGCTAAATCGGGGCGCGAAATGCCCAAGGCACCCGATGCCAACAAGGTGGTATTTTGCAAAGCGGTCGCAGTTCTTTTTCGGAGCCGCCAAGTTGTTGGGTTGTTTTCGGGTTCTAAGTCGAGCGTATAGACGTCATTGCCGTCAAAGTCCATAAACACAGTGAAGCCCTGGTAATTGGTGAGGTCGGTACGGCTTCCATCCAATCCGTATTTTTTGTAGGCCGCACCATCGGCAAACAAAATACCATTGAAGTTGAATTTGGGGATGTGTAAAATTTCGTTGATAAACACTCTATCGGCTATTTTTTGGTAGTAGGGTGCTGGTGTAGCAGTGATTTGACCGTTGGCAATACGGCGAATACTGGCGTAACCTTCGGAGTGATTGGCACGGTAGCGGGTATTGTCGTATTGGTCCGCTATGTATAGTTCATTATTGACCGCTTCTATTTTGGTAGGATTTACCATTTGGGCGGTAGTGCTAAGGTCGCCATTGGCAAACCCCGCCTCACGTTCAAGCATCGCTGTTTCAACACCACTACCACGCGGGATACGGTAAATACCTGCCTGAGCTATTTCGTTGGAGTTAGGTTTTAGTTCTACCCCAGCCAAGTAAATAGTCCCGTCCTCGGCTACGGTAATGTCATTGATGAAAAAAGAAGTCCGCAAAGAGGCAATGGTACTCACAGTACAGGTAAGATTGTAGGTAAAGACAGCATTAGAAGTTGCAGTATTCTGACCGATTCTCACTTTGATATTATCGGTTTTAGCTCCTACAGGAACTCTGACTCGGTATTCGGTAACACTCCAATTGGTAATGACCGCCTTGCGGTCGCCCCCAAAAAGCACTTGTACTTTGGAGGTATCGGTCTCGAAGTTTTGGCCTGTAATGGTGACGTTGGTGTCGTAGCCCCCTGCTTGGGGCAAGATATTGGAAATAACTGGCGTGACAGAAATAGGCGGGGTGGTAACGGATACAATCAACACATAATCATCATAGTCAGAAAATCCATTATCACCCGTATATTCAAATCTTATATTGGCAGAATGTTCCCCAATGTTCAATGTTCTACTATCCACCGCAAGGGTTACTGCAAGGCTCTGGTCTTTGGCGATGGGTACAGGGTCTTTGGGCGTTACTACAAGCCATTGTTTATTGTTATCTGGGTTTATCAAAATACGGATAGGGCCTCGATTGCCCACATTTGTTAGGCGTAACGTAACGGCTTTATCATTGGCGTTGATACGCAAAGGAGAAGGTTTATCAAAACTGATTTGACGTTCAGAATTCAATAAAAAAATTGCTGTCGGCATCACTCCGTTACTGACTTCCATTTCTTTGCCTGCGGGTAGTTTTTGATAGTTGGTAGCTGAAACCGTCACTTGGTATTTCCCAATAGGCAAGTTCCCTTTCTTGTAGGTACCATCCTTGTCAGTCGAACCTGACCCGGATTGAGGACCAGCCCAACTTACAATAGCATTGGAAATTTCTTTGTTGGTCTTTTGGTCTTTTACAGTTACCAAGATCCCTTGATTTTCGGGAGGCATGGGCTCGCTTTGGGGCTTACATCTTTGTAGCAATAGGATGGGCAGCAATACCCAAATCCATTTGGCTAGTGTCGCTTGTATTCTCATGCGGTGGTGGTTTTAGTTAAGTTTATCTTCGCGAAATTTTTCCGTACCCTTGCGTACTGCCATAAATATGCAATGTATGAGTATCGGTACTACGAAAATAATGCATATTGGATTCTTGTTGAATGTCGGCTTGCTCAAATACGGTGCCATAGCTTTCGCTGAGATTCGGGAAGAAATGAACGATATTGTTATTGGCACTATAAAGAAAGTTGGTGGATTGAAAGTAGGGAAATCCATACATCGCTGTTCCCACCCAAGCCAGCGAAAATTTGTCGGTAGTATTGAATGTTGGTGAGATATTTTCGCCTCCTGTGGCCAAGCAAACGATTTTTACACCTTTGGTTTTCATATAGTTGTGGCAGGCATCTGCTTTCTTCTTCCACGCATTGAGGTCAAAATAGTTATTATTCCCAACCAAAAAAGACTCCGCCAAATAATAGTCGTTCTCTCCCATGAGGCTATTCCCACCGAGCACATCGTCGGGATTCCAAGCGTTCATCATTATTTGGAGGTTTTGTTGGCGGCAATGTTGAATCACCACATTTTGTCGCTCACGGGTCACGCCGTAATCAAAACCTGCATCGTCAAACATAATGCCCGAAATACCCACTTTTTTCCAATCGTCAATCTGTTGGCGGAGGATATTCTCAGCGTAGTTGTTGGTCGAAACACCCAAGTCCACGTATCCAAAAGTAAGGCGTTTTTGAGCACTCAGATTGGCTACTATGGTTTTGGTATTAATGTGGTCGGGATGGGTGGATTTTTGAAGACCATCGCCAAATACAATCAAGTCAAATTTGGAAAATTCGGCAGAGGCTACTTTCAAGTCTCCTTTGGCTTGATTAATAAGGGATGGGTAACCATAGTACACACACAAGTATCCAGGTGGTTCGGGTACTTCAGCGTCGTTGGAAACAGGCTCCGCTTTTGGGGTACAACTTGCAAAAAAAATAGTGATTATCAGAGCTATATACGCATATTTAACAAGAAAAATCATAATGATAATGGATTTTGAGTAACAAAATTAACCAAAGATAGACTGTGGTTTTACCCCTATTTTTGGGACTAAAACTACAGTCATATCACTTTTATGAGGGAGAAAGGAGTTAAAAACAACCCTAATCTACCCGCAAAAGAACAGGAACAATATGGCCTTTATTGCTACGGGCGGCGTATTGGATTTGGTTGGAGTTGTACTTTGGAGATGCGATTAAATCTTTTCCAATAACCCGTTTAATGGTCTCTTTAATGGCTTGCTCAGTATGAATACCGTCAAGACTTTGCATGATTTGATTTAACTCATCGGGGGTCAGTTCTTCGCTGGCGTGGAGCATCAGCACAAGGTCGGTTCCTTCTGCGGTTTTGGTGAATGCTTGCTCTTGAAATTTATTTTGACCATTGACCGTAATTGTCCGTGGATTGGGCAGTACAAAGTGGGTTTGGCTGTCATTGACCCTGTTTGATACGGGTTGGACTGTTAGGGTTTTAGCCCCGTTGGCGTTGTTTGGCCAATGCAACTGTGCTTTTCCGTGCGCATCCACAGAAATAAGGTACAAGAACGATTCGGGTGTAAGACCTGATACCACCAACTGAAACTGCTGTCCTTTTTCCCACTTACCTGCTTGATACACACCATCTCTGAGCGAGACTTTGACATCTTCAAACAAAAAATCATTGTTTTGGTCATGCCCTATCGGATAGCGTAGTTTTATAAAACCACGCAAATCCATTTCAGTAGGTGCAGGCGTGATAGTTACGGTTGTGGTAGTACTCACAGTGGTTTGCGTCTGCTCAACCTGCACTCTTTGCGGCTTCTGCTTATTTGGTTTTGAGGAAGGTGGGGTAGCTGCCAAATCACTCTCTTTTTTTTCGGGCGTTCTTAGTTTAGTACGGGCTACGGCGTAGTCAGATTTGGCGGTGATTTTGAAGAATTGCTTTAGCAGAAATACATCTTCATAACGGATTTTGCAGAATCCATTGTTACCCCAGTTTTGTCCCCAGCAATTCGCAATTTCAAACTGTTGTGCGTTATCGTCATAGCCCACGATGACCACTACGTGCCCAAAGAGCCTAGACTGTCCGTCAGGTATCCAAATTGGCCCTCTTAATGTTCTGAAAGCGGCATCTGCTTGCATGAGCGTAACGACAGGTAACCCAGATTTCAAGGCGTTTTTAATGGCATAAATGATTTGTTTATTATCCCAATCAGCTTTGAGAGGCACTACCAAATTGATATTGGCATAGTAGTGCTTTTTGGTGCCGTATTTTTCCAAATCGGGTCGTTTGATACAGTCATTGGAGGGACTGTAATCTCGTTGACGGATGTTGCCCTCTTCTTTCAATATTTGCTGAACCTCGGCCATGTATCGCCCTTTTACCAACTGACATTTGGCGTTGGCTTTGGTAAGCAGGTCAAACAAAAAATGCGGTGACAGTGCATCAGCAGGCGAAAGTTTGTGGGCCATAGTCATAGCGCGACTGATGGCCCAGGTCAAAGATTGAGCCGAGGGAGCGTTGCCAATGTTTCCGATAGGCGGAGTTTTGGTACGAAGATTTACTACTTTAAGGTCATTGACTTCCAGTGACTTAGCACCGCCATAGGTTTCAATTAACTCAAAGTCCAACGCAAGCGAATCGTCAATGGGCAGGTCGTCAGATTCAGGAAGTTCTTGGGCAAAAAGCGCAGAAGATGCCAATAATAGGCTGAATAATAGGTTTTTGAAAAATTTCATGGTGCTTATTTTGTTTAGTTTTACTATTAGTTCGATGTTTTGTGTCGAACATCATTGTTTATAGGAGATTTTTTTTTCGGAAGTTCTAAACAGTAGTGGCAACCAACCATCATCTGATAAATGGGCAATTTCAAAATGATTGCCATTGGCGGAAATATTTATTTGAAGGAATTCATTAAATGTGGTTGGGTACTGTTCATGTAAACTACCCATAGGATTTTCGGGGTGGAGTTGGTCAGAGCTGTAGGCATCGCTTTTCAACAACAGTTGTAATGGTGCAGCAAAAGGTCGTTTAGTAACCAATACCAAATACTCGTAGTTGGACGAGAGTTGAAAGTGTAGGCTATCGCTACTTCCCAACTGTACCCAGCTTTTTTCCTCCCATGCTTCAGTATGATGTGGACGCTGCAACAGGTAGGCATAGCCATCACCTTGACAGTGCGTAAATAGCAAGGAATGAGATCCTGAATCGGTAGGAAACTTAAACGTAGGGGGTACTTCGGCTATGGGCGTAAGGGATACTTGCATCCATTTGGCATTTTTGGCAGTAACCTCAAACGATAGATGTGAAGGCAATGCCTCCGATGTTTCTTGGGTACGCGAAGGATATAACCATACACTCCCATCGGGATGATTGCACACGATCAGCCATTTGTCTTGCCACGCACTTTGTGCTAACATCCCTACAGGATGAAGATGTTCATTGGATAGGCTACCAGTAAGCCAGTTGATCTTGCCAATACTGAGGTTTTGGTTGAGTTCCAAAAGTCGTAAACGACGATTTTGGCGAGTCAATATCACCAACTGCCCATTAGGGCGTTCGGCTACTTGATAGGCGGTATCAAATGTTTCATCAGTACCGTAAGATTTGAACCATTCAAATTTTTGTAACAAGGGTCGCACCGACACCACATAGGCTTCGTCATTCACGGGACCAAATAGCTGTGTTTTTTGTTGTCCAACCAGTAATACTTCACCATTGGCCCTTTGATACAATCCGCGCCAAAGTGCGGCTTCGTTATGGTATGACCAAATTGTTTGTCCGTTTTTGTCCAAGGCATAGCTATGCCCACCGAATGCTACCATCACCCATCCTTCACGTGTGATCATAAGGTGGCTTTTGGCTTTTTTTGAGGAGTTCCATTTTCTTTCCCAATGGATGCTTCCATTGGCGTTTAGTTTGATAATTTTCACAAAATGACCCTGTTCCACTGCTACTACAAGACGTCCTTCATGAGTAGTTTTGATGCTTCTGACACATCCCGTATCCAGCGATATGGTACGAGCAATACGGCCATTTTGCTTCGAGTCTATTTGCCAGATTTTGGCATCACCATTCTGACGCCCACCCACCCAAAGTTGATTACTATCATCACTGGCTACACTATATGCCTCTACTTCTCCTTTCAATTGGGGATAAGTACGTGTCCATCGAGGACTACCTATCGAATCGGTGTAAGTGACGACCATCTTTGAACGACGGTCGGAGAGCGATTGTGCGCCCACTATCACAAAACCGTTGGCAGTTTCGGTAGCAGCTTGGGCGAACCAATGAGAGAGATGTTTGGCTACGGGGATGGGAGCAGTGCGTTTGGCTTCGGAGTATTGCCAAACGCACATAAGTAGGCAAAGAACTACGTTTTTAAATGAAAATGTGTTCATGGCTATTGTATAGGCTGATTTTATTTAGATATTACTTCGAGAATGATAGGAACGATGTCGCCTTGTTGGGGGGTAGCTTCAAAGTGCATTTGATCGGGTG
Source organism: Runella salmonicolor (assembly GCF_024158025.1). NCBI lineage: Bacteria > Pseudomonadati > Bacteroidota > Cytophagia > Cytophagales > Spirosomataceae > Runella > Runella salmonicolor. The sequence continues at coordinate 29,614 of NZ_JAMZEL010000020.1, forward strand.
AATAGGTGACTCCCGAGGTAACCGCCCTGCTCCCAAGTGCTTGGCGGAGGCGGAGGGAAAAATCTAAAGTGGCATCCGTTTGTTGTAATTTTGATAATATGGCGGTAAGTTCTGATTGGATGCTGTTTTTGCCAAAAAGAATACAGAGGTAGTCTTTGCCTTTTTCTTCAATAGTGAGGGCTGATTCGGTACCAGGTATAACTACTTGTGAACTATTGCCAATCATATCGCTCACTTCAAAGCCTCCGAAGATATCGGTGGTATTGAGCGTCTTACTCCCTTGTTTTGAAACGGCATAACTTGAAGGCCAATGGACGTTAATTTGTTGTTGTTCATTGATACTGAACACACACATGGATTCGCCTTGCGTGCTGTTTTTGGCAAATAACTGAAACATCTGCCCCTTTTTCCAGTCTTTTTTTGCTAATTCATACAAGCCGTTACGCACATAACGAGGGCTTTCCGTCTTGAAAATAAGACCGTTTGGAGAAGTAGTGATGCTTTTAAATTCAAAATCACCTCCTAATTTAGTCCCGTTATAGGTAGGGATTTGGTCTTGTGTTGATCTGGATTGCTCGGGAAATAGTTGCAGCACAAAACCACCCAAAGCGTACCTTTCAAAATCGGCCTCTGTCATCCAAAAAAAGCCATTCTGACCCCAAGCAGAACCATAGCAATTGACTAATTTGATAAGCTCACGATTAGAATCATAGCCAACAACCGTCACCGCATGACATAAAGCATATATTTTACCATTGTGAGTGACAGTAGATGGCGTGCCCTGGCTTGGTTCATAAAAGGGATAATCTTGTCTGATTTTGGAAAAATTACTGTGTAACGGTAACCCCACCACAACGGGTCGGTTTTCACTGACATGCTTTTTTATATCATAAATCGAGGATTCCTCGGGGAAATTCTTTTTGTCAAAAACCCACTGAAATTCCTTTATTTTAAAGTAGTTATGTCTGTCATTGCCAATCGTTGCTATCCTTTTATCCTTACATTCGGAAGAATTTAAGGCCGAGAATGAAATCCCTCCGTTTAGTTTCAAATCGTTGGCAACGGCGTTTAGGTCTATGCCCATACTACAATCTTTTTGGAGTCGTGAAAAAGAAAATAGTGGAGAAAGACTGAACGTATTAGCGATGTTTCCGGAAGAGCTGATGCCTTGTTGGACGGCGCGTTGAATACCCACGGCATAATATGCAGTACTAATAGCCACACAGGTCATATCTTTTTCACCCTGCTTGAGAATGGTAGGCGTGTATTTGCTTAAATCATACATCAATGGTAGGGGTTTTATTGATTTTGATCCGTCTGACGTGGGGGCCTTGGGCACATTTTTGAACGACTCCGAATCGAAAAGCATCCCTTGGCTAAAGCCAACCAAAGGCAACAAGGCAAGTGTTACAAGTAAGATAAGGTCCTTTTTCATAGTATTTGATTGATTTGGTTCTAAGGGTATATCGAAGGAGTTACCCCAACATCATCAATAGTGACAATATTTATTTTAAAGCTACGAAAGAGGGTAAAATTAGCCTTGAAAAACCTCGAAAACTTATCGAATGAACATACAGGGTATTGGAAGGGGGGGTATTTTTGTCAGTTAGGAGAAAGTTAAAAAGGGCAAATGAAAAATTTTTCAAAAAAAATAGCTTGACCGCTGATATTTCTCCAAAACCACCGATTACGATTAAAACAATCATTCCACTCAAACATTGTAACCACTATGAGTAAAGCGAGGAGTTACCCAACGTACAAAGGCAACCTTGTCGAAGACCTGCGTAGAGGACATCGTTACGCCCACAAATTTTTGTATGATTTTTTGTTAGAGCGTGCTAAGAAATATGAATGGCAAACTTCCAAAGACCAAAGCCAAAAACCAGAAGACCGAGCTATGGAGGCATGGAGTTCCATTTTTAAAAGCCTAAACAGATTTGATGCTTATGGTAATTTTCTTGCTGAAGCTGAACTGATACTCAAACGAAGAAATATAGACTACTTTAGGCAGCATATAAAACCCCAAAATGAATTGTTAAAAAAGCAATATAACTTGGATGATGATGAGATTAAACTATTAGGCGGTGTCATTGGTGAAGATGACTCTTTGTTAGAATCAGTCGACGAAGAAGGCTACAATAAGGGCGAACATAATACTGGTAGTGTTGAAAATCATGTAAAAGAAATCAACATGGAGTCTGATTATGATGATTTTCAGCCAACACGTGGTAAATCCCAACAGCCATTAACTTCAATTGACGATGCCTCGTTTGGAGTTAGGATTGAAGAACTTTTTAAGGTTTTTTGGAAGGACTTGGCAAAAACGAATGTGCCCATCTACAAAAAATTGTCGTTTTGGCTTAATAACGTTCAAGAATTAAAAAACAAAGAAATAGTTATCGTTTTGAAATCACTGATTGGATCAGAATCAGCAGAAGTTACTGAGAATGATGTGATTTCAAGTACCTGTTTATTTGAAGTAGAATCATCTATTTTGCTTCAAATAAATGAGATAATTGAAGGTTTAAGAAAAGTTAATGCAAAAAGTGTTGATGGTTGGTTAGAAAGTGCTGTTGATCAAATCTCATTTTTAATTTTTGAAGAACATAAAATCAACAAAAAAGAGGTAGTAGAGCTATTGAAGACCGTTCATGAAAAGTCACATGAACTTAACAATACTGATATTACAACAACGAATGTATCCCATTGGGCTAATCAATGCAAAATTAAATTAGCAGAAATCACAATTTTAAAATAGCATACTGACATGAAAAATAGCAATAACATCATACAATTCACTGATTTTCTGAACGGAGAATTAAGTGAACAAGAAGCCAAATCTTTTATCAAAAGATTAAGCCAAGATACTGACCTTGCCCAAGATTTTGAGGCGTTTAGGCTGTATAAATTCAAACAAGAACAAAAAAAGATGCTACTGGCTGCCCGAAGCGAATTAGCTGCGATTTTGGCTAAGCAGGAAGAAACAGCAGAAAAAGAGGAAGTGGAGGCAGAACAACTGGAAGAGGTAGAAACCCGCGTCATTACTATTGGTGGTCAAAAATCTAACTTTAGATGGGGGTGGGCTGTTGCAGCTTGTTTGGGGGCAGGTTTGATCATATTTGGATCAATAAAATACAACTCATGGCAAAAAGAAAAGTTGGCAAATTTAGAGAAACAGAGACAAAGAGAGTTGCTTGAAAAACAAAAGCAACTCCAAACCCCTCCCGTTGATCTCGCTACCAAAATCCCAAGCCTACTGGCCGAACCTGTGGAGCTGAAAGGAATATCGGACAAAATGGGCGAAAAAATGACCGCCCTCAACGATGCCATTGACGAAGTAGCTCAACAGGGAGCCATTAAAGATTTGGAGGATTTGGGTAATCCCGTCAAAGTTCCGCAAGAAAGGCCCACGGGCGAGACGTATGGCGCGGGCGAAAATTCGGGTACGGTACCGACTCCAAAAACTAGCCCGCAAATCACCGCCGCCGAAGAGCAATACCGAAGACTACTGCTCGGAATAGGCTATCTCAAAGAAAACCAATTGGACAAGGCATTAGCAAACCTCAATAAAGTAAACAGTGAGCAACTCCAAGCGGACGTGGCCTGGTATAAATCGTTGGTACTTATCCAACAAAAGAAATACGCAGAAGCCAAAGCAGAACTGCAGAAAATTGAATCAAACCCGCAGTATGGCTCGAAGGCAAAGGAATTGCTGGGGGGCATACCTCAATAAAGTTTGCGTAAAATGATGATTTTTGGAGGGGTTTTACGATAGCTACGTAAACCCCCTTTTACAACCCAACCCCTCCAAACCATGCAAGAAAATATTACATCTTTTCAGCGCGAACAATTAGAAAAAGCGCTAAAACTATTTATCGAAGCTTTTCGCGACTACATCGTCGAAATATTATCCAGGGAATATGGCGAAGCAGATTGGGCGGTCAAATACAAAGCAGCTCTCAAACCTGAGCATCAACTCAACTGGGAACGCGAGAAAGCCAAGGGCAGATCGGCTCGTGATATGATAGACTATACGCATCTGAGAAACTTTGCGCTTCAATTCAAACATAGTGCCGCACTCAAAGCCGATTTTCAGGAAGATGTTCACGTGTTGCCGACTCGCTTGAGCGATATTTACTACAAAATTCGCAACCGTATTCGGCACGACGAAGAGACGATTCCAAAGGATGATTACATCCAGTTTTGGTTGCACCTGCGAGCGATTGCCCGTGCCATCAAAAACCCCTCCTTGATAGAAGCCCTGAAAACCCTTGAAAACGATGATGCGATGAAACACACAACGACAGAAGTTCCGACGCGTTTGGCTGAGGTAAGCCCTGCCGAAACCCCAACAGGCAGACACAACGAGTATGCCCTTCAAAAGCAAATTGTAGAAGTGCCGAGGGCATCGTTATTCTTGCCGATACTGGTGCGTGGTCAAAAAGCCCACGTAGTACACCTGTGCGAAGCTGATGTGGTCAATAATCGCCCCGTACGCGGTTTTATTTTTGAACAATCGGGTCATAGCATTACACTTTTTAGCTTGATAGAGAATACTTATCAAGGTCGGGATACCACCCACGCCAAAGGAAAGTGCCAGTTGAAAGAAGTGCGAGTAGAAGATAAAACATTGACCGTGGTGTTGGAGCAAAATGAAGTGTCTCCTCAGCCCAATATCAATGCACCACAGGGTATCAAAGCACTTTATCGTCAGGAGTCGCTCGTTGTAGAATGTAGTGTAGAAATGGCGTTTGACAAAATCGTTTTTCAGTTGTGGGTCAATGACAAAAGCTACACCGGCGAGATACAAACCCATTTTGCGCCGCCCCAGCTCATCAGCGACGTGGCCATGGATTTTGGTTCCGAAGCCAGTCAAATCGTGGTGCACACCCGTGGCAGAGGGGAGACGCTACGGCGTTTTCCGTTGTTAAAAGAAATGCAGGAACAGTTTTATAAGGAATTACAAGGCCCTTTTCACCAAGAAGATACTTCCGAGAAAGAACGCCTCGACACAGAGAAAGGCTTTTTTCGGTCGCAGATTTTTATCCGACAAAAAGACGCCGTATTTTTTAAGCAAACCCAGCCCAACGCGCACCAAGCCAATGATTTAGTATGTACCTTAACCAAGAAAGGGGACATAGACAACCTCAGAAAAACGCACTTTCTGATTGCCAATCCTAAGTTGGCGCATTTGGGAGCTTATGGCAACTTTGAGATTCAGTTTAAAGATACCTCTTCCAATGAATTGGGAAGCCAGAAAAATGATTTCGGCGAACTCGTAACCGACATTCAGCAGGCCATTATTTACCATTTTTTACATACTATACTTGGGCGGCTCGACCTGCACGCGGGCAAAACCCACTCGCGTTTTATCAATATCAAATTTTTGGTACCCAATGTACTCGACCAAGCCGCCGTAAGTAACCTCATTACTCAAACGTATCAGTTTCTTCGGCAACCACAGATAGCCGATATTTATCGAATCAGAGGGATAGAAGTTGGTACACTATCGGAGAGCGATGCTTCGTTTTTGGGCTGTTGGCAAGATGAGGCAATTCGGAAGGCCAACGCCAAGTATCTAATCATAGACGTTGGCAAAGGAACTACTGACTTTTCGATTATTGAGAGCAACGCCCAAATGGAGTTGAGTTCTACCTACCGTTCGGGCTTTATCGGGGCGGGCAATGTACTTACCTACGCTTTCATTGAAACCGTTGTGAGTGCGTTTTTGGGAGAACAAGCCACCGACGTGCTTCGCCAAAAGCTGCTCCGCATCATGACTTCGGCCTTTACCGACATCGTAAATCAAAATACTTTTTTGGACATCATCGAGGGTCTCAAGCAAAATTATCGCTTCAAGGGTATCAAACCCCTGTCGGCCTTGCTCACTGCCGAAAAACGCGAAGAAGTTGTTAACTTGGTAATAAAAAGTGATGCTTCGTCCAATGTGTTGAATAAAATCAACGAAGCACTTGAAGATGCACTAAAAAACCACAAAAGCATCGCCGATGAGTTTGGATTTATCAATAACGCAGTGCAAGCCGTAGCCGACGAAATTAATCAGAAAGTGGCCAAGGCACTTCACGATCCGACGGGAGAAAAGCTACCTAACTATTTTCATAAAGTTATTTTGACGGGTCGGGGCTTTTTATTTGAACCGTTGGTGGCTGCCATTCGCCAAACTTTCTCGCAAACGCTGTTGCCTTTCCATACTGCCGACGAACTCAAAAGGATTTGTTTGCGCGGGGCATTTAGTGGGCGGGTGATAAACTATGATTCCAACTTAGTGGGCATGCCGCGCCTACACACCCTCCTCTACCAAAAAGCTACCTCCCAAGCCAAACCCCAGGAGATCATCAATGATGGACAAAAGACCTCTGTGTACACCCCAAGTGATGGCATTTCAGAAATGATTCATCAATTTAAATTTCCTAATTGGTTTGGAGATTCCAAACCAATTACAAAGGATTCCGATGAGCCTGCACCTCTCGCGGTAGAAAAAGAGAAAATTCCCCCGCCCTCTACGTCGCCTTTGTTACGGTTTTTGGCCGAAGGCAACCCCATTGCTGGGACTCAATACCGCGCTAGTCAACACACGATTGGGGTGAGTGGGGTAAAATACCTTTGCGAAGGCTACAACGGCCCCCTTGATTTAATGTTTGACGGCGAACGGATTTGGATGCGAACCGACGGCGGCCTCAAAGCATTGCAAGTACCCTTAGACTTTTTTGGGGGCCAATCTATGGTCTGGAAAACCTTGTTTCCGTACTTCAACGCTACGGCTAAGGAGCATACTCCCATCGATCACTCCCAACCTGACCCCGACGATGTGATTTAAAACCACTATCTCCAGCCAATACAAGTATCGCATAAAATAGGCTTGACACAGATCAGATATGAAGACAAAAATGAGTATATGGATTTTGGGATGGGCGCTACTGGGCGCGGCGTTTGGCTGGAAAGCTTGGCGTGAACGGACACAACATGCCACCAACACCACCCAAGTGCCCGTGAGTATCGCCACGCTGCTCCAAGGCAAAAACGATTCTACTTGGTTGTTGCTCCCCCGCCGTGGCTCACAGGTGGCCGTACTCCGCACCACCACCAAAACCCTGCAATTGGGGACCATGGGTGAGCAATGGATAGGCTATCAAAACGATACGCTGCTCCACATTGCCCGCCCAACAGAACTCATCCGTTGGAAACGCACCCTCACGCAGTGGTTGGCCAATCCCGCCGTGGCCGATACCAACCTCCAATGGGCCGAAGCCCGACAGAAACTGACCGATTTTGTCGCCGATACTGAGGTACCAATGACCAAGGTTCAAGATGCTGACCTACTGCTTTTTCACCGATTGGTAAGTAAAGTGAGTTCCCTCCAAAAACGTAAGCGCAGCACTTACCTGCTCGACCGTGCCTTTTTCACGGGTGAACTTGCCACCCTTAGCATCCCTTCAGACCAACGACTCAACGTCCAATTTTCGCCGTCATCACCATTTTCCCCCGCCCTTTGGTACGGGTTGGTAGGGTTTTGTTGGTTACTCATGGCGTTGGGGATAGGTTTTTGGGCTAAAAGTCGTTTACAGTTTACAGTTGATAGTTTGGAGGTTCAAGCTGACGATATGGAGGTTGTTAATGAGGCTGCTTCTGAATCACAAGCTCAAACCCCTCCTACTTCTGACCCCCTATCTCCTACTTCTGATCTCTTACCTCCTAACGCTGATCTCTTACCTCTGACCTCCGACCACACACTAACGTACCTCAAAAAGTTTTACCAACGCTACGGAAAATTTTTTGAAAAACTACAGCAAATGTCTATCCCGCCCACGCCCGACGAACGCGCATGGACAGTGCGACAACTGACCGAAATGGCCTTGCACGCACACTCTCTCGCCTACGCGGCCAACATTGGCCAAACGCAACTGCTCGACCAAAAACCCAACGGACAGCTACTGCTCCACGACAAAAGCCTACAAGCACTGCTCGATACGGCCCAAGTACGCCCACTCTCTACTGACCCCTACGAAACTGAAGTCAAGTACCGGGTTTTATATGCTATTTTGAAGGATTTGAATGTCAGGGAGTTGGATGTAGCACTGGAAAACAGCGTAGCCATCCCCCAAAAATAATTGGCAAGAATGATGATGTTTTGTGAAAAACAGCGAATAACCCCAAAAACCCCGCAAAACCCATGAGAGCGATTGTTTGCATACTGATGCTTTGGGCAAGTACGGCACTCGCCCAAGACAAAACCATCGGCACGACCCAACTGCCCGCTGGTACGGAGAAACGCGCCGCAGTGATTTTTGCCAACCAAGACTACACCGAATCGCGCTACGACCTGCAAAAAACACACAACGACGCCGACGACATGGCGAAAGTACTCGGTAGTATGGGTTTCAAGGTGATTGTGTTTAAAAAAGACCTGAACGAGCGCAATTTTTCGCGGGAGGTGCAAGCTTTGCGCGACCAACTGCGCGGCTATCAAGTGGTGTTTTTTTACTACTCAGGCCACGGGGCTGAGTACCGAGGCGAAAACTACCTCATCCCTACCGATGTATCGTTGGAATTCAACGCCGACATTGAGGCGCAGGGTATCAAACTCAGTACCGTGTATGAAGTACTGCAAGATGCAGGCGTGAAGACAAGCATTGTTGCCTTAGATGCCTGCCGTAGTTTGCCCGTTGGCAAAGGCAATTTGTCAAATGGTCTTGTGATCCCCGCTACCAACCCAGCAGGCACGTTTACGATGTATGCCACGCGGGCGGGGAAAATTGCCAAAGAAAACCTCAACGGACGCAATAGTTATTTTACGCAGGAACTCAAAAAGTATTTGCCCCAACCTAACCTGACCCTCAACGACATCCATTACAAAACCCGCCAAGGGGTAAAAGTGGCCACTCAAAACGGACAGGAACCTGGCGTAGCCAACGAGTTGGACGGGGAGTTTACTTTTTTGTTGAAAGAACTCCCCTCGACCGTTGACCCCGAAAAAGAAGCCCTGCGGGCTGAGATAGAGCGGCTGAAGGCAGAGCAAAAAAACACCATTCCCGCTGACAATACCCGTGTATCAACCCCGACACGGACGAAGGATTTACCCCCTTTTATGACCATGGTATCCATACAGGGAGGGACATTTAAACGGGGTGATTATGAAATTACGGTGAATAGTTTTTCAATGGGCAAGTACGAAGTAACTGTGGGCCAATACCTGCAATTTTGTAAAGAGACTAACGGCCATTGGCCAGAGTGGAAAGAAAAAGGCAGTGATTACAATATAGAATCAGGCAATGATTATCACTACAAAAAAATGGGGAAGGCGCTGACGAACCCTGAATACCCCATCGTGGGCGTAAGTTGGCATGATGCAGTGGCCTTTTGTGATTGGCTGAGCAAAAAAGACGGTAAGGTGTATCGCTTGCCTACCGAAGCCGAATGGGAATATGCCGCTGGAGGAGGTAGCGGCGAACGAAGTATTTGGTCTGGGACTTCTAATGAGGGAGCTGTAAATCAATATGGAAATATTATTCAGAAAACCGATGGTTATGAATACACCTCACCAGTGGGAGTTTTTCCACCCAACAGTTTAAGTTTACACGACCTTATAGGTAACGTTTGGGAGTGGTGTAATGATTGGTATGGGGACTATCTTAAGCAATCAGTGGTTAATCCTAAAGGCCCTGTCAATGGTATTTATCGGGTGTTGCGGGGTGGCTCGTGGTTTCTTCCCCCAAATCATGCACGCGTAGCATATCGCTATAGCAACTCGCCTGGAATCCGAAGCGCATACTATGGTTTTCGGGTTGTTTCTCCTATTTCACCTGCTGTAAGGGACGAGCGGAACGAGTGAATGGAGAAGTGTTGGTATCTCAGATGCGTCCTATCATCGGAATGATAAAAAAACTGGAATTACAAAAGTAAAAAGAACACAAAATTGATGATAAAAGACCCATTTAAACGAATAGGATATATACCTTGAGAAGATTTCTAAACCTGATTGAACGATGAAAGCTATTTTATGGATACTTTGCTTAGGTTGGTGTTTGGGTACAGCCCTTGCCCAAGAAAAAACAATCGGTGAGGTACAACTCACTACCCAAGCCACGGAGCGGCGGCTTGCGTTGGTGATAGGTATGAAAGATTACCAATTTGTGAAGCCCCTAAAAAACACTCTCAACGATGCCAACGACATGGAGGTTTCTTTGGGTTTACTGGGCTTTAAAGTAACCAAAATCATCGAAAAAGACCGTGGCCAAACCCAAGCTGAAATCAATAAGTTTATTGCCAACCTGCGCCCCACCGACGTGGTGATCGTTTATTTCTCGGGTCACGGCATTGGGTATCTGGGCAATAACTACCTGCTGCCCATTGATGCGCGCGTGGAGTGTTTGGAACAGATTGATGCCTACGGTATCTCGCTCAACAAGCTCATCGCCGACCTGAGCACCAAAAAAGTACGCAACAGTTTTTTGATATTGGATGCCTGCCGCTCGCTCGGCAATCTTTACACCTGCCGCGACGACCAACGCGACCCCTTCAACCAAAGCGGCCTCACGTACCCCACCAACAATCCCACGGGTAACGTGATTGTGTATGCCACCCAAGCAGGTCGCACCGCCGACGACAACCAAACGGGCCGAAATGGCTTGTTTACCCAAGAGTTGCTCAAACACCTCACCCTGCCCGATTTGACCTTGGCCGATATCCTCGACCGCACCGCAGAAAATGTACTGACCCTCAGCCAAAAAATGGGCAAGACCCAAGAGCCCACCGTGTATGGGCTGCGGGGCTTGAAATTTATGTTTTTGAAAACTACCAAGCCGACCAACCCCCAAACACCCCCCAATCCTAAACCTACTCCTACTGACTTACCCTTTATGGATATGGTTTTGGTGAAAGGCGGTACGTTTGATATGGGCAGCAATGAGGGCGAGGCCGACGAAAAGCACGTACATACCGTGACGGTGAGTAGCTTTTATATGGGAAAATATGAAGTGACAGTGGAACAGTTTGCGGCTTTTGTGGCCGAAACTAATTATAAAACCGATGCCGAAAAACAGGGAAGTAGTTGGTGTTGGAATCCTGATACAAAAAATTGGAAAGATACTAGGGGCATCAACTGGCGATACGGTGCAAATCTACAAACACTCAGTGCAAAGGACTATAACCACCCCGTAGTGTACGTGAGCTACAACGATTCCGTAGCATTTTGTGAATGGCTTTCTAAAAAAGAGCGTAAAACCTACCGATTGCCAACCGAGGCAGAATGGGAGTACGCCGCAGGTAACGGGGTACAACATACTAAGTATAGCTGGGGGAATAATGAACCTACCAAAGCCGTAGCTAATATTGTTGATGAACAATTTCAGCGTACATTCAGTACACCCAACTGGGCAAAGTTCGATAAATATAATGATGGTTATGTTTACACCGCTCCCATCGGCAGTTTTGAGTCCAATTCGTTTGGATTGCACGACATGATAGGAAATGTAATAGAGTGGTGCAGCGACTGGTATGCTTCTGACTGGTACGGTCAAGTGGCAGCCAGCCATCCCAACCCCGAAAACCAAACTTACGGCCCCAAAACTGATCGGGTGTTGCGGGGGGGCTCGTGGCGCGACCTGCATTATGGCGCGCGCGTAGCATTTCGCGACTACTGCACGCTTGGCAACCGCTACGCCTACGTCGGTTTTCGGGTGGTTTCCCCCAGCCAGTAGGAGGTCCTGCGCTCTTGCACCCCCTGTCGTGTGAGTCATCCCTACGGAATGAGCGAGTAGCGAGGGACGAGCGTAAAGAGTGAATGGAGAAGGGGTGGCGAGCTAAATACCGCCGAAGGCGGTCGAAATGATGATAAAAATATAGATAAAACGAATAGTTCTAAAAAAGGCAAGAATGAACAAACAGGGTTGGTATTTAATCGGAAAAATAGGGCTGGGTGTGGCAGTAGTGCTTGGATTGTTTTGGGTCATGAGTCTGGCCGTATTTTTGGGGCTTTGTCTTGTACTGTTGGGTTGGATGTCTTTCAGCGATTTTCGCATTACTAACCCTGACCCCAACGAGCAGTTACAGCGCGAGCGTACCCAACGGCACCTACACCTGGGCCGCCTTGCGCTCGTGGGCGTACTGTCTGCATTTACGCTGTATCAGTATTGGGGTGCCCCTACACGTATTTTCAAGAATGCCGACCACCATGCGCTGACGCATTTGGGCTATCAGTTTGGGCAGCGGCTTATTCTGGCCGATGACCGTAATCCTCAGCAAGCACTTTGGGAGACCAAACGCGGCACACTCCAAGCTGAGCAAACCACGACGGGGTTTGCCTTGCGCGGGCGGCAGTTTTATGAACCGCTGTACGTGCGCCAAAACGACGACTATCGGCTGGCCAATGCCCCCGTAGAAGAAATTATAGACAGTAGCCTCAGCGTGACGTTTAAAAACGGGCGGCAGTTTACGCTCCAATTCACCCCCAAGAACGATACTGAGGGCACTTACAGCTACCGCTACACCACCCCCGACAGCAGCTACTCGCCTATCACGCTTGATTTTAAGCGCATTATCCGCACGGGCATAGCCCTCAGTGATTTGATAGCCCGCAACCCCACTCCCGCTCCCGATTTTGCGCGGTTGATGGCTTTGTTCGACAGCACCTATTTACTGCGCGAGCAGTACCTCACTGACAAAAACGACACCAAAAACAACAGTCCATTGCGGCTTTTTCCATCGCAGTTTTGGGTAGATTCGGTCGTGGCGGTGCGGATAGATGGTACACCCGTGGCGCTGGAACGCGATGTGCGAGTGGACGTTTCGTTGCAAGCAAGCCAACTTTTTTTTGTAGGACTGCGCACCAAACGCACCAAAACCTACTTGTTGCGGTCCGATGGCAAACAGTCGGCCCTATTCTTCGGTTTTCCCGAACGCCAATACCTACGGAGTTCAAATGATGCCGACCAAGAAACCCTCTTTATCACCTCTTCGGCTGGGCGAGTAGCCGACCATTCGCTGTTGGCGGGGTTGCTTTTCGACGGTCCCAAAGACGAGAATAACCACCACCACATTGCGGCCAACATGGGATATCGTACTGGCCACACCACTGAGAAGATGCGTTTTCGGGTGGTCAATGAAGTGCAGCAGCTCGAACTCACCGACGAGGCCGTGGCGCAAGTCGTAGCAGCAGGCGATACGCTGCGGTTGGCTACCGTTGGTAGTTGGGGCAAACCGCAGACCCAAGTCCGTTGGCTGATGTCGGTCATAGACCTCAAAGCCACCAACCGACTACCTTGGTGGGCCATGGTGGCATTTGTATTGGGGTTTGCGTGGCTGGCCATGGTGTCGGTATATGTTACGCCTTTTTCGCGGGTACATCCACTGTTGTTCAAAGTCGAAGTGATGACCTACATTGTGCTACTGGCCTTTTTAACGGTACGAACGGTGCTACTGTGGCGCACCGTAACTTTTGTGCCATTGGAAGACATTACCGCCGTTGATTTCAACAAACTACGCGAACTCTACGCTTCTTTCAACAAACAAGTGTGGTTTTCGCTCGGTTTTTTTGGTCTATTGTTAGCTTTTAAGTTCACCGTTTTAAATTGGCGGTACAGGGAAAAGCCATTTTCTTGGGGCTGGAAATGGGGAGCTTACCTTTGGTTTTTGGGTTATGGATTGGTGACATTTAAGGGCATTGCCGAATTGGAGCGCGTGGCAAGTGTTTTTGTTCCCGTATTTTTTTATTTTGTGATTGAATGGGTGTTTCAACGACGAGCTGCAAGGCAGTACGGATTTGCCGCCAAGTCGCCCGAATACCGTTTTATTAGCAAACTCAACTGGCTTGTGGCCACTGCTTCGTTTGCGGTGGGCGACGCGGGCTTTGCCATTGTTTTCATTGTTTTTACGTTGATTTATGGCTTTGTGCGGTCATTGGTATTGCCAGATTTGGAAACCCAAACTCCAAAAAACAAATGGCTAAAACTGGTTTGGCCGCGTAGAAGTATCATTATTGGATTGTTTTTGACCGTATTTATTAGTTTTTCACCCGAGTTACTATCATGGGTATTTCGGCACTGGATGGCAGCAATGGGCTTAGTACTCACATTGTTGGGGTGGTTGGTTTGGCAGGAGCGATTTTTGCCCAAAGCTACCCGTCTGCTTGCCATTGGAGGGTTGGCAGGGGTCATGGCCTTGGCCTTTGTGTTTGATGATAAAGTAGCCGAGATAGTGGCTACCAAAAATCGAATGTTGTACCGCGCCGAGATTCGTTTCCGCACTGCCGACGACATCATTGCCGACGAACAGTTTAATTTGGGCAATGACCGTCGCCTGCTCAATGCTGCCCAAAACCAGTGGTTTATTAATTATTTTTACAGTAAAGGACACTTCAACCCCTATCAGTATTTTCAGCGCGTGCCACATTTTCAGCAGGGGTCGTCGTATTTGACGCAAATCTCCGACTTGGTTTCAGTACGTTATGTCATTGCCGAACACTCGGAAGTGGTTTTGATTGAGTTACTGTTTTTATTGGGTATATTGATATTTGCGGCGGTACGTGTCCAAAGCCCTTTCCAAAACCCGAGTCAACCTCCGTGGTGGGTTTTTATGATACGAAGTTTTGTCCCGTTCAAATACGCAAACAAAGTAGAGAAAAATCAAGTCATTGTCATTGAAAAAACACCCCTTTTCAGTTTCACTAAGCTGAGGGTAGAACTACTTTGTTTTTTGTTTGCCTTGGCTTTTACGATATGGCTCACCGCCTCCGACCGAATGGTGTTTGTTGGGCAAGATTTTCCGTTGTTGAGCATGAATAGCCTCTTGACGTTGGCCATGAGTTTTGGGGTATTTTTGGTGGTGATTTTGCTGGGCTACGGTCGGCCACTGCCTAAAGAAGAAAGTAAAGACCATTTTTTTGATGAATTGGGGAGCTACAAGTTTGCGTTTTGGCCGCTTAAATTGGTAGTTTTTATTGGCTTTATTTCACTGGTTGCGTACCAACGCAAAGCCCCCAACTTTGATTTGGCCGCTACGGTAGCTCGTCTTGACAACACCTTTGAGGGCATTAATCAAACCTTCAAAGACTTTCAAAGCGAAGTAATGGGAACACCCTACAAGAACCGAAACCCACTCGCAGTGGTGGAGGCGTTTGAAACCTACCGTCAAAAAGAAGGGATTGATTTGTTTGGCAACAGCCGCTTCGACCTCAGTGTTTATGAGGCGTTTAGGACACGTTATGTACAACAAAACTCGTCAGAGTTGCTGCTTCACCTCCGTAAAAACGACGATGGTTTATACGAGTTTGCGGTCAATAATTACTATTACAATGTCAATAGTCCAGATGTGTATCAGCAATCATGGCGGGGACACTTGACTGCTTCTACGGTCCAAAAGACCCTGTCTATTACCTCACTCCAAAACACAAGGCGTACATCTGGCTTGGACACGGCTGATTTTGTGGCTGATTATGCTCAAATTTTAGGTAATAAACAGCTTCTTAAGGAGCGTGAAAACACCAACGTGAGGTTGAGTTTACTACCCGCAGGTTGGGCTAAAGATTCATTACCCTTATTGATAGTAGGGCGAACCGTTGGTGAAGAACGCCAGGCACGGTCGGCTTTTGTGGTCAATAATGGCGTGTCTTTGCTTCAATCTAAACACACTCGTCATGCCATAGCACTACGGCCCGGTGACTTGCTCCACCTTCAACCTTTGACCGTATCTAATAAAAAAGCCAGTATTACCTCCCTCAAAATTGTTCAAAAAGAAGAAGGCTATTTAGCTAAAAACGTCTGGCTCAATGGTCGCCCGCAGCATTTTTATCCTTTGCGAGAGCGATCGTTATGGAGTTATTTTTTTACCAATATGGTTAAAAGTAGCTACAAAAATCAACCCGAACAACGGCAACGCAACGTAGCCGTTACGCTCGACCCCTCTCTCATGCGTGATGTTTACGATGAGGTAGCGGCTTATTTTGGACAACCCAACCGAAACTTCAACTACAAGCGTGGCTTTAGTTTGGTAGTGATGGACAACAACGGCCACATCAAAGCCCTCAACGACTACAAAACCGACCCTAAAGCTAGCCTCGACCCCAACCGTATGGCTGATTATGGGCAGATGATTGAAGATTTGTATCTTGACCCAACCCAATTTGCCGACCCTGCGAGATTCAATGAGCGACAGTTGTTTGGCAATCGTTGTTTGATTCAAATGCCTAACGGCCCAGCTTCTACTTTCAAGCCAATTTTGTACGGGGCAGTTACCTCACAGTATGATTTGGGTTGGCCTCAACTGCGTTTTGGCGGAATTTCCAACTATCCAACAGAACCCGTAGGGAACAAAGGTGATCAAAAAATCAAACATTTTGGTGGTAAAGTCATTAACTTAACCGTAGGGGCTGACAACCTCGTCAATCACAGTAACTTGGAGTATCTCAGCCGCTCCACCAATACCTACAATAGCATGATAGCCTATTTGGGGTCGTTTACAGCCTCACAATTGAAAGACATTCATTCCAGCTTACAGTCGGGCAATGAGTCGGCGTTTTTAGCGGTAGGAGCACATCCCACCAAACCTGAGTCCAACTTTCCATTGCTGGAGTACGGTGGTCAAAAGTTTCGGATAAAGAATATGCCGAATTGGGATGAGAAAGCCTCCCTGATGTCCAAGGGATTGACGGATAATTTCGGGCTGGCGGTTAATAAGAAAGGGGTAGACGACAAGCAAGGATTGGGCAATCAAAACATAGCGGAAGGCCTTAGCAATGAAACAGATAAAATTCCTGACTTAGCCGCGCACATTTGGTGTTTTCCTGAGCCGTCACACTTGTACATGGCTGACCGCACAAGCATGCAAAACGCCATACCGCAGATTGCAATGGGCGGTTATCCGATTCGGGCTACACCACTCAAGATGGCTCAAATGGCAGCCAATTTATTCTCTTTCAATCCATTATTGAAAGCATCAGTTTTGACCCAGCCTTCTGAAACTACTAAAGGACGTTTTGTGGCAGGGGGAAATTGGCAAGACGAAGCCCAATTGTTGTCATTTTATTCACAAAATCTTTTTCAGGGAATGCACGATGCCATCGAAAAAGGGACAGCCCCATTTTTGAAAGGATTGGCTCCAGGTTATCACCTATACGCCAAAACAGGCACTATTAGTGGTGACCGCCGCAATAATGAATCGAGAGATAAAAATCTACTGTTAGTTATTAGCAAAAACGCACTACATGGGCAGCCGCTGACAGTTGAACAAGTTCAGCAAAACAAATTTTATATTCTTTATTTCTCGTTTTACAGCGATGCCGCTGAGGGAGGATGGAGTACCGAAGCTAAAACTACAATAAGAAAACTGATAGAAAGGGTGATTACTTCGCCTGGATTTAAAATAAATATGTAGCTGTTTATCAAACGATTAAACCAATGAATTAATGAAAAGTCAAAACACTTTTTCTCTTATCATATTTGCGGTATTAACAGTAATACTGATTTTGGTGGGGTTGGCACTTGGGTGGCTTAGCCGCTCCGAAGGAGGTATCGCTATGGCTACCCAAACATTACGTATAGACTCTTTGGATACCAAAAGGCAGTTGATAGAAGTCCGTGCTGATTCGCTTATGGCGCTTTTTCAACGTCTCCAACAGACCAATAAAGACGTTTTTTTCGTCGAAAATGGTGGAAAAACCATTGAAGTACAATGCGCTTCGGGTCGGGAAACAGCATTCAATCGGCTTTTTTTAAACGATGAGAGCCTCAGTTCATTTTCCAAAGTCAAAAACAACGGCCTTATCATCGAACTTGATTCGTACCAATTTGCCATCAAAAAGTATGAACAAGAGGAAATAGACTACGTCAGACTACCTGCAGAAATGGTTCAAAGTATGCTTTTATCCATTGAAAATTAACTCAATCCATGCAAAATCCATTGAAATTTAGCACACCTCAAACCCACGGATTCCGCTCCAATATACATCAAGATATGTCTGAAAACTTGGTAAGAGTAGTCATGGGTTCTCACCAATCGTTTGCCAAGTCATTTGATGCCCAGACGATTTATGATAAAACCAATTTTATACCCGCACTCGAACGCGCTTATTCTGACTATCGTAACGAGTACAGGGCTAAAAAATCAAGAGATTATCCCAAAGATAATTCTTACATTATTAGCCGTTTTGTTCAATTGAACCTGACAGAAGATGGCAAATTATCGGTTTTTACATTCGGTAGAACCCAAGTGGGTTATCTTAGAGCAGGCAAAGCTCAATTAGTATACAAAAATTTGCAGTGCAAACAGGGAGATATATTGTACATTAATATAGAAGCTAACCCTTCTTTCGACCCTAATTCACTGCTTATGGTCTCCTCGCAGAAGGATAGCAGTTCCTTAGAAAACTATCATTTTCCTCTCTTTTATATTAGGGTAGAGGAAGAATCAGCGGCAATAACTCCCGTCCGCCCAACTGCTTATCTGTGGAGGTCTTTATTGGTTCTGGGTATCTTAACGGTTTTATCAGTGGGGGGATGGTGGAGATTCAAGAATAGTGATTTAAATTTCCCCACTTCTACCGTTACGACAGACTCTATCCCGATGAATACCGAAGATAGTACCGAAACAATCGTTGAAGAGCCATCTTCTACGCCTATCTTGTCCGACTTTCCCCAGACCGACAGCCTTTTAACTATTTATTATCAATCAACACCACGCACCTTGGAGGCACTCGATAAGGTGGCTCAGGTCTTAAATGATGAACAAGCCAATAACCCCCAAGCAGCACAAGCCAAGTGGGAAGAGTTGAAAGAAGAACGAAAAACGCTTTTTTTAACACTTCTCGAACCTCTCGATATCATCCTGAACCGTGCTGAGAACGCCTACCGCAACCTCCAGAAAGTCGAATATCAAAACCTAATTGATAAAGCTGATGAATTTTTCAGAGAAGACATAAGTACAAAGTGGCAAGATGTACCGATAGTGAAAGAACGGATAGAACGCCTAAACCGAATTAAAAGTTACAATAGCGAACCTGATATTAATTCACAATCTACGAATTAGTCAATAGTTCGCTACGGATTACGCAGCGATTTTAGCATATGTGGTTAGTGTTGCTATTTTGGGGTTATTTTCTTGATGTTAAGGACAAATCCGAACACGTAAAAAATAAATTCAGGAAACGTTCATTAAAATATTGAGGCAGACCGACGCCGCTGTAGTTGAATGGACTGGAAATAAACTAACCCCAAGTGCTATTTAGCATCTCTGTATACAATCAAATTTTAGTCCTTTACGGTCGGTTGCAGATACTCTGGGGTAGCCAACCAACATTTGTATAGGTTTGTCCATCAATTTTTTAAATTAATTATACATAGATTAGTATACAAGTTTATCTTACAAAATAACCTTAAAAACACTTGATTATGGGTACTTGAATGTTTGTTAGAATCATGCTCAGATTGTACAATTAGACCCGCGTTTGTTTGTACAGGACAAGACAATCCTAAAAAACCCGGCAGGGTCGGAAAGTACTCCTGTTTCAATGTAATGATACTGTAATGAAACGTAATGATACCTTAAGGATACCGCAAGGATACGTAAGTACGAAAACGTGATGGCGACTCCCGAAAAACGGAACGTAGGGGTTCGAAAAAAGGTACATACACGAAAAATTGATACCTATATACTAAGACATTATTTTACCTTATATATTAAAAACCGATGTTACAGGTCTGTAACATCGGTTTTTAAACCAACACAGTGTATTCTCCTCCATTTCAGCTGATCTGAAAACTGTCTACACATTTGTCCCTACAGGTTTACGGTCTTGAGCCTTAAAGGACAAACTTCGCCCAAGAAAACAACCTGAAACACTGGTCGAAAATTATCTGTTGTCTGCTCTCATAATCATCAAAAAGACAGTCATCTGTCTAAATGGATTGCTGCTTTTAGATCACCAATATCACGGCGGGACAAAATCGCAGCCCATTACCGCCACAACTAACGGGAACACTTTTTTAAGAGGCATATATGGTTAAATCAGTTTCCTTTGTCGTAATTCATTAAAATAGGAATATCTTTGCTTAAAAGTCATACAACAGTTTACGAAAACAACCATGAAAAATCAAACCATCAACTTTCGCGTGGATGAACCCACCAAAGTTCTGCTCAAAGAGTTTGCGCAGGAGTTAAACCTCAATGAAAGCGAGTTTATCCGAAAAGCCATTGTCAGCTTTAAGGATTTGACCAGTCAGGTGCAGGCCGCCGCTCTGGATAAAGAAAGAATTCAGGAGCTGGAAGGACAAATAAAGGAGCTCCGTTACCAGCTGGAAGCCTATGAGAAGAATGAAGCCTTTACCGCGCTTTTCAAAAACATTAAGGGTCATACCCTTGAGGGGAAGAAAATCACCTGCAAGTCCGATTTGATTGAGTTGCTTGCCAAGAGTGCTTCGATAGAAATCGCAGAAGCAATTTCGGAGACAGAAGAATCCACAGTTTCCCTCTCTCCCGTTGTATTACAGGCGCAGGTAACGCCCGAAATCGTTGATGAACCCATCACCCGCCAAGAGGTAATGAGTTTTTTAAAACAAAATAGGCTATGGTTGATGGGGCTGGCTTTGGCGGTGGTGGCCTTTGTCTTCTGGCGATGGACCTCGATCATGAAGATGAGACCCAAAATCATCCAATATTCTCCTTCAAAACCAGAAGAAACCCTGCTGGCTGCCTGATTGTCTGCACAAATGTATGTACAAGTCTCGGTATTAATTAAAATGCAGAGGTATATGTTATTTTCCTTAAAAACCTATGTTACATGCCTGTAACATAGGTTTTTTGTTTTTAGTGAAGTATGTACTCTGTTAAAAAGTGGGTGTATATACATTTGTACATACAATTGTATACACAAATATTTTACAGGAATTCTTACTTATGTTTAGTTACTATTATTGGCTTAGTTTACTTGGCAAAATGATTTATAAATTGCGTTTTACAAGTACTGTTCGGAAAGAAAAACATTCTGACGAATGTTATAGTAGTATACAAGTATTACCTTACAAAGCTTATCAAACCAACAATTCACTTCCCTGCTCATCAATAACCGCCGTGATGCTTTCAGGCCACAACTTCTGTCCCCCTTTGACTAGGTTTATTTTTTTATCTTTACACTCATTCATGGATTATATGACCTGCTCAACGATTACCTAAACCTCTTATGGCC
Source organism: Runella salmonicolor (assembly GCF_024158025.1). Taxonomy (NCBI): domain Bacteria; kingdom Pseudomonadati; phylum Bacteroidota; class Cytophagia; order Cytophagales; family Spirosomataceae; genus Runella; species Runella salmonicolor. The sequence goes on from NZ_JAMZEL010000020.1 coordinate 50,804, forward strand.
TTCAACGAAAACACCCGAGTAAAGATACCCGCTATACTGCACCTGTGCCGATTAGGCTATGAATATGTATCTCTTTCCAAAGCCACTCGCGACGAAAGTACCAATATTTTCACGGATATTTTCGCGGAAAGTATATCGCGAATTAATCCTGAACTAACGGAAAGTGAAGTTCAAAGACTATTTGAAGACGTTTCGTTGAAGTTAGATAACGAAGACTTGGGAGAAGCATTTTATACAATGCTTACGGCTACTTCGGGCAGTAAGCTGATTGACTTTAAGGATTTTACCAATAATTCATTTCATGTGGTGACCGAGCTCACCTATAAAAACGGGGATGATGAGTTTCGGCCCGATATTACGCTACTGATCAACGGAATGCCTTTGGCGTTTGTGGAAGTTAAGAAACCTAACAACCATGAAGGCGTGCTTCAGGAGCGTAACCGAATCAATGTCCGTTTTAAGAATAAGAAGTTTCGCAAATTCATCAATGTTTCGCAGGTACTGGTCTTTTCCAATAACATGGAATATGATGTTGAATCCATTGAACCCATTCAAGGTGCCTTTTATGCATCGACTTCCTACTCTGCGGCAAACTTTAACTGCTTCAGGGAGGAAGAAAAATTTGATTTGGCCACGTTGCTCAGCGACGAAGATGACACCTTGGAGAATTTTGTTCTGAAAGACAACAACTTACACTCCATAAAGCACTCCCCAGAGTTTTTGACCAATAAAGAAACAGATACTCCGACCAATCGAATACTGACATCATTATTCAGCAAAGACCGTTTTGCGTTCCTTTTGAAATACAGTATCGCTTACGTGCGGGAGGAAAAAGGGCTGGAAAAGCACATTATGCGCTATCCGCAGATATTTGCGACCAAAGCCATTGAACGCGATTTGAATAAGGGAATAAAAAAAGGCATCATCTGGCACACGCAGGGAAGCGGAAAAACCGCCCTGGCCTACTACAATGTCAAATACCTTACCGATCGGTACCAACAGAAAAGCATCGTTCCCAAATTCTATTTTATCGTAGACCGTATCGACCTGATGGACCAAGCCAAACGGGAGTTTACATGCCGGGGGTTGGTTGTACATACCGTCAACTCCAGAGATGAATTGCTGAAAGACTTCAAGACTCGGCAGGCCATTCATAATTTTTCGGGGAAACGGGAGGTAACGGTCGTGAATATCCAGAAATTCAAAGATGATACGGATGTGCTCCGGCCCAACGACTACGACATCAACACGCAGCGCATTTATTTTTTGGATGAAGTTCATCGCAGCTATGACCCTAAAGGCAGTTTTCTGGCCAATCTGTTCAACTCAGACCGTAACGCCATTCTCATTGGGTTGACAGGGACACCGCTTATCGCCAAAGACCGTACCTCAAAGGCTACCTTTGGCGAGTACATTCACAAATACTATTACAACGCATCCATTTCTGATGGCTATACCCTGAAATTGATTCGAGAAGACATTGAGACCAGCTATAAGCTTCAGTTGAAACAAGCCCTCAAGGAGGTGGAAATCTTAAAAGGTGGAGCCGACAAACGCATCGTATATGCCCATGCTCGGTTTGTGGAACCCATGCTGGATTACATTGTTCAGGACTTTATCAAGAGTCGAATACGATTCAATGATCATACCATCGGGGTCATGGTGGTATGCGACAGCGCCGATCAAGCCCGAAAAATGTTCGAGATCTTTATCAGCAAATACAACACCTCGCAAAAAACCTTAGAGCAGGTGGAGCCTTATGCAATGGCGGCCGAGCCAGTGCCAGAGTATGGGCCGTACACCCAACGCCAAAAGAAAAACCTGACGGCTTCACTGATTCTGCACGACATTGGCGACAAAGAGGAGCGCAAAGCCGAAGTGGAGGATTTTAAAGACGGGAAAATTGAATTTCTGTTTGTGTACAATATGCTGCTGACGGGCTTTGATGCCAAGCGTTTGAAGAAACTTTACATTGGCCGAGTCATCAAAAATCATAATCTGCTCCAAACCCTGACCCGCGTCAATCGGCCCTACAAAACCTTTAAGTACGGCTACGTGGTCGATTTTGCCGACATCACCAAGGAGTTTGACGCTACCAACAAAGCCTACTTTGACGAGCTTCAGGCGGAATTGGGCGACGAAATAGAAACCTACTCCAGCCTCTTTAAATCCAAAGAAGAGATCGAAGAAGAAATCAAAGACATCAAGGAGAAGCTGTTTCACTATGACCTGAACAATGCGGAACTGTTCTCGCGTCAAATCAGCCAAATTGAGGACCGAAAGCAGGTACTGGAAATCAAAAAAGCCTTGGAAACCGCCAAAAACCTCTATAACCTGATTCGGTTGTACGGGCATTTTGACATGCTGGAGCAGATTGATTTTCATAAATTGAATCAGCTCTACAACGAAACAGCAAGGCATTTGGACCTGTTGAACCAAAAAGAAGCCCTCGAAAACAGTACCGACACGACCAACCTGCTCAATATCGCATTGGAGAATGTGCTGTTTATGTTTCGGAAAATTTCGGAGGATGAAATGGTTATTGCCGACCAACTCAAAGACACCCTCCGCAAAACCCGCGAAGCGCTGGGACAAAATTTTGACCAAACCGACCCGCAGTTTATTTCTTTGTACGATGAATTGAAACGGCTGTTTAACAAAAAGAATCTGGACGAAATCACGCAGGACGACATGAAACGCAATATCGGCTCCTTGCAAAAAATCTACGATAAGGTAACCGAGCTCAACCGCAAAAACAACCTGCTCAAGGCCAAATACGACTATGATGTGAAGTTTGCCCGCGTTCATAAACGAATCATGGAGCGGGGAAATGTCTCCAAAAGAGAAAGCGAATTGTGCGAAACACTCACGTACATCAAAGGCCAAGTCGATGAAAAAGTGCTGATCAATACCCAAATGTTAAAAAATGAGGCTTATTTTGAAAAATTAATGATTCAGACGGTCATTGGAAGCTTTACAAAAACCAAAATCAATTTAGACACCGGCACCGCCAAATACATCAACGGCTGTCTGGTCAAAGAATACTTAAACGAATATCAGGGAGTTCAAAAATGGTAACACAGGATTTTACGGCACAAACGAAACAATTGATCGACAACCTTAAGGGCGTTTGTACCTCGTATGGATTGGGAAACGATGGCAATGAGTTTAAAATCATTACCCAAGTTTTTCTTTACAAATTTATGAACGATAAGTTCGCCTATGAACTCAAAGCGTTGGTACCGGCATTGCAGGAAGCTGAAAGTTGGGAAAAGGAAATCGCCGACTACACCGAAGAAGACTACGAAATGCTGCTGCTCCGGATGAACCCCGACAGCGCCAAACTCAAACGGGAACATTTTCTGTCTACCCTCTTCAACCGACAGGATCAGGAAGAATTTGCGAAGTTTTTTGACGATACCCTGCGCGACATTGCCATTTTTAACAACGAAATCTTCTCGGTCAAAACGGGTACTGGGGCCAAGATTACGCTGTTTGACGAGCTGAGCAATTATATCACCGACAGCTCACAGCGGGATAATTTTTGCAAGGCCCTCGTGAATCAGTTGGTCAACTTCAATTTTGATAAGATCTTCGATCAAAAATTCGACTTTTTCTCGACCATTTTTGAGTACCTCATCAAGGATTACAACAAAGACGGCGGCGGCAAATACGCCGAGTACTATACGCCTCACGCCGTGGCTAAGATTATGGCGTCTATCTTGGTCGACAGCCCCGTGAGCAACGTTACCTGTTATGACCCTTCGGCGGGTTCGGGTACATTGTTGATGAATTTGGCCCACGCCATCGGAGAAGACCGCTGTACCATTTACTCGCAGGATATTTCGCAAAAATCGTCGAGTATGCTGCGCCTCAACCTGATCCTGAACAATTTGGTGCATTCCATTCAAAACATCATTCAGGGAAATACCTTGCGGAACCCTTACCATAAGGTGGGCGAAAAGCTGATGACCTTTGATTACATCGTTTCCAATCCGCCCTTTAAGCTGGATTTCAGCGATTATGTGGAAGACCTGGACACCAAACAAAACAGCGAACGCTTTTTTGCGGGATTTCCCAACGTGCCCAATAAGGACAAGGACAAGATGGCTATCTATCCCCTTTTTATTCAGCATATTATGTACACGTTGGCTCCCAAAGGCAAGGCCGCGATTGTAGTGCCGACGGGCTTTATCACGGCCCAAAGCGGCATTGAAAAGCGCATTCGGGAGCGCTTGGTGGAGCAAAAAATGCTCCGGGGCGTGGTTTCGATGCCGAGCAATATCTTTGCTACCACGGGCACCAACGTTTCCATTTTGTTTATTGACAAAGCCAACACCAAAGGCGACATTGTGCTGATGGACGCCTCCAAGCTGGGCACCACCGTAAAAGACGGCAAAAACCAAAAAACGCTGTTGAGCGACGACGAGGAGGATTTGATTATCAACACCTTCAACAACCACGAACCCAAAGAGGATTTCTCGGTAGTGGTGAGTTATGAGCAAATCAAGGAGAAAAACTACAGTTTCAGCGCGGGGCAGTATTTTGAAGTAAAGATCGAGTACACCGATATTACCCCCGAAGCCTTTGAGGAAAAAATGGCAGGCTTTAAAAAGAATTTAAACGCGCTTTTTGCGGAATCACAGGCATTGGAAGTGGAGATAAAAAAACAGTTGGGAGGGTTGACGTATGAGTAATAAATTAACAAAAATTTCTGCTGTTATAGAAGAAATTTCAATGGGCCCTTTTGGGTCAGATATTAAGGTTGAAAATTTTGTAAGTCAAGGAGTTCCTGTCTTAAATGGCTCTAATTTAACATCGTTCAAACTTGTAGAAGATACATTTAAATATGTAACACCTGAAAAAGCAAAGACATTCAAAAAAGCAATAGCAAGAAGAGGTGACATAGTAATAACTCATCGAGGAACATTAGGCCAAATCTCATATATTCCTAAAGACTCGTTATTTGATGAATACGTAATCTCACAAAGTCAATTTCGTGTCTCATTGAATAAAAACCTGGTTGATCCATCTTTTTTTGTCTATTACTTTCATACATCAGAAGGACAAAAAAGATTATTGGCAAACAAATGTCATGTAGGAGTCCCGGCATTAGCGCAAGCAACAACTAACTTTAGGCTAATTGAAATACCTCTACCATCTCTAGCTACTCAACAAAAAATTGCCTCGGTTCTAACAGCTTTAAACGCAAAAATCGAACTCAACAACCGCATCAATACGGAGTTGGAAGCGATGGCCAAAACGCTGTATGATTATTGGTTTGTGCAGTTTGACTTTCCCAACGAAGCAGGGAAACCCTACAAAAGCAGCGGCGGTACAATGGTTTGGAATGAGGAATTGAAGAGAGAGATACCCGAGGGTTGGGAGGTGAAGGAATTATGGGAAGTGATTGAAATTAAATACGGTAAAGACCATAAACATTTAAATTTTGGTTCAATACCTGTTTTTGGTTCAGGAGGAATTATGAGGTATGCAGATAAAGCACTATATGATTATGAATCAATATTGATTCCAAGAAAAGGTACATTGAGCAATTTGTTTTATCTAAATAAACCATTTTGGTCAGTGGATACTATGTTTTTTTCAAAAATGAAAATTGTTCATATCGGAAAATTTTTATTTTATTTTTTGCACTCTTTAAATTTAGCTTCACTGAATGCTGGAACTGCTGTCCCAAGTTTAACTACTGAAATTCTGAATAAATTAAAAATTGTAATACCATCCTCTAATATCCTAAAAAAATTTGATACTGTATTGACACCTGCATTTGAAATGAAAGAGCAGGTTACAAAAGAAAACCAACAACTTTCGGAGCTTCGTGATTGGCTGTTGCCGATGCTGATGAACGGGCAAGTGAAGGTGCAGTAGTTAGAAAAGAAACAACATGGACATAAGCTATTCTCAGGTACAATTTATTGCCGAAATCAAGCAAAAAGTAAGGCAAGCGCAGTATGAAGCCCTAAAAGCCGTCAATACTGAGCTTATCAACTTGTATTGGGAACTCGGCAAAGCCATTGCTGAAAAGCAAGCCATGGGTTGGGGCAAAGCCATTGTGCCTACGTTATCTAAAGAACTGCAAAAAGAATTTCCCGAAATGACGGGGTTTTCAGAAGGCAATCTTTGGCTTATGGCCCAGTTCTACACTGAATATCAGGCAGATATAAATCTCGTACCAATGGTACGAGAAATTAGCTGGAGCAAGCATATCGTTATACTGAAACGCTGCAAAGACCCGCAGGAACGGCTTTTTTACACTATTGCCACCAAAAAAATGGGTTGGACAAAGGATGTGCTCATTCATCAGGTTGAAAACAAAACCTATCAAAAATACCTGCTCAATCAAACCAATTTTAACGAGGTATTACCCGATAAAATCAAAAATCAAGCCTATTTGGCAGTAAAAGACCAATACAATTTTGGGTTTTTGGAGATGTCCGAGCAGCACAGCGAATACGAACTCGAACAGGCACTCATCCGAAACATCCGAGATTTTCTCTTAGAACTTGGGGCAGATTTCAGTTTTATCGGTAACCAATATAAAATCCACGTAGACGACAAAGAATACAGGATCGACCTGTTGCTTTTTCATCGAAAACTACAATCATTAATTGCCATTGAGTTGAAAATCGGGGAGTTTGAGCCTGAGTATAAAGGAAAAATGGAGTTTTATTTATCGGTCTTGAATGACACCGTAAAGCTCCCGCACGAAAACCCCGCCATCGGTATTATAATCTGCAAAAGTAAAAATCGAACGGTGGTAGAATATTCGCTCAAAACCGCTACGCTGCCGATTGGTATCGCTACCTATACCACCACCGAGCAACTCCCCGAAACCTACAAAGACCTACTGCCCATGACCGAAGAAATAATGCAAAAATTAATGGAATGGAAAGGGTGACTATTCCGCACCCATAACGGAGAAAATCGGTTCATCGGAATATTCATTTCAGAAAAATATTGTTGAATAAAAAATCATAGCCTATTATTCAATAAGCTATATTCTATATATTTGTATTTCTATAAATCTATAAATGCATATATATAGAATTCTAAATGAAAACAATTGTAATATCCCATCAAAAGGGAGGGGTCGGAAAAACGACCATTGTCCTCAATCTCGCGGCATGTTTTAAAGAAGGGCTAAAAGTAGCCGTGCTAGATACTGACTTACAGGGCAGCTTGACAGGTATCCAAGCTGAATTAGAGGGCATTCACTTTGTCCCATTCACGGGTAAACTGGATAATCTACAGGGACTTCCTTATGATTTACTGATCATAGATACGCCTCCATATCTTACTAATCAACTTTATGAACTTTTTTCTGTTGCTGATTATGTTTTGGTCCCATCGAAAGTAGGCTTTTTTGATGTACTCGCTATCAAAGCTACAATCGAAATTATAAAACAAGTTCAGAGCCGGCATCCCAATTTAAAGGCGGGGATTGTACTGAATATGGTAAAGCATCGTACAAGCATGAACGATGAGGTAAAAAGCATATTGGCAGACTACTCTATCCCTCTTTTAAATTCAACCCTGTCGGATCGTGTAAGTTATACTCGGTCTGCCCTTACCAATGGAGTGTTCAATTCAGAAGATGAAAAGGCTAAAGAAGAAATTGCTCATTTGGCGGATGAAATTCTGAATCAATTAGGTTTATAGAAACTTATTAATCTATATTTACATAATTATAGAAATCTAGAACCATGAATGAGAAAAGCACTTATAAAAATAAATTAAGCGGGTTTGCGGAACGTTTAAAAACAGAACCTGCGGTGGTAGCAATACAAACAGTTAATCCCATTAGTACCGTCAATCCTGTTGAGAAAGTCGAAGAGATACAGCTTAACGTATGGATACCAAAGGCGTTAATGAAACAACTAAAGGCCAAAGGACTTGATATTGATAAAAGTATGAAAGAAATGGTAAATGAAGCCTTGTCCAATTATCTCACCCAATAAAAAATTGAGTTTGAGCCTTTGATCATAAAGTACTAATAAACTAAATATCAGTGAAATATGTAACTAAAAACGAGTTTTATAGGGTCGCGGCTTTGTTCACTGATCTTTAAAAGGTGTCCTATGCGCAGGTCTATCATAAAATATTGTTTATCAGTGTTTTAAATCCCCAAAAACGAGTTTTATAGGGTCGCGACTAACGGTATATTTTATTAATTATATAAAATATACAATTAAAAGACCGCTTATAGGGTTCTTTTTTTAAAAAAATTAATTCAACAACAACACTGTTGTTTTATATCTTTTAAAAAACAACATATTTTAAATCTTTACACCTCTCTGGAGACACTGATTATCAGTTATTTATGAGGTTAAAAACGAGTTTTATAGGGTTAAAAACGAGTTTTATAGGGTCAAGTACTACTTTAAAAACGAGTTTTATAGGGTTAAAAACGAGTTTTATAGGGTCAAAAACGAGTTTTTCACTTTGTTACTCGTTTTATTGCGAATATTAACTTTTTTTACAACAAATGAAAATAACACAATATTTTGATTGTCAATGTATTATGAATTTAAAACGAGTTTTATAGGGTCTAACTGTAATACAAAAAACGAGCAATAAATTTTGTCACTCGTTTTTTGTATTACATCTTTGCCAAACTGTAATAATAAACAATGATTGTTATTCAATAATTCTCAAAAATGGCGAGCGAAAAAGACGACAAAAGGCATAAGGCTATTCTTGCTGTATCTAAAGATCCTTACAAGTTGGCAAAGGGAAATCCCCTTATTAATTCTTCATTCGATATAACAGCCATTCAATTTAAGATTTTGCTGCACATGATATCTAAGGTAGATATGTCTCTGGAGGATTTTCAGCCTATTACAATACAAATTTCTGAGTTTCAAAAGTTTGCCAATATTAATACTAAAGCGATTTATGAAGTTATCGAAGTCCAGGCAGAGAAATTGAAGAATAAATCTATCTTTTATGAAGATGATGAAATCAGACTCAGCACCAATCTATTGAGCAGCTGGAAGTATCATAAAAAAAAGGGATGTTACACATTTAGATTTGATCCTGAGTTAAAGCCGTTTTTGCTTGATTTGAAAGAAAATTTCACGGTATACGATATACGTAATATAATTCAGCTTGATAGTGCTTATGCCATCAGGTTTTTTGAGCTATGCAAGCAGTTTGAAAATCTTGGGCGGTTTGAAATGCAGGTTAATGAAATAAAACATCTTTTTAAAATCGAAGACAAGTACAAAAATTATTATGATTTTAAAAAATATGTGATTGAACAAGCCAGAAAAGAACTTAAAAGCTATTCGGAATTATACTTTGACATTGATAAAGAGATTAAGCAAGGTAGAAAGGTTGCCTCACTACGATTTAAAATTATAAAGAATAAAAAGAAATTTGAAAGAAAGGATTTGATTGACATTACTCCGCCTGCTGAACACAACAATGAATCGAATGATGTTCAAATCATACATTCATTAGTTAGTAACTACGTTGCTGTAGAAGTTGTAGAAAAATGGCTTTCCTTGTACCCAATGGAACAAATTAATATTGGAATCAGCTATACACTGGAGCAGGTAAAAGCAAATAAGATCAAGGATGTCGGAGGGTATTTGCAAACGATGGTGGCCAGTAAATCGCTTTATGAAGAGGAAGTAAAGAAGAAAAAGCTAAAGGAAGAAGTAAGGGTAAAGGAAAGAATGGTGAAAGCAAAAGTTGATCAGCAACAGCAGTTGGAACTGGAACAGCAACAACTGCGATCTGACTTTCACAATGCGAAGGAATCCTTTACGATTGAAAAAATTGAAAATGGAAATGAAGAATTGAGGAGCAATTTTATTCAATACCTCCAAATCAGAAAAGACAAAGGTGATTTTTTAAGCGCGCTTTCGCTGGATAATTATAAAACGGATCCTCTATATCCAAAAAATAGCAAAGAAGAATTTATTTTTAATATAAAGAACGGCGGCAGCTTCGCCGCTTCAATGATAACTTATATAGTCGACAATTTGTATAAGGAAGAATTTGAGCCTATTAGGGTAACATACCTTACGAAAGGTAAGGAACTAAATATTTTTGTAGATTAATGTATTTCTAGTACTCTATATTTCTATAAATCTAGATATTTAGAACTATGAAAATGATATTTTAACGTAATTATATCGTTATTTATATGTGATAAAAAACACATTATCTGATATATCTCTCAATATCTGTTTCATAAAAGGAATGTAGAAAATTATATTGTTTTGAAAGCACAATTTAGGGCAAAGATGAAAACAGGCTTCTAAGACGGAATCATGTTGATTATGAAAATGAATGGAAATAAAACAGCTATTTTTAACCTTCCCTGACAACACCTTCAATCATTCAGATGAGCGTTTGATAACTTTTCTCCATTTTGGAGAAAGCTCATAGAAACTGTTATAAAATATCAATCTGAGATGGTCTGATAAATCGGTACAGTGAACTTGCTTAACTTGCAAGATCATACAACCTAAAAAACACTCTCTCAAACGTTGCAAATACGACGCAGACTTTAAGGCTGAAATGCTTAAAATGATATCCATATAATTGGTCGTTATCAGATGAGAGTACTAATGAAACGCTCTGGTTTAAAGGCCATTCAGTCAAAATCGTTTGTGCCACGCACGACTGATAGCAGGCTTGGAAAAGGTTACTGGCCGAATTTGCTGTTAGATCAAACTTTGCCAATAGCTCCTAAGTTAGTTTGGACTGTACACCGCGCTGTCAGTGATATTACTTATTTGCCACTGGTCAATGGAGAATGGGCTTTTTTAGCAATCTGGATGGACGACACAGACCGCCCTGCTTTTTTCACGCAAAATAGTGGGATGGCGTGTTGGTGAAACGATGGAATATGAACTGGTTATCATTCAGCTACGAAGGGTCTTACAATGCGCCAAACCTTTAGCAGGATTAATCATTCATTCAGATCGAGCAGGGCGGCCTGTGCCGTGGACAGTATATATCGACTGAGTTGAAAGAATTGATAAATTTGTGGCATATTAGGCCCAGTATGAGTCGGGCCGAAGATCCCTACGACAATGCTTTTGCAGAGTCGTTATTGATGGAACCGCCCATGCGGCCGCTTATTACTGGAGGGAGGAGCATTTTTGAGTGTCCGTGACGCTCAGAAAGAACTCTTCGACTACATCGAAATATATTATAAATGGATAAGGAAGCACTCGTCTCTGGGCTATAAAAACCCTGAATAATTTGAAAATGAGCATTATAAAATTCTGAAAATTCACTGTGCCTATAAATTGAACCACCTCAATTTAGAACACCTCAAAAATGCCTACTTATTCCCACTTTACCTTTTTATGAGAAAGTCCTGAGAAACAGCATTCCGAAGAGGTAATATTTGTAGTCGGAGGCATCCATTTTGTTGTGTAGGATGTCACATTCAGCCAACAAGAAATTTTCGAGTTGATAAAGGGTAATTTTGGTTAGTTCCATTGGGTATTTGTTGGTGTGTATTTTATGATTCAAACCACAAAGTAAAAAAATTGGGGGAAAGAGCGTTTAAAAATAGCCAGCCAAGCGTAATCTTGGCTGGCTGTATACAAATGGTTATTTACAGAACGCTCGATTAAAACTGCTAAATTTGATTCCAATCGGACTATAATT
>NZ_JAMZEL010000021.1:0-60087 GCF_024158025.1 Runella salmonicolor
AAAAAAAAACGATTTGACTACTACGAGACTTTTCTAGGCAGTAAATCAACCATTTTTCAAACGTTAAATATCATCCAATCATGAAAACTACCCTCAAAAGTAACACCCTCAAAATCTATCTTGCAGCGGCAGTGTTGGCGCTCTCATTTACGGCTTGCAACGATGACGACGACGCTCCGTCGACCCCAGCGTTGGGCAATATCGCGGGCGTAGCCTCGGCTGACCCACAGTTCTCCACCCTTGTTGGCGCCTTATCAAAGGCAGAATTGGTGACTACTTTGCAGGGAACGGGCCCATTTACGGTTTTTGCACCAAATAACGCCGCTTTTACCAAAGCGGGTATCACCAGCCTGGACGGTTTGACTAAAGAAGCACTCACGCCCATCTTAACGACCCACGTGCTAAGTGGGAATGTAAAAGCCGCAGATGTTAAAAGCGGTGCGGTAAAAACCGTTAATACAAACAACGACATTTATCTCTCAAAGAATGCCGATGGTGTATTTATCAATGGAAACATTAAAGTAATTGCTACCGATGTAAGTGCCTCTAATGGCGTAATCCACGTGATTGACAACGTAATTGTACCTCCTACGCAATCGTTAGTACAAGTAGCACAGGGCAACAGCAATTTTTCGGAGTTAGTTTCGCTTGTTTTAGCCGCCGACCCAGCAGTAGCTACGGCTCTTTCATCGGCTTCAGCCAACGGCTTGACGGTTTTTGCGCCAACCAATGCCGCATTTACCGAACTGTACAAAACTACGCCTAAGTCAGCTTTATTGGATCCTGCCAACAAAACTCTTTTGACCAACGTATTGCTCTATCACGTGGTACCAGGCCGCGTTTTCTCAACCGATTTGCCAAACGTTTCAGGAGAGGTTTCTACCGCCAACCCTGCGGGTAAAGTTACGTTTAACCTGGCGGGTGGCGCTAAAGTGGTAGGAAAAACCAGCGGTGCCTCCAACATTACAGCGGCAAACATTCTGGCCACCAACGGAGTTGTCCACGTAATTGATAAAGTATTGCTCCCCTAATTGAAGGAATAACCAACGGGCAGGCTTCGTTTCTTTATCAAACGGGGTTTGCCCTTTTTTTAATTCCAAAATCCCTTTTAACCGCTATGTTTTCCATTCACAATCGGTTTGTTTACATGATTTTGCTAGGGCTGTATTCATTTCTGAATACGCTTTTAGTAGAGGCATTTGACCATTATCCGATTAGCACCCCAAAGTCAGTAATTTTAGCCCTTTTTGTCTTGGTTGTCATCGGAATTTGGGAAGGAAACCGCATCTGGGACAATTTCATTTCCGAGAAAAATATCAAAGAATTTTGGAAAAGAATCGCCTACAATTTTACGGGAAGTATCCTCATTACATCATTCATCACCCTTGTATTGGGCGGAATCGTCTGTTATTTGACCATTTCTTCCCGATGGCAAGATTGGGTATTATCGATGAAGCTTTTTCTGATGGTTTGCTTTCGTATCAATCTCTTTCTGAACACTATCCACATCATTTATTTATACCATCTTCAACTCGAACACAGCTACAAGGAAGTTGAGAACTACAAAAAAATCAGTACACAGGCTCAACTACAATCCCTCAAAAACCAAGTTAATCCGCACTTTTTATTTAACAACCTGAGCGTTTTAAGTGCTTTAATTCCGACCGACGCCAATGCCTCCGTGGAATTTGTGCGACAGTTTTCGAGGGTGTACCGGTACTTGTTGAAGAGTCATGAAAAGGAAATTATCGAATTGAGTGAAGAGCTCAATTTTATCGAATCGTATCTCTATTTACTCAAAACCCGTTTTCAAACGGGTTTAGTAATAAATATTCAAATTTCACCGTCGGGCCTCTCAGCGTACATCGTACCAGTGTCGCTGCAAATGCTGGTTGAAAATGCCATCAAACACAACGTAATTGCAAAGAGTAAACCATTGCACATTGACATCTTCAGCGTTGATGGCGTTTCGGTGACCGTCAAAAACAATTTGCAACGGAAAATAGTTGATGAAGAAGAATCCACAAAATTGGGATTAAGCAATATTTCAAAACGTTACGAATTTTTGGGGCAAAAAGGCATTCTCATTGAGGAAAACGACGAACAATTCAGCGTCACGATTCCGCTGATACGCCTCAAAAAACCCGCCTTTTCGTCCGAAATTGAACGTATTGACTAGCTTCTTTCCACTTTTAGCCATTGACAAGCCATGAAAGTATTGATTTTAGAAGATGAAGCGCTCTCTGCTAAAAGAGCTTCACAACTGCTCAACGAATTTGACCCTTCCATTGAGGTGGTTGAAACGCTAGAGTCGGTCGAAGATGCCGCCGCCTGGCTCCGACACAACCCCGAACCCGACTTGATGCTGCTCGACATTCATTTATCGGATGGTTTATGCTTCAACTTGTTTGACCGCGTATCGGTCAAAAGCCCCGTCATTTTTACGACCGCCTATGACCAATACACCTTGCAAGCCTTCAAAATCAACAGCATTGACTATCTATTAAAACCCATCGATAAACACGAATTGAACAATGCGCTCGCCAAGTATCACACCCTGATGCAAGACCGAAAAAGCATTTCTTCCTTTGATATTCAGCGTATTAAGCAAACAATCCAATCCCTGAGCAAAAAATATAAGAATCGATTTTTGGTTAAATTTGGGGATACCATTCAGTTTAAAAACATCAACGAAGTAGCGTATTTTTTTGCCGACGACAAGGTGGTTTATTTGGTCACCAACGAAGGCCGAAAGTACCTGATTGATTATAATTTGGAGAGCTTGGAAGAAATTCTTGATCCACAGTTGTTTTTTAGAATCAACCGAAAATTGATTGTGGGGATAGACGCCGTACAAAAGGTAAAAACCCTCCTCAACAGCCGCCTTCAGGTCTATCTTAAACCTACTTTTGAACAAGACACCTACGTCAGCAAAGAAAGAAGTCCAGAGTTTAAAGTCTGGCTGGATAATTAAGACCCATTTAATTCAGTTATTGCCATGAAACCTTTTCCTCAAAAATTATTTTTCGTTATAACTCTCTTTTACAGTACGTTAACTTTTGGTCAATCTCCCCAAAACGTGAGTCTTTACCTCAAAAATGGCTCTATCATTCGCGGCAAAATTTTGCAAGAAAGCCCCGTTTATAGAATTGAAACTTACGACCAAAGCCAATGGGTTTTTCAGCCTTCAGAAATTGAAAAAGCAATCCCTTTAAAATCGCCCAACCCGAATATAAAGTACAAAGAAAAAGGCTTTGTGCACTACACTGAACTAGGCCCATTGGCGATGAGCAACCGCGCCTCCAATGGGGTTACTACTTCGGCATTTTCATTTCAAACCACCAACGGTTACAAGTTTAACCAGTGGTTTTACACTGGCTTGGGGATTGGTGCAGATTTGTACGCTGTCCAAACCTTTGTGCCGGTTGTGCTTAGCCTCCGGGGAGATTTTAGCCGCACTGGCGATAAAATACCTTTCTATTTTTTGGAAGGCGGCTACGGTTTCAACGCCACCTCAAACGACGTCGACAATCTCCGCTTCGGTGGTGGCACTACCTTTGCGGGGGGAGTTGGCTTAAAAATATTATTTACCAACAATACGGGTTTTGTCATCGGGGCAGGCTATCGGTTTCAACGGTCGTCGGTCACACAATTAAACATTGAAAAGACCGAAGATTTTAACCGCTTAACCCTCCGCGCGGGTTTCTCGTTTTAATTGCCTTCATTATTTCCCAACAAAACAAGTTGCACATCTTCGGTCAAAAGGGCTTATTTTGCTGCTTTATTGGGCGGTTTTAATAAATGCTATGTCAGAAATATACGATGTGATTGTGATTGGACGCGGTTTGTTTGGTTGCCCAGCTGCGAAGTACCTGCAAACGGACGGTTTAAAAACGCTTTTGATTGGACCCGCAGAACCACAACCCGCTGATTTTAAGGAGGCAAAGGTATTTTCGAGCCACTATGATTCGGGGCGAGTAACCCGAAAAATCGGCAAAACCAAAGATTGGAGTAAGCTAAACGCCCAAACCCAAGCGGCGTTTCAATCCATCGTTGACCAATCAGGCATCAACTTTTACGGCAATGAAGGATGCCTCTACGTAAGCGATCTACTGCCCGACGACCATTACACAAAAGCGGTTGATTTTCAGTTGTTAGCAAAAAAAGACAACGATTTTCAGGTCTTGAATGAAGCTCAACTTGAACAGCTTTTCCCCTACTTTTCTTTTCAAAAACCGTCGGTTGCGTACTTTGAAAAAGCATTGTCGGGACATTTGAATCCGCGTTTATTGATTGAAGCTCAGTTGGCTATTTTCGCCAAAGCAGGCGGAAAATGGGTCGACGATGTGGTAGAAACCGTTAGTGACAAAACCGATTTTTATGAAGTAACCACGGGAAAAGCGCAAACCTTTCGAGCAAAAAAAGTACTGTACGCCACGGGTGTTTTTCATCCTTTTTTCCAATTTAATACGCCTGCCATTCCGCTGGAAATAAAAACGGAAACCATCATTTTGGCTGAGGTTTCAAAAATTCAGGCTGAAGAACTACGGCAGATGCCTTCTATATTATACACTTGTAAAACAGATACTTATGACGAAATTTACGGCATACAACCCGTACTTTATCCTGATGGAAAATACTATTTAAAACTCGGTGCCAATCTAAACGACGACCGTTTTTTAACAAATTTGGAAGATATAAAAAGTTGGTTTTGCCAAGGGCCGTTACCCGATCAATTTGAGGTGCTAAAGCAAATGGCGATTGATTTATGTCCTACGATTGATTTCGTATCCTTTCAAATCAAACACTGCATCATTGAATACACCCAATCTCGTCGCCCGCTGATTGCCCAAATCGGACGTGAACAATACATTTGTACGGGTGGCAACGGCTACGGGGCCATGTGCTCAGATGCCATGGGTCGACTCGGCGCAAACTGCGCGCAAGACTTGGATTTTGAATCTGAATTTTCGCAGGGGTTTTTTAGGTTATAGCTTATTTCTTACGCGAAAAAAAAGAGGCCGCTTTGAGTATTCGAAGCGGCCTCTTTTTGAAAGTTAATAATTGAAAATCTTACAAACTTACGCCTCGTTTCCACGGCATAAAGTCATCTTGACCGAGCAGTTGTGCCTTGGTTCTGAATTTTCCGCTTGCCAAATCAATACAATAATCCAACAAATCTTCGGCGGTTTGTTCGATGGTTTTTTCACCGATGATAATCGGGCCGCAGTCAAAATCAATAATATCTGACATTTTCTGGGCCAATTTTGTGTTGGTTGCTACCTTCACCATTGGACAAATGGGGTTTCCCGTAGGCGTTCCCAATCCCGTCGTGAACAGCGTAATCGTAGCGCCTGAAGCCGCTTGTCCTGTGGTGGCAAGTACGTCGTTGCCGGGCGTACAAACCAAATGTAAACCTGGGACTTTTGAAACCTCGGTATAATTCAATACGTCGGCGATGGGCGCTGTACCGCCTTTTTTTGCTGCTCCTGCCGATTTGATGGCGTCGGTAATCAAGCCATCTTTTATGTTTCCTGCCGACGGGTTCATGTCAAAACCTGCGCCCACGGCTTCGGCTTTGGCGGCGTAGTCGCGCATGAGGGTTTCAAATTTTTGCGCTTTTTCTTCATCCACGCAACGGTCAATGAGTTCCTGCTCCACGCCGCACAATTCAGGAAATTCGGCCAGATAAGTTCTGCCGCCCAGCGCCACGACAATGTCGGACAAATGCCCTAAAACGGGGTTGGCCGAAATCCCCGAAAAACCATCAGAGCCGCCGCATTTGAGTCCGATGTTGAGTTTAGAAAGCGGGGCGGGCCGTCTTTCTGATTTATTGGCTTCAATCAATCCTTGAAAAGTACCCTTGATAGCCGCCGAAAGCATGTCGAATTCGGTCCCGTAGGATTGCTGTTCGTAAAACAAAATGGGTTTATCAAACAGTGGATTTCGACTCTTGATTTCTTGCGTTAAATCTTCAAACTGGGTTTTCTGACAACCCAAGCTCAACACCGTAATTCCTGCCACGTTGGCATTGTTGGCATACGCCCCAAACAACGCCGCCAATAGCGCCGAATCTTGGTTGTTTTCGCCACAACCCGACTCGTGCGTCAAGAATTTAATCCCGTCCAGATTAGGAAAAAGCGGTTGAATCGTTGGTTTTTCTGAAGTATAGCCAGGAGTATATTCGCTCAAACCTTCGGGCCCTTGGGCCTTGAACAGCTGGACTAGCTCCTGCGTTTGCTGGAGATAAATATCAGGGAAAGCGTAGCCAAGGGCTTTGTCAAACGCATCTTTGAGCTTCAGGATATTACGATTTTCGCAAAAAACCAAAGGTAATACCAGCCAATAATTGGCCGTTCCAACTTGGCCATCCGACCGATGATAGCCCATGAAAGTTCGGTTTTCCCACTTTGAAACATCAGGAATGTGCCAATCCAATTGGGGTTTGCGTTTCTTTACCGAATATTCGTCCGAATCATGTTTAAGGTTGAAGGTAGTGACCTGCTCGCCCGTTTGAATGGGCTGCGTCGCTTTGCCTACCAACACGCCGTACATGGTCACGTGGCCGCCCGTTGGCAAGTCTTCGGTCACAAATTTATGCTTGGCGGGAATATCCATGACCAATTCAAACGACCGACCATTGAAATCAATTTTAGTGCCTTTCGGCAGATTTTGTAGCGCAACTAAAACGTTGTCTTTGGGATGTACACTCAAATAGGTGTGCATTGTAAAAAAAGTTGAGTGAATGATTTTGAGGAAGTTAAGTAAGGACTTCTACAATGTAGAAGCCCTTTAACTACTCATTTTTAACCTATTAAAATTTTAAGCTTTTTGAAAATCACCGTTTACCAAACGCCAGATAGCCAACGGATTGGCATTTTTCAATTCATCAGGCAACAGATTTTCAGGGAAATTCTGGTAACTGACGGGACGGGTAAAACGGTAAATAGCAGCCGTTCCGACCGATGTACTCCGCGAATCGGAAGAAGCAGGGAACGGGCCACCGTGCATCATCGCGTGGCAAACTTCCACGCCCGTTGGGAAACCGTTGATGAGTAAACGTCCCACCTTTTGTTCCAATAAATCAATTAAATCCGCATACTCTGCCAATTCTTCGGGCGTACCGTGAACGGTAGCCGTGAGGTGGCCTTCCATGGTTTCGGCAATACGCAACATTTCTTCTTTGCTATCGGCTTCTACCAACACGCTGGTTGGACCGAATATTTCTTCCGAAAGCGTATGGTCTTGGGCAAGAGCGTTGGCGTCGGTTTTAAACAAAATCGGTTGAACCGCCGTAAAGCCTTTTGCCTCTACTCCCTTTGCCACGATGGATACACTTTCATTTTCAAGGTGTTTTACAATTCCTTGTGTATAAGCCTTTTGGATTCCACCCGTGAGCATCACCCCACCCGCAACATTTTGAAATTGGGTTTCTAAATCCGCCAAAAAGGGCTGATAGTCTTCTGTTTTATTGGCAATAATCATGCCCGGATTGGTGCAAAACTGCCCCACCCCCAAGGTCACCGAAGCGGCAAATTGCTGCGCAATCTGTGCCCCTTTTTCTTTCATGATTTGGGGTAAGATAAACACGGGATTGGTGCTTCCCATCTCGGCATAAACGGGAATCGGCTCGGGGCGATTGGCCGCCAATTGGACCAGCGCCATGCCACCTTGATACGAACCCGTGAATCCAATGGCCTTAATATAAGGGTGTTGGACCAAAGCAGCGCCCACTTCGGTACCGCTTCCGTGCAACAACGAAAATACGCCGTCGGGCATACCCGATTTAATCGCCGCCTGCTGAATGGCTTTGCCGACCAATTCAGAAGTACCTGGATGCGCCGAGTGTGCTTTGACAATCACGGGACACCCCGCCGCCAACGCGGAAGCCGTATCTCCGCCCGCTACCGAAAATGCCAACGGAAAATTGCTCGCGCCAAATACGCCCACTGGTCCTAAAGGACGCTGCATCATACGTAAATCAACTTTTGGCAATGGCTGACGGTCGGGAATGGCCGTTTCGATGCGGGCATTTACCCACGAACCCTCCCGCAGTAATTGCGCAAACAAGCGCAACTGCCCCGTGGTGCGACCGCGCTCGCCTTGAATCCGCCCCGCGGGTAAACCCGTTTCGGCGGTGGCAATTTCTACCAAAGCGTCACCGATATTTTCAATTTCTTCGGCAATGGTTTCGAGAAACAAGGCTTTTTCAACGCCTGATTTTTTACGGTAAACTTTAAAAGCGTCGTAGGCTTTTTGGGCCGCCAATTCCAATTCTGCTTTGGTTGCCTTATGGTATTGGGTAGGAAGCGTTTCGCCCGTCGTAGGATTTGGGGCTTGAAATACGCTTCCGCCTTCGGCCGAAACGGCAAACCCAATCAATTGTTTTCCTTCTAAAATCATCTTAAAGTGGTTTTTGTGAGACTTTGTTGACCAAAGTCCCAATATGTTCAATGGTTATTCTGACTTCGTCGCCCACGTTCAACGTAAATTCGTTGGGTGGAACCAAGCCGGTGCCCGTCATCAAGAACACCCCATAAGGAAAAGAGGTTTCACGGAACAAATATCCAATTAGCTCAGTATGAGTGCGTTTCATTCGATTGATAGAAATATTTCCTTCAAAAACATTCGTTCCGTTGCGTACAATGGCAATGCTAATTTGGGCGTCTGGGTTGATGGGTTGGGCGGGTACGTACAAACACGGCCCTATGGCTGCGGCACCATCGTAGCTTTTGGCTTGGGGCAAATACAACGGGTTTTCGCCTTCAATATCGCGCGAGCTCATGTCATTGCCGCAGGTATAACCTACAATTTTCCCATTGGAAGTGGCAAAAAGCGTCAATTCAGGCTCAGGAACATTCCATTTTGAATCACGTCTGATCAGCACTTCCGCACCCGTGCCCACGGTTCGGGCAGCGGTAGCTTTGAAAAAAAGCTCTGGACGGTCGGCGTCGTAAACCCGGGCGTAGAAATCACCGCCACCCGCATCTTTGGATTCTTCCATGCGCGCTTCGCGGCTTTTCATGTACGTAACCCCAGAAGCCCATACTTCCTGTTGGCGAATGGGGGGCAAAATATCCGTTTTGATGGTTTCAGCCAACGACGCGTCGGGAGAAAGGGTACTGATTTCGGCCGTTATGGCGTCAAATAAATCGTCGCGATTAATATAAGCGTCCCAGTCTTTTTGGGGCGAAAGGTAGTAATTGGCGTCAGCTTCGATGACAATGCCCTGCGACGTTGGATACAGCTTCATGGTCAGTTTTTTTGGTTGATTGGTAAGGGATTCTTATAAGTGATAATCGGGATATATTTCGTAAAAAAAGAATCCCAATTAAGTTGAATAATCGTATGCAAAGAAAATAGATTAGTCAATACATTAGTTGTGAAATATTATTTACTTCCGGTGAAATAATAGCAATTTTACATCTACATTGATTTAATAATACAATTATATCATACAGTTTCATGCAGGCAATCCTTCGAAAAGTAAATCCTTCGGCCGATTATTCGTTCATTGCTCGAATTGATAATCTTCCTTTTTTGTACGAAAAATGGCATTTTCATCCCGAATTTGAGTTAAATCATATTCTTGAAAGTCGAGGAACGCGGTTTGTGGGTGATAGTATCGAGGAATTTGAAGAAGGCGATTTAACCTTTGTGGGGAGCAATTTACCCCACGTTTGGAAAAACGACAACAACTATTTTTTGCCCGATTCCACCCTGCGGGCCAAAGCCCGGGTGGTTCAATTTCTGCCCGATTGTTTTGGCCCAGATTTTCTAAAATTAAAGGAAATGGAGAACATCCGTCGCCTGTTTGAAAAAGCCAAAAGGGGACTTAGGATAATGGGAAAAACGAAAGAAAAAGTAGGTGCGTTGATGGCGCAACTCGTTGAGAATCCCAGCGGAATACAGCGAATAGGGCTATTTTTAAACATTCTCGAAGCCTTGGCCGAATCGGAAGAAGTGGCCTTTTTGAGTAGCGAAGGTTTTCTTGATTCGTATCACCGGTTTGATACCGACACCATCAACCGCGTGTATGAATTTACGCTTTCCCAGTTTAATCGCAAAATTTTGATTGAAGAAGCCGCTGCCTTGGCGCACATGTCGGTGGCTAATTTTTGTCGGTATTTCAAAAACCGCACCCAAAAAACCTACGTTCAATTCCTGACCGAAGTACGTATCGGTTACGCCTGTAGGATGTTGATTGAAAATAAAAAAAGCATTCAGCAAATCGCCTTCGATTGTGGGTTTCATAATCTCTCTAATTTCAACCGCGCCTTCAAAATGCTTAAAAATCAGAACCCAACGTCGTATCGGGCGGCGTTTAGTGAATAAAATTGAGGCAATTTTACTTTAATTTCCACCGCCCATTACAGCTTATAAATCACGGCATTGGCAATGATGCGGGTATAAATTTGGTTTTCAAAATCGGTGTAAGAATGCCCCGGTTGACTGTAAAAAATCCAGCCTTTTTCTACGGGCATACACCACGCCGAGCGGTCTTGCATCCATACTTTGCCCGTGGTATCTTTCATTTTAAAACCCATTAACACCGTGCGCGGGGTTTGAAAATTATGGTTTAGAAACGCTTCGGTATTTTGTAAAACAAACCCTGGTAGTGTATTTTCTTGTGCCTGACCTTCGGGGGTGTAAAGGATTTGAGTGTCGTAGGTGATTTTATGGGTAGTAATAAAATGATTGGGAGCCAGATTGACCACCTCCATTGCAATGTCGCCAACGAATTTATAGGCGCCCTCCCCCGCTTCTTTTTTTGGTAAATCTATACCTAAAAAGGTAAACCATTCGTTGTTTTTTCGTTTTGCCGAGCTGATAGAATGGTGAAGAACGATAAGTTTACCGCCATTTTTTGCGTATTGAATAAACGCTTTTTCTGGTCCTGAGTCTAGGTCTTTGTGGATGTACACAATCACCGCCCTAAAGCCTTCCAACGAGCGCGGCAAGTCGGTTTGAAAAACAATTTTGGTCGTAATTCCTTCCTGTGTTTTCAAAGATTTTGCCAACACCTGCATGGCAGGAATTTCGTCGGCTACAATCAAGACCTCCTGAGAATGGGTTTTTATAGTGAAGCTAAAAAACAAGAGGAATAAAATAACATATTGTCTCATAGCTTTTTATAATGTTATAGTGTGTTTTTTAAATCTTAGCCTTACAATCATCTCATAGGACTATACCATAATTTCATTCTCTCATTCAACCTCAATTGAGAAAATATTGCGGACAATAACCCTAGCAATAAACATACAGCAAGGTCAAAAGTTTTAGAATCCCTCCCCAAAAACATCCTTTTTTATCTTTTTAAACCTTCTCAATCAGTAACATATTTTTTCATTTTACCGCGTACTTATATAAGACAAAACTATTTTTGAGGGGCAATTCAAATTCAACATGCCCCCCGTTGAGTACTTGTCCATCAAATGATTTTCCGCTACCCGCCACCGATGTAAACGTGACGCGCTGCCCCGCCGAAAACCACGTTTTTACCGACGATTTTACGGCTCCATTGTCTTCCCTAAACACTAAGATATAACCTTCTTTTACATTTCCAATAGACTGAAAACCTGCCCATTGCTTTCCGTTGGGTTCGTTACCGATTGGAAAGATTTGCCCTGCGTGAATTTTAGTGTTATGCTGAAGGTATGTCTTAATCAGCTTGCCCGTAGCAAAGCCTTCTTCTGGCAGACCTGTTCCTTCAAACCACGCCAGCGGCTGCGCAAACATCGTGATGGCAAATAGGTAATCAAACGAATAATTTTTAGGAGCAAAAGGGTCATTCGTTGGATATTTATCCACGTTTCGCCATTTATTCAAAAACTCGATTTGGAGGTTTTGAGCAGGCACATACTTAGAAAGCATCCATAAATTACGAAGGGTTGTATAGGGATAATAGTTGGTCCAATCGGTATAGCGATTTTCGAGAAAGATATTCCCGTATTCATTAAAATAATGATACCCACCGCGGCGCCCCGCCGTCACGTCAAGGTTAAACACTACATTATGATTTGTATTGAGGCTTACTTTATCCAAAAACTTCCTAAAATTTACCTCCGCCAATTTATCGGGCAAGTTTACCCCGTCAATTTTGAACGTCCGAATTCCGTATTTTTGATACAATCCAATCAGCGCATCGGCATCTTTTTCCCAGTATTCATTGCTGTTGTCTTTACTTGGATTGAACCAAAGACACACTTCAATTCCCAGCTCCTTGGCTCTTTTTAGAACGGGTGTAAGCCCTTTGGGAAACTTTTCAGGGTGAGGCTCCCAATAATTTTTATTGTCCCAAATATTGTTTAACGAGCCCCCTTTGAGCGCCGAATTGGAAGAACGACCCGATTGCCAGCCGTCGTCCAGCTGAAAATGGGTAATGCCTAACTTAGCCCCCGCTTCTAGTTCTGCCAAAGCAAATTGTTCACGAACGCGTGTATCCTGCCCCCGATCTCCCCAAGTATTCATCAGCACCATTTCATCCCGCCCTGCCTTGTGCGTTCGTAGATTACGTTGGTACAAACGCAGGGCTTTGTAGCGGTTTGACTCGTTGCCCGAGTAAACACCCGTGACAAAACCATAGCCGCGTCGCCATTCGGTGGGGTGCAAATCAGTGGGATTTAGCCCCGCCCCAATGACTCGGAATGTGCCAAATTCAGTAAGAAAATCGCCCCCGGGATACGCCAACTGGACGTTGGAAGTGGGCGCTTCTTTTAGGATAAATATCCCTTCATCGCTCACTTTGTCGTGGGCAAAAAGTAAATTACCTCGGTACAGATTGGGGCGGTACGAAATGGATTCTTCCGAATGGACCAGATTATTGAAGCGGTCGGTGATGTCCGAAAACTCGACGGTATTGAGTTGCCAATGTTTGCCGGGAAGTTCTAATTTTTCGATGACCGGCGCATTGGTGACGGTGTTGTTCGAGACGAGTTGTTCGAGATTAACCATATCGGCCAAATTAATTCCAGCTTGCAGCCAAAACGCAATGGTAGAGCCTCGATAGTACAAATTGCAGGCAATAACCGCGCAATTGGGATACACCCGCAACACCCGTTTTATCTCTAACCTATCCAACGTATAGGTAATTTCAGCTTCCAGATGCGCGGGCGTTACGGCATTTTCAGGGACTATTTTGGCAGAAAACTGGGCTTTTTCACCTACTTCAGATTGTCCAGGAAAGTCCAAATCTGCTTTTTTTGTATTCATTTTCCAGACCTTCCCGCTGGTTTTATCGGTCAAAGAGCAGGTGATTAAGTTTCCTCCATTCCAAAAATATTTACGTTCAATTAATTGATTTTCAATAATTAACGTATCGTTTTTGAGTTCGGCTCGGCAAGTATTTACGCCTTGAGCCATCAGCCCAGTGCTTATCATGAAACACAATACGACGAGGTTTCTCATGACTATTCTGTTTTTGTCGGAAACTCTTACTCTTTTTCTGATTTTATCACCACACCGTTGCGATCCAGAAACGGCACGCGCACCACCCACGAACCTTTGCCAGACTCGGTCACCTTCACCATGACATGGTCGTCGGTTTTTGATAAAATCGAGGTTTTTAACTTGGGCCCTTTTCCCTCGGACGGCCACAAAATCCAAACGAAAGTGTCATCGGCGGGTAGTTTACGCGAATAAATACCCGTAGGATTGGGCACATACGCGTTGTAAACTCGGCTATACCACCCCTGAATCGTGGGGCTTTCCTGTCCTTTGACCAGAGTCATCTGCCATCCTCGCGTATCAACGGGGATTATTTGGAGGTTACCGTAGTCGTTTTTGGTGAACATATTCCCATTGGCATCGATTTCAACGGTGCAATCAGGGTGCCAATGCCAAAGGGTTTCGATGGTGCGGGGGCGGTCTGTTTTTAATTGGTCGGCCACCACCCAAAACTTATCGCGCAGGTACACCACCGAGCGGGTATGTTCAAACGTACCTTCTAAATCGGCGAATGAGCTCATCTTTCCCGAGCCATAATCGTGGTCTTTTCCGATAAAAAAATGGTTTTCAGGGGTTGGTTCAGTCGTCACTTTGGGGCCTGCGGCTTGCCCCTTTCCATCCACCAAAACCAAATTGTGCCCTTGACTACCCAAGGCATATTTTCTAAATTTCTGCGCCACACTTCCCGTATACGCAAATCTACCCGCATCCACCAACAAATCGCGGCCGTAGGCTACTACTGATAAATGGAGCTTGTCATTGTGCTGATGCCCGCTTCCCCAGGGGCCTACGTCCAAAAACGACCAATGCGCTTTTTCGCCGTACCCACTTCGCGAAATCAACTGCCCCGCCCAAGGGAAAAATACCGAAGGCGCGGCGTTGGGCTTTGTCCCTTTGGTACCGTTTGATACGACGTATCTCCAATCAGAACGCTCGTATTTTTGGGCTGCCTCTAGTACATTTTGTCGATTATTGTTCAAGTCTGAATCGTTATTCAATACCCCAAAACCATCAGGTCGGATTGTCATGGCGAGGTAGTTCCACATATCCTGCAAGGTTTTGTTGTAATACTCAGAAAGTACCACCCCCGCTTTTTGACAGGTTTCGGCAAATTGATTAAAATTCAAAAGCGCTACGTAATGATAACTTGAAGATAGTTCTGTTTGAGTGCCATCGGGGTACACCTGTTCTTTCATGCTTGCGGTCATGGCTTTGATGGAGTAGTCGAGCCACGAGGGGGATTCTTTCAACTCAGGCCACGCCGTTGCCACTACCGCAAGGCCCGACATTTCCATGGTGAGCCAGTTTCCCTGCGCGTGAAAATTTCGGGCGTAGTGCGCATGGAGTGGCAAGCTGCTCAGTATCAACAATTGAGTGGCAGGGCTGATTTGCTCCGTATTCCATAATTCATAAAAAACTTTCTCCCATACTTTTTCCCGAAAGCTTACTTCCAGACCACGCCACATGGCTGTTCGGCTGTTTTTGGCAGGATAAGGCCAACTGCTAATGACCCAACTTTTTACAAATGAATCTACATATTGCAGATACTGAAGGTTACCCGTTTCAAAATATGCCTCAATCACGTCCCGTATGGGGTAATGGCGGTTGAGCGCCCACGCCCATTCCAAATCATTTTCGGGGCCAGTATGCGCCCATTTTAAATGTCCGTCGGGTAGGCGCGGAGTCTTACCCTTCACCTCCTGAAAGGTGAAAACATCCTTCACGATGGAGTCGGCATCCGCCCTCGTTTTCAATGATTTAAGTGGTAATTTCTGGCGTGGAAGTACGCGCTTCGATTTGGCATAATACGCTAATAAATGGCGGCCTGCCAAAGGTAAGTTATTTGACAAATAAGCTTTTTTTACCTCCTCTAACCCCAGATACTCCAAATTCAGGTTTTGAAAAATAAAGTTAATTTGTTCGGGATAAGCCGCACATACTTCTTCTACGGTAGTAAGCTTTTTCCAATCGCTTTGAGCCAATGAAACAATGGAAAATAAACAAAGAAAAATGGTGGTGATAGATTTGATTTTCATCCGTAGAAGTGTTTGAATAGTCTGATAATTTGGATAAAAAGGATGGATAGAAAACCCAACAAAAATCGGCGGTAGCAGGTACCAAATCCGTCGGGTTACCCAAGCGCAGAAGAGTTATTGAGTTAACCCATCAATATCAATAAACAAAATCAAAAGGGCTTTTTAAACTATAAGAGCCTATTTTACCAAAAGTTTCTATTCTATAAACGCAATTCGGCTCCATTTTTCGGGTAAATGAGTATCGTAGATACCATGCGGGGTGAGCGACATTGCGGGGTGGGGCTGCACCTCTTTTCCCCCGGCCGTCAATTTTTGAAATCTACCCAAAAACATCGTCCAAATGTCCCCGTTGGTGGGCGGAAGAGAACGCCCATTGGCCAAGAGATGCAAACTGCTCCAAGGAATAGAAATCTCCAAGCTCCAACCTTTGTCAACGTCGGAGTTATCGTTCAATGTGCCGTCAATTTGCACCGCCGTTTCCAATCCAGGCAGGTCAAAATTGGTAAACGCCCAGCGAATCCCACGTGGGTTCGTGCCTTTCCAAAACGAGACCCCGCTCCTATCGTAATCACCGCCAAAAGTGTACGCCTGCGGCTGATGGACATCAAAAGACGGAATATCAAATTTGCTGCCTTTGTTGTAGGCATCTTTCCAAATAAAAAATACTTCGTAAATGGTGTTTGCCGCGTTGATTTCCAGCTCATAATAACAATCACCGCCATCAATAAATACTTCTAAGTCATTTTCCAAAAAAACAATGCTATCTCGCTCGGTTTGGTAAGCCTCTACAAAAGGCTCCTCCGCGACAAAGGCAATGTACAAATGGGTCTCGTTCCAAAGAACCGCCGTTTGGGTGTTGTACATTCCTGGGGCACCCGTCACCATATCCACCAATCTTTTGCTCCATTGGGCATTTTTCCAAACATCCTTGGTCACGTTTCCGTCGATTGCGATGGACGTTGAAATCTTTTGGGCTTGATAATCAGAGGCACTATTCATGGCGAACAGAGAGGGGTTATCTGTTTTACTTAATCAACCCCAATTCAATTTCTGGGGTGTTTTTGACGGCTAGAAATATTTTTTCATTGCTTTGGGGTAGTCTGGGAAAACCGCTTCGGGTTCTTCAATTTCTGGATGCCAACGTTTTTCCCATTCAAAGCTGTAATAACCTTTGTAACCATTTTTTTCCAGTGCCGTTATCGCCTCCGCCAACGGTGCTTCACCTTGACCGATCCTGACATAATGCAATTTTCCATCTACCACCTTAACATCTTTAATGTGCACGTGACGGATGTATTGTTTCAATTTATCATATACTTCGGTCGGCGTTTCTTTCGTAACCGTCCACATATTGACCACGTCCCAGATAAGCCCAATCTGCGGGTGTTTGGCTGCCTGCATGATTTGAGATAAAATTTCTTTGCCGACTACTTTACCGTGAGATTCAAGCAATACATTCACATTTTTTCCTTCGGCATATTTTCCTAGCTCCAACAAACCATTGATAATCAACTCAATGGTTTTGTCTCTATCTTGTTCTTTGGGCAAGTCGTTGGGAAATACACGTACGTTGGGGCAGTTTAATTGCTGGGCCAAATCAATGAAACGTTTGGCTTCGTCGAGGTTGGTTTTACGAAGAACCGGCTCAGCAATGTGCATATTGGCAGATGCTCCCAAACCCACTATTTTTATCCCTTTGTCATTTGCTTTTTTCAACGATTCTTTGATTTGAGCCGCGCTGCTAAACTCTGGACACTTCGTTAAATCCATTTCGTTAAGAATTCCCCGGATTTCAATCCCTTTGTATTGATGCTCCGCCGCGAAATTAAGAATGGTATCAAAAGACCATTTGGGACACCCCAAAGTCGAAAACGAAAAAAGAGGGTTTGGTTTTTTGACCTCAAATGAAAATCCCGCAAAGGCTAAGCCCACTAGCCCGGGGGTTGATTGGAGAAATTCACGTCGGGTAGAATTCGTTAACTTGTTCATATCTTCTGTTGGTCAATGCCTAAAGGTTAAGAGGAATAATCGCCTTGTTTATTATGGCTTGGTGTGTTACAAAGGACGAATTTTGATATTTCTAAAAAAGGCCTGATCGCCGTGGTATTGCAGCAAAATCCTGCCCCGCTCACCCGTTCCAAAATTAGGCAAATCTTTGTATTTGCTCATCGCAATCAACCGACGGTATTCATCACTGTTGCGCTCATATTCAAGCACTTTAACACCGTTGAGCCAGTGCTCGGTATGATTGCCTTTTGACACAATTTTTGCCGTATTCCACTCCCCTATTTTTCTGACTGGCTTATCTTTTGCTGCTGGAATCATGTCATAGAGTGAAGCGGTGGTTCGGTTTCCGTCGCGGCCCTTTTTGGCGTCGGGGTGTTTGTCATCATCCAGTAACTGAAATTCCAGTCCCAGCCCCGACTTGGGCAGATTGGGGTCAACGAAGTATTTAATCCCGCTGTTGCCGCCTTCGGTGAGTTTGAAATCAACGCTTAACTCAAAATTGCTGAACGCTTCGGTAGTGACTATGTCGCCACCTTTGCCTTCGGAGGGCTCCACGCTCAGGACGCCATCGCTTATTTTCCATCCTTTTTCGGGAAATTTATCCAAAGCCGCGCCCCTCCATCCGTTGGTAGTTTTACCATCCCAGAGCAGTTTTACCCCTTGCTTTTTCTCATTTTTGGAGAGTGTATTAGGGGCTTGTTGCCCAAAACTTACGTTAAACGCCAGCAACAGAAGGGATAAAGAAGCGAAGTTTTTTATTTTACGTTGGTTCATGCTTTCGGATTTTTAATTGGAAAAGGGATTAATTCACTACTTCTAACCAATTTAAGAATTATTGAAGTAATGTTTATAGCTAATCAGGATTGTTTAGCCAATAATCCTTTCACAAAAAGGAACTCATGACAGGCTGTTGAAATGAATAAAATGCCCGTAATTTACGTCAGATTTAAAGCCCCTAATCCAATACACCCAAAATCAAAATTCATTTTTCAAACCCTGATAGGCCCTTTTAGGGTCTTTCGGTTTATCATTCATCCGTATGCAAGCAATTGTATTAGAGCAACCCGAAGTTCTCAAAAAAATTGAATTAGAAGCCCCCCAACCTCCTGCACCAAACGATGTTTTGCTGAAAATAAAACGCTTGGGGGTTTGCGGTACCGACCTCCACGCCTACAAAGGCAACCAGCCTTTTTTTTCGTATCCGAGAATTTTGGGGCACGAAATCGCGGCCGAGGTGATTGCGTTGGGAGAAAATGTGTCCCACTTAAAAATCGGCGATAGGTGTGCCGTGATGCCGTACCGCAATAAGGAAATAGACCAGGCTGTACGACGCGGCAAAACCAATTGCGGCAGCACGTTGAGTGTTTTGGGGGTTCACGAAGACGGTGCCATGCAAGAATACATCAGCTACCCTGCCCAGCAGGTTTTTCCAGCCAATGAACTCTCCCTTGACCAAATCGCCATGATTGAGCCCTTGGCCATTGGCAGTCATGCCGTCGAGCGCGCCGACATCCAACCCGATGATATTGTGCTGGTAGTGGGTGCAGGCCCCATTGGTATCGGAACGGTAGCGATGGCTTTGCTCAAAGCCGCCAAAGTGCTGGTGTTGGATATGAACCAAAACCGATTGGATTACATCGCCGAAAAGTTTCCGTCGGTCGCCTGCATCAAACTCAATGACGCTGTTGAAAATTCGCTTAAAGAAGTGCTTAACGGTGATTTACCAACGGTGATTTTGGATGCCACTGGCAACAAAGAATCAATGCAAAAGTGTTTTGAATACGTGGCTCAGGGCGGCACGATTGTATACATCGGCCTTTTTATCGGTGACGTTGTTTTTCACGACCCACTTTTTCACCGCAAAGAAATTACCCTTAAATCTTCCAGAAACGCAGTGGCTACAGATTTTACAAAATTGATTCGCTTATTGAAGGCGGGCTTGGTTAACATCGACGGGTACATCACCCACCGATTAACCTTTGACACACTGCACGAAACCTTTACAAAACTGTATTCGCCCGAAGAACGCGTGATAAAAGCCGTTGTTGAATTTGATTAAAAGCTACTCTCTTTCAGATGATTATGTACCATATTTAGAACGTAACCATCTGAAAGAGAGCAATCTTAAAAACCTTGTGTTTTAGTATTTATACTAACCCAATTTTGTCTTTTTTACCCTACCGCTTTCACTAAATCCCAGCACCACCGCCATGTAGGCGGTTGGATTATTAGGACTGCGTTTGCCCGCTTGTATTTCTATGTCAGCGTTGATAAAACGGTTGGCAAGTTCTTCGTCTTGAACAATTTTATTTTGCTGCGACTTGGTAAAATCATACGCCTGGAGCCGTTCCTGAAAATATTTCCATCGGTCGTCCATCGACATTTGCCCCAATTCATCCCGTATTTCTTGCAACTCGGCCAATGCTTTTGATTCTTGCGTCACAATCAAAAAAGAGATATGGGTGACTTTGCGGCCTGTTTTGTGGATTTGGTAAGAAAATGCGAGGTCAGTTTTGGCGGAGATTTCTTCCTGACTTGGGTCGAGTACACGCCGCTTAAATTGTCCGAAATCATCGTATGTTTCTTCGGTGGCAGAAATCAACTCTCTAAGGTCATCCACCGCGATTTCAGACCAAGCCCCTCCGTTAAAATTTTTCCAACGGGAAAGAATCTCGTACAATCGCTGAGAATACGTTTTGTTGAGCGACAAAGCAATCGCCAGTTCGTATTCGGTGTAGCCACTTTTGATTTTTGCAATGTGAGGAAGCACTTCGTACGAAACTCCAATTTCAAACACCCCTTCCTTGGCACTGTACTTGGCGGATGAAAAAACATTGTAGGCGCTAAATTCCTTTTCTTCATCATTTCGGAGCCAAATCTGACAATTTCGCATCAGTGATTGCGTCATTGCAAGCATCTGACGATAATTATTAGTAATGAGTTTTGCGGGTATTTTGAAATATTTATTCTGCTTTAGTTCGGCATCCGTTTCCGTTATTTGGTTCATCACGATGTAAAAAACGCGCTTTTCCAATAGTGAAAAGTTTTGACGAGTCATGATTGCCCCATTAGGCTGTCGATTGTAGTGCTTTAATTTCATTCTTTTGGACAAGCAGACTGCTTTTTTACTTACTGGAAGCTAAGGTAAAAATCTTTTCTGTCAAAACAAAACTGTGTCAGAATTTGCGTTTTTTTGACAGAATTGGGCTACATTTTGACAGAATTAGAACTAAAATATAGGCAGTCAAGCTCTAAAAAACGCGTTCTATTCACTGTAAAGCGCATTTTAGCGAACTATTGCCCACATAAAACCTTCATTTCTTATACTTTTTAGGATAAAAATCACCTTCTCAAAATCAATACCATACATAATCAATTGACGGTCAATACTTTATGCAAACTTGTACTTATTTATCGACTACATTTTGACAGAATTAGAACTTTGAGCAAGAAGCTAGATTTGGGGTGATTCATTTTTTTAAACGCACATTCCACAACTTCTTAAAAAAAATAAAAAATATCACTTTTCACTCCTAAAATTTAAAATTGTTATTCTGAGAACACAACAAAGAAACCAATGACTCCTAATTCTGTCAACTATTTCTGTCTGACATTTTTAATGACAGAGTTCGGCTACATTTTGACAGAATTCGACTACATTTTGACAGAATAGATTACTACATTTTGACAGAGTTCGACTACATTTTGACAGAGTTCGACTACATTTTGACAGAATTCGACTACATTTTGACAGAATTCGACTACATTTTGACAGAATTCGACCCTGCAAGCCACTGACTATCAGTGAATTACAATCCCCTTAAATCATCAATATTTTAATCATCAATTTCTAAATAAAAATTTAACCAATTTTCAAATTAAAATCAATGCAGTTTTCTTCTAGGGAAAAACAAAAAAGGAACAACAAAAAACAAAACAAAAAACAAAAATTCGCTCCCATCAAAAATGGATTTGGGGGTCAACTAAAAAATTAGTTCGTTACTATTTCACTTCTTTCCCGCCTTTTTCAATTCCACATTCTGTTTTAGGCCCTAAATCAAAAACCTTACACTACTTTTTACAGTATTTTGTCAAAATACTTTTACTAATGATTACTATTTTAACTATTTTTGTAAAAAAATAATGACAAAATCAACAGTCGTATGATAAGTCAAAAAGAAGTAGAAAATTTCTTGAAGCACAACCCCGCGCTCACCGTGTCGGCATTGGAGAAAGAAGCAGGGATTCCAAAGGGAACCATTGCCCAAGCACTTGCGGGCTCACGTAACCTAGCAGAAAAACATCTTACTGCGCTCTTCCCCATATTAACCAAATACGGTTATTCATCCACCCTTTACGAAAAAGCCAGAGTCATATCCATCATTAATCACAAAGGGGGAGTGGGAAAAACAACCACAACATCCTCATTAGGGGAAGCATTAGCTAGGAGAGGTTTTAAAGTCTTGCTTATCGACCTAGACCCACAAGGTAATCTCAGTCAAATTCTTGGTGTAGAAAATCCAGAAGTGCAGGTGGCCCATGCGCTGCTAAATCATGCTCAACCATTGCCCATCATTGAAATATCAGAGAATCTTTATCTGTCACCCTCAGATATTGAGCTTGCAGATGCCGAGATTCAACTCATTTTGAGTGTGGGGGGAGATTTGCGTCTAAAGAACAAACTTCAACCTCTACTTACCGAATTTGAATACGTGCTGATTGATTGCCCTCCCTCCCTCAATAAACTGACGATTTCGGCCATGAATGCTTCCAACAGCTGTTTGATTACACTGTTACCCGAAATGTCGGCCGTAAAGGGCCTTAATTCGCTTCTACAGCGCGTTATGGAGGTGAAGACGAACCTCAACTCAGAATTGAAGGTTGATGGCATTGTGTTTACAATGGTGAAGAAAAACAGCGTCCATGACGGAATCAAAGAAAACGTGAAAGAGAACGTGCCAATTCGGGTCTTTAAAACCGAAATCAAACACTTGGTTGACTTTCAAAAATCACAAATTTTACAGCGACCCATTGCCAAATTTGCCGATAACTCCGAGGCTGCGAAAAATTACCGTGATTTTTGTAATGAGTTTATTGATTACCTGCAAATTGTAAAATAATATCCCTATGGCTAAGCTCAACATCAAAAACGCCATTGGCGAAAAAACCAAACAGGCGCTCAATAACAGCTACATCACTTCTGAGCAGATAAAGCAAAACATTCAAATTTTAGAGGAACTTCGCAGTTTTATCCCCTCTCCTACCGAGGATGAACTCAATCAGCTGGAACAAAATATTATCAAAAACGGCTGCAAAGACGCGTTACTGTTATGGGAAACCACCCAAGGTGTAGTCGATGATGCGTCTCTTACCCCTAATACCCCAGCCTACATACTGGTCGATGGGCACAATCGCTATCGTATTTGCACCGCCCGAAACATTAATTTCAACGTTCAGTTAATGCCTTTTTTGTCACTTAAGGAGGTAAAAGACTACATGATTGATTTGCAGTTGGGTCGCCGAAATTTAACCCCCCAACAAACTTCCTATTTTAGGGGTCTCAGGTATAATTTGGAGAAGACGGAAAAAGGGAAATACGACCGAAATGACCATAAGTCCCACTCTGGGACTTATGGTGAAAATGACGGAGAAAAGCATAATTCCCAAAATGGGACTTATGATAAAAATTCACTTTCAACCTCCGAAAAGTTAGCCAAAGAATATAAAGTTGGCAGAAATACAATTCTAAGAGACGCCGAATTTGCCGCGGGGCTTGATAAGCTAGATAATGACCTTAAAAATGCGGTTTTAAGCGGTGAAATCAAGATTGGTAAAGCTGATATTCAGAAATTAGCCAAGACACAGGAAACCGAACTCATTGACTCAACGGAGAAACTAGAGGGTATACTCACCGAAAAAGAAACGACTCTATTCGTAAAAAATAAGCCCAAAGCAAAGGTAGAAGAAACGAAAAAAATGCTGATAAAAGCATTTGAGAAAATCAGAACCTCATCGGATGTTAGAATGAAAGATGTTGATAAATTGATTGAATGGGCAGAGAAACTAAAACAACTGATTTGAAACCATAACCCCTCATTTTCACACTCATCTACCGAAGGCTTTCTCCCTAAACGAGAGAGCTTTTTTGTTTTTTCGAAGGTATGTAAGGCATGATGTCAAGTATTCTTGTACGCCGCCAATAATATCTTGCAATCGTTTTCGGGAGATTTTTGGCTAAATCTTCTTTCATTAAGAAATGTCCTTTTTTTATCCATACTTCAATCAACTATTTTTATTATCTAATGAAAATTACCAACCCTAATACTATTACATCATCGATTCTGACGACAAGAGTGCTCATTTTTATATCATTTTTTACCGCATTGTTGGGCGTGACCTCCTACGCAGGGGAAAATAAAACAACTTCGAAAAGCTCCCAAAAAAGATTAGTTGAAGACGAATATTCAACGGATAAGAAAATAATTACCAAAGGACAGGTTTTATTTGAAAACAACTGTTCGGCGTGTCACAACTTTTTGCAGAAGGGCATCGGCCCCGAACTTTCGACCGTAACAACCGTAGTGCCCTCAGAATGGCTAAAAAAGTTTATCCGAAATGCCCCCGAAATGATCGGTAGCGGTGATGCCCGTGCGTCTATGCTTTTTGATGAATATAAGCAGGCAATGCCAGCTTTTACAGCATTACCAGAAGCCGACATTAAGGCAATTATGTCGTTTATTCATTCCAAACGAAAAACTGAAACTACCGCTTCTGTTTCGAGTCATTTAGGAACGCCTGTGAGCAATCCAGTCCCAAAAAAAATTGAAAAATCAGGATTACGCTTAAAATTAGAGTATTTAACTACCGCTCCCCCGACAGCGGCAAAATTGCCCTTGGCCAGAATCAATAAGATGTTGAAATTGGCGGGAGCAAAAGACCGTTTGTTTATCGTGGATTTGCGGGGAAAACTCTACGAAATGATTGATAATCAGCTTGTAGAGTTTATGGATATTGCCAAAGAAATTCCTGAATTTATTCACGCTCCAGGATTAGCGACTGGATTTGGAAACTTTGCCTTTCACCCTGATTTCTACCGTAATGGGCTTTTTTACACCACCCATACCGAAAAAGGAAAAGCTGCCACGCCCGATTTTGGGTACGCCGACTCCATAAAAGTAACCTTACAATGGGTGCTCCGAGAATGGAAAATGGAGAATCCTAATGCCAAGACTTTTTCGGGCAAAGGTCGTGAGTTGATGCGGGTAAATATGGTTTCACCCATCCACGGAGTGCAAGAAATTACGTTCAATCCTCTAGCCAAGGTGGGGAGTGCTGACTATGGTTTATTGTACATTGGAGTGGGGGATGGGGGCGCTACAGAAAATGGTTTCGCTTTTTTATGCAATGATAAAACGCACGTTTGGAGCTCGGTATTACGCATCAACCCGTTGGGAAAGAACAGTAAAAACGGGCGCTACGGGATTCCTGCGTCAAATCCATTTGTTAAAGTCAAAGGCGCGGTTGGAGAAGTGTATTGTCGTGGTTTTAGAAATCCCAATCGCATCATTTGGACACCAGATGGTAAAATGTTGATTACGGACATTGGCCATACCCAGATTGAAGAAATTAATATTGGCAAGCCAGGAGCCGATTACGGATGGCCCGAGCGGGAAGGTACTTTTGTGATGAACGCCCGCGGAAAAATGAACTTGGTGTATCAGTTACCCAAAAATGAGCCTCCGACCAAATACACCTATCCAGCAGCTCAATACGACCACGACGAAGGCAATGCCATTTCGGGGGGATTTGTGTATGATTCAAACAATATTCCGCCCCTCAAAGGCAAGTATATTTTCGGGGATATTGTCAATGGTCGCATTTTTTACGTGGAAAATAACCAATTCCGCCTTGGAAAGCAGGCCGATATTCAGGAATTAGAGCTTATGCTGGAGGATAAATTGACAACTTTACGTGAACTCACAGGCTACGCCAAAACCGACGCGAGATTGGGAGAGGGGCTAAACGGTGAATTGTATATTTTCACAAAAACAGACGGGAAAATTTACAAAGTCAGCGCTTGTATGGTAAATGAATAACTGTTTTGCAGAAATAACCCATTATAATGATATTTTACATTAAACTTGATTGTTATGAACACCGCAAAGATTCGCAGCCTTGCAAAGATGATAGACCACTCGCTGCTGCATCCAACCCTGACGGATGCAGAACTACTGGAAGGTTGTAAGCTGGCCCTAAAATACGATGTTGCCTCGGTTTGTATCAAGCCTTATGCGGTCAAAATGGCCACGGAGTTGCTGGCAGGTACTGATGTTTTGGTAGGTACGGTGATTGGTTTTCCCCACGGGAACAGTACCGTTTCGATAAAAGTCGCCGAAACTGTTCAGGCCTGTAAGGACGGGGCTGTTGAGATTGATATGGTGGTCAACATCGGAAAGGTATTGGCCAATGATTGGACTTATGTGCAAGAGGAAATACAGGCGGTTAAAACGGCTTGCAAGCAGCACGGGGCCATTCTGAAGGTGATTTTTGAAAATGATTTCTTGCCCGAAGATTCCTTTAAAATCAAACTTTGTGAGATTTGTACGGCAGTCGGGGCTGAATTTGTAAAAACCTCTACTGGCTACGGTTTTGTGAAGGGCAGCGACGGAAAGTACAGCTACGAAGGCGCCACTGAGCATGACCTCCGATTGATGCTCGACCACGTGGGCCCAGGGGTTTTGGTCAAAGCCGCGGGTGGGGTGCGTACCCTTGACGGGCTTCTGAAAGTGCAGAAAATGGGCGTTGCACGTTTGGGCGCCAGCGCCACGGCGGCCATTATGGAGGATGCTTATCGTCGTTTTGGATTAGTCGATGGTAGCGCGCCCACTGGCCCCTTTGCCGAAAGTAAAGGGTATTGAGTAAAAATGCTGTTTTTTAGGAAGATTTAATCGATTAGAAATTATAACCATTCACTTTTTTCATGAAACCTACTTACGTTTTTTTAGTGCTTTTGACCACGCTGGGGTGGGGAAATGCTCAAGCCCAATCCAAAAAAGAAAAAGGTCCAAAAATCATCAAAACCTTGATTGTTGACGGGCAAAACAACCACGAGCAGTGGCCCAAAATAACGTACATGATGAAAGATTACTTGGAAGAAACGGGTAAATTTTCGGTGGATGTGCAACGTACTTATTACACTTGGAACGGTGGTGACCTCGTTGATAAATACAAAATCAAAGGACTGCCTGCCACCAAAGCAATGGCAAATGCCAAAATGGATTCCGCTTTTCATCCTGATTTCTCTAAGTATGATTTAGTGGTTTGTAATTTTGGTTGGAATGCGGCCCCTTGGTCGGACGAAACGCAGGCTGATTTTGAGAAATTTATGAACAATGGCGGTGGTTTAGTGGTCGTTCATGCCGCCGATAATTCATTTCCGAAATGGCCTGCCTATAACCGAATGATCGGGGTAGGAGGCTGGGGCGACCGTAGCGAAAAAGACGGCCCTTTTGTTTACTACGATCAAAATGGAAAGTTGGTCAAGGATATGCAGGCTGGTAAAGCAGGCTCTCATGGGGCACAAAAGGAGTTTTTAATCACTGTCAGAAACTCCAAACACCCGATTACGAAAGGAATGCCGCTGAAATGGATGCACACCAAAGACGAAATGTATGACCGCCTGCGCGGGCCCGCCGAAGATATGGAAGTATTGGCCACGGCTTTTTCTCCTAAAGATAACCGCGGAACCGACCGCCACGAACCCATGTTGATGACCATCAAATACGGCAAGGGGCGCGTTTTTCATACGCCACTCGGACATGTTGATTATTCGGTCGAATGTGTCGGATTTATCACTTGCCTTCAACGCGGGGCTCAGTGGGCCGCTACGGGCAAGGTCGATATCCCCATTCCAAGAGATTTCCCGACCGAAAATGCCACTAGTCAACGCAAGTTTGTTGATTAAATAAACCAGAATGAGGAACAATTAATGGAGAAAAAAGGATAGAAATAGAAGTTTGAAGTACTTTTGGGATAAAAATTCACCCGTTATTTATCGGTACTTTCCCAAACGTAATGAAAAAACTATTTTTTGTACTATGTTCGGTGCTTTTTGCCATACGGACTATTGCACAAACCGAACCTTTAGTTAATTCTGTTGAGGCAACCTATCGCGCAGGCTTGCCTCATTTTTTTGATAAAATACAGAAAGGTCAAACCGTAAAAGTGGCCTATTTGGGTGGGAGTATTACCCGGGCCGATCATGGATGGCGCACTAAAACATTCCAATGGTTGCAAAGCAACTATCCCCAAGCACAATTTGTGGAAATCATGGCCGCCATCGGTGGGACCGGCTCCGATTTTGGCGCGTATCGCTTGCAAAACCATGTTCTGCAATATGCTCCTGATTTGGTTTTTGTGGAATTTGCCGTCAATGACAATGGAAAATCGGCGCAGGATGTGAAAGAATCAATGGAAGGAATTGTCCGCCAAATTTGGCAACAAAACCGCTCCATTGATATTTGTTTTGTGTATACTTTCTCCCGCCCGCAGTTGGAATTTTATCAGCGGGGTACATTCCCCGTTTCTGCATCGGCGATGGAAGGCGTCGCCGATTATTACCAAATCCCCTCAATTTCAATGGCTTTTCCTGCGGTGAACTTAATTGCTGAGGGAAA
This sequence comes from Runella salmonicolor, assembly GCF_024158025.1. Lineage (NCBI taxonomy): Bacteria > Pseudomonadati > Bacteroidota > Cytophagia > Cytophagales > Spirosomataceae > Runella > Runella salmonicolor. Next base: position 28,166 of record NZ_JAMZEL010000021.1, read on the forward strand.
AATGGTGCTTCAAGGTCAGGCTGGTTCTACTACTGACCCAATGGTTTTTTCGGCGGATGGAGTACATCCTTTCCCTGAAACAGGGCATAAAGTATACGCAGAAGCCGTAAAAAAACACCTAATTCAGCTTCAATCGGTTGGGAAAAAAGGCAAACACAAGTTGAAAAAGGCGTTAATGCCTAACAATTTAGAAAAAGCAAGCCTTTTGGCGCTGGACAAAATCCAAAAAAGTTCGGGCTGGCAAAGGGTCGATTCAGTCGTGATAGGAAAAGCTTACGCCTCGCTTCTGACCTCCGTCATTGCCTCCGATGACACTTCGGAGTACATCAAGGTACGCTTCAAGGGAACAAGTTTTGGAATCGTGGATGTGATAGGGCCGAGTAGTGGGCAAATCAGAGTATACATCGACAATGAGCCACCTCGTTACATCAATCGTTTTGATGAATATGCGACCTACTACCGGATGAACTATACGATTATTAACGGTTTGAATGCAGGAAATCATGAGGTAACCATAAAAGTTTCCGCTGAAAAGCTTGATAAAGCGTCGATTTTGCAAAAACGCAATAACAAAATAAACAACCCTAAGTTATACGAGAAGCAGTTTTTATACCTAGGAGGGATTTTGGTAAGATAATTAAAGCTTTTTAGGTATGACTTTTAGGTATATTATTTTTAAAATTTACATTTTGATAATGTTACTGTTTGTACTTTCGCGACAACATAATTTTACTTCACTCAAATCAAACGTTCTAAAAAACCATTTATGACTTCACTTTTACTACCCCAAACCCATTTTCAACCTTTAAATCCCGTGCGTTGGCTTCAGCGTTTAGGCTCTTTTTGCCTTTTAGCCCTATTGTTAACGGTTTCAACGGTCTCTCGGTCGCAGGCGCCCACGGAGTTGTTTATTTCTGAGTACATTGAAGGAAGCAGCAACAACAAAGCCATTGAAATTTATAATGGTACGGGCAGTGCCATTAATTTAGCGGATGGCGGGTACAATATTCAGATGTATTTTAACGGTAACACTGCTTCGACATTAACCATTAATTTGACGGGGACAGTCGCTAGTAATGATGTTTTTGTTATTGCCAATTCAGGTGCAAGCACAACCATACTGGCCCAAGCCGATCAAACCAATGGTTCGGGTTGGTTCAACGGTGATGATGTGGTTGTGCTTCGCAAAGGCACTACAATTATTGACGTAATCGGTATAATTGGAAATGACCCTGGTACCGAATGGGGATCGGGGCTAACCTCTACCGCCGACAATACCCTTCGTCGGAAAGCAGTCATCTGTGGTGGTGAAGTAAACGGAAGTAATGCATTTGACCCTGCCACCGAATGGGATGGCTTTGCCAACGACACATTTGGTGGCTTAGGAACGCACACCGCTACCTGCGGTCCCGTGACGCCTACGCTCAACATCAATGACGTTTCTAAAGTAGAAGGCAATACCGGCACCACTACTTATTCATTTACGGTAAGTTTGAACGTAGCTGCGGGAGCAGGTGGAGTGACGTTTGATATTGCGACCGACGATAATACCGCTAGTTCGAGCAGTGATTATGTAGCAAAATCATTGACTGGACAAACCATCCCACAAGGCTCAAACAGTTACAGTTTTGAAGTGGTAGTAAATGGCGACGAAACCACCGAGCCAAACGAAACCTTTTTTGTCAAAGTAACCAACGTAACTGGCGCGACTGCGGGTGATACACAAGGGCAGGGGACCATTCAAAATGATGATATCGCAGTTTCTAAAATACACGAAATTCAAGGTAGTGGCACCACGACGCCTTTTGCGGGCACAACGGTTGCCATTGAAGGCATTGTAACGCGTACTTTCCTTGGTTCAACGCGTTTGAACGGTTTTTATGTACAGGAAGAAGATGCCGATACCGACGGCAATCCAGCCACGTCGGAAGGGATTTTTGTTTTTGACCCCGCCCAACTTTTCAGCGGTAACATCGGTGATAAAGTAAAAGTAACGGGTAAAGCGGCAGAATTTACCTCAAGCGGAAGCAGCTTAACCCAATTGAACGAATTGGTGAGTGTACAGAATGCGGGTGCGGCTACGTTACCTGCTATTACCAACGTACAATTACCTGTATCAGACGTGAACGACTTGGAGCGCTACGAAGGTATGCTCGTGGAGTTGAGCGCCGCCACGGGAAATCTTACCGTGACAGAGCTGTTTCAATTGGGCCGTTTCGGACAACTTGTGCTCTCCGCAAACGGTGACAGCAATCAACCCGGCACCGACGCCCGTTTGGATCAATACACGCAGTTTAATACCCCAAGCGTAGCAGGTTATTCTGACTATCTGGCTCAGATTGCCAAAAGAAAGATTTATTTGGATGATGGCGTTGGTTCACAAAACCCTGACCCAATCATTTTTGGGCGAGGTGGAAATCCCCTCAGCGCTTCCAATACCCTCCGCACGGGCGACGAGGTCGTGAGTGTGGTGGGGGTGTTAGACCATCGTTTTGAAGGCTACCGAATCCAGACCTTGACCAGCCCTAATTTCATGGCCACCAATGCCCGCCCAGCTACGCCGCCTATGCTTGGTGGCACGTTGAAAGTGGCTAGCTTCAATGTGCTCAACTATTTCAACGGAAACGGTTCGGGCGGTGGATTTCCTACTTCACGCGGAGCGGACAATGTTACCGAATTTAATCGTCAACGGGATAAGATTCTGAACGCAATCATTGCTTCAGGAGCCGATGTAGTTGGTTTGATGGAAATTGAAAATGACGGTTTTGGAGCCACGAGTGCCATTCAAGATTTAGTGAATGGATTAAACGGTATTGCTGGTGCGGGTACTTATAGTTTTATCAATTCAGGCAATATTTCTACTGACGAAATAACCGTTGCAATGATTTATAAACCAGCGGCGGTCAGCCCCGTTGGCGATGCAAAGGCCATTCCTTTTGATTTTGGTACGGGTTCGTTCACGGTGGTAGGAAGACGGTCGTTGGCGCAAACATTCCAGCAGGTTTCAACGGGAGAAGTGTTTACGGCTGTAGTAAACCATTTTAAATCAAAAGGTAGCAGTTCAGGCGGTGCAGGAGATGCCGATTCTGGCGACGGGCAGGGGCTCTCTAACGGAACACGTACCCGTCAGGCACAGGATGTAGCTGCGTGGTTGTTAACAAACCCAACGGGCACAACCGACCCTGATTACCTTATTCTGGGTGACTTGAATGCATACGCCAAAGAAGACCCGCTAACCACTTTTGCCAATGCGGGTTTCGGAAATCTTCTTCCTTTGACCTCATATTCGTACGTTTTTGATGGTCAACTTGGTTCGCTTGACCACGCCCTTGGAAGTTCTGCCTTTGTATCACAGGTAACGGGGGCCGAAAAATGGCACATCAATGCTGACGAGCCTACCGTTTTAGACTATAACACAGAATTTAAAACAGCAGGTCTTGTTGCTTCATTGTACAGCACTGAGCCTTACCGGGCTTCTGACCACGATCCTGTTTTGGTCGGACTGAATTTGTGCACACCGCCCACAATCACCAACGTAGTAGTAACCCAACCTACTTGTTTGACCGCTACGGGCAGTGTTGTAATTACCGCCACGGGTACAGGTACGTTGGAGTACAATTTGAATAATATGGGTTGGCAGGAATCAAATACTTTTAGCGGTTTGACTTCGGGAAATTATACCCTTGTAGTGCGCTCCAAAGCCAATACATCTTGCTCTACAACCTATGCAAGCAACCCCGTTGTGGTTAATGCTGCTCCGCTTGTACCTTCAGTGTTCAGCGTTTCAGGCGGTGGTGGAAAATGCAGCGGAAACAATGGAAATGGCGTTGTGCCATCATTCACTATTACGCTGAGCGGTTCGCAAACCAACGTAAACTATCAACTCCTCCGCAATGGCTCGCCAGTGGGCAGCGCGGTAGCGGGCACAGGTAGCTCGTTAACATTTACGCAGACCGAGCAGGGTGCCTATACGGTTTCAGCTACTTCAACCACTGGCTGTACATCGGCAATGACGGGAGAAGCCATTATTTACACCAACAGTCGCCCCGATAAATTTAAGGTTTCGGGTGGTGGAAATTACTGCGTGGGTAGCGCTGGTGTGGAAGTAGGGATGGAGGATTCTGAAGCAGGGGTCAATTACTTGCTCAAAAAAAATAATGTAAGTACGGGAATTTTGGTGGCAGGAACTGGCAGCGCGATTAGTTTTGGATTGCAGCCTGCTGGTACTTACACGGTTGATGCGATCAACGCCGCCACGGGTTGTGATGCTAACATGAACGGCTCGGCGGTTGTTTTGGCCAAAAATTGCAACGGTAGAGTAGGAGCAGAAACCTTTGAATCAGATGATTCTGCTGATGCTAATGTGTGGGCGGCGATTGCGCCCAACCCTGTGATTGGAAGAGAATTGACCCTTTTGGTGAAAGGAATGGCTGGTAAAACGGTTGAGTGGCAATTGCTGAATGTGCAGGGAAGTGTGGCGGTATCGAGCCGATTTGTGAGCGGTAGTAGCGCCCATCGTCAAACCCTCTCGGTTCCTCAATTGGCGGCGGGTTCGTACCTGCTCAACGTTCAATCAAACGGTAAAAGTTTGACTTTGAAAGTGATGAAAGCAGAGTAACTTTTCATCAATTAATATTGAAATAATACAGCGAGTCTAGCGCACATTTTGGCGTAGACTCGCTGTATTATTTTGCGGTAATTCTTTAGGGCTTAGTTGGGTAATTTATCCCTAAAATATCCATAGGCCCACGTTCCTGCCACGGCGCTCAATAACGTGACAATCACGGCCATATAACCACTGCCGATTTGGGCAAATAAAGGCCCCGGACAAGCGCCCGTAATGGCCCAGCCCAAACCAAAAATAAGGCCGCCGTAGATTTGTCCTCGCTGGAATTTCTTGGGGTGAAACTGAATAGTTTCGCCAGATAATGTCTTGATATTGAATTTCTTAATCAAAAATACGGAAATCATTCCGACCACTACCGCGCTACCAATAACGCCGTACATGTGGAAACTTTGCAGGCGGAACATTTCCTGAATACGGAACCAAGAAATGATTTCGGCTTTGACAAAAACAATCCCAAAAAGAACCCCGACAATCAGGTATTTGATATTACTGACCCAACTTTCGGACTGCGCCATGTCGTTGGGAGCTTCACAGACGAAGGGTTGTTCATCTTGCTCAATGGGAGGAGAAACTTGTTGAAAACTCATTGTTGTATGCTTTAATGTGTTGGGTTTCAATTAAAATAATTTGAAAATAAAGGGCATTAATAAGTGGGTCATGGTAAAACCACCAACCATAAAACAGCAGGTTGCGATGAGGGACGGAACTTGGAGATTTGACAACCCCATGATGGCGTGCCCTGAAGTACATCCACCCGCGTAGCGAGTGCCAAAACCAACCATAAAACCACCCAAAACAAAGAAAATGAATCCTTTAAGCGAAAAAAGTGCCTCCATGCTAAACAAGTCGGCGGGCATCAATCCCGAAAAATCCTGAATTCCTAACGCCCGCAAATCAGCCATTGTGCTGGCAGAAAGTTGGAAAGCGTTGGGGTTTTCCATAAAGTTGGTGGCAATCATTCCCCCAAAAAATACGCCGAGTACGAAGACCAAATTCCAGATTTCTTTTTTCCAATCATACTTAAAAAAGGAAATATTGGCGGGAAAACAGGCGGCGCAAATGTGACGCAGTGAGGATGAAATACCAAAAGATTTGTTTCCAATCAATAATAATGTGGGGACGGTCAGCCCAATCAGCGGCCCAGCCACGTACCACGGCCAAGGTTGACGAATCAGTTCAATGAATTGTTGCATGCGAATGTTAATTAATAGTGATAATTGAGAATTAAGTTGAAGTGAGACATATTTACTTTGTTGAATACATAGCGGTCGTTTTGGTATGTTTCGCCAATTTCATCTTTTCGAACAACCAAAAGCAGGGCGTTTAATCCTTTCAGGTATTTTTCAAATTGATACGTAACGCCTAAGTTGATTTGAGAGTACGAAGGCATACCGTATTTGTTAAGTGCGAAATTTTTGGTATCGGGTAGTTGGAAATACCCGCCGCTGATTTCAATTTTTAGGTTCTTCCGAGGTTTATAAAAAGTATTGATACTGGTAGCCGTTACATCCCCAAAACCTTCGTTTCGTTCGCGGGGCATAAACGTATAAAAAGGTTCGCGGCCCCATTCTCGCGGCATAAGGTACCGACCTTCGGCGGTGATTCTGGTGGCATTTATGTACCAATCAAATTTGGTAGATTGCCGCCCGATTCGGCCCGAAATCACCGTCGACGTTGCTCCAGCTTGAGTATAAGCCTGCGACGGGTCTGGATTTCCACCATTGCCCAATGCATTTTGCCTAACTAATTGACTCCCTATAAACCAGTTTTTGCCTGCCTCGGTTTTTGATTTCCATTCGGCTTTCAGAAACCCCGTGTTAGTTATGTTTTCAAGGTAGGTATCCCAAAGCTCAATCGACCATTGTTTTTTACGGTACGTTGCGCCCAATATCCCGACTCCTTTTGATTCCGTATGTCCTTTGTACTGAGAGGGTTTTCCGTTTATATCGACTCCTACGGGATAAACACCCATGCTTTCACCCACCTCAAACCACCGAACGGTTGAGCGCGGAGAAATCCGCCAAATGTATTCGCCGTGGAGTTTGAGGTTTGACCATTCATTGATGTTTACCACGGCGGCCTCGGTCAGGGTGGGTCTCATGCGTCCGTCTTGAGGATTGATAAAGGGCGACTGTGGGATTTGCCGACCGATGGTAACGACCGATTTTTTACCGAAGTGGGTTTTGATAAATAACTCCTCCAGTCGGTCTAAATCTTCGTGGTCGTTGGGGCGCTCAATGTCAAAGAGTCCAATCTCGTAGCGGTTGACTTGTCCCGTTTGTGGGTCGGCTTTGGCGAGGTCGGTGGATTTGATATTAAACATAAAAAAACCACTCAGACCGAGTTGAAAACGCTTAAAAAATTTGGGCGTTTCGTACCCAATTCCAGCCCCAGCCCCCCATGCATAAGCATCACTCAGATTGCCGTCGTTTACGGTGCCTGACCAATAAGACCGGGCATGACCGTAAAAGCGTCCGTTGGCAAAAAAGTGGTTCAACGTATTGGTATCTTTTTCTATTTCTCGGTGACTATGTATGCCTTGTCCATAAACACGACTTAACATACCTGACAACAATATTAGACTATAAAAAGTGCGATTCATTTTCTTCTCTGCCTAGTGTTTTGAAATAACATTACAAAAGTACAGGTTAGAAAAAGGCCCTTCCGTGACAAATGTTACCTAAAGGTATAATCTACCCCAAAAACTTGACTTAAAAGATTCTGAGGAGCGTCTAGGATGGTGGCATCGTGGCGTAAAGCGGGCGTAACGGGAGAAAATTCCCGCAAATATTCTTTCATCACCGTATGAAGGGTATAAGAAGTCAGCCTTGCTTCTTTCACTCCTTTGAGGCGACAAAGCATATCATCGGGGTCACCGTCGCGTTCGCAGGCGCACAAGGTGTAGGTTTTGTCAAGATTGAGAGGCTGACCGCCGATAGTCACTTTTTGCACCCGTTGACCCACTCTTTCCTTTGCTTTAAATTCTATTTGCATCCCTTTAAACCGTATCAACCAGCCTCCAAAACGTTTGGATGCATCTTGGGCAAATACGTTTTGCAATTCTTTTTCGAGCCATTCCATGAGTTGTTGGCCCGTTGCTTTGGCTGTTTTGACGTTAGAATCAATGGGGAGCATGTCAAAAAGATAACCTTCGGTGATGGCCACTTTTCCATCTTTGCCGGCGGTCAGGGGTGGGCAAAAACGAAAACCGTTTGACAAGGCTATATCTGGATTAACCTTCCATTTGAGGGCGTCCACAATTAAAGTATCAATGGTGTTTTCGACCACAAAATTTCGGTATAAGGGTAAAGTACTGTACCCAATCACGCGATTTATTTCGGTACGATACGGTTTTTCAATTTGTTCTATTAACTCCTGTACTTCCTTTTTGGCGGGATATTTTTTAGGGTCAACTTCAATAAGTTCGTAAGAGTCTCCCGTGATTTTTCCGTCTTCAACGCGCAAGTCGAGTTTGCCGATGAATGAACCAAAAGCCCCCGGTTCCACAATTTTGGTGTATTCTGCCTGAATAGGTTTTCGTACCCGCTCGTGCGTATCAGCCCCAAAAATATAGTCAACTCCTTTACAGTCAGGGTTATTGCCAAGCGCAATTTGCTGACTAAGCCCTAAATGTGAAAGTAAAATTACAAAATCACATTGTTCTTGTTCTTTCAACAACGTCACGTATTCTTTTAGGCTTTCTTCGGGTTTTGTGTAAATAATTCCTTTACTGTACATGGGAGATTGACGAATCGGAACCAACGGATCGGTATATCCGAAAAAACCGATTTTAATCCCCAATCGGTTGAAAATCTGGTAGGGTTGAAAAATGAGATTTCCCCGTTTGCCGTCGCCTGCGTCGTGGTACATATTGGCGCAGACTTTGGGCGTCAGTAGCCCGCCCATCAGGTGCTGCATGTTTTGTTTGTTGTACACCACTTCCCAGTTTCCGGGAAGATACAGGTCATAATTGAGCGCATTCAAAAGCGGAACAAACGCTTTGCCTGTGGTTTTGATGGCAAGCATACTGCCCTGAAACATATCGCCCGTATCCATGACGATGGTATTCGACGGGTTTTGTTTTCGCAACACATCCAAGGCCGTTGCCAAATGCGCGTAGCCTCCTGCTTTACGAAATGTAAGTTGGTTGTTCTCCCAAAAAAGCTCATCGTGGGGGTGAAGCTGGCAGTGAACGTCGGTGGTTTGTAAGAATGTAATTGTTCCGCTTTTGGCGTGGTTACTTTTTTCGGAATTTGTGTTTTTTTCAGAAGCCGATAGGGGAGGCGTACTTCCCAAAATGGCCCCTGTAAACAAACCTGATTGGAGGAATTTGCGGCGAGAAGGCATTGTTTATAAAGGTTTAAGTTAAAATCCCGCTTTGATGTATGACCAACCTTCCTCTTGCCTGAGTACAATTTCTGCCAGCCCGACGGGGACAAAAATGGCCGCTGGTAAAATCTGGTTTTTGGCTATTTTTCGTTGTTTAAGGGTATTTTCACAAACGGCAAAGACGATTCCACGTTCTTTCAGAAGTTCAATTTCTTTGCTCAGGATGGCTTCGTCTTTTTTCATAAAACCTACCCCAGCATTGTGAACAACAACTTCGATTTTGGCGGTTTTCCAATAATCTAAGACGTTTCCTAGTTGTTTAACGAGTGCTTTATGCACAAGGGTGTCAGCGGAGGCCAAGTGAAATACGATGCGATGTTCTTTCTCCGGTGTTTGTCCAATGGCCTGATTTACAAACAAAATACCCGTGAAGGCAAAAATAAAAAGGAGTGATTTCATAGGGAGGCGAGGCTAGGCTTTTTGGATTTATTGGCTTTGTGTTTTTCTTTCCAATCCTTGATGGGCTTGTAAGGGCCATATTTATGCTGGGTTTCGGTAAATGGGTCGGAATAAGGGCCAAACGGATGGTCGAAGGGCTTGCCGTCGATATTGGGCCAATCCTTGCTTAAGTCTTTGGTAGGTCGGGGCATGGAATTAACATAGGCAGCTACGTCCCAGGCTTCTTCGTCGGTGAGTTGGGCATTTTTGTAGGTGACTCCAAAAGGCATGTTGTATTTTACATAGCCCGCAAAGTTGGAAATGCGGTACAAACCCGCGCCGATATTGTAGCTGTTGGGCCCCCAAAGCGGCGGAAACGTATAGCTTTTACCGTCGGCGGCCAATACACCTTCGCCTTTTGCCTGATGGCAACTTTGGCATTTTTGTTCATACACTACTTTTCCCAAAACGGGGTCGGTGGCTCTTTTGAGCCCTTTTAGTTTATAAATTCCTGAGCCTTTGGGTGCTTTATTTTTGGGAACTCCCGTCCCTAACCATTCGATGTAGGCCAAAATAGCCTTCATTTCGCGGCTGGTCGAGTCGGGGGCTTTTCCGTTGAGGCTGCGCTCAAAGCAATCGCTGACGCGTTTTACTTGATTTTCGCTCGTTCCCGACCGTTCGCGAAATTTGGGATAGGTAGCCTGTACGGCAAAATAGTTGTTGCCCCAAGGCTGAGCACCCGCTTGCAAATGGCAGTTTTGGCAATTCATGCCGTTAGAAATGGGCTTTACGCTGCCCTTGGGCCCCAGATAGTCAGCCGTATGCGCAATGAGCTCTTTGCCATAATTGATTAACTTTTGTTGTTCTGGGTTGAATTTTGACTTTTGCCAGTCGGCGGGGCCAGGCCAAAGACCCACAAAGTTTGAATCGGGCTTTACATAATTGTTTTGCTCAACAATGGGTGCATTATCGTTTGAATTGGAATCACCAACGACCAGAATATATCCTAAAAAGAACATTAAACTGGCCGAGGTTAGCAGTAAGACTAATAGAATTTTGAGCGAGCGTAATAACGTTTCTACGAGGTTGTTGGACTCCATGATTGCCAAATTGTTGTGAAAGGCGGTGGGACAAAATTAGCGGTATTCAATCTCTTTCAATGTGATATATGTTACATATCAATGAAAAAATTGAATAAAAAAATGAATATGTACAGTATTAAAATAGTTAGTTAAATGTAGGGAGTTTCATCTAACGAGTGGTTAAGGTTGCGCTATTTTATCCATTTTAGCGCGATACTTCGTAGGAGCAAAAGCCAAGGTGTTAAATGTAAAAAAAAATCAAACCAATCCATGGGTTTCATACCCACGGCTCCGCCGAGTATCCATCGAATTTTACCAAATAAGTGCGGCTCGGGAAGAAAAGGAGCCAATCCCAACGTCAGACTTGCCATGAGCCAAAGTTGCCAATTGTTGAGCGTATTTTTCATTGTTCTATGGTTAAGGAGATTTAAGATTTTATCGCAATCATCCGCACAACGTGTGCTTTCCCTTGATGATAAAGCCCTTCATCGAGTTCAACCACTTTGTCTTCCAAACTCAAAATACGCAAGCCTTTAAACTCAGCCTCCAGTTCTTCCAACGAAAAAAGCAGGGCTTCGTCTTTGGGGCCGCCAGAGGTGTAGTATTGTTGATTTTTGTGAAATCCTTCCAAAATAACGTATCCGTCGGGTTTGAGGGCTTGCACCAGTTTTTGATGAAACGCGGGGCGTATTTGAATGGGAAAATGGGTATAAAACAAGCCAATAGCGTCGTAAATCGCCGTTTCAGGTTCGAAATTTTGAACGTCTTTAACGCTGTATTGCAACGTAACACCGTGGCGTTCGGCCAACTGAAAGGTCTTGAGCATGGCTTGAATACTGTAATCAAACGCGGTCACTTCCCAGCCTTTGCGAGCGGCATAAACGGCATTTCGGCCTTCACCTTCAGCGGGTAACAGGATTTTTCCAGCGGGTAATTTATCAATGGTTTCCTGAAAAAACTCATTGGGTCGGGTACCGTATGCAAATTGAGATTCCTGATAACGCGTATTCCAAAACTCTTTCATGGTATTTAAATGTATACTGAATAGGCCAGAAAAGACCCATTAGGTTGATTTTATCACAAAAATCGCGGTTATTACTTTCTTACATCGTGATATATGTTACACAAAAAAAGAGAGAACGAATAATTCGCTCTCTCTTGCAAAGGAAGTAATTGATTTACAATAGAGTAGAAGGGCAGACGTATTCGGTCAAAGAGAGTTTTCCCACGTTTTTGAGGGCCGCAAAACCACCCGCTACATCCACCAAATTATCAAAGCCCCGGGCTTTTAAAATCGAAATCGCAATCATGGAGCGATACCCACCCGCACAATGAACATAAAAGGTTTTGTCGGTTGGAATTTGGGCCATGTGGTCATTCAGAAAATCCAGCGGCAAATTTTCTACGCCAACTATGTGCTCGGCGTCGTATTCGCTTTTTTTACGCACATCAAACACCGTTAGTGATGGATTTTCGGTAAACAAATCAGAAAACGTTTGGGCCGAAATAGAAGTGACGCTGTCCAACTCCAGACCTGCTGCTTGCCAAGCGCCCATGCCGCCCTGCAAGTAACCGATGCAGTTGTCGTAGCCCACCCGGGCCAAACGCGTGATGGTTTCTTCCTCTTTGCCCGCTTCGGCCACCAATAAAATCGGCTGTTTTAAATCAGGAATAAGCGTACCTACCCACGAAGCAAACTGCCCGTCAAGGCCGATATTGATGGCGTTTGGAATAAATCCTTTGGCAAAAGTTTGGGCTTCGCGAACGTCCAAAATCAGGGCTTCGGTTTCGTTGGCGGCGGCTTCAAAAGCGGCGGGTGTCAGCGCCTGACTTCCACGCTGCATGACATCTTCGAGGCTTTCGTAGCCTTGAATGTTCATCAAAACATTTTGGGGAAAATAGGCAGGGGGAGGAACCAACCCCGTCAAAATCTCTTTTATGAATTGCTCTTTGGTCAGATTCAAATTGAGCGCATAATTAAACAACTTCTGGTTGCCGAGGGTGTCGGTGGTTTCTTTACTCATTTTTTTGCCGCAAGCGCTGCCCGCACCGTGGCCCGGATAGACGATAATGTCGTTGGCCAACGGAATGATTTTGGTGCGGAGAGAATCGTAAAGATGCCCCGCCAGTTTTTCTTCTGTCAAATCGCTGATGACGTGCTGCGCCAAATCGGGGCGGCCTACATCCCCGATAAACAGGGTATCGCCCGTGAAAATGGCCGTTTCTTTGCCGTTTTCATCAATCAACAAAAAGCAGGTTGATTCCATTGTATGGCCGGGCGTATGAATGGCCTTGATTTTTACGTTGCCCAACTGAAATTCTTCCCCGTCTTTGGCAACGTAGGCTGTGTATGCGGGCTTGGCGGTGGGTCCAAAAACAATGGTGGCGCCCGTAGCGTTGGATAAATCAATGTGTCCCGAGACAAAATCGGCGTGGAAGTGAGTTTCGAACACGTATTTTATGTCAACGCCTTCTTTTTTGGCGCGCTCTACGTAGGCTTTGGTATCACGAAGGGGATCAATGACGGCGGCTTCGCCGTTTGATTCAATGTAATAGGCGGCTTCGGCCAAACAACCCGTGTAAATTTGTTCTACTTTCATGTCTTTTGAGGAAGTTTATTTTGCTGATTTAATAGAACAAAATTACCGCCTGTTGGTAGCCTTTTCTGTAACTTTTAGCACACAGAAATACTGATTGATGTCAGCTTTTATGTCATTTAATGGTCTCTAAAACCCATAAAAAAATCCCCGATGCTACCGCGTCGGGGATTTAGTGAAAATAAAGTGGGTTAACAAGCGGCAGCTTCGACCAATTCGGTTGCGGTAGGATTTCCTTTCGCGACCCATTCGTTCATCCCTGCCGAATAGTTTTTTACGTTTTTGAATCCGTTTTTGACCAAAAGTGAATACCCAATAGCGGCCCGGTCTCCACCCTGACAATGGATAACCACTTGCTTATCTTTACTGATTTTATCCAAATTGGAGAGAATCGTTCCGATAAAAATATTCTCGACCCCCTCAATATGTTCGGTATTGTATTCCGATACCCCGCGCAGGTCGATTACCTGCGTATCTTCGCGGTTGAGGTAAGATTTGAATTCGTCGATTTCGATGATTTCGCTTTTTTGGAGCGGAATTTCGAGGGTGTTTACGTCGTCAATATAACCAAGTACGTTGTCTAAACCAATGCGCATCAATTTGCGGGTGAGGTCTTCGATTTGGTTGTCGTTGGCCACCAACATAAACGGCTCTTCGTAATTCACAAACCAGCCCATCCACGTAGCAAAGGCGTTGTTTCCCTGAATGTTGATGCTTCCAGGAATAAAACCTTGGGAAAAATCAACTTTATTTCTGGTATCAATCAATTTGATGCCTTTTTCCATGGCGGCTTTTACAGCATCGCCTGAAAGTTTTGTTTGTGTTGGTACCTGCGTAAGCAACGGTCGCGCTACTTTGTTGAGCTTTTTCATCATGGCAAAGTACTTGGGCGGCTCGGGTTGGTCAGCGAGCAGGTAATCCACAAATCCTTTTTGGTCATCGTCGTGCTGAAACGCCCAATTCCGGATTTTTTCGTAACCCACCGTTGAGCTAGGAACAGCGCCGAGGGCTTTGCCACAGGCCGAACCTGCTCCGTGGCCGGGCCATACCTGCAAATAATCGGGTAAAGCGGCAAATTTTTGGATGGAATTGTACATTTGAAGCGCACCTGCGTCTTGTGTCCCTTTCATGCCTGCGGCTTTTTCCAATAAATCTGGACGACCGATGTCACCTACGAAAACGAAATCGCCCGTAAAAAGCATCACTGGTTTGGCACTTGCGGGTTTGTCGGTCAGTAAGAAACTAATACTTTCTGGGGTGTGGCCGGGGGTGTGAATGACTTCAAACGTAAGGTTTCCTACCTTGATTACACTTCCGTTTTTCAGACCGATGTGGTCAAATTCGTATTCCCAACCTTCGCCGCCTTCATCAGAAAGGTACATATTGGCGCCAGTGATTGCGGCCAATTCGCGGGCTCCCGAAAGAAAATCGGCGTGAATGTGGGTTTCGGTGATATGGGTGATGCGCAAACCGTTTTGTTTGGCAATTTCAAGGTACGTATCTACATCTCTTTTGGGGTCAATGACCATGGACTCACCCGTTCTTTGGCAGCCGATAAGGTAACTCGCTTGGGCTAGGGTTTTGTCATAAATGTGTTGAAAGAACATGGTTGTGTTGTGTTAAGATTAGTATTGTTGAATTAATGATACAAAGTTAGATTGAGGGGATGCTCCGTACTGTGACAATTATTACATAAGCCACATTTTATTTGATTATTTAAAGAAAATTTCTTTTGAAATAATCCCGATGCCCATCACGAGTACAAACCAGCCAAACGCTCTTTTGAGTTTTTCGCTCGGGACGAATTTTGAAAGGTAAGAGCCTACGAAGATTCCGACGACGGAGAAAGCGGTAAATTCAAGCAGAAACGGCCAATCGACGGGGAGGTTGGATACGTCGCCGATAAAGCCGATGAGTGATTTTGCCGCAATGATAAGCAGCGAAGTACCTACGGCCATTTTCATGGGCAAATGCGCTAAAACCACCAAGGCCGGGATAATTAAAAAACCGCCGCCAGCCCCCACAAGGCCCGTTAATGCTCCCACAACGGCCCCTTCTAGCCCGATGACAGGATAGTTGAATTTCAATTCGCCAGTTTCTTCGGTTTTATTCTTTTTCTTCTCCTTAATCATCGAATACGAAGCGGCCAACATCACAATGGCAAAGAATATCATGATGCCGATGTTTTTGGTGACCTCAAATCCACCCACCGAAAACAACGAGTCAGGAATGGCAGGAACGAGGTATTTGCGGGTTAGAAAAACGGTGATAAAAGAAGGAACCGCAAAAACCAGCGCGGCGCGATAATTGACCAATTCTTTGCGCATATAATTGACCGAACCAACCAATGAAGTAGTGCCGACCACGAAAAGGGAATACGCCGTGGAAAGAACAGGGTTGATGCCCAATAAATAGACCAAAACGGGTAAAGTGAGAATGCTACCGCCGCCACCGATAAGCCCGAGACTTATTCCGATAAAAATGGAGGCTGAAAAACCAAAAATTTCAATTGAGCTCATTTTCTTTTGCAGTGAGTTGTTGAATGACTCTGCAAAAGTAGACGGTCAAAAAGGGCCTTACCGTGATAATTGTCACATAGGTCAGGAAAGTTTTAAGAAAATTGAGGGAATTTTTACAGGGGGATGCAAGAGCGTTATGAGGGTTTGCTTGGATTGCTAGCCCTTATCTATGAGTTCTTTCTTTTTTTTTTCGTTGGTTTGGATAGAATCTTTGCCGTTTTCAATCTCTACTTCTTTGACGGTAATGGCGTACGCATTGGGATAAATGGCCGAGCCAAATTTCATGGCGTAGGCCTTCGTAAATTCGGCCCCGAAATAGAGAATCAAAGAAGAATAATAGATCCAAACCAACAAAATAGCCATCGAGCCAGCGGCACCGTACATGCTGCCGATGTTGGTTTTACTGATGTAGAATGAAATACCAAACTTGCCGAGCATAAATAAAAGGGCGGTGAGCATCGAGCCCGCCAATACGTCGTGCCACTTGATTTTGGCATCGGGCAAAACCCTGAAAATAACCGCAAATAGTAAGCTGATGACGATGAACGTAAGCGCCTGATTAAGAATATAAAACACCACAATCGTGACTTCGGGAAATGCGGCCTGCAACCGATTGTTGAATCCGTCTAAGATGGTAGTGACGGCCAATGAGACCACCAGTAAAAACCCAAGACTGATAATGACCGAAAAGGATAAAAAACGGTTTTGGATGATTTTGAGCCATCCTTTTTTTGGTTTGGCTTTGATGCCCCATATTTTATTGATGGAGTCCTGAATTTCGGCAAAAATACCTGTGGTTCCTATCAACAAAGTTGCTATTCCGATGGCGGCAGCGGTGGTACTTTTACCACTTATGGCAGCTTTCTTGATGATTTCCTGTAATTCTATGGCCGTGTCTTTGCCCAGAAAACTGTCTAGCTGCGCATAAATTTGCCCTTCGATGGCTTCGCGCCCCAAAAAAATTCCAGAAAAGGAAATGATAACCACCAACAACGGTCCTACCGAAAATACGGTAAAGTACGCCAGCGAGCCGCCGAGTTTGGTCACATTGTCGTCTAAAAATCCGTTGAATGAATTAAGTAAGACTTCCCACAATCCTTTAAGCGTGATTTTTCGAGTCATTGAATTCGTTTTTTAGTGGATGGGGTAAAACGAAATTAAAATACTATACCAGTACGGCCCCTAATTATGTCTTAAATCCAAATCATCCAACGACGTATAAGACAGGGAATACTTTTGCGAATTCAGGATATTGAGCTCAATGAGACTTTCTTGGATGGTATTTTGAAATACCTCAATGAGCGAAAAAATAAGTGGTTTATCGAAGTTATGCGTCGAAAACCGGATGTTGCGAGCGCGGTTTATGGTTGAGATAAAATGCATTATTTTCCCCGTATTTTGTGCCATCATTTCTTTCAGAAAAAGAATGGTTAGGGGGTGCTTTAAAAAAGTATTGGTGGTTGGGATACCATCCTTCCCGTAGAAACCATGGTTATGCTTTAAGGCAGGATTTTGTTTTAGGTGTTCGATTTCTTCGTTATTGATTAATAGCTCAATGGTCAAATTTTGTTCTTTTACTTCCCTATAAAGCTCATACGAGGCCGATTCGGGGGTTAAATCTTTGTTAATGCAAACCGTGTGGGTGGAAGGAAACTCCTCTTGAATGGTGTTACATGCTTTTTGTAATAAATCTGGTTTGGTATCTACCAAAACCAAACTGTATCCTTCTCGCGCCAGAATGCGCGCAAAAGATTCTCCAATTTTACCCGTAGCCCGGGTAATGAGGGCATATATTAACGTCGAATTATTCATTTTTTATCCGTTTGAAAGTTATCCAATTGGCCAGAAATCTATTTTTCTAACCAGTCTATCTCATTATTAAAGCGGCGTAAAAAATGTTCGATATATATTGAGGTATTATGTTTAATATGATTTAATATGGGTTTTCCCATTAGAGATTATTTCCCCACATAAATTTTCGTACTCAGTCAAAAAAGCCATAAAACCAACCAATTAAGGTTGGTTTTATGGCTTTTAAATCATCAGAGAGTGGGTAAATTATTCCTCGTTGCGCAATAAAATCCCCACATTAAGCCCCTTTTTTATGCTGAATATCGAGAGGATTGAGGCCAAATAGAGTTTGAATGCATAGCTCAAAGCCCTGTTAAATAAACGATAAATGGGATTTAGTACTTCTCAGAAAACTGATTTTTAGGAGTGAGAAAAATCAGTTTTTTCGGTGATTAGCTTCATGTGAAGGAAGTTTCTATTTTAGTAATTTACTTTTCTAAAAAATCGCGTTTGGACACTTTTACAAGTTTCAAACCTGTGCCAAAATAGCATGAGTACATATTCATTATCAGGTTTCGCCGACGATTTCACTGGCTTTACGGCCGAGTATTCCAAGCGCGTGGCGTATTTTTCGATGGAATTTGCCATTCATCAACCCTTAAAAACGTACTCAGGTGGGTTGGGATTTTTGGCAGGCTCGCATCTGCGGGGGGCCTATGCGCTTAAGCAAAACCTCATCGGAGTTGGTATTTTATGGAAGTATGGCTACTATGACCAAATCAGAAAAGCTGACCAGACCATGGATGTTTTGTTTATGGAAAAACATTATGGTTTTCTGGTAAAACTAAATGTTACGGTGCAGGTGCTGATTAACAATGCACCCGTGTGGGTGGGGGCTTATTATCTACCCCCTTCGGTTTTTGGCACTGCGCCCCTTTTTCTACTGACCACGGACTTGCCACAAAATGATTATTTGGCCCAAACCATTACGCACCGACTTTATGACCCCAATCCCGAAACCCGAATTGCGGCTTATACGGTACTGGGTATTGGGGGAGCAAAGTTGCTAGATGCCCTCAATTTAACCCCAGATGTTTATCATTTGAATGAAAGCCACCCCTTGCCGTTAGCTTTTTATTTGTATTCAAAATTTAGCAGTGTTGAGGCGGTCAAAGAGCGCGTTGTTTTTACAACGCACACACCCGAAGAAGCCGGCAATCCGCAGTCGGATATTCGCTTACTTGACCGAATGGGCTTTTTTTACTATTTGCCTTTAGACAAAGTAAGGAGTTTGACGGGGGTAGAGGGAGATTCTTTCAATCATGCGTTGGGTGCGTTGCGACTGGCTCGACTCAGTAATGCCGTCTCAGCGATGCACGAGAAAATAAGTAAATCTATTTGGCAACATACGGCAGACATAAGCCCGATTATTCACATTACCAATGCCCAAAGTCAGGTTTATTGGGCGGATAATTCTTTCATTGAAGCCGCAAAGACGGGTAATGATGAATTCTTAAAGCAAAAAAAAGCGGATTGGAAAAAGGAGTTGTTTGAAGTGGTAGCCGACCAAACGGGCGAAATGTATGACCCCAATATCCTGACGATTGTTTGGGCAAGACGACTAACAGGGTACAAACGTGCCGATTTATTGCTCAATGATATGGAGCGCTTCGAGCGTTTGATTTCCAATACCCGTTATCCCATCCAATTGATTTGGGCGGGTAAGCCTTACCCCTATGATTATGTAGGCATTAGCCAATTTGACCGACTTGTGCATTTGTCAAAGCGCTACGTAAACTGCTCTGTTTTGGTGGGTTACGAGTTGTCGTTGTCAAAAATGCTAAAAAGAGGCGGTGATGTGTGGCTAAATACGCCGCGCATCACCCACGAAGCCTCAGGAACCAGCGGCATGACGGCCATTATGAACGGTTCGTTGATGTGTTCAACGAACGATGGCTGGGTATCTGAATTTGCCGTGAACGGCCAAAATGCATTTATATTACCTGAAGCCGACGTAAACAACCCGACCCACGAGCAAGATGATTTTGATGCCAAAAACCTGTTTGATTACCTTGAAAACAAGATTTTACCGCTTTATTACGAAACCCCCGATGCTTGGTGGACGATTGTAAAAGCTGGAATCAATGAAATAAGCCCGCGTTTTGATGCACTTCGGTTGGCGACGGAGTATTACGAACGGCTTTATAAGTCCTAATTTGATACAACCTATTACTAAAAACCATTTACCATGCTGACTGAACTTTCAACGGAAATTATAGACCACATGCTGCACAATCAATATTTCGGGCGAATTGGGTGCTCGGCAGACAACAGAATATTGATTGAACCAGTCATGTTTTTTTACGATGGGCTTTACATTTACGGCATTACGCGGGCCGGAACCAAAATTGATATGGTAAGAAAAAACCCGAATGTAGCTTTCGAAATTGATGAAATGATCAGCCCTGGCGTTTGGCATAGCGTGTTGATTGAAGGAGAATTTGAAGAATTACATGATGAACTGCGCGACTCCGCCCTTTATTTGCTCAAAAACCGAAAAGTGCCCGTGTTTGCCAATGAAAAACCCGGAACTTTAAATCAAACATCAACAGAAACCGAAAAAACGGTGCATCCTATCGTGTACCGAATTCATATCAAATCAAAAGCAGGCCGTAGTCTCAAGCTCTAGTCGGTCAACTGATTTTTTACCGCTTTGATAATTGTCGGGGCATCCGTCATGCCGATTTGACGCCAAACTTCAACGCCCCGCTGCACTAGTACAAAGGTGGGAGTTTTGAAGATGTCAAAACTCTTAACAATTCCAGGATACGTCATTTCATCAATTTTGAAGACATGAACACTAGTGCCCAGCAGATTTTGTAGCAAATCGGCTAAGGAGTTTAGCGAAGCAATTAAGGTATTTTCTCCCGGTGCTGAAGGCATAAAAATAAGTAAATCAGCGGACTGCGAGGGAATCTGAATCGGATGCGAAACCGTGAACTCCATGCCTGCTTATTTTTAAAATAAAAACGAATCATTAACTTGGGCAAAGGTAATGATTTCTCGCCCCTCGAAATTGATTTTGGTCAACTCTGCCCCTGTGTTTTACCCGCGCCCTCTTCGTTAAAATATCGTTTTTAGCTAGAAATTTCTGAAAAATACCATTTGAAAACCAAGGAATATGCTTTTTAATGACTTATCGAATTTACTCTTTGAACAGGAAAATGATTTCTTAGGAATTTATGATTTACAACGATTTCATTTTCTACGGATTAATCATTCTGGGATAAGATTAATGGGCTTTTCGGGTAATCAAAAATTTTCAGATTTCAAGGACCCTTGGTTTCGTGCAGCGCATGATGAAGATACAGAGATTGCTACAAAAATAGCAAAGCTCATGGAATCGGAGCATCATTATGAAGAAGTTGAAGTAAAGTGCCTTTCGGGGCAAGTGTTTCGGGGAGGTATTACAATTACCCTTATCCGAGGTACAAACAACGCCTTGGTTCGAATTGTCAATCTGAATCGATTGTATGAAGCTGAACTTGCCCTTTTGCAATCCATCCGTCAATATGAAACCATTGTTTCGAATGCGACCATCGGAATCATCGTTTGTAATGAAAATGGACAGATTATTTCGGCCAATAAAATGGCGGAAAAACTGTTCCACTATTCGGAGGATGAATTTACGACAATGGATATTGAACAATTGATACCCTCCGACCGCATCGATGTACACCGGCAACACCGCAAAAATTTTAACGTCAACCCCCAAACGCGGGAGATGGGAAACGGGTATGACCTGAGAGCCGTTTCTAAAGAGGGCGTTGACTTCCCCGTTGAGGTAAGTCTTAGTTACTTTCGCCTGAATGATGAGCTGTATGCCATCGCTTTTATCAACAACATTATCTTTAAGAAAGAAGCCAAGCTGCAACTGAAGGCCCAACATGAACTGATTAATCAGCTTAATGTTGAGCTGGAACAAAAGGTGGCCAATCGAACCCACGCCCTCATAAACACGCTCCGACAACTTGAAAAATCTAAAGAAGAACTCGCAAAAGCCTTGGACAGGGAACGTGAGTTGGGTGCTTTAAAATCGCGTTTTGTTTCATTGGCTTCCCATGAGTTCAGAACACCACTTACGGCGATTTTAACCTCCACCACATTGGTTGAAAAGTACGTCGACGGAGCTAATCAGGATAAAATCCACAAACATCTGGTGCGTATTCGTGCATCGGTAAATCACCTCAACGAAATCCTAGAAGAGTTTTTGTCGTTGGGCAGGTTAGAAGAAGGAAAAGTAGAAATTCATACCGACCGCGTGAATTTGCCCCAACTGGTGGATGAAATTCTGGAGGTGATGCAAGGGATATTGAAGCCAGGACAGACGATTGAGTCTCATTTTTCTCCTACCGATATCATCATTATTGATGCTACGCTGTTGCGTAATATCATTCTGAATCTTCTGACAAATGCCGCAAAATACTCTGATTCTGAATCGATTATCACAGTGGGGGGAGCTTGTAAAGACGGTCTGCTGACACTTACCGTGCAGGACAGCGGTATTGGCATTTCGGAAGAAGACCAAAAACATTTATTTGAACGTTTCTTCAGAGCCAAAAACGCCGCTAATATTTCTGGCACTGGGCTGGGGCTGCATATTGTAGGGCAATATGTCAATCTTTTGGGTGGAGATATAAAGCTGGCGAGTGTCTTGAATCAAGGAACTACCGTTACCATAACTTTACCCTATGAAAACAATTTTATTGATTGAAGACAACGAAATCATTCGTGAAAACACCGCCGATATTCTTGAATTGGCTGGTTATGAGGTTCATGTGGCCGAGAATGGAAAAGTTGGGGTTGAGAAAGCCCTTGCCGTTAAGCCCGATTTGGTGATTTGTGATATTATGATGCCTGTATTGGATGGGTACGGAGTGTTGCAAATTTTAAACAAAAATCCTGAACTGGCGGGAACTCCTTTTATCTTTTTGACGGCCAAAACTGAGCGCACTGATTTGCGTAAAGGCATGGATTTAGGGGCAGATGATTATTTGATGAAACCCTTTGACGAAAGTGATTTGCTGCGGTCTATTGAGGTTCGATTGAACCGGATTTCTCATCTCAAACCGCCAGCTAATCCCGTACCCGTTCCCCTGGTGCAGGAGGATAATCTGAACCGTTTTTTACAGGAAACTTATCATGAAGGCAAATTTCAAAGCTTCACAACCGACAGAAAGCCGCACGTTATCCCCAAAAAGCAATACGTTTATTTGGAGGGCGATGAGCCCATTCGATTGTTTTATCTCAAATCAGGGCAAGTAAAAACTGTTCGTACCAATGGTGACGGCAAAGAGTTTATTACGGGGCTTTATCATCCTGGCGATTTCTTTGGGTATCTTTCCTTATTTATGCACACCGATTACACCGATTCGGCCGTGACCATTGTAGACTCAGAATTAATCTATATTCCTAAAGCTGATTTCTTAAAAGTGATTTCTGATGATTTGGAGGTAAGCCTAAAATTTATCAAGTTGATGTCTAGCCGCGTAAGTGACCACGAAAAAAAACTGCTCGGGATGGCTTACAATTCTTTGCGCCGCCGCGTAGCCGATACGTTGCTGCTTTTACAGGCTCAACAGCCCGAAAAAGCAATTCAGCTTTCTCGTGAAAACTTGGCTGCGATGATTGGTACGACGTCAGAATCGCTGATTCGAACGCTCAGTGAATTCAAGCATGATGGTTTTATCGAAGTCACCCCTCAGGGTTTTCGGGTGGTGCAGCCAGATAAACTGCGCATCAACGTTCGGTAACGTATTTTAAGCCTCTACTGACCCTCAAGTATTACACGTCCATCAATTCAAGTGAGTTTTCATTTATTTTACTGGCATTTTTTAACACTTCAATCATTCCTCTCTTTACTGTTGCGGTAATTTTGTGTCATTTTACATTCTCAAATGAACAAATCCATGAACGTGCTTATCGTTGAAGATGAACCCTTAGCAGTACAAAAATTATCAAAATTGCTGCTTGAAATTGCTCCTGAACTCAGAATTTCTGGTATAACTGACGGTATTGAAAGCACCGTTGAATGGCTGCAAGCCAACCCAAATCCTGATTTGATTTTAATGGACATTGAACTGTGCGATGGGCAAAGTTTTGAGATTTTCAACCAAATGGAGGTAAAAAGCCCGGTTATTTTTACCACATCTTACGATGAATATGCCATTCAGGCTTTTCGGGTAAACAGCGTCGATTATCTGCTTAAACCCATAAAGAAAGAGGAACTCGAAAGGGCGTTGCGAAAATATGAGCAGATAAACAGTGCTCAGACGCAAACGATTGATATTTCTAAACTGGTTTCGGAGTTGCAGCGTCATAACCAACTCCGTGAGTATCGTTCCCGGTTTTTGGTAAAACTCGGACAACGGCTGATTCCAGTTGAAATCACGGATATTTCTTATTTTTACACTGAAGAAGGGATTACTTTTTTAATGACCCGCGACCGGGTTAAGCATTTGATTGACTACACCCTTGATGAACTCGAACAACAACTTGACCCTAAATACTATTTCAGAATCAATCGTCAGTATATTCTGGGAATAAAATCGGTGGTTCAAATTCATAATTACTTTAATGGAAAACTTAAACTGGACCTAAAACCTTCCGTCGAGAAAGAAGTAACGGTAAGCCGTGAACGTGTGGGCGATTTTAAAGAATGGATGGGCAAATAGGGGCATCGACTGGAAATTGATGAAAAAACTCAACGATAAATGGACCCGTTTGGCGGGTGTTCCGTTCATTGCTCTTTTTGGGCAGTGGGTCATGTACGGTTACACCAATGTGCCTTACGCAGACGACTGGAAAATCCCTTTTTTCTTTGTTTTGGGGGCGGTTTTTGTGTGGGAAGTAAACCGCATCGGGATTATTTATTCCCGCCGTAAATTCCCAGAACTCATTCATACCCGCCAACGAATTTTGTATCAAGCCGTTTGGTTTACCATTGGCTCTTTTGCGGTTCGGGTGGTACAAACGTATTTTTATCAACTGTTTGCCGTGTGGGACTATGTAGATTATACCCATTTTAAGCCCTATTTTTTCAATGCTTTGGTGTCATTAGTCGGCACCATTCAGATTGCTACGGTTTTTGAGGGTTTTTATTTGTATCGTTTATGGCGGGTTTCCTACAAAGAAGCACAGGAATTAAAAAAGGCTAATTTACAGAGCCAACTTGATTCGTTGAAGGCCCAGATTAACCCACATTTTTTGTTTAACAGTTTAAATTCTATTTCGTCTCTGGTGCATTCAAGTCCAGAAAAAGCCAGTGACTTTATTGACGAACTTTCGTCGGTTTATCGCTATTTACTGCGCGAAAACAATCGTGAATTGTGTGCTTTGGAGGAAGAAATCGCGTTTATAAAAGCGTATTTTAACCTTCTCAAAACCCGCCACGGAAAGGGGATTGAACTTAGTATTGATATTCCAAAACAGTATTCGTATTTTCTTATTCCACCCTTGACACTTCAATTATTGTTTGAAAATGCCGTAAAACATAACATTGTTTCCGCTTCCAAACCGCTGCATATTCGGATTTATGCGGCTGATAATACTTTGTGTGTTGAGAATAACCTTCAAAAAAAGCGTCTGGCCGTGGCTTCAAACAAAATTGGCCTTAATAATATAATGGCGAAGTATCAACTTCTGAATCAGCCCGCTGTTTCGGTGTTTCAGGAGGAAACCAAGTTTCAGGTAATACTTCCGCTTATTGAACCAAATTTTGCGTATGAACTTGTTCATCGTTGATTCGTTGTGATTTATTTTTTTGATTTTATAACGTTTTTATTTCGTTTTAATATTAAAAAACATCAATCAACTGTTTCCTATCTTATTGAAAGAATAAAACGCTTTGTGACTTTGCGTGAGCACCCATCTAGTCAGGCATTTTGTTTAGGTACTCTTTCTCCGTTTGTTTTTTTATATAAAACTGAGTGGTTTCAAACAGCTCATGCCGTAAATGTCGCTGAACGTGAATCGGTTCAACCCCTTTTGCAATCAACAATTGCCCCACCGTATGACGCAAACTATGAGCCGAAATTTTTGGTCTTTTCAGTCCCAGAGCTTTCAAGTATTTATCGACCCGATAGCGAATTTGTGCAGTTTTTAAATCTGGAAAAAGCGGGGTGTTTTTGGTGGCTTGATTGCCTATATATATACTATACAGGCGCAACGCCTCCGCACACGTTTCAAAAAGTTTAATGACTTTTTTGGTATGTTTTCCTTTTCCTAATACCCACAATTGACCGCGCTCCAAATCAACATCTCCTACCTGCAACCTACATACCTCGACCGTGCGGAGGCCTTCGATACCCAACAACGCAACAATGGCACGGTCGGTGGGGTTTTCGATGGAAGCAAGCAAGTCTGCCCGCTCGGTTTCGTTCAAACTTTCCTTGTAGAAACCCCGCTCAATTCTTAGTCCACGGATACCCGAAATTTCGTGCAAGTCTTCCAATTGTTCTGCCGACAGCCCCAACCGAGAGCGATTTTTGATGACCCAAACCGTCAATTGTTTAATCACCGATAAATAAAAATTGATGGTAAAAGCCGATAAGTTTTTGGTCCGCAGAAAGTTAACGTATTGCCCAACGGTGCGACTGGAAAAAGAGGCGGGCCGACCAGACATGGTTTCTGTTTCGATGTATTCAAAAAAAGCGTTTAGGGCTTTGGTATAGTTTTCCCGACTTTGGTCGCCGCGCAAATGGGTGGCATCGTTGAGATAACCCAGAATCAGTTCGTTGGCGGCGGGCGAAATTTTGCTCGTGGTGGGTGGGTCCAAGACAACTTGCGGCTGGCCTTGTTCGACGTAAAACTTCAAAAACTTACGAACGGGCGAAACCAGATTCCCTTTTTTTCCAACAGCGTAGAAATTAAGACTGACGACATCCATGCCAAAGTGATTGTGTAGGCAATACTCAACATAAGCGCGGGCAATGCGCGGGTAGTTGTTGGGCTTTTTTAAAGAAGCCTCAAAATAATTAATCAATTGACTGACAGTTAACACCACTGTACCCACTGACGGCGCTATCTCTTGCCTTGGCGAAATCTGTTGAAGCTTCATGGGTTTGATTTAATCATTTTAAAGATATATATATTTTCAACGTTATACAAATGATGTTTTGCGTTAATTGTTGAAAATTAGCCATTTTTATCAAACCATTTCAACAGCAGATAGATTTGTAGAGTTACGGCTACCCTGAAAATCAAATTCCACGATTTTTAGCAAATCACCCGTAGCCATTCGGCTTTCCTACCCATGAGGGATAAAACACTATTTGAAAAAATTATTTTTGAATTATTAGAAAAAAAATTCCCAACGCACAAACCTATTCGATTATTGGGGGTATCCATTCATACTCTGCAAGTTACGCATCACGCAGATAGTCAATAGCTTACGTGAACCTTTTAACGAAAACGTTTGCGTAAGCAACGCTCTCTCACCCTTTCAACCTCTAATAGAAAATGCCAGTAAGTAGAGAAAAACAAGCCCCTTCTTTAAAAAAATAAGGAGTTGCTCAAACGGCATATCCCCAAAAGCACACTTTAGCATTGATTAAAGAACCCAAAAAACCATCAACCGTGCGCAGGCACATAACACTCCACTTTCATGACCAACCGTAGATCATTCCTTAAAAATGCCGTGGGGACCATCGCATTGGCGAGCCCAGGAGCGGCTTCCTTTGGCGCATCTCAAACCAACGCTCAGGCCAACGAAGACCTGTTTAAATTGGGAATTGCCGGCTACAGTTTCGTGCATTTCAAGCTGGACCAAGCCCTCGAAATGATGAAAAAAGTGGACGTACACTACCTGTGTATCAAAGACTTTCATTTGCCTTTTAATAGTTCCGCCGAGCAGATTACGGCTTTTCACGAAACCCTAAAAAAATCTGGAGTGACGGGCTACGCCGTGGGGCCCATTTACATGAAAACAACGCAAGAAATCGACAATGGCTTCGATTATGCGCGGCGTGTGGGGGTAAAACTCATCGTTGGGGTTCCCAATGAAGACCTTTTGCCTTACATTGACAAAAAAGTGAAAGAGTATGACATGCGTTATGCGATTCACATTCACGGCCCAGACATTAAACTTTGGCCCAATGCCTCGTCGGTGATTGATGCCGTTAAAAATCTTGATCCGCGCATCGGCCTTTGTTTTGACATGGGCCACGACATGCGCTTTGGAGATGACCCCATTGCCGATTTGGAAAAATACAACAAACGGATTTTTGATATTCACCTTAAAAACGTAACCGCTGCTTCAAAAGACGGGAAAACCTGCGAATTAGGCCGTGGGGTAATTGATGTTCCTGCGTTTGTGGCCATGCTTCGTAAGGTAAAATACGACGGCTGTTGCAGTCTGGAATACGAAAAAGACATGAAAGACCCATTGGCGGGCATTGCCGAGTCGGTAGGGTACTTCAAAGGGGTTTGTGAGGCCTCCAAAAAAGGCAAACGCAAAGTGTAGACATAATCATCGGGTTCAAATAATCTATATTGCTAACAGACAAGCATTTAACCAAATTTAAAATGGAAAATTCGAGAAGAGAATTTATAAAGAAAGCCGCACTCAGCACCGCTGGCTTAACCTTTGGCGGGTTGGCAAACGGAATGTCGGCCAAAAGTTACGCCAAAATCATCGGGGCCAACGACCGCATCAACCTTGCCATTTTGGGCTTGGGTCGACGTTTAGGGGCTTATTATGAGCCTATTGGCCTCAAAAGCAGCAACGTAGAGTTGATTTATTTGTGCGATGTCATGAAAAAACAGCGCGAATCAGCGGCCCAAAAGTTTTCAAAGCACATTACTTATGCGCCAAAATTAGAAAATGATTTCCGCAAAATATACGCTGATAAACAAGTAGATGCCATCATAAACGCAACTCCCGACCACTGGCACGCACCCGGTACGTGGATGGCCGTGCAGGCGGGGAAGCACGTATATGTCGAAAAACCTTGTAGCCATAATCCTCGTGAAGGTGAAATTTTGGCAGAATGCCAGAAAAAATACGGTAAAGTGATTCAAATGGGCAATCAGCAACGTTCGTCGTTGGAGTCGATTGACATCATTAACCAAATCCATAATGGTGCCATCGGAACCGCCTACAAAGCCGTAGCTTTCTACGCCGCTTCACGCGGGGAAGTTCCAGTTCCAAAAAAATCCCCCGTTCCCGATGGTTTGGATTGGGAGTTGTTTCAGGGCCCAGCTCCCCGCAGAGAATACACGCACGACACTTGGGATTATAACTGGCACTGGTACGGATGGGATTACGGTACTGCCGAAAGCGGCAACAACGCCACCCATGAGTTGGACGTGGCGCGTTGGGCTTTGCAGGTAGAATTTCCAGAATTTGTCATGGTGGAGGCCGCCAAACGCTCTTTCTTGGACGATGGTTGGACCATGTACGATACCATGGATGCCATGTTTCGCTTTCCTGGAAATAAAGTAATCAAATGGGATGGGAAAAGCCGCAACGGTCACAAAACCTACGGCAGCGACCGGGGAACGGTTATTTATGGAAGTAACGGAAGCGTGTACGTTGACCGCGACGGCTATAAATTATTTAGTCGCGACGGCAAAGTAATCAAAGATAGCAAGTCAACTGGCTCAGAAGCAGGCACGGCCTTGGGCGGTGGCGGCGACATGACCACGCGCCACGTGGTCAATTTCTTTGACGCTGTACGGGGTAAGGCAAAACAAGCCTCACCCATCGACGAGGGAGCTAAAAGCACCTTGCTTTGTCACTTAGCCAACATTGCATATCGTACCAACAAATCTTTTGAAGTTGACCCTCAAAACGGCCATATCCGCGACCGCGACGCCATGAAACTCTGGGGACGTGAGTACGAAAAAGGCTGGGAACCAAAGATTTAAGGCAATTAAGGCCATTATTCAACGCGTCAAATCAAAGAAATTATTCTTTGGTTTGACGCGTTTGTTGTTTCAGATTGAAAATCAGGGATGGGTGTATTTTTTCAGTAATTCATTTTACTGAGCTTATTGAGTAAAATAAATTCTTATTATTTTTCGATAATCAATCGGTTGCGTAAAGGCTTTCCAAAACCTTCCGCCGTGATTTCAAAAATATCGCCTTCTTGGGTTTCGATGGCGTCAGCAAAGCTTAACACCGACGTTCCAAAAAAGTGAACATGCACATCTCCAGGCTGCCTAAACAATTTGTGTTTAAAATGATGGTGCTCCAAATTGGCCAAATTATGGCTCATGTGTGCCTCGCCCGTCAAAAATTCTTTTTCCCAAAACACTTTATCATCACGAATAATACGACTGGTTCCAGTGACCGATTCGGGAAGGTTGCCTAACAACAACTCTGGCCCGTAGGAGCAATTTCTCAGTTTGGAATGAGCCAAATAAAGGTAGTTGATACGCTCCATTTTGTGGTCTGAAAACTCATTTCCCACCGCAAAACCGATACGCTGCGGAGTACCTTGCGCATCCACAATGTACAAACCCACCATTTCGGGCTCTTCGCCACCGTCCATTCCAAACGCTGGCGACGTTAACTCCTCGCCTGGATTAACCGCCATCAGACCATTTCCCTTGAAAAACCATTCGGGTTGAGAGGCTGGAATACCCGCTTGCATTTTCCCGTTTTCTACTCCCATCTTAAATATTTTCATCGAATCGGTAAGCTCGGTCACGTGGGTTTTATCGTGCATCGCGTTGCGGGAAGCGGCACTACCTAAGTGCGTCAACCCCGTGCCAGAAATCCACGTATGATAAGGGTCTGGATGGGTCAACGGCGGCAAAAGTTTATTTGTCTTTACTAAAGTTTCATAATCAACATACTGTTTTCCAGCCAATTCTGTTGCTCTCTCTTCCAGGCTTAGATTGTTTTTAACAGCATCATGAAACAAATCGTAGACGGAATATATGTCCGACAAAACTTGAATTTTGTCCTCTCCGACAATGCCAACACGGGGTTGGTTATCCGAATTTATAAACTGAATTAGTCGCATTGCAATAGTAGGCTTTAAAAGGTTCGTTATCGTTTATTTACATAATAATTATTAACCCAAAAATTACTCATTGCGCCAAAATTCTCCCCATTTGGTAGGGTATTTACCACGAAAAGACTATTTTTCACATTCTTTTTTCAGCATTTCTAGCCAAAACTGCATATCTTTTTCAAGGTCTTTGTTCATTTTGTTCTTAAATAACAATACTAGCCAACCTTCCATGCTTTCTTCAACGTTTACCAACGTTCCGCCATTTTGGGCGGATAAAAACCAGTTATGAATGGCCGAACCGCCAAAGGTGGCCCCACTCCATCCAAAGCTTTTATTGATTTCAACGGTGTGCAGTACCGATTTTATTTTTGCCCCGTTTACTTTCCAATCAAACCCTACGCCTACGCTTGGAGTTTGGGATACACGCGCTTGGGTAATTCTGTTGTTCCAGTTTACCCAATGATTGATGTCGATCAATATGGCCCATACTTTTTCGGGCGCGGCATAAATCATGATTTGTTTTGCTTGTTTGACGGGCGCATTTGGGTTGATTTTCATTGTCTTACTTATTTTTTGCGTTGATTGATGATACAAAGGTCGCGCCCATTCCTATCATCTCTCTTGACAAAAATCAAGAAGTGCGTTTGGCCAATTTATTTCTGATTCGGCTGAAAGTTTCGGGGGTCATGCCGAGCATCGAAGCCAAATACTGCAACGGTACCAAGTTGAACAACTCCCGATGATGGGTAAAAAACAATTCGTAACGCTCTTCGCTCGTCAAAGACAGGTGCGTCACGATGCGTTGCTCCAGAATCGTAAAGCAACGGGCAATAAACAGCTTCTCCAATTCGGTCCATTGCGGTATTTTTTGGCCGATTTGGGCGTAATCTTTCTGGTGAATGACCAATAATTCACAGTCTGACAGGGCTTGGAGATTCCAACGGGCGGGAGAATGAAACAAAAAAGCGGCAATATCTACGACAAAATAACCTGAGGTCGAAATCCATTTGGTCACTTCTCGACCTTGCTCTTCGATGAGGTATTCGCGCATGATGCCCGATTGCACAAACCCCATTTTATCGCATTTTGCCCCTTCTTTCAGAAAATATTCCCCCTTCCCTAAAGTCATTGGCTGAAAATAGGAGACGATTTCCGTCACCGTTTCGGGCGGAATTCCAAAATAAGACTGGATGTATTTTTCAAATGCGCTTTCCATTTTTGTGGTCATTATATGCGGCTATTTTCCGCCAGATAAGTTATTGTTTTTTGCAAAAACATCCTCTTTTCAAGCCTTAATTCAGCATTGAATTTTGATTGATGGTTGAATAAAGAAAACCCCAGTTCACTCCCAAAAAACAGGCGGTTCACTCCTAAAAATGGTTGATTCAGTCCGTAAAAAAAAACGATTTGACTACTACGAGACTTTTCTAGGCAGTAAATCAACCATTTTTCAAACGTTAAATATCATCCAATCATGAAAACTACCCTCAAAAGTAACACCCTCAAAATCTATCTTG
>NZ_JAMZEL010000022.1:0-49216 GCF_024158025.1 Runella salmonicolor
GCACCTTGGTATTCTCCTTTTACTTTTTCGAGAACTACCCGCATAATGTTACTTTGACCTTGGTCGCCCACAAAAACTTGACCCGTAAACGGCCCGAAATCACCATTGGTTTCGTCCATGATAAGCTCGGCCGTCGAAACGCCATGCACACCGTAAGGCAACCAAACGGCAGGAAGCTGCACCATGTCATATTTTTCTTTCAACTGATACAAAAACTGAGGCGTTTCGTTACGGGTGTTTTCGGGTTTGATGGCGCGGTTGTTGGCATCTCTTTCTTGGCGGTTATCTCGTTCGGCAAAGAATTGTTTCTCGGTTAATTTTACGGGAGAATTTGGCAATTCAGCCCATTTCAATCCCGCAGGGTGTCCCATGAATCCGCCTTTTTTTACGGGAAAAATCCCGCCAGTTCCCATCCAATCTCCTTGATTGTCGGTGTACCAAAGCTCACCTTTAATCATACTGATACCAGCTGGAGAGCGAACACCGGTGGCGTACGGTTCGTATTTTCCGTCTGGTGTAATACGAAAAATCCAGCCACGGCCAGGAACCCGGCTTTCGCCTCTCCACCACTCTTCGTCGCCGAATGCTACGTTGCCGCTTACAAAAAAGCTGCCATCGGGGGCTACTTTTGGCCCGAAAGAATATTCGTGGTAGTGACCTGATAAGGCCCAAGCGTGTACGGTTTCGTAAATATCAGCTTTACCGTCGCCGTTTTTGTCAATCAGTTTTGTCAATTCACCTCGTTGGGCGCAGTACAAAAATCCATCTTTGTACGCAAGACCCAGAATCTCGTGCAAACCCGTAGCGAACTTTCTAAAATATGGTGTACGACTGGTAGGATTATCTACAATCCATACTTCACCCCGGCGGGTTGAGATTCCCAATGAGCCATTGGGTAAAGTAATCAAGCCACCGACTTCCAATATAATTCCCTCGGGGATGGGCGGGGTAATGATTTTATAAAAATCTTCTTCTTTTGGTGATTCTTGCGCTTTTACCATTGGCAGCGTTGCCAAAAGTAGTAAGGCTATTTGAGCAATTTTTTTCATTGTCATTATTTTGAGTTGTCTAGCAACATTTGTTAAGTAAGCGTTGCTGGATAATCTGTTAATTAAAAAGTAATGATTTGCAGACTATTTTTAGAAAAGGATGGCATATTTAACCGTCCCGTTAGTTACAGGAACAATCAACTCCTGACCGCCATTCACGTTTCTGATTTGCGGCACCACCGATTTGTCGGTCATTTGGATAAAATAAGACTTGTTGTTAACCGAGTACAGCCCTTCCGAAACCATTTCAATGTTGGTTCCTTCGGCGGCTCTCGCTACTAGGTTTTCGACTGGTTTTGCCAATTTTACTTCGCGTTCAAAATATTTGTTGTCTACAACCGAAAGACGGTCAGTAACGGGCGAGCCGAAAGCGATATAGTTGAAAGTCGGAGCGTCAGTATCATCCAATGCATATCCTTTAGGTACGTAACCGCTGCCCGTGGTATCTGCCTGCCATGCCGACTGACCATTTACTTTTCCAAGAAACATGTCATTGTTCAAAAGTGTAACACTACCGCGTGGGCGCGACGAACCATCGCCGCGGCTGTGCCACATTGGGGTGGCATCTAGGAATTCACCCCGCCAAACCTGCAATAAAGCACCTTTATCGAGGTCGTAAGTATAATGCAGATTGGCGGGACTTCCCACCGAAACCGCATGAACAATGCGGGTATTCTTAGCTTCGGGGGTCTTTTTGAAATCCATGAAGCTGCGCATAACTGTATTGGTAGGGGCAGTTACGAGTATCGGATCTACTCCACCACCTGTTGTAACCGAACTGGCAGTACTTAAAGACATCTCTCTAAAGCCAGGACCAGACACCCAAACCGCTAAACCTGGCCGCATATAGCCTTCGGTTTTGCTATTGAAAACTTCAATGGTATGCGCTCCCGCCGTGAGGTTTACTTTTCCTTGACGCATTGCATTTCTTGATTCAGCTGGGATTACATCTTTGCCATCAATTTTGAGGTAAGCATTGCCCGCAGCTTGCAATTTGAAGGTGTACTCACCGTCGGTGACAGCGGTGTATTTTCCGTTATAAATGTAAGCGAAGTTGTTGTTGTCTTTCAGAATTTCCCAAGAGAAGGCTTCCTTTTTACCCGTTTCGGCCACTTTTTGTTTTGAGAAATCTTCATTAGGTGCAAAGCTGCCGTAGTACGTTTTATAAGTAAGGTCGGACAATGTTCCTGGTTTTTTGTCGAAATTGTTAATGACAATATTTTTAATGGCCAACGAACCATGATCTCCCTGAATACGCAACGGACCAGAAGCTACGTCTTCTTTGGTCAGCGAGCCGCGAGTGGGACCGCTTACTTCTACGTTTTCGTGAATGGTTACACCGTTCAAAACAATCTTAAGAAACACCGCATTGGCGATTTTTTTTCCTGCGGCATCAAAGCGAGGCGCCTGATATGATATTTTGATATTTTGCCATAAACCGGGTGCTTTTGCTACGTTAAAACGTGGAGCATATCCTTCATATCCTTTTTCACCTTCTGGTTTGGCATCGTTCCAACGCTCGTAAATACCGCCATTGTCGTTGTATTTAGCCGTTTTTTTGCCCCAACTGTCAAAAAGCTGTACTTCATAGTTTCCCTGAAGATAAATGCCCGAATTGGATTCTTTTGTGAGCATAAAATCTAATTCTAGGTCTAAATCTCCGTGTTTGAAATTTGACACAAGCTCATATTCCTGGCCATATTTTCCTTTTTCGTGAATACAAACAAGAACGCCTTTGCCTGGTTTAGATTCTAAAACATTGACTTTGGAAATATCGGCAGTGACGTCTCCAGCAATGGACCAATTATTGGCTTTGTTGGTAAAGGCGCTGAGGTCATTGAGAGGGACAGCTGTTTGTGCAAAAACAGATGACGCAACAATCACTCCCGGAACGCAGGCGATAAATTGCGAAAAAATACTTTTGGGTTTGAACATAGAATGGTTATTCAATTGATAATTAATAAATTAATTCGTTTTAGGTCAAAAAGCCACCGTTTGATGTAAGATACTAATTGCCCTTTGTTTAGACAATAAAGTTAAGGAAGTTGATGGTGCGGTTTTGAATCCAAACTACAAAAGTAATTCATATTTTGAGATTGATAGAATCTAGGGTATCTATTCTAATTGGGATGAAGACATTGATTTATATCAAGAAATAATTATGCATGGGCTATTTCTCTTGTTGCAATATTTTGTCAATTTTATAACGGTATTATAACGACATAAAACTAATAAATTAAACAAAAGATATATGAAAAAAGAATATGCCATCCTTATCCATCCCATCCTAAAACCCTAAGCTGACTTTTGAGCGATTTCTCTAAAACTTCAAACTCCCGATCCATTTCTTCAAAAAGCGTTTGTCTCGCCTGCTTCACTTTAGAGAAAACCATTCCTTGAACCATCCCCTTTTTCATATTTTCGGCAATCGTTTGTCCTGGGTCATAAAAACGGCTGTTTTTGACTGAATTATGTATTTCAGTGCGCAATGTCTCATCTTCGCTCAATATCTTATCAACCATCCGTTTTTGGGTTTCATAATGCCCCACCTGTAGTTGCTCCAATTCAGCCGCCAAACGCTTCAGCAAATGATGGTTTTGCTTTTGTTGTTCTGCTACCTGCTGTTTTTCTTGTTTTGTCTCTTCTACCAAATCAAACAGATTAGATTGTATCATCATTTTCTGTAAGTAGCCCATTGGGTTACGAATCTTCCCTCCCAACGCAATTTGATTTTTGAGCAGCGTTATGCGCTGACGAACATGCTCGGGCGAGAATTGAGTAAGCCAGTCTTTTACCGTCTGTATATTTACGCCTTTAAATTCCTTGAGTAAACTGAAAATTTCAAGTGCTTCCTGAGACTCCTTGGACACAACTGGCAGTTGTATTATCGAATCAACAATGATATTGCTGGGTAATTCTTCGGTGAAATCAGCATTTCGCTCAATGAAGAAAATAATCGCATAAACCGCCTTACCTTTCTTTTCCTCTTCAAACGTAAAACGGATGTCCGTAAATTCTGAAAGGTCTTCTTGCGCTTTAATGATTACCCTTTGCTTGAAATTGGCGTAAAGTGGGTACTTATCCGATATGTCTAAAATTTCCTTTAACTCTTCAATCGTAAATTTCCGTTTTCCAATTCGTTCGTACTGTTTCAGCAACTCATAGATTCTGATTGAAAACGAACTTTGCAGGCGAAGTATATTTTTGATGTCGTACATCAGAAACTGCGTTTGTAATTGCAGCAAATGAGGTTTCATCTCTGGATGAAATGAAATCTCAATGTATTTCCCGACATTATTGTTTGTAAAACTTTTTACACCCGCCGCAATGTGGGTCAATAGCTCCATTTCGCCGTCGGGGGTAGATGCGACGGCCCTGATTTCTCGGCGGGCCAGTTTTTCAGCTCCTTCTTTCAGAAATTTGTAAGATTGCTTGTTTTGCTCCAACCCAAAATCGCTGATAATTTCTTTCAGGTAAATTCGGTAGGGCCTGAAATCTTCATCATCTTTATGAATCATCGTAAGGGTTTTTGTAAATACCCTCATTTCCCAAATGTCAAAACGATATTTACCTTCAACCAAGTCGTTAGACTTGCGAATTAATCTCACTAAACGTGGTTTCTCAATTTTTGATAACTGGTCGGATTGTTTGGCCATACAACTCCCTTTTTAGCTTAAAAATAACACCATAATTCACATAAATTATCAAAAACCCTAAAAATGTTATAGTTGAACCCTAAAAATGTTATAATTGAACCCTAATTTTGTTATAGTTAACCCTAATTTTGTTATAGTTAACCCTAATTTTGTTATAATAAACCTTATAATACATTGATTTTAAATTAGTTATGACACTCGAAAGCTTTTAAAAGCTTTTAAAAAGAAAAGAAACATCATCAGCGCTATTGTTGTTGATTTTAAAATTTCTTTTTCTAAATCCAATTTTCTTTTAGGGTAAAAATTTGATTATCAATGACTTAGTTGAAATGCCTGAATTCTCCTTTTTTTAAAAAATAAAGGCTTCCCGAACCCTAAATTTGTTATAATAACTTTTTTATCCACATACATAACCCCTAAAAAAGTTATAGATATTCAACGCATTTTGGGCTTTTTTCACTGACTTTTGATTCGTCAGGTGAGTTTTAGTGTTTTGTTGTTGGTTTTTCTATATATTTTTTCATTTGTAAAATACTTTTTGCCTCTTTTACCCTCATTTGGGTATATTTTTGGCGAGTTAAAAAATCAGATGAAGACCCCTAAAAATGTTATATAAATACCCCATTTTTGGGTTATGTTTCTGAACGATGTAAGATAAACCACCCTTTATTAATGACAATATATAATTATGTAACTTATTGATTATGAGAAAATAATAAAGCAACTATTACATTTTTAGGGCTTATTTGGGTACTAACTTTTACAGTTTAATGTACTGAGTGGGTAACATCAACTAAATGGTAAATGAGGTATAATAAAACAAAAATAGGGAGCATCCTTATCATGGAGGCACACAGTACGTGCCCGTCAATAAAAGTTAACCTAGGAAAGAGCCTGTAAATCAGAAACTAATTTTATAAGTTTATCGCAGGCGTCCTTTCTTCTTTGGGGATTTTTAAGTTTAGTCACGAGTGTACCGATTTCGTTAATCAATACATCGGCTGGGGTTACAGCATTAGTTTGTGCGATTCTTTGCGTTTTGGTAGATATTAGCGTTGATTCAATCTCTTCTAAAGAGTCCAACGGCTTTTTAATATTTTCCGTTTTTGTTAGCTGTTGAATCTGGCTTTTACTAATTTTTGTGGTACCCGCCAAAATAGAAAGCTTCAATTGCGGGCTAAGTTTTTCCAGGCCTTCTGCAAATTCTGCATCTCTTTTTATCGTTGCTTGGCCTACATTAAACTCCTGTGCGAGTTGCTCCGCGGTAGTCATTTTTTTCTCAGAACTGGCATAAGGATCATTTTGATCTTTATGCTCAGATGGCAAAATATCATAAAGCTCATTTTGAGCCTTATGGTTTGAACGTTCATATTTTCCCTTACTCTTACGCAGATTTAGGTATTTCATTCCCCGCAAATACGAGGCCTGTTCGGTACTTAAATTCCTTCTTCCAAGCTGGTTATCAATCATAAACCCTTTCACATCTTCGAGGGTGCTGTATGATACCAGATGAATTTGAAAATCAAGGGAATGTTTGACGCAAATATTAAAACGATTATGGCCGTCAATCAGGACGTATACTGGTCTTAGTGACGCTGAGTTTGGGGTGACTACATTTTCAAGAGTGGGCCAGACCAATAGTGCTTCTCGGCAACCTTCGTTCAAAATGTTGATTTCCAGTTGCTTTTTTTCTTCCTCTCCAAGCGGAGGAATCAGTGATTCTAGTTCAGGAAGAACCGTTATGTTTTTCTTAATTTCTTCGTGCTGCACAAAGGTGGAGCTTTGAAATATTTTTTGTTCGCCAAGGGAGGATTGATATTTTTTTGCCATTAGAACGAATAGGGAAGAGGTTAACCGATAATTTCTTTTGCCAGATTCATGTAATCTTTCGCGCCGTTGGAACTACCATCGTATCCAAAAATATCTATTTGCGAAATCTGAGACTCTTTCAAAGAGACATTCATCCTGATTTGAGTATTGAATATTTTAAAAGAATTCAGTTGAGAACGCACCTGCTCAATAATATCTCGGTGTATGTTTAATCGGTTATCAACCATCGTCAATAATACGCCTTCAATATGAAGCCCGCTATTGAGCCTACGCTGTACCTGAAAAATATGGTCAAATAAACCCTTGACCCCCTTTAGTGCAGATATTTCGGGTTGGAGGGTAATCAGGCAAGAATTGGCCGCAATAAGGGCGCTGGTGGTAAAAACATTGAGTGCTGGCGGACAATCAATTAGTATATAATCATATTCACTCAGTTTTGGTGCAATGGCTCTTTGTAATTGCAATTCACTTAGCACCATTCTAATCATCTCACTTTCTCGGCTAGCAAGGGTCAAATCGCTGGGAGATAAATCAAAATTGGGAGCAATGGAGTATACAGGCAGCGGCTCATCGTCAAGAACGGCGTGCATTACCTGCTTATCAGGGCTGTCAATGCCGAGGGCCTGCGATAAATTTCCCTGCGAATCCATGTCTATTACCAGTACTTTATAGCCATGAAGCACCAAGGCTTTTCCCAAATTGAGTGTGGTGGTGGTTTTGCCAACGCCGCCTTTATGGTTTACCACAGCGATTACCCTTGCTTTGGAGCGGTAAAATTCTTTCCATCCATACCCTACCAAAACAGGATAGAGTTTTGTAAGGTGATCTTGATTCAGTTCGCGTTCGCCGTTTAAAGATTTGGAAAGAGTTCCTTTGGGAATGGCCGCTTCCTTTTCGACTTTTGCCAAAGTCAGTCCTTCCTTGTTTTTGAGGAAGTTTAGTACCTGTTCGCCGGTAATCATATAAATGATTTTGGTGTTTTTTGTGGACAAATATAGGTATTTTGTCTATAAATGAAGACAATTGTGGCTCATTAATCTTAAAAAAACACTCTGTTTTTACAACAAGATATAGTTTAGGCTACCTACACATACATAAGTCATCGCAATCCCTGATAGTGTTAAGGGGAATTTACTGATTAAGAGGGCTTTAACAATAGACATAATTTCTAAGTGTATTCACTTGATTGTATATGCACCTCCGTTTTGCTTTTTTTATGACGGAATTTTCTCGTTTACTGGCCTCATTTGCCAGTACTGATGATATAAAGAAAAATTAATATTGCTCTTTAGCCTGGGGGGATGGGGTAGAAATTTCCACCTACTTGGCTTTAACACGGCATGTTAATTTTATAATTATTTCTATATCATTTATAATAATCACATTTACAGGCAGTACCAGCAGAACAATAAAGCATTTATTATGAACGAATCGGGTTTTGGCCATAAGTTAATTCTTACTAAACATTTGAGTAAGTCATATTATAAAAACGTTAATAATTTGTGGCGGAAAATTTATTTTACGCAAAAAATGAGAATCTCTTCTGCGAGTTTTTTGGAATCACGCAAATGCTACTAATTTTGCCCATCTTAAAAAATTGTGAATTAAATAGTACTTATCCAAGTAGTACATCATAATCCTGTGAGAGTATAGGGTAGTAGATGTATCAAAGTCTTTAATTAAAGACGGTACTTTCTATGAATGATTTTTTAATAGGAACTTTATCATTAGCTAAAAACCCTTTAATCTCAGCACCATTTTATCCAAACTTTCAACCTCAACACAGTTGGCCCGTTGCTGATTGCGGCGCTCCAGCACTCTTTTCGCTCTAACCGTTGCGTAAAGCTAACGCCGTGACTAATCACGGATAAGTTTGTCCTTACCTATTTTCTATTTTTAAATTCTAACACTAAACAAATGCGAAAACAACTATTCCCCTACACGTTGATGAAAAGCAGGAGTCGGTTCATGCTGTTGACCGGTTCAATTCTTTCCTTCGGTGTGTTAACCAGCGCTGGAATCATGGATGCTAATGCAGCGACTCCACCGATTCAGAAGGTTCAGGTAAACGCACAGGAGGTTACTGGAACCGTAACCGACGAAAACGGGTCGCCGCTTCCCGGCGTCAACGTAATTGAGAAAGGAACCACCAACGGTTCACTCACCGATTCAGAAGGTAAATTTAAGCTGTCGGTAAGAAGCGATAAATCTATCATTTTGTTTTCGTTTATCGGTTATGCTACCCAAGAGATAGAAGTAGGCACCAAAACCTCCTTTTCGATTCGCTTGACCACTGATACCAAAATACTAAGTGAGGTGATTGTGACAGCCTTAGGGGTAAAGCGGGAAGAAAAGTCGTTGGGATATGCCGTACAAAAGGTAGCAGGGCCTTCATTGCAGACCGTCAAAGGGGTAAGTGTGGGTACTTCACTCACAGGTAGAGTGGCTGGTTTGTGGGTACGTAACAGTACTGAATTTAACCAAATGCCAGCGCTCAGCTTACGTGGTGAGACTCCATTGTTGGTTATTGACGGGGTTCCCTACAACAATATATCCCTTAATAACATCGCCCAAGACGACATCGAAAGTATTGACGTTTTGAAAGGGCCTACCGCTTCGGCGTTGTACGGTTCTCGCGGAGGGAGTGGGGCCATCATCGTTACTACTAAAAAAGGTTCAGCCAACAAAGGCTTGACGGTGACGGTCAACACCAACAACATGTTCAACGCTGGCTTCCTGATGCTTCCAGAAGTACAGCAGTCGTACAGTGCAGGTATCGGGGGAGTATATGACCCTACCGATTACATCTGGGGCCAAAAGCTCGACATTGGTATTAAAGCAAACCAATGGAATCCCATCACCAAACAGATGGAAATGCAAGAGCTTACGTCAAGAGGAAAGAATAACTTCCGCGACTTTTTGGTGCCAGGGCTGATCACCAACAACAGCATCAGCGTTGCCCAAACGGGTGAAAACGGTAGCTTCCGGACTTCATTGACGCATATTTATAACAAAGGACAATACCCGAATCTAAAATCTGACGCCTTCAACTTCACGTTGGGTGGGGAGATGAAAGTGGGAGATCGTTTTAAACTCTCCAGCCAAATGGGTTACAACAAACGCAATGCTCCGCAAATAACGGGTGCTGGGTATAGCGACCAAGGTTATATGTATAATATCCTAATGTGGATGGGACCAGAGTACAATTTGTCAGAATACAAAGACAACTATTGGTTGATTCCAGATGTACAACAAAACTGGCATTATAAGGCTTGGTATGATAACCCATATCTCATCGCAAACGAAAAATTGTGGGGTGTTTATGAAAATAGGTTGAATGCTAACTTGACAGCTACTTACAAACTTTTTGAGGGAGCCAACTTAATTATTCGTCCTGGTTTTGATATGTACAGCAATGACGAAACCAAGCGCAATCCGCCAAACATTCTCTCCAATCGGGGATGGGACACGCCAGGCTTATATGCTATCAACAAACAAACGGGCTGGAGTTTCAACGGCGATGCCTTGCTTACTTATAACAAAACCATTGGTGATTTAGGGATTGACGCACTTGCGGGTGGAGCCATTTATGCTTTAAAAAATAATAACTTGTACAGTGCCACACGAAGTGGTATCTTGATTCCGGGCTATTATTCACTCAACAACTCCGTAGAAAGGCCTAACGTAAGTGTGGCTGCCAGTGCAAAGCAAGTGAATAGTGTATATGGGAAACTGACACTATCTTACAAAAATATGCTCTTCGTGGATGCCACCGGACGTAATGACTGGAGCTCGACCATGCCCCAAAGCTCGCGTTCGTATTTCTATCCATCCTTGGGAGGAAGCTTCGTCATCAGTGAAGTGTTAGGTTCTTTACCGTCGTGGCTTGACTTCTGGAAATTGCGTGGCTCTTGGACGCTTTCAAAGTCGGATTTGGGAATTTATGCTACCAACCAAACGTACAGCACTACGATTGGTACTTGGAATGGCCTCAATGCGGGAAGTTATCCTACTACGATTCGTAACGCCGATAACATCCTTCCCGAAACCAACAGGACTTGGGAAATCGGAACAGCAGCTTATTTCCTGAAAAAACGCTTGAAATTGGATATTGCCTACTTTAATAAGTACAATTACAACCGCCAGACCAATGCCAATATTTCTTCAGCTTCTGGGTTTGTGAATACGCTCATTAACTGGGACGAAACACTCGTAAGAAGAGGGCTTGAAGTGAGTTTAGACGCTACGATTCTTAAAAAGAACGACTGGCAGTGGGATGCTGTAGCCAACTATTCTTTCAACCACCGCTATTATAAAGAAATCGCACCAAACTCAGCTAAAAATGCATGGACAGTAGCGGGTGGACGTGTAGATACTTATACTGACCGTGTTTGGTTGACTGATCCAGCGACGGGAAGCCTTATCCACCGCGCCAACGGCTTACCACTTCTAAGTGATTTTAGCTACTTGCGTGGGTATACTGACCCGAAATTCTTGTGGGGTTTTGCCAATACAATCAAGTACAAGCAATTCAACTTGATGGTGAACTTCGACGGACGCGTCGGTGGTGTGTTGAACAACTATACATCGTACAAAATGTGGGACACTGGCTCGCACCCAGATTCGGATAACCAATGGAGATATGATGAGGTTGTGAATAAAACTAAGTCTTTTACTGGAAATGGGGTTATTGTAAAATCTGGAACTGTTACGTTTGACAGCTTTGGCAAAATTACTAATGATACACGGGTATTTGCCCCTAATGAGGCCAAGGTTTCTTACCAAGATTATTCACGTTCTTACGGAGACGGTACTCGCGGTATTACAGATGCAACTTTCTTTAAATTGAGAGAGGTGTCGTTGGGTTACAACCTTCCCTCACCTGTTGCGAAGTTGCTCGGTGCACGTTCAGGTTCTATCTCTTTAACAGGTCAAAACGTGTGGATGTGGACCAAAGCCTTCCGCTTTGCCGATCCTGATAAAGCGGATGATACGCAG
The DNA here is from genome assembly GCF_024158025.1 of Runella salmonicolor. Taxonomy (NCBI): domain Bacteria; kingdom Pseudomonadati; phylum Bacteroidota; class Cytophagia; order Cytophagales; family Spirosomataceae; genus Runella; species Runella salmonicolor. Next base: position 11,534 of record NZ_JAMZEL010000022.1, read on the forward strand.
CTTACTTCACCATCGGTTCGCTACATGGGCGGTAACATCACGTTAACGTTCTAATAACACAGGGCTGATTGTTAATCACATCTAAAAGCATTACGTATGAAATTTACTTGGAAAAAATACTTACTTATTGGCGTTGTGGGTCTCTCGATGGGTAGTTGCTCAAAGTTTGAAGAAATCAACACCAACCCCAATGCCGCGACCAAAGCGTCGGCACCACTGCTTGCTACTACACTTATCCTGGATATTTCCAGAAATTCGCTCGGAAGCATCGGGTCAATGATGAATGGCAAGTCTATCATCCGGATGGAATTCCCCGAAAATGCGCAGTACAATTACCTAGGACGCGCAAGTTTTGACGGACTTACGGTGCTCAACAACGTTGAGAAAATGATTGAACTTGCCCCCGAAGGTGCCTACAAAAACTCCTATACGGCATTGGGTAAATTCGTGAAAGCCTACAAATTCTTCTGGTTGTCAATGCAGGTGGGTGATATTCCCTATGCAGAGGCATTATTGGGAGAAAAAGGAACATTGAACCCTAAATACTCGAACCAAAAGGAAGTAATGGCAGGGGTACTCAATGAACTCGAAGAGGCAGATAAACTTTTTGCTGCGGGTATCAAATTCGACGGCGATCCTATTTACGGTGGCGACATCACGAAATGGAGAAAGTTTGTAAACACCTTTGAACTTCAGGTTTTGCTCCATTTGTACCGTAAAACTGGGGAGGCTGATTTAAAAGTCAAAGAAAGATTTAATACCATTGTAACCAGCAAGCCGATTTTTGAGAGCAATGCCGATAATTTTCAGTTGGTGTATGCCGACCTTGCCGGGCAACGCTATCCTTTCTATAAACTGGGTAACACGACGCGTCTGTACACCATGATGACAAATGTGGTTGTGGATAAACTGAAAGATTTGAACGACTATCGTTTGTTCTACTACGCCGATCCTTCACCGGTGAAAATAGCCAAAGGGGCTGCCGTAGATAGCTGGGATTCTTACTTAGGTTTTGACCCTTCCATGGTCTATGCAGAGTTGACGACCATTTTTGGAGGCAAAGATTATTCTAATGTAAACAGCCGCTATTTGGAGCTTGCCAATGCCGAGCCGGTGTATGTACTGAGTTATGCCATGTTGAAATTTATGCTGGCTGAAGGGGCTGTTCGCGGCTGGATTACGAGTTCGGCAAGCACCCATTACACCGACGGTATCAAGGCAAGTATGAAGTTTACGGCTGGATATACACCCGATAATGTGCTTTTCCATCACAATCGCAAAATGACGGATGCCTATATTGATTCATACGTTGCTTCGGATAAAGTAAAACTGAAGACGACGGCAGGTGAGCAAGTGCAGCTTGAGCAGATTATTACGCAGCGCTACTTGAGTACGTTCATGCTTCACGCACCGTTTGATGCCTTCTTTGAAAACCGTCGTACTGGTTTTCCAGTCTTTCCGGTTAACCCCAAATCAAACTTGAACGTACCAGCAGATAAATTACCAGTTCGGTGGCAGTACCCGCAAAAGGAACTGGATTACAACACCGCCAACGTAAATAGTGCCATCCAGTCGCAGTATGCAGGTAGCGACGATTTTAACAAAACCATGTGGATTCTTCAATAATTAAGTAAGTATCCTCAAAGTGAAAGGCTCGTGTGTAACCCACACGGGCCTTTGCTTTTTTTGTAGGTTGAGCTGGATAAACGCCCACTTTTCAGTTTTGAAAAGATTAGTAAATGTTAAATCGAGTTCAGTTATAGACCAGATACTTTTACAAATTGTAAACATTTAGTAATTTGAGCCATAACTAAACGTCTTTAGCGCTACTCATGCGCAGTAATGCCTGTAAACTACAACAGTTCAGAAAATCTTTACTCAAAATAGATACTTGTTATGACAGCTTTAATGAATGCCATCAATAAAAATAACTTTTCACTCGTTGAACAACTCATTCAAAATGGCGTGGATGTCAATGAGTTGGATGCAAATCAGGATGCTCCCTTGGTCATGGCAGCTTATAAGGGATATAACCAAATTGTTAAATTACTATTAGAGTCGGGTGCTGATGTGGGTGCCGTTGACCCGGGTATGAAAGCCACGGCTTTACACGCCGCTGCCTATGCTGGCCGAACAGAAGCGGCTAAACTCTTGATAGAATACAACATTGACATCAATAAGCAAGGCCCTTATAATGGTTATACTGCCCTACACGATGCGATTTGGCAGGATAACGTCGAAATTGTTAAATTACTGTTGGCGGCCAATGCAGATTTGAGTCTTCTTTCGCACGATGGAAAATCTCCTTTGGATTTTGCCAAATCCAAAAATCGCAAGGAAATTGTAAATCTCATCCAAACCAAACTAGGGAAGTAATTTCAATTGCTTCCCTAAATCGTAAGTTCAGAGGTTTTCGTTAATAATTGTATTAGATAGAATACACTCTATTTTGCATATTAAATTGTGCAAAATAAAATTATATTTGCATATTAAATTATGCAAAATGGAGGTTTTATTAGAAACATCAGAGCGCTTATCGAAATTTACGACTGATTCTTTTAGGCGGAGGCTTTACCAGAAAATCAATTGGGAAAATCGTTTAATTGGAATTAAAGGCGCACGCGGGACGGGCAAAACCACCCTGATGCTCCAACGGATGAAATCACTGGGGAAATCCAGCACCGAGGCGGCGTATTTTACCCTAGACGATTTGTATTTTACTACCCATTCGTTGGTTGAAACAGCCGCTGAATTTAGAAGAAAAGGAGGAAAAATACTGTTTCTGGACGAGGTACATAAATACCCAAACTGGGCAACTCACCTTAAAAACCTCTATGATTTATACCCTGATTTACAACTTATTTTTACTGGGTCTTCCATTGTAGATATTTCCCGTCAGGAAGTGGATTTGAGCCGGCGTGTATTGATGTACGAGTTGCCAGGATTATCGTATCGCGAATACTTGGCCTTTGAGGGAATTGTGACGATTGAGGCGCTACCGCTGCCCTTACTCCTTTCTGAAAATCAGGATTGGAAGCCTTTTTTCCCTGCTGGATTTAAGCCATTACAGTATTTTGAAGCGTATCTTAGTTCAGGCTATTATCCATTTTTTAGGGAAGACAAAGCAGGATATAGGCACCGAATCCAGCAATTGATTCGGATGATTGTGGAATATGACATGGCTGAGCTAAAAGATTTTGACATTCGCAATGCCAAAAAAATGCTGCAACTCCTCTATGTTTTGGCCGAAAACGTTCCATTTAAACCCAATTTGTCAGAATTGGCCGATAAAAGCGGTATTCATCGCAACTCAGTCAATAATTATTTGCATTATCTGGAACAAGCAAAATTGATAAAGTTGCTATACCGAGGCGGAACAGGAATGGTGGCTTTGCAAAAACCCGAAAAAATTTACTTAGAAAATACCAATTTAGCCTACGCTTTATCGCTTCAAAAACCAGATACTGGAAACCTTCGTGAGACCTTTTTTTTGAATCAAGTAGGCTATGGGCATTCGGTGCAAGAATCGTCCGTGAGTGATTTTTTGGTGGAAGGTTTGTATACGTTTGAAGTAGGAGGCAAACACAAGGGCAAAAAACAAATTGAGGGAATTCAAAAGGCTTATTTGGTAAAAGATGATGTTGAATCTGGGTTTGGGACAACCCTGCCGCTTTGGTTGTTCGGATTTCTATACTGATATACGGGCGTAAGAAAAGTTACTACTTAGTCTTTTGATAATGGTTGCATCGAATAAATCAATAAAAGGGGTACATTTATTAGCGCCAAAACCATGGAAGTTCGTATTTGAAGGAGGTCAAGATGAAAAATATTTTATATATAGTTCTTCTAGTTTTGGGAGTCCATTATTCCTTTGGACAGCAAAAAGAATATAACTTCATCAATTTTAGTAGTAAGAATGGGCTTGCTTCAAATACCGTAAATACCATTATAAAAGATAAACATGGCTTTATGTGGTTTGGGACCGAAGACGGCCTAAATAAATTTGATGGGCATAATTTTACGGTATATCGACACCGAGAAAATGATACAACAAGTATAGGAAGAGGGGCTGTGATGGCGATGTTGGAAGATAAAGAAGGCAATTTATGGATTGGTACCAACATTACACTATCCGTTTACAATAGAAATTTAAACAATTTTATCAATTACGATTTTACCAAAATTGGTTGGATACGGAGTTTATGCGCCGACCATAACGGCAATATTTGGGTAGGAACCTATAGTGGCCTGTTTTATTTTAATACCAAAACCCACAAAATAAACGCTTATAAAGTTGACCCAAAGGATGATAGAGCATTAAACTCTGAGATGATCCTTTGTGTATTTGAGGATAGCAAAAGCAATGTTTGGGTCGGGACAAAAGTTGGACTACATCTATTTAACCCTAAAGAGGGAAGTTTTAAAAGATTTCTTCATAATAAAGATAATCCGAACAGCATCTCAGATAACACCGTTAGAACCATAGCCGAAGATAAATATGGAAACCTATGGATAGGAACATCTGAAGGGGGCTTAAATGTGATGAATGCACGAAGTCAAACTTTCACCCACTTCAAAAATAGCAAGTCCGATAACAACACATTGAGCAACAACAGTATCTTCAAACTTTTATTTGACAATACGGGTAAACTATGGGTTGGAACCGAGGATGGACTCAATATATTTGACCCTAACAATGGGAAAGTTCAAAGGGTAAAAAGCTCAATATCAGGAAAATATAGTGCAATGGGGGGCTTCGTTGGCCGTTCTGTCAGGGATATTTACTTAGATAATTGTGGGATTTATTGGATTAGTACCCTTCAAGGCGGCGTAAATAAATATGATGTTAACCTGGCATTTTTCAATCATAAACAGTTTAATCCATCCGATGCAAATGGACTGACTGCGGGTTCTATTACCTCATTTGCCGAAAGTCCATCGGGGGATATTTACGTGGGTACCGACGGTGGTGGACTCAATATCTTCAATAAAAAAACAGGCTTCATCAAACGCTTTGTTCTCAACAAAACAAAAGAGAATGGAGAGGTTATTTTGGCTTTGGAGCCGTGGGGCAATGAGCTTTGGGTAGGTACGTACCTCGACGGCCTCTATGCAATAAACACAACCACAAATACCGTAAGGAATTTTGCTATCAGTAAAAGTAAAACCGATTTCTCTAATATCCCCATCAACTGCTTAAAGGCTGACCGTCAAGGAAATATCTGGATTGGTACAAACGGAAACGGGATATATATGTACCATCCAAAAACGGGAGAGTTGCTTCATTTTGATAAAATATTGCCTCTAAATGGTGGGCGAAATCTATTTTTAAACGGATATATTACTACTATTGAAGAAGATAAACAGGGCAAACTGTGGTTCGGTTCAAACGGCTCGGGGATTGCAGTATTTGACCCTATGCAGAAAACGTTTGTTGTCTTAAATCACGGTAACAGCAAACTTCCTTTAGATAGGGTTTTGAGCATTTATTGCAGCAAATTAGGGCATATTTGGGTAGGTGTATTTGGAGGGGGACTATGTCTGTATAATCCTAAAAATAAGGAATTTAGCCAGTACAGTGAAGAACAGTTGCTTTCCAACGGAGTGATTTATAAAATTCTAGAAGATGAATTTGGTAAATTATGGGTAAGCACCAATAAGGGCATAAGTACTTTCGACCCTAAAAAAAGCATATTCAAGAATTATACCTATCACAATGGCATACAGCAAAGTACCTTTAATGTGGGGGCAGGGCTAAAAACAAGCTCGGGCGAAATGTATTTTGGCGGGCTCGACGGCTTTAATTACTTCTACCCAAAAATACTTTACCAGAACAAGAATGTACCGCCAATTGTCATTACAGACTTGAAAATCAATAACAAAAGCGCTAATCCAATAGACAATTCAGAAATCACCGACTACATATCTGTTGCCAAAGAGATTAATTTGAGCTACCGACAAAACTTTTCATTAGACTTTGTCGCGTTGAATTATACCGCCCCGCACGAAAGCCAATATTCCTACATGTTGGAAGGTTTTGACAAAGAATGGAATAATGTAGGCTCCGTTACCACGGCCGTTTACACCAACTTAGACCCCGGAAAGTACACGTTCAGATTAAAGGCAAAAAGCGAAGATGGCTCTTGGTACTCCCCCGAAAAAACCATCGCTATTGTCGTAAATCCACCTTTTTGGCGCACTTACTACGCTTATTTTATCTATTTGGCCCTCTTGATGACCGCACTTTGGGCCATACGAAGACGAGGAATACAGAAATTGAGAAATGAATTTGCTTTGGAGCAAGAACGCCTTGAAGTGAAGCATTTAATAGAAAAAGAACGAAATGATGCCGAACGAAAAATGGAGTTGGAACAGGTGAAAATAAAATTCCTGACCAATTTGAGCCATGAATTAAAAACGCCACTCACGCTTGTCTTAAATCCCATCGAAAGTCTGTTGTTTCAGGAAAAAAGCATTGAAAAACTGGATACCCTGAATCTAATCAACAGAAACGCAAAACGACTCTTGAACCTTGTAAACCAATTACTTGATTTTCGTAAAATAGAAGACAATGAGCTGAAGTTAAACCTTGCCGAAGATGACCTTGTATCCTTTGCAAAGGAGATTGTAGATTCATTTAAATACATTTCGGAACGAAAAAACATTCAGCTTGATTTTAAAAGCGCCTTTAATGAGTATCACACAATATTTGATAAGGAAAAGCTAGAGCGTATCTTATTAAATTTACTTTCTAATGCTATTAAATTCACCAATGAAGAAGGGAAGGTCTATTTCAGGATTGATGCGGAGGCTGAAAATGGGATAAAACTAACCATTGAGGATACAGGAATAGGAATGCCAACTGATGTGTTGGAAAAAATATTTGACCGGTTTTATCAAATCAACACCACCCCAAACATCCTCAATCAAGGTAGCGGCATTGGACTTTCAATCACTCAGGAGTTTGTGAAACTTCATGGTGGCACCCTAAAAGTGGAGAGTGAAGAAGGTATAGGAAGTGTTTTTACGGTGTATTTGCCTCTGGTTTTACTATCAAACCAATCGTTAACTTTAGCGGACGCCCAAGATAAAAAGCAGGAGATTGCAATGCCTCTAACCAGTGGAGATGAAATCGACGAGCATTCAAAAATTGGAAAGCCAGTACTATTAATCGTCGATGACAGTGAAGACCTTAGAACCTATTTAAAAGAGAATTTAAAAGCAAAATATAAAATCATTGAGGCATCAGATGGAAAACAAGGTTGGCAAAAAACCCTTGCGTGCCATCCAGAGATAATTGTAAGCGATGTAAACATGCCCAACATGGACGGCAGGGCCATGGTTCGGAAAATCAAAAACGATAATCGAACCCAGCACATCCCAGTCATTTTACTCACGGTATTGGCCGAAGAAATTGACCAATTAAAAGGACTTGAAACAGGAGCAAACGATTATCTTACCAAGCCCTTTAATTTTCAGCTTTTGAACATGAAGATAAACAACCTGCTCAACCTTAACACTACCTTAAAAAATACCTACAGTAAACACATTAATCTCGAAACTCCCGAAATTGAACTCGTTTCAGAGGATGAGAAATTTCTGCTGAAAATCTCGCGCTATGTTGAAGACCACATTGAAGACCCAGACTTGTCGGTGGACATTCTGAGCAAAACAATGTTTATGAGTCGAGGCACGCTGTATAATAAGGTGTTGAGTCTGACGGGAGAAACCCCCGTGGAATTTGTGCGCTCCATAAAACTGAAAAAGGCGGTGGCACTGCTGGAAAAAAGCGATATGAAGATTTCGCAAATTGGCTACGCAGTAGGGTTCTCTAACCCTAACTATTTTGCAAGGGCATTTAAGGCTAAGTACAATGTGTCGCCTTCTGAGTACATTCAACTAAAAAGAGATTCTGCAAAAAGTACGCCCCGCTAGGCGGCTCCATTTTCACTTACTGGTTTTCTTCGTTATCGACGTTCAATTTTATTGGGTGCCTGAGTCATTGTTATAACTAAATAAAGAAAATTTAAAATAAACTCAGCTTCTTTTTACCCTGTCTCTGGGCCAGTAAGCTTCTGTACAATTATAGCCTGACTTTACCCACCACTCGAAAGGCTGAGCCCTTTTTGTGATACTTTATGTGTCAAATTGACAATTTTAAACATTTGGAACATAGATTTGGTGAAACGTGCTACTTAGTTTTTTGTGAGCGCGCTTACTTTACATCCACAAATAATCGACCGTACTAAGGAAGATTATATAATTTATTCAACCAATCATATTTATATCATGAAACAACTCAACCTCTCCATTTCACAGTGGCAAAATAAACATTGCTATTGGGCGTGGTGTATTTTGCTGTTGATCCTTTCGGGATTTACAGTCAACGCACAGACCGTAAAGGGTATCATTAAATCAAAAACGAACGGGGTAATACCAGGTGCTTCGGTATTGGTAAAAGGAACTGCAAGAGGAACTACGGCCAACAATGAGGGGGTCTATTCAATCAATGCCTCACCCAATGAAACTTTGGTCTTTAGCTCAATTGGCAATAAGACCCAAGAAGTGGTGGTAGGAAACCGCTCCACCATCGACATCGTATTAGATGAAGACCAGTCAACGCTAAATGAGGTAGTGGTTGTAGGATATGGTACGCAACGCAAGCGAGACGTAACGGGAGCGGTTGTTTCAGTTACCGAGGCTACGTTGAAAGAAGTACCTGCCCCAAACCTGCTTAACCAACTCAAAGGACGTGCGGCGGGGGTGTCTATTGTAAGCAACGGCTCTACGCCCGGTAGTCAGGCATCCATTCGTATCCGTGGCAATCGCTCCATTACAACTGGTAACGGTGACGGTCTTGACGGCCCGCTTGTGGTGGTAGATGGTATTCCGTTTGGAGGGCTGAATGACATAAACCCCGACGATATTGCGAACCTTGAAATCTTGAAAGATGCCTCAGCAACGGCCATTTTCGGTTCGAGAGGTGCCGGTGGTGTAATCTTGATTACCACCAAAAGAGGGAAAGTAGGCAAGCCGATTCTGACGTATGATGGCTACCACGGTGTGACCAGCATCATGGGCAAATACAATGTCATGAATGGTGAGCAATACGCAAAATTTAAGGAGCAATCGGCCGCGCTAAACACCCAAGGAGCAGGTACTACGGCCTATCCATTGACCGAAGAAGAAAAGGCGAACCTTGCCGCGGGTGTTTCTACCGATTGGCAGGATTTAATGTACAAACAAGGATTTAACACAAGTCATCAGCTCGGATTACAGGGCGGGGTAGAAAATACGCAATACAGCATGGGGCTTGGCTATTTTAATGAAACGGGTATTATGCCAAACCAAAACTTTGACCGTTTTACAATCCGTGCCACCATCGACCAGAAAATTGGAAAACGGGTTAAAATTGGTTTAAACACAATCAATACGCTTACGCGTAGAAACGACCCTGCGGGTGGGGGTGTTCCGACAGAGTTGGTTCGTTTATCGCCACTCATCAAGCCATACAATGAAGATGGCACTGTACTCCTGAACCCTAAACGCGGAACGATTGAAGCACAAGCCGTAAGTCCACTTACCCTTATTTCACGCGGGGATGATATTCTTTCCAACGAGCGTTCTATCCGAACATTCAATAGTTTATACGCAGAAGTAAACATTTTAGATGGCTTAAGATACCGTTTCAACGCTGGTCTTAACTTCAGCCAAGTGCATTTTAATGGCTACGGGCCGCCAAATACATTTGTCAATACAGGCGTTGACCAAAATGTTTCCAACGCTGATATTAGAAATACCGAATATTGGGACGTAAACATGCAGCATTTGCTTTATTACGATAAAACGTTTGCCACCAAACACAGAATTGGTTTGACTGCGCTCTATGAAATTACCAAAAACCATAATTTGGGGAGTAGTTTTAACGTAAGAGGGGTTCCCGCCGATTACATTCAAACGGCCAACTTCTCATTGGCTTCTGGTCAGCCTACAGGCAGCGGAAGTTTTGGTGAAACTGGGCTATTGTCTTATATGGCTCGTTTAAACTATACATTCAATGATAAATACATCCTGACGGCTACGTTCCGCCGCGATGGGTCTTCTACATTATCGCCTGGTAATCAATACTTCAACTATCCAGCAATCGGTTTGAGCTGGAATCTCATTGATGAGCCGTTTATGAAAAACCTAAGCTTCTTGTCAAACTTGAAACTGCGAGGTGGATGGGGTATTTCGGGTAACCGCAACGTAGGTGCTTATGCTACCCTGGGAGCGCTCTCAACGGGTTACTATAACTTCGGTACAACTACGGCTGGTCAGGCACTTGCCTATACCGTAACCAGTCTGCCGGCGAGTGATTTGGGTTGGCAGTCAACGTCCCAGACGGATATTGGTTTAGAAATAGGTTTATTTAATAACCGTATCACGGGGTCATTTGATGTGTATTATCAAAAAACCAAAGACATTTTGCTTTCGGTCAACCTCCCCCAAAGTAACGGTGCGGGCTCTACCCTTAAAAACTTAGGAAGAACCGAAGGAAAAGGCTTTGAAGCATCATTGACGTTTGACATATTTAGAAACAAGGGTGGCTTTAATTGGAGCACAGATGTGACCTATTTCTTAAATCGTGAAAAAATCACGCAGCTTACCACCCCGCAGGAGTTGGATAATAAAGGAAACTTCTGGTTTGTGGGACATCCACTTACGGTCATTTATGACTACAACAAAATCGGTATCTGGCAGCAGGCGGATTTGGATAACGGTACGTTGAAAAAACAAACATCACCCGTGCAGCTTCCCGGTGAAATAAGAGTGGAAGATGTCGACAATAACGGGGTTATTGATGCCAATGACCGTAAAATTATCGGCAATTTTCAACCGAAATGGGAAGGCGGTTTGACCAATAGAATTAGCTTCAAAGGATTCGATGTGTCGTTTGTCACCTTCGCCCGGATGGGAATGAAAGTGGTAGTGCCGTACTTATCGGGTACTTCTGGTGGCGGTTCTGGTTTTGGTTTCCTTAACCAAGGTCGTTCAAACCAATTAGTGATGGATTACTGGACCCCCGAAAACCCAACCAATGCCTTCCCAAGGCCTGATGCAGGCGGTGGTGTGCGCAACTTTACATCTACAACTTCTTATCAAGACGGCTCTTTCATTAAAATGAGAAGTATCAACGTAGGTTATACGGTCAATGCCAAGGTACTTAACAAAATCGGGGTTTCTTCGGCCCGTATTTACCTGAATGCGACCAATCCTTTTATCATTTATTCCCCGTTAGTAAAAGCCAAGCTTGCAGTTGACCCCGAAGGGAATGGCTACGGTAACACCATTCAGGGAGGTAATTTTAACCGTTTTGTTACCGTAAACTTAAACAACCCTCCGGTTCGTCAATATACATTAGGTTTAAATCTTAAATTTTAATTCAAGATGAAAAAAATACAAATTTCAATCATTGCCTTTACTTTATTTTTCTGTGTGAGTTGCGGAAAAATACTGGAAGAGCATCCGCAATCACAAATTGTTCCTTCGTTTTTCAATAGCCCAGCGGGTGTATTGGGGGGTATTGCCGGGGTATATAATGAAATACGCGGTCAGTGGGGGACGGAAGGCTTTTCTTCGGAAATGCAGGCCGGTACCGACGAATTTATTCAAGGAGCCAGCAGTGGTGGTGGCCCTATACATACATTTAATGGCCTTAACAGTACCAACTTTGGCTCGGCATGGGGGGCAGCTTTCACGAGCATTAATACAATAAACGGCGTACTGAAGTATGGTCAGAGTATTGACCTGCCCGAAGCAACCAAAAACCAGTATTTAGCACAGGCTAAGTTTTTGAGGGCCTTCTGGTACTTCTACTTGGTTCAGACGTGGGGAGATGTGCCATTGCATACTGAGTTTATCACTTTACCCTCACAAAGTGCTAAAAGAGACCCAGCCGCCGAGGTATACAAGTTAATTATTCAGGACTTAACCGAAGCGGCGGCGGCATTGCCCGATAAACCAACCGCGCCATTTTTAGGCAAAGCTGCTACTAAGTCCACAGCCTTATTCTTTTTAGCAAAAGCCTATCTAACGCGCGGTTGGTTGACCAATTCGCAGGCAGACTTTGCGGAAGCTGCCAAAATTTCGAATGATCTTATTACCAATAAAGCAGCTTATGGACTTGATTTATGGCAGGATTTCGGCGATGCTTTTGTACCTGCTAATGATTACGGCAAAGAAACATTGTTTGTCAGCGACCACTCAAACGATGCAAAATACGGTTATTATCGACTAGGCTCTGGCGAAAGTGGCGGTTTTGCCAATAACCTGACGCCTTGGTTTACCAACTGGAACTATCCAAACAACAGTGGTATCAATTCCTTTGTCAATGCCGCTGGGGTTTTGGTAAACTCGGGAACTTCCGGTATGATACGTGATTCCTACTATGGCCGTCCATACGCCCGTATTCGTCCAAATAGCGTAAACCAAACGAACGGCAAAAATTATTTTCTTGATCAGGCTTTTGTAAAAAGGGATGTTGACTCACGATTTGCCAATACGTTTTATACAGTCTATATCTCTAATACTGCCGTGACCAATACGCCAACAGCGGCCAATAACAAACGCGGTATCGGCTACACAATGCAGGTCGGTATTGATACCGCGGTTTGGATTACGGATTATGAAGTGGTAGGAGCTCCGCAGTTCAATGGAACAAAACCATTTAAAGGAATCATCGCACCTCCAAGCACATGGAATGCCAACTTGTACCCTGCCATCAAAAAACACATGGATCCGAGCCGTGGCAGTAACTTCAATGACCCTTCTACTCGCCCTGTGGTAATTACCCGTTTTTCGGAAGTGTATTTAGTTGGAGCAGAAGCCTATCTTATGGCTGGAAATAAAGCAAAAGCTGCTGAACTCCTCAACGTTGTACGTCAAAGAGCTGCTTACCGCAAAACCAATACCGCAGCCCAAAATGCCGCTGCCGCTGCGGCGATGACAATCAGCGCCGATGAGGTAACCGTTGATTTTATCTTGGATGAGCGAAGCAGAGAATTTTTTGGTGAGTGGATGAGATACCAAGACTTAGTGCGTACCAAAACCTTGGTAAGACGTATTCAGGCTTGGAACAAGGAGGCATCAGCCTATGTCAAAGATTTTCATTTGCTAAGACCCATTCCTCAGTCGCAAATAGACCGCACAGTTGAAGGCCCTCCATTTCCGCAAAATCAGGGTTATTAATTGAGTATTGTAGATAAATAAAGAGAATGATGGGAGATGTAAGAGGGTTTTCCTTCTTACATCTTTTTAATTTTTTAACAAATTGTTTGCATAATTTACGTAATAAATATAACTTTTCTACCTTGAACTAATATTTTACGATTATCATTTTTCTGAACACATTAAAGCGGTAGTGTTACCATGACTATTTTTTTTGTATACAAAAATGTGTCAATTTTACACATTTCATCTTTTTCATAACTATTTAGTTCATAAACAATCAATTCTAGTCTTATATATCGCATAAACCTGTTATTAATGAAATCGTTTTTCACTTTCTGTTTACTAATTGTTTCCTATCTGGGGTTTTCTCAGGATAGTAAAAGCCTAAAACTTTGGTATAACAAACCCTCTGGTAAAACCTGGGAAAATGCCCTGCCCATTGGCAATGGCCGACTGGGTGCCATGGTGTACGGAAATGTGGAAAAAGAAACAATTCAGTTGAATGAACACACCGTTTGGAGCGGTAGCCCTAACCGCAACGATAATCCGGAGGCATTGGCTGCATTGCCTGAAATTCGCCAATTGATTTTTGACGGAAAGCAAAAAGATGCCGAACGGTTGGCCAACAAAGTAATCATTACCAAAAAATCGCACGGGCAGATGTTTCAACCCGTTGGTAATTTGCATTTAACTTTTGAAGGTCATGAAACTTACACCGATTATTACCGCGAATTAGATATTGAACGAGCCGTGGCGAAAACGACTTATACCGTCAACGGCGTCAAATACACGCGAGAGATTTTGGCTTCTTTTCCCGACCGAGTAATTGTTATGCACCTGACGGCAAGTAAGCCAAACAGTCTTTCGTTTATTGCTTCTTACGCAACGCTTCATAAAAAAAGAGCCATCAACGCGACAGCCTCCAACGAGCTATCGCTTTCTGGAACAACTTCCGATCACGAAGGAGTAAAGGGAATGGTTAATTTTAAGGGCATTTCCCGTATCAAAACCGAAGCCGGGAATGTTGCGGCCAACGACACGTCAATTACGGTAAAAGGGGCCACAACCGCCACTATTTATATTTCCATTGCCACCAATTTCAACAGCTACAAAGACCTCAGCGGAGACGAGAACGCACGGGCAACGGCGTATCTGAACAAGGCGTATCCGAAATCGTACGCCTCAATTTTAACTCCACACATTGCGGCTTACCAAAAGTACTTCAACCGCGTTCGATTTGACCTCGGAACTACAGAGGCGGCGAAACTCCCCACTGATGAGCGCCTGAAAAATTTCCGCACCACCAACGACCCGCACATGGTGACGCTTTATTACCAGTTCGGTCGCTATTTGCTGATTTCATCCTCGCAGCCCGGTAGTCAACCAGCTAACTTACAGGGGATTTGGAATAACAGAATGAACCCGCCTTGGGACAGCAAGTACACCATCAATATCAACGCGCAAATGAACTACTGGCCTGCGGAGAAAACCAATCTGGCCGAACTCCATGAACCGTTTTTGAAAATGGTGAAAGAACTATCAGAGACAGGGCAGGAAACGGCGCGCGTTATGTACGGTGCAAAGGGCTGGATGGCCCACCACAATACCGATATTTGGCGGGCGACTGGCGCGATTGACGGTGCTTTTTGGGGAATGTGGACGGGAGGAGGCGGCTGGACCGCCCAACACCTTTGGGAACATTATCTGTACAGTGGCGATAAAGCCTATTTGTCTGAAATTTATCCCATTCTGAAAGGAGCCGCTGCCTTTTATGCCGATTTCCTGATTGAACATCCGAAATACAAATGGCTGGTCATCAACCCAGGAAGCTCTCCAGAAAACGCGCCAAAAGCCCACGCGGGTTCGTCGTTGGATGCCGGTACGACGATGGACAACCAAATTGTTTTTGACGCTTTCAGCACGGCTATTCGGGCTGCCGAACTCCTGAAAAAAGATGCCGCCTTTGCCGATACGCTCAGGCAATTACGCGGTCGCTTGGCTCCCATGCACGTGGGTCAACACGGCCAATTGCAGGAATGGCTGGACGACGTTGATGACCCCAACGACCATCACCGTCACGTTTCGCATTTGTACGGGCTGTTTCCTGCCGTTCAGATTTCACCGTATCGTACGCCCGAACTGTTCAATGCTTCCCGTACCACGCTGATTCATCGCGGAGATGTTTCGACGGGCTGGAGCATGGGTTGGAAAGTCAACTGGTGGGCCCGATTGCAAGACGGCAATCATGCCTATACCCTGATTCAAAACCAGCTTACGCCGCTGGGTGTCACCAAAGACGGAGGCGGAACCTACAATAATTTGTTTGACGCCCACCCACCGTTTCAAATTGATGGGAATTTTGGGTGCACGTCGGGTATTACCGAAATGCTCATGCAAAGTGCCGACGGGGCGGTGCATTTATTGCCAGCCTTGCCCGATGTATGGCAATCGGGCAGCATCGGCGGGCTGCGGGCCATCGGCGGTTTTGAAGTAGTGAATATGCAGTGGAAAGACGGAAAACTGACCAAGGTAGCCATAAAATCAAGCCTTGGTGGCAACCTTCGCTTGCGCGTACCGAATGGTCTAAAATTGAGTACTAGCGGAACGCTGAAAAAAGCATCGGGTCAGAACCCTAATCCATTTTATGTCGTGGAAGAAACGCCAACTGCCGTTATTTCACCCAAAGCCAACCTAACCGCACCGACCCTGAAAGAAACGATGCTATATGATATTCCAACCCAAGCAGGGAAAGTGTATGCGCTTGTAAATCAGTAATATAAACTAATCATTGATATTAAACTTTACATAAAAATGTTCAAAAATAGTCTCTTTGCCTTGTTGATGGCCTTATGTTTTTCACTAAGCCACACTGTTTCAGCCCAATCCGTCACCTTGACCAACCCCATCTTGACAGGGTTTTATCCCGACCCAAGCATTGTCAAAGTAGGGCCTGATTATTACACCGTACATTCTACTTTTTCCTATTTTCCGGGTTTGCCGATCATGCACAGCCGTGACCTGAAAAATTGGAAGCAAATCGGAAATGTAATCAACCGCCCTTCGCAAATGGACTTCATGGGTGAGCGTATGACGCGCGGGCTTTTTGCCCCTGCCATCAGTTATTACAAAGGCACGTACTACGTTACTTGTACCGATATTGACCATGATGGAAATTTTGTCGTAACCTCCAAAAATCCCGCTGGCCCTTACAGTAATCCGGTGAAAATTCCGCAGGTACGCGGCATTGACCCCTCCATTTATTTTGACGAAGAAACCGACAAAGCCTACATCATCTATAACAGCGATGCCCCCGACCGTAAACCGTTGTATTCAGGGCACCGCACCATCCGGATGTATGAGTTTGATTATCAGAATCTAAAGGTAGTGGGTGAAGAAAAACAACTCGTCAACGGCGGGGTGGATTTGTCCAAAAAACCCGTTTGGATTGAAGGGCCACATATTTTGAAACGTAACGGTTGGTACATTTTGTACGCGGCCGAAGGCGGAACCTCCGTCAATCACTCGCAGGTGGCACTGCGTAGCCGAGATATTTGGGGGCCTTATGTACCGTTTGAAGGAAATCCAGTACTTACCCAAAGAGGCTTGCCTGCCGACCGACCCAACCCCATCACCTCGGCCGGACACGCGCAATTTATTGAAGGGCCCGATGGCAATTGGTATTCGATTTTCTTGGCCGTTCGCCCTTACGAAGGCGATTTTTATAATACAGGCCGTGAAATGTTTATTGCTCCGTTGACGTGGGTAAACGATTGGCCGATGATTGAACACGGCGAAAAAGTCATTGAATACAAATACCCCACCAACATCAAAGAGGTAAAACAAAAAGGGGCGTTACCGCAAAACGGTAACTTCGCTTATACCATGACCTTCGACAAAGGACTTGACCTTTCTCTGCTTTTTTTGAGAACGGTAGATAGTAGTTCGTTCAAAACGTCAAAAGCAAACGGACTTACGCTTAGACTCAAACCAGAAACGATTTCAGAATCAGGAAACCCTTCGTTTGTGGGTAAGCGTCAACAACATTTAACAAGCACCGCCGAAACCGAAGTGAATTTTTCGCCAAAAACAGCAAATGAAAAAGCGGGTTTGGTTATTTTTCAGGACGAACGCCATTTTTACTTCGTGGCCAAATCAAAAAACGAAGACAAAGACGTAATTCAACTCTTCAAGAGCAAAGATAAGACTACGGAATTGGTGACTGAGGTGCCTTTAACTTCCACCGCTGCCAAGGTAAATTTCAAAATACAGTCGGAGGGAGCATTGTATAGCTTCTACTACTCTACCGATGGCAAAAACTGGAATTTATTAAAAGACCAAATAGACGGTAAGTTTTTGAGCACAAAAGCGGCCAATAGCTTCATTGGCTGCGTGTATGGCCTGTATGCTACGTCGTCAGGCGAAAAATCTGAGAATTCTGCTTCGTTTAAGTTCCTGAAATACAGCGGTAACGATTCAATGTTGAAATGAGAAATCAGCTAATATTTTTCAGTTTCCTACTGTTTGGTTTAGCGGTTTTTGCACAAAAAAAAGTGGCAACAAACCCTATAATTCACGCCGACGTGCCCGACATGGCTATGATTCGGGTGGGAAACACATACTACATGAGCAGCACAACCATGCACATGAGCCCAGGCCTGCCGATTATGAAATCGAAGGATTTGGTCAATTGGCAATTAGTAAGTTACGCTTACGATACATTAGCCACTGTCGATGCGCTTACGTTGACCAATGGCAAAAGCACCTACGGGCGCGGTTCGTGGGCGAGCAGTCTGCGCTATCATAAGGGAACGTTTTATGTCACAACTTTTGCCCAAACTACGGGGAAGACGTACATCTATACCACCAAAAACATCGAAAAAGGTCCGTGGAAAGTAGCAACGTTCAAACCCTCTTACCATGACCATACGCTGTTTTTCGACGATGATGGTCGCAATTACTTGATTTATGGCGCGGGAAAACTCAAAATTGTAGAGCTCAACGCAGACATTACGGGGGTTAAGGAAGGCACAACCGAACAGGTTCTTATCGAAAACGCCAGTACACCATCGGGTACGGGTGGCGGTCTTCCTGCCGAAGGTTCGCAGTTGTTCAAAGTCAACGGCAAGTACTATCTTTTTAACATTTCGTGGCCCCGAGGCGGTATGCGAACCGTTTTGATTCACCGCGCCGATAAAATCACGGGACCGTGGGAAGGACGCGTTGCATTGCAGGATTTGGGCGTGGCGCAGGGCGGATTGATTGATACGCCCGACGGACGTTGGTTTGCCTACCTATTCCGTGATTTTGGCGGTGTGGGACGTATTCCGTACTTGGTTCCTGTGAAATGGGAAAACGGTTGGCCCGTGTTGGGCGAAAACGGCAAAGTCCCCGAAACGCTTGATTTACCAGCCAACAAATCCCTGATACCCGGCATCGTGGCTTCTGATGACTTTATGCGCAAAAAAGGAGATGCTGCCTTGCCGTTGGTTTGGCAGTGGAATCATAATCCTGACAATGCACTTTGGTCGGTTTCTGACAGAAATGGCTTTTTACGGTTAAAAACGGGTCGGGTTGATACTTCTTTTGTGTCTGCCCGAAATACTTTGACCCAACGAACCATCGGCCCCGAATCGACGGGCTCGACCTTGCTGGATGTGTCTAACATGAAAGAAGGCGACTTTGCTGGGTTGAGTTTGTTGCAAAAAAACTACGGTTTAGTAGGTGTCAAGGTTGGAAAAGGTACCAAATCAATCGTGATGGTGAGTGCCAATACGGGCAAACCCATTGAAATCGAGAAAATTCCGCTTTCCCAAAACGCCGTTTATTTCAAGGCTGAATGTAATTTCAGAAACCGCACCGACGTCGCCCATTTCATTTACAGCCTTGATGGAAAAGTTTGGACAAAAATCGGTGAGCCGCTGAAAATGCCTTATACCATTCCGCATTTCATGGGCTATCGTTTCGGGTTGTTCAATTATGCCACCCAAATGGTGGGCGGTTTTGCTGATTTCGATTATTTCCGAATTGAAGATAAAATCATTTCAAAAAACTAATGCTTTCTTTTACAGCTACTTACAAACCTCTTAACCACTTAATCTTATCATGAAAATCAACTTGTATCTTTTATTATTAGGTATTCTTTTAGGAACAACCGTTGCCCAAAGCCAGCCCCCACGCGGCCCCTTTGTGATTTCGCCCAAAGTAAACTCCGACAAAACCGTAACGTTTTCGTACTTAGCACCTAACGCCAAAACCGTGCTGTTGGGAGGAAGTCAATTCGGGCAAGCCGATGTACCGTTGACCAAAAACGCGGAAGGGGTTTGGTCGGTAACCGTGGGGCCTATCAAACCCGATATTTACCCTTATAGTTTTAAGGTGGATGGCGTTACGGTGATGGATCCTGCCAACGTTGCTTTCTTTCCAAATGAGCGTTTCAAGGCCAGTTTGGTTGAAATTCCTTCAGATGAACCTGCTATTTATGCGTTGAAAAATGTGCCACACGGTTCGATTACGTACGAATATTACCCCTCGGTAGAAGGCTCAACGGGTACGGTGGTGGTCTATACTCCAGCGGGTTACACCAAAGAAACGGCTAAAAAGTACCCTGTTTATTACCTCATTAGCGGGACTACCGACACCGAAGAAACGTTTTGGAAAGTGGGTAAAGTAAACCTTATGCTCGACAATATGATTGCGGCGGGTACGGCCAAACCCATGATTGTGGTCATGCCGTACGGCAACCCGTTGGCGAAAATTGCCGAACAAACGGGCAAAGACAAGCCAGCCGATGTCATGAGCCGCGATGGTGACGATGCCCTGCGTCGCATGAAACTGTTTGAGACTGACCTTGTCGCCCACGTCATTCCGTACATCGAGAAAAACTACCGTACCATCAATAACCGCGACAACCGAGCTATCGGAGGGTTCTCGCGTGGCGGTGGCCAAACGCTCCGTACGGCCTTTAACAACGTAGATAAGTTTGCGTACGTGTGTAGCTATGCCTCCTACATTTCGCCTGCCGAGATGGATAAAAGCTTTACTAATATTACGTCAAACCCTGATAAAACCAACAAGGATTTCAAGTTACTGTGGTCGGGCATCGGGACCGATGATTTCCTGTACAAAGGCACAGTCGAGTTTGAAGACTACCTGAAAGCCAAGAAGATTAACTTTAAAAGTTACGTCACTGATGGCGGCCATACGTGGATGAACGTGAAGAAATATCTCAACGAAACCTTACCCGTTTTGTTCAAATAAACCCTTTTTTTTCAGCCAATTAAACTCTTACAACGATGAAAATCAGAATTTTACAAACCCTCCTATCCTCGCTGCTTTCGGCGGGGCTATGTTATGCCCAACAATCTGCGATTGCGGAAGATTTTAAGCCTTCAACTTTCAACCAGCCCGGACAGGAATACCCCATGGTAAATTCGCAAGGCTATGCACGTTTCAAAATTATTGCTCCCGCTGCTGACAGCGTAAGAGTAAGTTTAGGACTTGGCGGAAAAGGCGGCACAAAACTCAAAAAAGCCGACGACGGAACGTGGATGGGCACCACTGAGGGCCCAATGGATGAAGGTTTTCACTATTACAATGTAAATATTGACGGTGGAAAATTCAACGACCCTGGTACTTTAAACTTCTACGGCTCCACCCGTTGGGAAAGCGGCATTGAAATTCCCGCTCACGACCGAGATTTTTACGCGCTGAAAAACGTACCGCACGGTCATGTTCAACAAGTGCTTTTTCCATCGCCAAGTACCAATACCTCACGCAGAGCATTCGTATACACCCCACCGGGCTATGAAAAAAATACCAAGGAAAAGTATCCCGTACTTTATCTGCAACACGGCTGGGGCGAAGACGAAACCGCTTGGATGAACCAAGGCCACGCCAATTTGATCATGGATAATCTGATTGCCGAAGGAAAAATCAAGCCGTTTATCATTGTAAACACCTACGGAATGACCAATGAAGTGAAATGGGGTAGAATCAGAGACTTCAAAATCGAGCCTTTCCAAACGGTTTTGATTGACGAACTCATCCCTTACGTTGACGCCAATTTCAGAACGATTGCCAAACAATCGCATAGAGCGATGGCGGGCTTGAGTATGGGCGGCATGGAAACCAAAACCATCACCCTCAATAAACCGGACGTGTTTGCTTACTATGGTTTGTTAAGCGGCGGCATGTACGCTCCCGAAGACATCAAAGACAAATCGAAAGTCAAACTGATTTTTTTGAGTGCGGGCAGTAAAGAAAAACCCGAAAGAATTCTGGAAGCGACGACCAAATTGAAAGAAGCCGGATTCAACGCTGTCTCTTACGTTTCTGACAAAACAGGTCACGAGTTTCTGACCTGGAGGCGCAGTTTGCTCGCAATGGCTCCTTTGCTTTTCAAATAATTATCAAAAGTCCTTTTAACCTCAGAATGATGAAAAATTCAATAATTGTGTTCCTTCTTTTGGGCAGTTTTATGGCTTTCGCGCAAAAAATGGAAAAAGAAATGCCCAAAGGCTATGAACAGGAAAAAATGGGCATACCAAAAGGCAAAATTGATACGGTGCAGTATGATTCCAAAACGGTGGGAACGATTCGTAAAACGTTGGTTTACACGCCTCCGGGTTTCGACAAAAAGAAAAAATACCCCGTGTTTTATCTGTTGCATGGCATCGGTGGTGATGAAAAAGAATGGTTCAAAGGCGCAAGTCCCCAAAACATTTTGGACAATCTCTACGCCGAGGGTAAAATACAACCCATGATTGTAGTAATGCCCAATGGCCGCGCCATGAAAGACGACCGTGCCACGGGCAATATCATGGCACCCGACAAAGTTCAGGCCTTTGCCACGTTCGAAAAAGACCTGTTGAACGACCTGATTCCTTTTATTGAAAAAAAATACCCTACGCTCACCGACAAAGACAATCGTGCCATCGCTGGTCTTTCGATGGGTGGCGGTCAGTCGCTTAATTTTGGTTTGGGAAATTTGGATAAATTCTCGTGGGTGGGCGGATTTTCTTCGGCCCCCAATACCAAAGTGCCGCAGGAATTGGTGCCAGATATAGAAGCTGCCAAGCAAAAATTAAGACTGCTCTTTATTTCGTGCGGCGATGCCGACGGACTCATTGGATTCAGCAAACGCACCCACGATTATCTGTACCAAAACGACGTTCCGCACATTTATTATTTGGAAGCGGGCGGGCACGATTTTAAAGTTTGGAAAAACGGTTTGTACATGTTCTCTCAGTTTTTGTTCAAACCCGTCGATAATACCTCATTAGAACAATACACGGTGTTGGGAACGCCCGCTTCTTCCAATGTTCGCAATGCCAAATATCCTCAAATTTTACCCGATAACCGAGTGATTTTCAAAGTAAAAGCCCCTGATGCTCAAAAAGTTCAGGTGGATTTGAGTAAAAAATACGACATGGTGAAAGACACGGCGGGCTTCTGGAACGTTACTACTGACGTTATCAGCCGAGGGTTTCACTATTATTCTTTAGTCATTGATGGCGTAGCCGTTGCCGATCCCGCCAGTGAAACTTTCTACGGCATGGGACGCATGGCAAGCGGCATTGAAATTCCGTATAAAGAAGGCGGTTTTTATGCGTTGAAAGAGGTTCCGCACGGCGACATTCGCATCAAAAAGTATTTCTCCAAAGCCACCAACACCTGGCGCGAAATGTACGTTTATACGCCACCAGGCTATGATAAATCAAGCGAAAAATATCCTGTTTTGTACCTGCTGCACGGTGGCGGCGAAGACCAACGCGGCTGGGCAATGCAAGGCCGTACCGACATCATTTTGGATAATCTTATTGCTGAACAAAAAGCCAAGCCGATGATTATTGCCATGCTTGATGGTAATTTTTATGGCAACGGTGGCGGAGTGGCTGGCTTTGGCGAACCTCAACTCAGAGCATTTGAAAACGAACTCAAAAATGCCGCCATTCCATTCATAGAAAGCAATTTTCGGGTAGAGACCGATGCCAAAAACCGAGCCTTGGCAGGTCTTTCGATGGGAGGTTTGCAAACGCTTTATGCAGGCATTAAAAATACGTCTATGTTCTCGTCGTTGGGCGTGTTCAGTTCGGGATGGTGGGCAAATAACCCCAAGCTCTCTGACCCACAGTATGAGTTCATGAAAAATAATGCGTCAACCATCAATGGTAACCTGAAAAATCTTTGGATTTCGATGGGGGGTAAAGAGGATATTGCCCATCAAAATTGCCAAATCATGATGAAAAAGTTTGACGAAATGGGCATTAAATACAAATACAGCGAGTATGCTGGCGGGCATTCGTGGCCCGTTTGGCGACACGATTTGTTCGAATTTTCGCAGTTACTTTTTAAATAAATGTTCAAACAAAACCCCCAATTTTTCACAATGAAAACGTTATTTTTTTCTTTATTCTTATCAATTGCCAGCTTAGTGGCATTTGCACAAAATCCAATTGATGGCAACTGGAAAGGCAGCCGTGAAACCCCAAACGGCACTTTTGAAGTAAACTACACCTTTAAGGTAGAAGGCAAAAAATTAACAGGAATTTGGAAAACTCAAAGAGGAGAGTCCCCCATTGAGGAAGGTACTGTTGATGACAAAAAGATTTCGTTTAGCGTTTCTATTGGCGACCGTAAAATAAGCTACACCGGCGAGTTGGTTTCTGACAAAGAAATAGTTTTAAAGAATGAGCGTGGTGAGATGAAGCTTGCCAAGCAGTAAGGAAATGGTGCCATTTAATTGCTCTAACAACCGTCAATTAAATGGTACTTTTAGTTTTTTTAGGTGGTTTGGGGCACGAAAATCTGTTCGAATTTTTGCAGAATTCGACTGAATTTTAATTTCAAAAAAATATTTACTAATCAATTCATTATGAGACGTCAAAATCGACTAAAATCACTTTCTTGGGCGGCAATTGCTTTGGGAATGAGTTATTCTGCTTACAGTCAGACCTCCCTGAAGTCAGCCTATCAAAAGGATTTCCTGATAGGGACGGCGCTGGGCACCTCACACATTGAGGAAAGAAATGAAACGGCTAACCAGCTCATTAAGCGGGAATTCAACGCCATTACCGCCGAAAACATCATGAAATCGGAGGTGATACACCCCGAATGGAACCGTTATAACTTTGGTTTGGCCGATAAATTTGTCGAATACGGTCAGAAAAACAACATGTACATCGTGGGGCATACCTTGGTTTGGCACTCGCAATTGCCCCGTTTTGTGAGTAAAATTAATAGCCCTGATTCGGTGCGTTTGTTTATGACCGAGCACATCAAAACCGTGGCGGGTAGGTACGCAGGAAAAATTAACAGCTGGGATGTAGTCAATGAAGCCCTTAATGAAGATGGCACCCTTCGCAAATCAGTATTCCTCAACAAGTTGGGAGAAGGCTACCTCAAAGAAGCCTTCGAACTGGTGGCCAAAGCCGACCCCAAAGCCGCGTTGTACTACAACGATTACAACATCGAACAACCCGCTAAGCGCAAAGGAGCAATCGAACTCATCAAAAAACTACAAGCAAGCGGCACAAAAATAGACGGAGTGGGCATACAGGGACACTGGAGTATCAACACCCTGAACCTCAAAGTGATTGAAGACGCTATCGTTGAGTTTTCTCAATTAGGAATAAAGATAGCCTTTACCGAACTCGACCTTACCGTTTTGCCAAATCCTTGGGATTTGCGAGGAGCCGATGTAAATCAAAACTTTGAAGGAAGCCCTAAAATGAATCCTTACACGACTGGACTGCCTGATTCGGTGCAGGTCACTTTGGCGCAGAAATACGAAGATCTTTTCAAACTATTTCTTAAACACAAGGACAAAATTAGCCGGGTGACTTTTTGGGGGGTAAACGATGGGCATTCGTGGCTGAACGGTTTTCCCATCAGAGGAAGGACCAATTACCCATTGCTTTTTGACCGAGAATTTAAGCCGAAATTAGCATATAAGTCAGTATTGGAGCTAAAAGCGGCAAAATAAGGCGACAATGTTTTTATGACACGGACGTACACCGAGTATTGCACAGAGTTCCACAAAGTATAAAATATCTCAGTGAAACTCTGTGGGTTTTAACCTCTGTGCAACTCTGTGTTACAACTTTTTTCAATCTTCCTAAATCTCCTTTTAATGAACCAAACCTCACAAAAACTATCCGTT
Source organism: Runella salmonicolor (assembly GCF_024158025.1). Taxonomy (NCBI): domain Bacteria; kingdom Pseudomonadati; phylum Bacteroidota; class Cytophagia; order Cytophagales; family Spirosomataceae; genus Runella; species Runella salmonicolor. The sequence goes on from NZ_JAMZEL010000022.1 coordinate 36,906, forward strand.
CTTGAGAAAATCGGTTACAGCCTCGGCGACTTGGCCGCTAATTTGGTTTTTCAGACGCTGGTTACCTATTTGGCTTATTTCTATACCGACATTTACGGCTTAAAAACCGAAGATGCCACCTTGGTCACCCTCTTCGTAGGCTTATTTGCGGCCTTTGTATTCAACCCCTTGATGGGGGCAATCGCCGACCGAACAACTACCCGGTGGGGAAAATTCAGGCCGTGGATACTTTGGACGGCCGTGCCACTAGGGGTTACGGCCTTATTGGCATTCAGTACGCCCGATTTTTCTTACCAAGGAAAGGTAATTTATGCCGTCATTACGTACAGTTTGTTGTTGTTGCTGTATGCCGCCAACAATTTACCCTATTCGGCACTGAGCGGCGTCATTACGGGCGACATGGCAGAGCGAAACAGCATGTCTGCTTATCGTTTCGTAGCGGTGATGTTTTCTCAGTTTTTTGTACAGGTATTTATGTACAATCTTATCCTAAAAGCGGGTGATGGCAACAAAGCTGTAGGGATAGAAAAGGTAATGACCATTTTGGCCATTATTGGTACGCTTATGCTTTTGATTACTTTCTTTACTACCAAAGAGCGCATTGTTCCTAAACCCGAACAAAAATCGTCGTTGAAAGAAGACCTTGGCGATTTATTTAAGAATATCCCGTGGATTATCATGTTGACTGTCACCACTTTGGTGTTTATTACCTTAGCTATGAAGGGCGGTTCTTATGTCTATTATTTTGAAAACTATGTAGACAAAGTGCAGCTTACCGCTTTCTTGGAACCGATGAAGTCATTTTTGCCGGCTTTTGAAAATGACATCTCGATGGGATTGGGCGTGTTTAACGGCGGCGGAATATTGATTGGGTTGATTGGCATCATGCTTTCCAAAAAGTTGGCAGATACCTATGGTAAAAGAAACGTTTTCGGGGCTTCGCTGTTTGTTTCTACCATTTTCATCGTTCTGTTTTATTTTTATCCGCCTCAATCCGTGGGGCTTATGTTTGGCTCTCAGATTCTACACATGTTTTTTTATGGCATCAGCACACCCATACTTTGGACCATGATTGCCGACGTAGCCGACTACTCCGAATGGAAAAACAACCGCCGCGCTACGGCCATTATTTTTTCAGCCATGATGGTGGGTTTGAAGGGTGGTTTGAGCATCGGAAGTTCATTGCTGACTCTGATTTTAGGGGTATTTAATTATCAACCTAAAACCGAGCTGGCACAGTCGGCCGAAACCATCAATGGCATCAAAATGCTGGTAAGTATATTTCCGGCTATCCCTTTTTTGCTTGCCGTGGGGCTCTTGGCATTCTATGAGATAAACAAGAAAATGGAATTGCAGTTGGAAGCGGAATTGAAGGAAAGAAGAAAATAACCCATCATTAAAATAGCTCAAACAATGCCAGAAGATAGCATACAACACATTGATTTTGAAGACTTAAACCGCCGAGCGATTTCTCAACCGCTTGTCCGGCACATTTATACCGCCGACCCATCGGCGCACGTATTCAACGGCAAAATCTACATTTATCCATCGCACGATGTGGACGCTGGCGAAGCCTTCGATGACTTGGGAAGCCATTTTGCCATGGAAGATTACCACGTCATTTCGATGGATTCCATCACGAGCGAAGCGGTTGATAATGGCGTAGCCTTGCACGTAAACGATGTGCCGTGGGCCGAACGTCAAATGTGGGCACCCGATGCCCACGAAAAGAACGGCAAATACTATTTGTTTTTTCCTGCTAAAGATTACGAGGGAATTTTCAGAATTGGCGTGGCTATCAGTGATTCACCCGTGGGTCCTTTTATACCTCAACCTGAGCCAATTAAAGACAGTTTTTCGATAGACCCTGCCGTTTTTAAAGACGCTGATGGTGTTTATTATATGTATTTTGGCGGATTGTGGGGCGGGCAGTTGCAGCGCTGGCGAGAAGGCAAGTTTAATGCCACAGAACCCGAAAGCCCCGTGGCTCACCTACCTGCGGATAATGAACCCGCTTTGTGCGCTAAAGTAGCAAAACTGACCGATGACTTGCTTCAATTTGCCGAAGAACCAAGAGACTTAGTCATTTTGGATGAGAACGGAGAACCCCTTTTGGCTGGCGATAACGACCGACGCTTTTTTGAGGCATCATGGATGCACTACTATCAAGGCAAATACTATTTCTCGTATTCTACGGGCGATACTCACTTTATTTGTTACGCTATTGGTGAGAATCCTTATGGGCCATTCACTTATATTGGTAGAATTTTAGAACCTGTGGTAGGTTGGACATCCCACCATTCTATTTGTGAAGTAGATGGAAAATGGTATCTTTTTTACCACGATTCGAGCCTTTCCGAGGGCATTACGCACCTACGGAGTATAAAAATAACCGAACTTAAACATGATGCCGAAGGCAAAATTCAGACCATAGAGCCGTATGGGTAATGGGAGAATTATACTAAAACAATGTTTTAAAAAATCAGAACAACATAAACGGTACACGTATGAAGAAAGGTATTCAATGGCTCATTTTTAGCACTATTACGCTGACAGCCACTTTTTCAGAGGCTCAACTTACCCTTAAAGAAGCCTATAAAGATGCCTTTAAAATGGGGGTAGCGGTCAATGACGCCATCGTTTCGGGACGAGATAAGGCCTCTCAAGAAATCGTAGTAAAGCAATTTAATACCATCACCCTCGAAAATTCTATGAAAGCGGGGCTTATTAATCCGCAACCTGGAGTTTTTAAATATGAGCCGGCCGATGCGTACGTTGAGTTTGGAAAGAAAAACAATATGTTCATCATCGGTCATACGCTGGTTTGGCATAATCAAACCCCTGCGTGGTTTTTTCAGGAAGAAAATGGTAAACCAAAATCGAAAGAAGCCGTTGCCGAGCGTTTGCAAGAGCATATTAAAACCGTAGCAGGCCGCTATGCTGGTAAAGTACAAGCTTGGGACGTGGTAAACGAAGTCATTGACGACGACGGGAGTTATCGGCCCACTACGTGGGTAAAAGGCATTGGAGATGGCGACGAACTGGTAAAATTGTCGTTCAAATACGCCGCCCAATACGCCCCCAACACCGAATTGTACTACAACGATTTTAATGCTTGGCGGCCGTCGAAGCGGGATGGGATTGTCAAGATGGTAAAAATGTTACAAAAAGAAGGCATCAGAATTGACGGTATTGGCATACAAGGGCATTGGGGATTAAACTATCCCAAAACCGAGTATATCGAAGCCGCCATTGATGCTTATGCGGCATTGGGCTTGAAGGTGATGATTACAGAGTTGGACGTGGACGTGCTGCCGCTCACCAAAGAAGGACAGATTATTGGACAGGGCATGAGCGATAAACAGTTTCAAAACGAAGAATTTAAAACGTTCTTAGACCCTTACCCCAACGGCCTACCCGATTCGGTGCAGAAGGCTTTAGCGGATAGATATGCCCAGCTTTTTGAGATATTTTACCGTAAAAGAGACAAAATTGACCGCGTAACTATGTGGGGTATCCATGATGGAATGTCGTGGAAAAACGATTATCCGATTCCAAATCGTACCAATTATCCCCTACTCTGGGATAGAAATAAACAACCCAAACCAGCTTTCGATGCCATTTTGAAAGTTCCCCAAAAGTCAAAGTGAGTTAGCCAATGCTCATTTCTTTCAACTTTTATTATTAACAATGAAGCCTTTCTTGATTTTTGCCTTTTTTCTGGGCCTTTCCGTAGCGGCCCAAACCCAAATCCGTTTGCCCAAGCTGATTTCAGACAACATGGTTTTGCAACGAGATCAACCTCTCAAAGTTTGGGGTTGGGCCGCGCCAAAAGAGAAAATTGTGCTGAATTTCAACAAAAAATCATTCAAAACTACGACCGCCGACAACGGAAAATGGGAAATTGAGCTTCCGCCACAATCGGCTGGGACGGGCTACGAAATGATTTTGAAAGGCCAAAACGAAATCAGCATCAAAAATATAGCCTTTGGTGATGTGTTTTTGTGTATTGGACAATCAAACATGGTGCATCAAATGGATATTCACAACATCACCTATGCCAAAGACATTGAAACGGCCAATTATCCAGAAATCAGGCATTTATTTATCCCAACTCGAACAAATTTGGTAGGCAAACAAAGTGATATAAGCGACGTTGTAGCTTGGAAATCCGCCAATCCAAAAGATGTGGGTCGGTTTTCGGCGGTTGCCTATTTTTTTGCTCGAAATATTTATGAAAAATATAAAGTTCCAATTGGGCTTATAAACGCCAGTGTGGGTGGCACACCCATTGAGGCATGGATTTCGGAATCGGGTTTTCAGAATTTCCCTGAATTAGTTAATACAATTGCCAAGAATAAAGATACGGCTTCGGTCAATCGGGCCAATCGCCCCAATTTCACAAATGCAGCCCCAAGATATGTACCGATTGATTTGGGAATGACCGAAAAATGGTTTTCACCCGATTCAAAGTCGCAACATTGGCGACCCATCAATATTCCAGGCTATTGGGAAGACCAAGGCTTGAAAGATTTGAATGGTTCGGTTTGGTACAAAAAAGAAATCATTATTCCCAAAAACATGACCGAAACCACTGCCAAAGTACACTTGGGCAGGATTGTGGACGCCGACGAATTGTACATCAACGGAAAGAAAGTAGCACAAACTACGTATCAATATCCACAACGTCGTTACAATTTACCACAAGGGGTTTTGAAAGAAGGTAAAAATTTATTTGTCATAAAAGTGAGCAATACCGCTGGTAAGGGCGGTTTTGTGCCCGATAAACCTTATATGATTGAGGCAAATGGACAAACACTCGACCTAAAAGGCACTTGGGAATACAAAGTAGGGGAAGTCTATCGTCCTCGAAATTTTGGTTTTGGTGGTGGTATCGTAGCGCAGAACCAACCAACGGCTCTGTATAATGCGATGGTTGCCCCTGCTGAAAATCTTAATATTAAAGGAGTATTGTGGTATCAGGGCGAGTCAAATGCAGGCAGACCCGCTGGTTACGAAGCTTTGCAGGTGGCTCAAATCAATAATTTAAGGCAGAATTTTAGGAATCCGAACTTGCCATTTTTGTTTGTACAGTTGCCTAATTTCATGGATTACAACTACTTACCATCTGAAAGTGATTGGGCAAAACTGCGTGAAGCCCAACTACACGCGGCTCTAAAATCATCCAATACAGCTTTGGTTGTAGCCATTGATTTGGGGGAATGGAATGATATTCATCCCGATAATAAAAAAAGTGTGGGTGATAGGTTGGCAATTGCCGCTTCCAATCTGATTTATGGCGAAAAAGTAGAATCATCTGGCCCTATATTTAAGAAACAAATCATTGAAAATGATAGAATTATCCTCGAATTTGACCACGTCGGCAAAGGGCTTTCGACCAATGATGGAGAGAAGTTGAGTGATTTTTCGGTGGCAAGTTTCGATAAAAAATTTGTGTGGGCAGATGCCAAAATTGAGGATAATAAAATCATTGTTTCGTCAAATGAAGTCAAAAATCCGAAATACGTGCGATACGCTTGGGCAGACAATCCCATTAATCCCAATCTAATCAATGCCGATGGTTTGCCCGCTTCTCCTTTTAGAACAGATGGCGAAGCATTGGACGAGACCAAGCCTTGGAAAGGCAAAAAATGCGCCGTTGTACTAACCTACGATGATGCCCTCAATGTGCATCTTGACCACGCAGTTACCTTGCTCGACTCCCTTAATTTGAAAGGAACGTTTTATATAACAGGGTCATTTCCAGGATTCAAAAATCGACTCAATGACTGGAAACGAGCTGCCGAGCGGGGGCACGAACTTGGCAATCATACCCTGTTTCATCCTTGTGATGCGTCACTCTCGGGGCGGTCGTGGGTGAATCCTGAAAATGACCTCAGCAAGTACTCGCTCAAACGCATCACCGACGAAATTCGCCAGACCAATACCCTGCTAGAATCGGTGGACGGAAAAAAACAACGGACGTTTGCTTTTACCTGCGGCGATACCAAAGTGGGCGGAGTGGAGTTTATGGACGACCTCAAAAAAGACCTTGCTGGCGCCAGAGCCGTACGTGCTCGTATGCAAAAAATTGATGAAATAAATCCTTATGATTTCGACTCTTACATGATTAATGGCGAAACGGGCGAACAACTCATAAAACTTGTTAAGCAAGCCCAAAATGAGGGGAAATTACTGGTTTTCTTGTTTCATGGTGTAGGAGGAGAGCATTCGTTGAATGTTTCACTACCTGCTCATCGTGAGCTACTTATGTATCTTAAAGAAAATGAAAGTGAGATTTATGTTGACACGATGCTCAACGTAGCAGAGCACAGTAAAGCCCTGAAAAAATAAATTCATAACGGGTGAGCAAAATCTCGCTACCTCCACTTATTTCTTAAATGTAAGAAAGATAATCCTGTGAGCTGGTAGTTTTATCGGGCTGACAAACTACTTGACTTTGACAACGACTTTCCCTTTGGCACGACCACTTGCTACATAAGTCATTGCTTCGTTTGTTTGTTGAAATGGAAAAACCTTGTCGACAATTGGGTGAATAACACCTGCATCAATCAACAAACTAATTTCGGATAATTGTTTTCCGTTAGCTTGCATAAACAAAAAGGAATAATCCACATTAAGTTTTTTCGCTTGCTTTTTCACCTTTCTGCTCAAAAAGAAAAATGCTGTTTTCAAAAACCAAGACAATCCAAGTTCTTTTGCGAAAGTAGCATCGGGCGGACCAGAAATAGAAATAACTTTTCCGCCTGACTTCAATATGTTCATGGACTTTTCAAGCGTTTTTCCGTCCTGGCTATTCAACACCAAATCGTAATCGTTGAGTATCGTTTCAAAATCCTGTGTTTTGTAATCAATCACAATATCAGCACCAAGACTTTTGACTAAATCAAAATTATCGGCACTTGTTGTGGTGGCGACAGTCGCACCCAAATGTTTTGCCAACTGAATAGCAATCGTTCCGACACCACCCGAACCTGCTTGTATAAATACTTTTTGACCTTTTTTGAGATTTGCTTTTTCAACAAACGCTTGCCAAACCGTTAAAGCGACCAATGGAATGGAAGCCGCTTGTTCCATTGAAATGTTTTTGGGTTTTAATGCTACATCGTTCTCCTTGATAGCAATGTATTCTGCAAATGTGCCAATTTTAAAATCGGCAGGTCGGGCAAACACTTCATCACCAACTTTGAACTGTCTAACTTTTGAGCCGACTTTGGTTATTATTCCGGCCACATCATGCCCTAAAATCAAAGGAAATTTGTACGGAAGCAACAGCTTAAACTCGCCCGATTTAATTTTGGCATCCAACTGATTGACACTTGCCGAATGAATTTCTACCAAAACCTCATTTTCATTTATAATCGGCTCGGGCAAATCAACAAGTTGTAAGGCATCTTCCTTACTGTATCTGTTTATTGTGTAGGCTTTCATTGCTTATTTCTTAAACTTATTGATGTTTTTAGTTACAGATTTTTCAAAGGTTTTAAATGAAAAATACTGTATTGCAGGGAATAACGAAGACCCTTTGCCCACGGGATGATTAAATTTAGGGTTTTCATTTTCAACTAATTTCAACAGCGTTTCAACAACAGCAGTTGGCTCTTCTGACTTTGAAAATAAATCTCTTGTATAATCTTTAAGCGTTGTGCGATAGGTATCGTAATCACTTATTTTATTTTCTGCAACTTTTGAGTTTGTAACGATATTGGTTTTGAAACCTACTGGCTCTACCATACTTACTTTTATATTGAATTCATTCAGTTCAAAGCGCAGCGCTTTGAAATACCCTTCCAATGCGTGCTTGGATGCCGCATAGTAAGCGCCGCCTGGAAGACTGATTAACCCCATGATTGAACCTACAGTAATTATCTTACCGAAACGCTGTTTTCTAAAATAGGGCAATAGCTCATTGGTTAGCCTAACGGTTCCCCAGAAGTTGGTATCCAATTGTTGCTTGCCTTGCTCAATAGTGGTTTCTTCGGCAAGGCCTGACAAATAAAAGCCTGCATTGTTTATCAAAACATCTAATTGTTTGATTTCGCTGAAAAGTTGTTTGCCAAAAGATTGGATAGAATTCTCATCGGTAATGTCCAATGCCAACATTTTGAAGGGCACAACCGATTGCGTTTTTTCGGGGTTGCGGCTCGTACCAATTACATTGTAGCCTTTTTTGTGAAGCTCGTTTGCAAGCAGCAAACCAAAGCCCGAAGATGCTCCCGTTACTAAAATATTCTTTTTCATTTTTATTAGTTTCATTTTTTAATCTGTAAATTTACTTGCAAATTGCAAGTGCAAATATACAAACAACTTTCAAAATGCAAGTTAATTTTTGAAATATTTTATGGAAACGAATAAAAAAAGGTCTGATTGTCCATTGAGTAACTCACTTGACATATTTGGCGACAAATGGTCGTTGCTTATTATTAGGGATTTAATGTTTTTTAAAAAATGTACTTATAAAGATTTTCTAAACTCGGCAGAAGGTATTGCCACCAATATTTTAGCGTCAAGACTGAAAGGGCTTGAAGAAAATGGCATAATTGAAAAATCAGCCCACCCCGACAGTAAGGCTAAAATTTTGTACAGACTGACCCCAAAAGGAATTGACTTATTGCCAATAATTATGGAAATTTATATTTGGTCAGACAAGTATTTCACTATGCCTGCTGACATAAAAGAGACAATTAAAGAAGCCAAGAAAGACAAGGATAAATTTGTGAGACAGGTAATGAAAGAGTTGAAAATCAAGATGATGGAGAAAAATACAGCCACGGATAACTAAGCATTTGTAGTGGCTGAAAGCCAAACAATGAAGGTGCCCGTAATCATTACGATTGAACGAAACCTTTGGTAGCGCTGAGTGTCAAGATGTTTGTTCTGGATTTATCGTTGGGTGAGGTGATATTCCTTGGGCAAGTTTCTGCCTGCTTTTTGAGGACAAAACTTGCGGTTTAGAGGCTGTTTTTGTGGTGCGCAATCAGTCTCATAAAACGGAGGTTTAACTATACTTTTTTGGGGTATTTTCTAAACCGCTAAATTGGTCTACAATCAACCATATTAGTAAATAAAACTTGTATAAGAATCAAAGTATAAATAATAATGAAAATTATTGAGTAACTCTATACAAAAGATGATTGGATGCAATGCGTTTCGGTGGCAGCCCCCAACCGTAAAAGTTGAAAATTTAGAATGTTGGTGAGATGCCCTCGCCAAAGCGATGTGAAAAGAATCATTGCCATCAGTTCCATTAGAATTGATGATACACCCCTGCGTTGACCCTGAAAATGGCGACGATTTTTCCGAATTTTCTACGCCAAAACCTATGGTTTTGTAACCATCAAATCCCTGAAATAGCCTTCGGTGCCTACGTCAACAAATAAGCCTAATGCTCCTGCGGTGTTTTCTCCCAATTTTAAATCGTTCACTACCAAGGAAGGCTGTTTGTTGTCATTCAAAAACAATTTGGCTTGTTTGCCTTTCACTACAATTTTCATTTTTATCCACTCATTAAGCCCCATATCGGCATACGATTCGTATTTTTCGGGAAACTCTTTTCGTAGACGGTCAAATTTGAAATCAGGGAAAGCAAAGTATTGGATAGAATGATTGCGGCGTACTTGGTCGTCGGCTCGGCCATTGGTGGGGCGAATATAAATGCATTCAAAAGCAGAATTTTGTTCATTGATTCTGAAGGCTATGCCGATAAATCCACGGTCGGAAGGGCGAGCAGTTTTCAACAAACGGCTCAGTACCTTTACTTCAATTGTTCCATCTTGGAAATCAATGTCTTTGACTTTTACAAACGTAGCTTCGTCAACGGCTTTTATGGTAGAATCTTTGATGATTTTTAATGCCTCTTTGCCCTCCAGCCTTTCGACAGACATATACACCTGATTGGCTACAAGATTGTTTGGGGTTAGCTTGATACTTTGAGCTAACAAATCAATGGAAAGCAGCATTAAGCCGCTAATGAATACACAATTGAAATCTTTCATAGCCTTTTAAATTTTATTGTAATTGTACATTAGTATCCTTAGAATCAATCATCTTAGTTCTTTAAAAAAGGAACAACACTTGCCTAAACCGCCCCAAAATTTTCAAGAAACACAACATGACCCCTATATAGGAAAAATACATAACTTGTATTGAGGTATTCTCTGGTGTAGGCTTTGGCGCATTCTTACTCTTTCACCAATTCATCCACGGAGGTTTGGGTATTGACTAAAAACGAGATTCATAAAACAAAACATAGGGTAGCACAATTGTCGTGATTTTCATAATTGATTGTTTAAAAGTAAATAAAGGTGGTATCGCCTAAACTTTTTTGGGGCTTCGGCTAAAGTGCCGGTTTTACCCAGCGCTCCAAATTCGTGCAAATCACCAAATACTATGGTCTTGTATTGTTTAATTGACCATGCAAAGGTCCGACCAATTGTCGGAAGCCACCAATAAACTACTTTAAGAAAGAGCCTTAAGATAGTTTAAGGTTAACGCTTTCAGTAGCGATATCTTTCCGAATTTTGCTTAAAAATTCTGGAGTAATGCCCAAGTAGGAAGCAATTTGGGTATTGGGTAACCGTAAAGCAAGCGTGGGGTATTGTTCCTGAAAAGCCAAATACCGTTCCAAAGCCGTAGAGCTGATATTTTGCAATACCCGATTTTGCAATTCTACATACTTGTTTTCAACAATGACCTTAAAGATTTGATTGAGTTTAGGGATATTGTTGTAGAGAAAATACAAATCCTGTTGTTCGATTTGCAGAATGACGGCGGGTTCGATGGCTTCGATGAATAACTTGCTCGGCTTTCCTGAATGAAAACTGCCAATATCGGCAATCCAATCATTTTCAATTGCAAATTGAATGTTATGTTCGGCTCCTTTGGTATCTACGCCAAACATTTTGAAACAACCACTTATTATGAACGTATAGTGTTTACAAGGAAAACCTTCTTGCAAAATAAACTGACGCCGCTTAACTGAACGCTGAATGACTCGGCTTTCTAAAAAAACTTTATCACTTTCATTAACAGGTAGATAGGTCTCAAAATGGTCAATGAGGGGTTGAATCGTCATGGCTAAGATGGGGTAGGATTTTGAGAATTTGTCCCAAGTATAATTGTCATTTTTTGAATACAGAAAGACCAGTGAACCCAAATTCACTGGTCTTTACTTAAAATTATACGAAAACGGTCAATTAAATTAGTATGTAGTTGAAGCAAAAGTTCAGAAAGCTGGTTCTGCTACATACCAAAATCGAAATTATTTTTTTGACAAAGAATTAATCCAAGCGGCAATTTTTAAGGCATCTCCTTTTGGAACTTGCGGCATAGCAGGCATGGGTGTGGCATAATCTGGCCAGTTTTCAGGCTTCGGGGCATAAATCAATTCGACGATTTTTGCATCGCTGTATTTACGCTTTGCCACATCTATATACGACGGCCCTACCACTTTTTTGTCGGTTGCGTGACAAGCAAGACAGGTGTTTTTTGCCAAAAGCGGTTTAACTTCTTCCCAAGTTGGGGCTTTTTTTGCCGTGGCCGTTTTGGTTGAAGCAGGTGCAGGTTCTTTTCCTTTCCCGTCAGGAGAAACGTGTTCTTTTACGGGGGTTGAAACCGTTGCTTTTACTTTACCCGAACGTGTCGTTTTCAATTCTGAAACTTTCAATTTCTCACCGTCAGGAATGTTATTGAGCGTGTAATAAGCATCTGGATGGACCAATGACCAATAATTACCAGCCGCGCGCACCCCTTCAAGTTGAATTTTATGAACAAAATACTGACGCATACCGTCCAGAACGATTCTTACTTTTTTACCATCTTCCGACAATTTTACGCCTTTAACCGTCACATCTTTTGTATCAATCTGAGGACTGCCGTAAACTGGATAGTGTTTGTAGAGGTAGCTGCTCACTTTATAAGAGTCAAGGTCTTCGGCTGATTTACGATCCACTGGCAACGTAAATTCGATTTCAAAACCATCAGGCATGGCCTTTACCGTGTACATTTCAAATGGCATCTTACCGTTCCAAACCAAACGCTGTAACCCTTGATTGGCATCGCCTGCCGAACCCCAACCACGGTTGGTTTCCCCCACAAACATAGAGCCGTCTTTGGCGAAAGTCATTCGCAAAACGCCCGACTGAAATCCACTGCGGAAACCAATAGAGGCACCTTGGTATTCTCCTTTTACTTTTTCGAGAACTACCCGCATAATGTTACTTTGACCTTGGTCGCCCACAAAAACTTGACCCGTAAACGGCCCGAAATCACCATTGGTTTCGTCCATGATA
>NZ_JAMZEL010000023.1:0-48163 GCF_024158025.1 Runella salmonicolor
TCACCGAGCGCAGTCGCCGCGAATATTTGGCACTACGGGAATTTACGGAGAATGCTTCGCATGAAATTCAAACTCCGTTGGGAATTATTCAATCCAAATTGGACCGAATGAGTCAATTGGAGGTCAGTGAAGAAATGGCACGTTATATTGTACAGGCAAAGTCGGGGGTAGAGCGACTGAGTAAAATGAACAGAAACCTACTGCTGCTGGCAAAATTAGATAATCAAGTATATTCCGAAAGGCAATTCATTTACGTAGATGAGCTGCTTAATCAACATCTGGAGCAAATGGAGGAACTGTTTTCGGTCCGAGGCATTACTCTTAACAAAACCCTGAGTCCCGTTCAGGTAAAGTCAGATAGATATTTATGTGATGTACTGCTTTCAAACCTGCTTTCCAATGCGCTGCGCTATACCTTTTCTCTCAGTGAAATAGCCATTTTTTTAAGTGAGCAACAATTCATCATCAGTAATCCCGGCGCAGCGTTGGATTTTCCTTCGGAACATCTTTTTGATCGGTTCACCAAAAGTGCCGATCAACCGCAGGGCACGGGGTTGGGATTGGCCATTGTCCATCAGATTTGTTTATTAAACGGCTGGACTGTTACTCACAACTATCGGATGGGGATTCATTATTTTTCAATTGATTTTAACTGATTTTCAACATGTGGAAATACTATGCGCTTTTCTCCGCTTTTTTCGCCGCACTTACGACTATATTGGTAAAAATAGGCATTAGTGGTGTTAGTGGCAACATTGCTACGGCCATTCGAACAATAGTTATTCTAGTGATTGCTTCGGGTATTGTTGTCGCCACCGGCGAGCACAGGCAGATAATTAATATTTCAAAAAGGAGTTTATTATTTATTATTCTTTCAGGAGGCGCAACTGGTTTGTCATGGTTGTTTTACTTCAAAGCTCTGGAAACTGGATTAGCCACAAAAGTGGCTGTCATTGACAAATCAAGTTTAGCGCTTACGCTGATTCTGGCGTTTATATTGCTAAGAGAACCGATTAGTTTGGAAGTGGTCATTGGCTGTATTTTCATTATTGCGGGAACGCTTATTGTAATGAAGTAAAGAAAAATGGGGTGATGTGTACTAATTAATTTTTGTTTAATTGAAATATAGAAACTGCAATTATAAGAATTTGCTTTGAGTAAATTACAGTATTAAACAATTTTACTCCTTTCAGATAAGTAGCTTTCCGAAATAAATTAGCTTGTTATTGAGACGTTTGTTAACCGGGTTGTCTATATAACATAATTTTGATTTTCGTATTTTTGGGAGCTATCCACATTAGACGTCTCTATTTTCCTGTCTTATTTTGGCCTTTTCAATTATATCATCATTAAAATACTCATGCATATTATATTTATATATAGAATTGTAAATTATCATGACATCATCTGTTGTTAATTCCAAATTCGGCCTTGCTCCCGGGTCACTCGTATACATTGGCCCAAAAGTAGCCAAGGATACCACCATTAAACTCATTGAATACAACGAAGAATACCATAAAGAAACCCTAATAAAAGACATCTCCGAGTGTCGAATTTCAAATGATAAACCCTTTGTCAGTTGGCTGGATGTGGACGGAATTCACGAACCTGATGTCATTGAAGCCGTAGGGCAGTTACATAACATTCATCCTTTACTGTTGGAGGATGTGATGAATACCCGGCAAAAGCCCAAGATTGAATTTTATAACGACAGCTACGTTTTTGTATCCCTTAAAATGCTGTATTGGCACGATAAAACAGGCGAAATTGATGCGGAACACATCAGTTTTTTTCTGGGCAGTAACTATGTCATCTCTTTTCAGGAAAAAAGAAGCAATGACATTTTCAGACTTGTTATTGATCGTATCAAAGCCTCGGTCGGCAAAACACGTCGAAACGGCGCTGATTATCTGCTGGTTTCGCTGGTTGATCTTATCGTGGATTATTACCTTGAAATCCTCGAAAAAATGAGCGAACGGCTGGAAGAATTGGAAGGACTGATCTTAGCCGCCAAACACAAAGACCCTATCAATCAACTGTACGGCTTTAAACGCCAGCTTACCCTCATGCGTAAGTATGTGTGGCCCCTGCGCGATATGCTCAGTCAGGGATTACGCGAAAACTCCAAACTCATTAATAAAAGTACTTTTCCCTACTTTCGTGATGTAAATGATCACATCACCAATGTCATTGATTCCATTGACTCAAACCGGGAACTGTTGACGGGATTGATCGACATTCACTATTCTACGCTCAGCTCCCGCATGAACAGCGTCATGAAAACGCTCACCATTTACTCGGCAATCTTCATGCCCCTGACATTCATTGTGGGGATTTACGGGATGAACTTTGATAACATGCCCGAGCTGCGTCAGCCCAACGGGTATTTTTACACACTGGCAGGCATGGCCGTGCTGGCCGCAGGGTTGTTATTTTACTTCAGGAAGCGGGGATGGATGTAGGTCAACGTTTAAAACAAAGATTCAGGCATTTGTATAAATTCAGTTTAAATTCAACCCTATCGTCACGCCCAACCACGGTTTTTGCCGATAAATCCAGTAGGGATTATTGCGGTCTGCCAGGTTTTCAAAACCAAGGGCCAGCCCCACCGTCAGGGCTTTATACCCGATAATGCCCGCCAATCCATAACTGTAACCCATTGCCTCATACTCGTACGCAATTTTTCCGTTGGTATAAAAATCGTTCAGCGTTACGGGATTGAAGCTCATAAAGCCGCCGCCGCCAAAACTGAAAGAGCGCAGTTCTGTTCTGCGAAAACTTTGAAAAAACATTTTACGGTATTGACCGATATCGTGACGAATCCCAAAATAGACTCCTAAATTAGTATTGGTGACCAGTTGCCCCGGCAATCCAACTTGTGAAAAACGGTATTTAAAGGGAATAGTGAACAAATCAATGTCAAACGAGGTAAATTGATACGTGAACCAAGGAGTAGTACGTTCAAATGATGACTTTGAAAAATCATTCGGATAGGTAAAAAAAACGGTTCCTGAATCAGACCGGTCAACGGTATTGTTCAGCCCGTTGGACACAGGAAGTTTGGTGACTGAAAATTCTACAAATAAGGTATCATTGCGTTCGTATAAAACTCCGGGCGTATTAACGGTTAATCGTTTTGCCTTCAGTTGTGCACTTTCAGCCGTTGAGTAGACTGTCTGATTTTTTTTGATAATGTAGGTTCGGTCAAGGCTGAGAATGCTTGAGCGTTGCCGTATGTGCGAACAGCCGCTCAGCAGCAGAGATAGATTCAACAATAGAAAGCCGTATTTTCTGAACATTATTTTGGTAAACAGTCGCACAAAAATAACGCTTTAACCGATTTATCAGTTGAACCAATGAATATCCTGATCATTGAAGACGACCAACGAGTCGCCGAACTTATCCAAAGGGGTTTGACAGAACAGGGCTTTGCTCCCACTTTAGCCTATGATGGATTATCCGGCAGAAAATTGGCCCTGAGTAATTCCTACGAACTTATTATTACAGATATTATTTTACCCAAATTGGATGGGTTGGATTTATGTCGTGAAATTCGTCGGGCAAAACCCGACATGCCCATTATTATGCTTACGGCTTTGGGAACAACCGATGACAAGGTAGAAGGATTTGATGCAGGAGCAGATGATTATTTAGTCAAACCTTTTGAAATGAGGGAGTTGGCGGCACGGATTCGTGCGTTATTGAAGCGTAATTCTAAAACATCCCATACGGCCGTTTTTGTTTTACGGTTCGACGACCTTGAAATGAATCTGCATACCAAGATTGTCAAACGCGGGGAAAATGAAATAAACCTTACCCCCAAAGAATTCAAATTGCTTGAATACATGATGCGCAATTCGGAAAGGGTGCTGTCGAGAGTGGAAATTGCCGAGAAAGTTTGGGATACTCATTTTGATACAGGTACCAATTTTATTGATGTTTACATTAACTATCTACGAAAAAAAGTTGATAAGGATTTTGAGAAAAAACTCATCCATACCAAATCCGGAATGGGCTTTATTTTGAAAGCGGAATGAAAATCAGGACAAAAATAACATTGCTGTTTACCTTCATCACTGCTACTATTCTGCTGTTGTTTGCCTCTATTATTTACTATTCAGCTAAAGAGGCCCGGGAAAAAGAGTTTTATGTTGCGTTAGAAAAAGAGGCGGTCACTAAAGCAAACCTGTATTTCAACGCAAAAGTAACTACCCAAACACTTCAGGATATTTATAAAAACAATCGGGTTTTCCTAAATAACGAAGTAGAAGTGGCTATTTATGATACAGTGTTTCATCTGCTGTATCATGATGCCGTTGAAATTGATGCCGTCAAGGAAACAAAGCAGATGATTCATGATATTTATCGAAAAGGAGAATTACAGTTTGAACAGAATGATTGGCAGGTAGTGGGACTGCGCTATCCGTTTCAGGGGAAAATTTACATTATTACGGCCGTAGCCTATGACCAGTATGGCTACAAAAAATTGACTCTTTTGTTCAGAAACAGTGCCATTGTCTTCATCATTTCCATTTTATTTATCTATATCGCAGGACGTTTTTTTTCAAAAAAAACATTCGAGCCTGTCACGGAAATGACCGAAAAGGCCAAAACCATTTCCGCTACCAATCTGGATCTAAGGTTAACGGGCAACGGCAACAAAGATGAGCTCTCTGAATTGGCGGGTACTTTTAATGAAATGCTCAATCGCCTTGAAAACTCCTTTGATGCTCAAAAACACTTTGTTTCCAATATATCTCATGAATTAAGAACCCCTTTGGCAGCCATTATTGCCGAATTGGAATTGTCGGCCAATAAAAATCGCTCCACCGAAGAATATAAAACGGTTATTGCGAACACCTTACAGGATGCCAAAAAACTGGTTAAACTCTCCAACAGTTTACTTGATTTAGCCAAAGCCAGCTACGACCCGGCTGAAATCACTATCAAAAAGGTACGGATTGACGAAATTCTGCTGGATGCAAGACAGCAGGTACAAATAGCCAATGCCGATTACCGCATTGATATTCATTTTGAAAACGATTCGGAGGAAGATAGCGAAATGCTGGTTCAGGGAAACGAATACCTTTTAAAGGTAGCTTTCGCCAATTTGTTTGAAAACGGCTGTAAATTCTCTCCCAACCACCGGTGTGCGGCGGCCATTTCGTTCACCAATGCCCGCATCAGTATCCAATTCAGTGACGACGGCATAGGAATATCCGCGGAGGATCGGATGAATATTTTCAAACCCTTTTATCGGGGCGACAATAAGGGGTATGCGGAGGGAAACGGCATCGGACTTTTTATGACCGAAAAAATCATTAGACTCCACAAAGGAAAAATCAGCGTTTCATCCCTTGAAAACCGAGGCAGCCGCTTCACGGTTGAACTTCCCCACGGCTGAAACGATTTTCTAATAAAATTCTAATTTTTTTCTGTTCGTTTTCTAACGACTCGTCAGCGCAATTAATCGGATTTTTGCACCGCAATTATTCATTCAAATGAAACGTGATGCCCAACCGCGATACATTCCTGCTCATTCTGCTCACGATATTGGGAGCCGTGTCCGTCTCGGCACAGCCCCTGTTTTCATTACATCGGGCGCTCCAAACCGCTAAGTCCAATAATCCTTTTCTGAAAAAAGACCAATTCAATATCAATATTGCAGAATCAGACATTGTAACGGCCCAATTGCGGCCCAATCCGATTTTAAACAATCAATCGCTGCAATTGGTCAAATCTTCGGTATATCCCAACGACTCAAAGTGGAGCAACGCCTCCAATCGACAGGTATGGTGGCAGTTGACCAAACCTGTGCAATTGCCCAAACAACGGCAGTATAAAATTGAAATCGCGACGCAGAATGCCCAAGTAGCCCAAAAATCATATATCGAAGCGGAGCGTAATCTATTTCAAGCCACCGCTGTCAAATGGCTGGATGTGTGGGCACAACGTAAGCAACTCGATATTCTTCAATCGGCAAAAAAAAATATTGATACCTTGGTAACCATTAATAAGCTGCGCCTGAAAAGTGAAGTTATTTCAGAAACCGATTTTGTACGGACCGAATTACTGGCCAATCAATACTTATTGCAAATCAAATCGGCCGAGCGAGAATACCAAAATGCCCTCAATGAACTTAAATTATTGATTGGCACACAGGACGAAATTCAAATAGATACGACCGACCAATTCTCTTACTCCTTTCCTGACTCTTTTAATGAGCTTCTGCAACAGGCACTCTCGGCACGAAGTGATTTGGACGTTTTGGAGTCGACCATTGATGCCACCAAAACCAATATCAAACTCCAAAAGGCATTGGCGTTGCCTCAGCCTGAACTTGGCATTATTTATAACCCCCAAAATACCATGCCTTATTTGGGTATCTATGGGACCGTTGACTTACCGTTTTTTTCGAGGAATCAAGGCGAAATCAAAAAATCTTATTTTTTCAAACAACAGGCAGAACAATATCTCGATGCTGCCCGAAGGCAAGTGCAAACGGAGCTGACAAATGCGTATACTACCTACCAAACCCAACGACAGAACGTACAGGATTTTACGAAGGTTTTGCAGCAATCTCAGGATATTTTGAACAAAGTTCGGTATGCCTATCTGCGAGGAGGAACATCCATTATTGATTTTTTAGAAGCGCAGCGCAGCTGGTTGGATACCCAGCAGCAGTATTACGATACGCTTCGACAATTTCGGTCAAGTTATATTCAATTGCTCTATACTTCAGGTCTCATTCATCAATTGGCACAATAAAATGAAAAAAATCTTCTTTTTTATCGCGTTTTCAGGATTGTTTTTCAGTGCCTGTTCAGAAAAAAAACAGGAGAAAGGGAAAGAAAATCTCCTGCCTTTTGTACAGAATGGCGGTCTCCTTATCCGCCTCCCCAATGAGAAAACAACGTTTTTTTTTGAAACGGAAACACTGAGTTATAATACGATAACGGCCGACATTAGTGCACCTGCCAATGTATCGGCAACGGTCATGCCTTCGCAGGAAGGAGCTTCGCAAAACATTATTTTATTTGAAAATCCGGCACTGGCGAGCAATTATACCGCACTCATCCAACATCAGATCAATGTTTCCCAAAAAGCCAATATCATAGAGCAGAAACAGGCAGTTATCCGACAAAAACAGATAGAATTGGCTCGTTACCAAGATTTAGCCCAAAACGGAGCGGGGACGGGGAAAGATGTATCAGATGCCAAAACGGATCTGATTATGGCCGAGACAGAGTTAAAAATTTCTCAAAACGAACTGAATAATGAGCGAGCCGCTATTATTGAACATGAAGCGGCTTTGAAACAGGGAGGTTTTGAGCCGCATAAATTACTTCGAGCTCCGGCCGGTACCGCGTACATTATTTGTGATATCCCCGAAAGTCAAATCAGTAAAGTGCAGGAAGGAAGCAGTTGTCTCTTGGAATTTACGGCTTTCCCCAATGAACAACTTACAGGAAAAATAGACGACGTCGCCGACATGATAGACCAAACAACCCGCATGGTTAAACTGAGGGTCAGTCTGAAAAACAATCGAGGAAAACTAAAAGCCGGAATGTTTGCCACCGTCTCCTTTGGCGTCAATGAAGGTCGGCACATCAGCGTCAGTAAGGAGGCCGTTGTCACCATTCAAGGCAAAAATTATGTCTTTATCAAACTGAATGAGAACACCTTTAAACGCGAAGAAATAACGACAGGTATTCAAATCGGTCAACGAATCATTGTGCTGACGGGCTTGCAGGCAGGCCAACAGGTAGCCGTTAAAGGAGTAATGCAACTGAAAGGATTAAGTTTCGGGTATTGATTCCAAGCCTTTATAGCCCCTTTGTCAAGAACATTTTCGGCCTTTTACTACCCTTCATTTACCCCCGAAAGGATAACTCTGTACATTAATGATCAAAAAAATAATCACGTTTTCGCTCAATCACCGTTGGGTTATCATCGTCGTCAGTATAGCGTTACTTGGGGTAGGTTATTGGTGTTTTACGCAACTCAAAATTGAAGCCTATCCCGATATAGCTGATACGAACGTGATCGTGGTGGCTCAATACGAAGGGCGAGCGGCGGAAGAAGTAGAGCAACAGGTAACGGTTCCGATTGAACGGGCACTGCAAAATACACCCAATGTTCTGGACCGTCGCAGTCGCACAATCTTTGGGTTGTCGGTGGTTCAACTTACCTTTAAAGACGGTACCGATGATTATTTCGCCCGACAACAGGTCATTGAACGTCTGGCAACGGTAGAATTGCCGGAGAGTGTCACGCCTGAATTGGCTCCGCTAAGTACGGCCGTGGGAGAAATCTTTCGCTACGTGGTGGAAGCCCCGCCCTCGTTTAGTAAGGCACAGTTGCGGGATTTACAGGATTGGGTCATCAAGCCTGCGTTGTTACAGGTATCGGGCATTGCTGATGTGGTCACGTTTGGTGGTCCTCTGAAGCAATTTCACCTGATAACTTCGCCCGAAAAACTACGAAAATATAACCTGACGTTGCAGGACGTTATTCAATCCGTAGAGGCAAATAATCAAAATACTGGTGGTAATACCATTGCCAGAGGTGGGCAAAGCTTTGCCGTTCGGGGAATCGGGGCCATTAAAAATGAGCAAGACATTCGGAATATCGTCTTAAAGTCAGAAAACGGTGTCCCGATTTTTGTACGTGATGTCGCAACGGTTGAGATTACTCCACCCCCACCAAGCGGGGTATTAGGATACACCGTCACCGCCGACAGTCTGGACGAAAGCAGCGGTGTAGAAGGAATTATATTGCTCAGACGCTACGAGAACCCTAGTGAAGCATTGGCTGCTTTGAAAGAAAAAATCAATGAATTGGAGGCCACTGAACTACCAGATGGAGTCCGGCTCAGAACCCTTTACGACCGCAGTTTTCTTATCAACCACTCCCTGGAGACGGTGGCACATACCCTGCTGGAGGGAATTACGATTGTCGTTATTTTACTTATATTCTTTCTTGGCAGTATTCGCAGTGCATTGGTCGTAGCCCTGACCATCCCGTTTTCGCTGTTATTTGCGTTTATATTGATGCGGCTGGTTAATATTCCGGCCAATCTGCTTTCGCTGGGAGCGATTGATTTCGGAATTATTGTGGACGGAGCCTGTGTAATGGCCGAACATCTTATCCGAAAATATCAGACCTCAGCCTTTTACGAAAGAAAGCGGGGAATCATTGCCACAACCCTTATCGGAGCCCAGGAAGTGGGGCGGGAGATTTTCTTTTCAGTAACCATCATTATTTTGGCCTATGTTCCCATCCTACTTATGACTCGGGTTGAAGGAAAACTTTTTTCCCCCATGGCGTTGACTTTGGCTTTTGCCGTCATCGGTTCCATGCTGGCAGCTCTAACATTTATTCCCGTATTGATTTCGTTTGCCTACCAAAAATCTTTTAACAACGTTGATAAACCCATCAAAATTCATCGGAACGTTGTACTGGAATTCCTTTCAAGCTACTACGAGAAGTTTATTTCAATTTTATTGAAAGGGTATAAAAAATCTGTTTTGATTGGGTTTTCGCTCGTGCTGGTCATGGTTTTGCTTGGGTTACGTTTGGGTACTGAATTTTTACCTTCACTTGATGAGGGCTCGATTTTTTTACGGGCTAATTTCCCGGCAGGTATTACTATTCAGGAGAATGCGGGCTTCGCCCCAAAAATCCGTCAAATTATCGCGAAATACCCGCAAGTTGCTTTTGTAATTACCCAAACGGGCCGCAATGATGACGGTACTGACCCTTTCCCCGCTAATCGAAATGAGATATTGGTCGGTCTGAAAGAATATAAATCATGGAGCGATACCATTTCCAAAAAAGAACTGGTTTCCCGAATTAAAACCGATTTGCAGCAAGCCCTGCCCGCCGTACAGATTTCGAGCGGCCAACCCATCATTGATCAGGTCATGGAAATTGTAACTGGCAGCGCCGCCGATCTTGCGGTTTCGGTCGTCGGTGAGAATTTGACCAAACTGCGTCAAAAAACAGATTCCATTGCTGCAATCGTCAAAACGATCCCTGGAGCGGAAAACGTAAATATTGAACAGGAAGGAGCGCAGGAACAGTTAGCAATTACTATAAAAAGAGAAGCTGCCGCGCGTTTTGGTATCAACGTCGCCGACATGCTGAACATGATCGAAACGGCCATCGGAGGCAAAACAATTTCTACGCTTTATGACGGCACCAAACGTTATGACATCGTCGTGCGCTTTTTGCCGGAATACCGCAGTTCCATTGACGCCATCAAAAATTTACAGGTTCCTTCAGCCAATGGTGCGCTGATTCCGATGGGACAATTGGCCGATGTTCAGTTTGTCGAAGGACAGACCAATATTTACCATTACGGCAGCAAGCGAATGGCAACGGTACGCACTAATATCATCGGACGTGATCAGGGCGGATTTGTAAAGGAATTGCAACAAAAACTGGAAGGTAAAATTCATTTACCAAAAGGATACGGCATCATTTACGGCGGACAGTATGAAAATTTGGAACGGGCCGGTAAACAACTTGCCATTACCATTCCCCTGACTGTTCTGTTGGTTTTTTTGTTTCTATTTTTGCTTTTCCGAAACTTAGCACATACCCTTGTGACCATGAGTTGTGTCTTATTTGCCGTTGGCGGCGGCGTGGTGGCCTTATTTTTGCGCGGCTATTATTTCAATGTTTCGGCAGGGGTCGGATTTGTGAGTATTTTCGGCATTTCGGTCATGGCTGGGGTATTACTTGTGTCTGCTATCAACCGAGCCCGCTCAATGGAAGGGGAAGCGTTAAGTCAGCAAATTTTACATGCCTCTAAAGAGCAACTGACGGCACTGCTGTCTATCCTGATTGTGGCTATTGTGGGATTGTTTCCCGCTGCGATTTCATCAGGCATCGGTTCAGATGTACAGCGCCCCTTAGCGACGGTTATCATCGGCGGCTTGACAAGTACATTACTGTTTGCCCCTGTTTTGATTCCGCCTTTATATCTCTGGATTGAGAAAAAAAGGAAAATGTAAACCTTTCGATTTTATCTTTAATCATAAAGCACAGCAGTTCAATGAATAACTATTATCTGTGTACGATTTTGTTTTTCCTTTTTCACCGACTCTCAGCGCAGGAAAAACGCTATACTTACGAAAGGGGGTTGATGGGTTCTCCTTTTAAACTGGTTTTTTATGCTTCCAGTGATTCCATTGCAGCATTGGCTTCCCAAGATGCCTTTAAACGGATCGAACATTTAAATGAATTACTGAGTGATTATGCCGATGGAAGCGAAATTAATCGACTGTCGGCGCAGTCAGGGTCGGGGCAATGGGTACCGGTCAGCAAAGACTTGGCAACAATTTTGTGGATTTCAAAAGAAATAAGTCTAAAAACGGAGGGAGCATTTGATGTAACCCTTGGTCCCGTGGTGCAGTTATGGCGGCGGGCCGTTCGGCAAAGAGCGTTTCCGGACAAAAGTGAAATTGCCGATGCACTGAACCGAACCGGCTTTCAAAAAATGAAAATTGACACTGCCGCCCGGAAAGTTTTACTCACTCAACAGGGGATGCGTTTGGACGTAGGCGGGCTCGGGAAAGGATATGCCGCTGAAGAAGCTGTTAAAATTTTAAACTCATACGGAATCAAATCGGCCATGATGAATGCAGGCGGAAAAGTGGTGCTTACGAATGCCCCACCCGGGTCAAAAGGGTGGAAAATAGTGGTTTCAAACGGCAGTGATTCCTTGGCTACCTTAGAGTTGGCTAACACTACGGTAGCCACCTCTGGACCAACGTATCGTTACTTTGACTATAAAGGAATTAGGTATTCGCATATTGTAAATCCGAAAACGGGAGTCGGCCTTCGATTTCATGTGAGAACTACGGTTATCGCCTCCGACGGAACGGTTTCGGATGCACTGGCAACGGCTTTCAGTGTATCAGGAATTAAAAAAGCCAAACGCTATGCCAAGTACTTTCCGGGCATTAATGTGTGGCTGGTGGAAAAACACAAGAAACGGATACTTCAATGGGATACTTTACGATAAATTTCCGTTTGGCAGTTATTCTGCCTATTTGGGAACATATACCATGGCGTCACAAAGACAGTTTTTGTATTCTTTACTTTACCGCGTTTTATAATTTTACGCAGCTTTGGCATCTCGTCCAGAATGTGCGTTCATTTGTAATGTGGTCATAGGTGGAAATGCGGGAATCATCAATATTATTTTTAAAAAGAAAAGACAGGAAGGATTCAACAACAAATTGACAAATTCGGTATGATAGCGGGCTTGGGCGCATTGTGGATAAAAAGAGAGAACCTGCCCGGCATTCGTTCACAATTTCAAAATACGCCTAAACTTAATCCGTCGCTGGCGTTGAATTATCTTGAGTGGACAGTAAATTGCTCACTATCTACCGGCTTTCTACTCCACCAACTCGCCAATAGTGAACCCGTAATATTCATAATAGGGCCGAAAAGTGCCGGGGCCAGCCCAACGGTGGCGAGTTTTCCCATTTGGTTTGCCAATCCTGAAGCCAAGCCGGCATTTTGTAAACCTACTTCAATGGCCGTAGTTCGGCAATCCTGTTCCTTTAAGCCAATAAGTCTACCGGCCCAATAACCGAAGAAATAACCGAAACAGTTATGTAACAACGAGCAAACCACTAACAAAACACCCACTTTTTGTAAATCCTTTTGACCGGCAGCTGTAATCACTACAATGATAAGACTAATACCCGCCATGGATATGAGAGGCAGAATTTTTTGAAGCCATGCCGCCCGGTCTTTCAATAGTTTATTAATCAGGAAACCTACTGCAACGGGCATAATAATGATTTTAAAAATCTCCCAAACCATCTCCGAAAAATTAACTTCAATAAACTGCCCACCCAGCAGTTTCATTAAAGCAGGAGTAAGAATTGGCGCCAAAAGCGTAGAAACCGACGTAACCGTGATTGAAAGCGCCACATTGGCTTTTGCAATATAAGAAATCACATTAGAAGCCAATCCACTTGGCGAGCAACCTACCAAGATAATGCCTGCGGCGATTTCGGGTGGAAAATTGAAAAGATTGGCAAAAGTAAATCCTAAAAGGGGCATAATAAGATAATGACCCACGATGCCAATCATCACTGCTTTTGGGGTTTTGACTACGCCTGCAAAATCTTCAAAACTCATGGTAGTTCCCATACCGAACATAATAATTTGTAACAATGGCACAATCAATCCTTTCAATTTAAAGCCATTGATTTCAATAAAATATTGCGGAAAATTATAGGCAATGATAACTGCCAGGATAATTGAAAGCGTGTATAGGTAATTTTTCATGAGTTAAATGAAGGGAATGGTTTAGCAGCAAAAAGCCGCATTCTCTAAAGCGAAAGTGCAGTTAAAATTACTTTCAAGATTCATATTGAAAGTAATAATTGACAAATCAGCAATTTACAATATATAGATTCAATTTTGGTCTTGATTTTGTCCGCACAGGCCCGCGACGGCCCGGCCTGCAGCAGTAGACGGTCGCCGCAGCGGTACCGTGCCCTGTCACGAATCAATGCTGACGCCTCGCTGTTTAGTTTTGCAGTTTTAGTATGAGTTAATGAGACATATTTAGGAGGTTAAATTCTTTGTGGCGTTTTACGAACGGTCGTTTGTAAACGTCCACAAATACGCTAATAACTATCTTTCTTTTTAGGTAACCTATCGGCAGGTTACCTAAACGTATAGTCTGGTAACCTGAGGTTACCTGAAGAACCGCCTCGGTTAGGTTAACTGATTTTTCAGTGTACCGGAAAATCTTATGATACCTACAGGTTACCTTATGATACGTATAGGTTACCTAAGGTTTCTGAGGGCAGGTAACCTATACGTATCATACCTTTTTTTGCTTCCTGCTTTCCTCGTCAGTATTACGTTACATTAAGTATCCTTACGTTACATTACCTTACGTATCATTACGTTTCCTTACGTTACATCCATGTTACCTTACGTATCATTACGTTACATTACATGGGGGATCAGCTGTTGCGGCAGTAATGCTTCCGCCACTGCATGGTCTATTTTTCTGGATATAATAAATTAATATGATTCTGCTAAACTGAAGAAAGAAACCAGAACTGAATTCGGACTAAGAAGAAAACGGTAAACATATTTCAGGATTAACTAAAAACGGTCAACATTTTTTAGGACGATACAAGCTTCTTGTCCTGTACAAACAAACGCGGGTCTAATTGTACAAACTGAGCAAGGATTCTAGCAAACATTCAAGTACCCATAATCAAGCTTTTTTAAGACCATTTTGTAAAATAAACTTGTATACTAATCAATGTATAATTAATTTAAAAAATCAACGAATAAACCTATACAAATGTTGGTTGGCTACCCCAGAGTGTCAACGACCGACCGTAAAAGACTAAAATTTGGAATTGCAATAGGATGTCCTCACCAAAGCAGGCTGCGAAATGATTTTTTAGGAAAAAGATTCTGGTAACAAAGCCAGCCGTCCTGAATTGGAAAAGATGATTTCTCAACTTCGCAAATTGAGTTGTCATAAAAAATCTGGAAAGGGCCGAAAGCATTCCTGTTTTAGCAGGTAATTCCCAATGTAATGATACCGTAAGGAAACGTAATGATACCTTAATGATACCGCAAGAATACGTAAGTAGGGTAACGTAATGTCGACTCCTTAAAAACAGTTGGCAGAGGTTAGAAAAAAGGTATGTTAATGTAGGTTACCTGCCATCCGAAACCTTAGGTAACCTATACGTATCCTGAGGTAACCTGTAGGTATCCTAAGATTTTCCGGTACACTGAAAAATCAGGTTACCTAACTAATCCGGTTCTTCAAGTAACCTCAGGTTACCAAAGGTAACCTTTAAGTAACCCGTTGGTAACCTATGGTTACCTGAAATCGGGCAAGAAAAGGTTACCAGACTATACGTTTAGGTTACCTGCCGATAGGTTACCTAAAAAAATCATACTCCTCGGAGTATTTGTGGCCGTTCAAAAACGACCGTTTATAAAACGCCTCAAACAGGGTAAAAGCTAAAAATGTCTCAGTAACTCATAAAAAAACACAAAGCCGGACATTGATTCGTGAGACGATGAGTTGCGACAATTCTAAGGGCCTATTCGGAAGATTTTTCAGCATTGGGTTTTGTCTCACAGAAATCCCCGTTTTGCGAGACGGGAAATTTGGATGTGAATTGCCAACCGTAGTTCTAATTTCAATAGTTAAATTGCCAAAAAATTAAGGAAGTTGACACTTCAATATGTCTTTGAGAGTGTTAACAGGTATTAGACATTAACATCAAAACTATGAAAAACCTGATTTTGAGCATCTACTTGCTGTTGATTTCGCTTTTTTCATGCGAGAGAAGAACTATGATTGAAAATGACAGCTATAATGCTCATACCTATGCTACCTGGAGTAAAGTTGGTGAGGTAGATTTTCAAGGAAAGGAAACGGTAGCAGTGGAGCCGAATCAGTTATTTAACCGTACTTGGTCAGGGTGGACGTTGACACAGCCTCACAAAGGTTTAGATAGTATATATTTTCAAAAAGACAATAGGGTTGTCTATAGAGATCGAGTGGCCAAAACTGATAAAACCGAAGAGAAAGGGCGTTTTTATATTCATACAGATAAAGGGATGCAATTAGAGATAAAATTTATAGTACCGGACGAGAAAAATAGTATAGCATATTTATATGTAAGTAGAATCCAAAACGACAGTATAGTTAAAGGTGGATTAGATAAGTATATATTTATTAAATCAACGAATTAATAAACTTGCTTAACATAAAATTCATTAGTTAACAGCAGATGTGTGGTCTTTTTTGCTGAAGCTATTTTTATAATTATTTAAAAAAGTTGATTCCATCCCCTATTCTCTGCGTATATATCCAGCGTCGGTCAGTGCTTTGGCAAATAACGGATATTCAGGAAATGCCGTCAACAGTTTATTTTCTTTATCTCTGAAATTGGAGAAATGTTTAAGATGTCCCCGACCGGCCACATTAATAGCCTGTGCATCCGGAATGCATCCCTGACCAATCCCTGACCCTGGAAATACCAACGTAATGATACCTTTATTGAGCCCGCCATGGCGCGGGTCGGCAGGGGCCCCCAAAGCCACTGCGCTACAAATGGATACTTCCCCTAAAGTGGGCTTATTTTTAGAATCGGCAAATATAGTAAAAGTATATCTGCCGTTAATTCCGTTAATAACCAAAGCCAAATCACCTATTTTTAATCCCGTTACACGAAAATAAGCGGGCGGCAGAGCCAAATAAGGAATGACCGTCGCATCGGCATATCGACGTACGTCTGTCTCAACATATCCTAAATTGATCAGACTTGTCGGCGAAATATAATAATCTCTGTAAGGTTGTTGCGGCGGTATTCCGTTTTGTTGAATCGGATTTCCCTGTTTGTCAGTTACTATTCCCCACCAATTTCCCGGATGACCTGCGTTGCCCAGATTATCCAAGGTGCCTGGCAGGCCGCGTGGACCATAAGCTTTCGGAGCACCGTCTGCATCTACTGACAGTGCACTTTCGTAAAAAAAGGCGGATGCATCCAAAGCAGCTTTTAATTGCCAGATGTGTGTTGTTCCGACCGTAGAAAGTCGTTTAAATGTTTGTTGTCTGATTAGATTACTCATGATAAAAACAGTTGTTTTTAATAGTACAAAGAATTAACTTTTCAGTATTTCTCTCTAATATTCCGAATGTTGCTTCATGGCCGGGGCAGAAGGTAAACTTACTTCCAGTGCATCCAGCCGTTTTTTAAGGGAACTCACTTCAGAAAGTTGTTTTTTCAGCAAATCCACTTCCGAGGCCAGTTGTTGTATGGCACTGATCCCAAGCATCGAAAGCGCCTCGTAATCCACGACTCTGAAATCATCCACTTCACGCCCGAATACAAAAATCTTATCTGTTGCAAAAAGCCAATTACCTACGGTGAAATCATTTCCGGAAAAAGATATAATCTCTGCGAGAATCTTCCCCTGTTTTTGATGAACCAACTCCACTTTATCACCCACTTTTAAACCATAATCATTGGGTAAACTCACAGTGAGCTCCTTGGCGGGCTCATTATATGAAATCTTCTCTGCCAAAATATATATATCCGGAATAACTGATCTTTGCCTGCGTACGGCCTGTGGAAAGACCTCTTCCACTTGTTGGGCAATGACTTTTTTAAAACGTTGCTTCCCCCAAACCGCTACATCTTTGTAGTGATAATCAGTAATTTTTAATTGCCGTAAGGTTTGCAGATCTTTTTGCGAATCCGATATTCCGGTGATGGTTTTGAGACGGGCATCCGAAGTAGTCGCCGTCTGGGCAGACACAAACGAGTTTTTAGTGACAATATCGGCCTCCACAAGCAAGCCAACATTGTAGGCTCCGTTGGGTAAGACGGGAATCGTCCCCCCTGTTCCATAACTGAAATAGCGCGTATTGGTCTCATTCAATGAGGAAAAACTTCCGATATGCAGCGGGGCAATCGGATTGGTGACCCCAATACCGACCGACCCGGAAAAATAACCACCTCCTACCACATGCAGTCGTTGTTGAGGAGTTGCATTCCCTAAAACCATCTTCCCGTCACTGAATACGGCTAATGCATTAGAACGTTCATTGTCAAATAGGCCGTTACCCACAATCAAAAGTGCATTCGGGCTGTCTATATTATTGATACCCATTGCAGTAGCATTAATACTGCTTACCCTTGTATTATAGCCCATAGCGGTGGAATGATTGCCGGAGGCAACGCCCGCAAAGCCCATAGCAGTGGCACTGTAGCCGGTTGCGATCGTGGAATTTCCTAAAGCGGTTGCATACCCGCCATTGGCCAATGTAAATCCGCCCATTGCCGTGGAGAGCTCGCCCGAGGCGGTGTTACTTCCTCCCAAAGCAGTAGACAAGTTCCCACTGGCGGTCGTACTGCCTCCTAAAGCGGTAGAATAATTCCCAGTTGCGGTATTACCTCCTCCCAAAGCAGTAGAATAATACCCCACTTTTGAATAGTCCCAATGATCTGAAATACTGACTCCGGCTCTGAATGCCCCTTTGGCAGGATACCAAATCAGTTTATTACCTGCCCCTGACGTGTCCGTCCCGAACAAAACGGTCTTGCCGGATGCGATATTGAAAGCCGCTCTTGGAGTACCTGTTAAAATTCCAACATTCCCTGCGTTGGTATTATAGAGGTCATTTCCGGTGAGATTCCATCCCACTGTCCCACCTCCCGTTAGAGGTATCCATGCCGTCCCGTTCCAATATTTAAGTTGATTGAGTCCACTGTCATAGACCAGTGTTCCCTGCGTTGGACTGATCGGGTTACTGGGAGATAACGTGATAGATTGTGCCGATACTATTTGAGTCATGGCCACAACCATTAAAGTAAGCAGAAACTTTTTCATACATGTATATATTTAACACCCTGATTATGAATTTTTTACACTAAGCTAAAATTCCATAACCGCTATTCCTAGAAACCGGCATTAAATTGAGTGAACGGTTAATTGCAGGGTGTTTCTAAACTGTACTTGAACAGGTATGAATGGTTTAATTTGATAATGCCGCCTACTTCAAAAGGATTTACCTACAGCTGTATCATACTATCGGTAACCGTTACTGTGTCAATCAAGACCTTAACTGACAAAAGGAATGTAACCACCTTTGTGAACATACCTGTTAAAGAATTATGATTACTTCCCCTCTTTTGATGCGCCTCTTGTTCAACATAAAATTCATTAGGAAACAGTATGTAATCCCCAAGTATTGGACAGGTTTTCGGGGGGGCAAGCTTAGTTGATTATTCCGATGAAATTGAACAAAGCCCTGCGATTTAAATTCTTACTGGAATACTCATTTTGGCGCCAATTCAAATATTCAAATCTTTTTTAAAATTATTGACTTACCTTTTTCTGTATGTTTTGATTAAAGAGGGAAATTAATCTAAAACAAACTATTCCGATGAACAAAATCCTTCTTCCGCTCCTTCTGACAATTTTGGTGTCAATTACATCGTTCGCCCAGTCGTTGTATAATCCTTACAGCACCCAACGCACAATTCGCTCTTCGAGTAGTATTAACAACCCTTATGGTACCAATCCCAACGTCAAATATCAGGAAGGATACCAAAGGAGCAACGGTACTTATGTACAAGGTCATTACAAAACCGAGTCTAACGCAACTAACATAGATAATTTTTCTACTCAAGGTAATACCAATCCCTATACGCTCCAATCGGGTACACGAGCTCAAGATTACTCGTCAGAGGCACTCAATTACGGTCAAGGTCAAACCATCCAGACAGGGTCACGCGGTGGACAGTATTATGTAAACGAAAACGGCAGGAAAACGTACGTACCCAAACGATCGAGTAACAACCCTTTTTGATTAAAACAAACTTTACGTATGTTTGGCGGCACAAATGTTCTTCAATCCATGCCCACCAAATATTCTACAAATTTTACACAATTTGAACTCTACGAAGCCTTGGTGTCGCGAAAAGAATGGGCTTATGACTATCTGTATTGCGAGCTCTTTAGCACTTTTAGGCATTGGGTCGGACGTAATAATGGCTCTGAAATGGACGCCGAAGATGCATTTCAGAAAGGTTTGCTCAATTTCTTATTAAACCTCGAAACAGGTAAATATCAGTTCCAAGTAAGTACTAAAATTACAACAGTTGTATTTGATTATTGTAAAAAAATTTGGCTCAATGAATTAGCTTCGAGCCGTTTGACAACTCGCGCAACTACCCTCACTCTATATGACCCCGCAAATGACACCGATTTACAAAAAGACCTCGAACTCGGAGAGTTAATTGCCCAAGTACGTGCGGCATTGCACCAGCTTAAAGGCGACTGCCGCCAATTGATTGAGTGGTTTTATATAGATGATATTTCGTTGCGCGAGATTGCCGAAAAGTTGGGAATAAAAGAATCCTCGACCAAGCAAAAACGTTACGATTGCACCGAGAAACTCAAAAAAAATTACCTACAACTGACACAAATAAAGAAATGAATGTCGCTCAATTCGAACGTATAGAAGCATACCTTCAAAATCGGCTTTCAGAAACTGACAGGCGAAGCTTTGAAGCTGACATACAAACAGATACTTCGTTGCAAGTAGAAGTTGAAACTCAGCAAAAACTTCGCTTAGGGCTTCGAGCGCTGGCTATTGAGAAACAACTTCTCAACGCAAAAAAACGTACCCAAACGGAGCAACTATCACAAACAAAAACTGTATTTTGGGGCAAAATACAGTGGAAAACTTGGGGTGCTGCAGCTTCTATTATAGTAATATTAGGTGTAAGCTGGTGGGGCTTGAATTATAATACGTCCCAAAATGAGCATCAATTTATGGCACTCGCGGAGCAAGAGATGACTGACGTTCAATACAAATCTTTACCTTTTGAATCTCTACAAAATCTTTCTAAGTCCGCTCCTACACGCAGTACCCGCCAGAAAGCGGAGTGGTATGTAGCGTTGGTTTATTTAAAGAAAGGGCAAATAAGTCGAGCCCAAACCCTGTTGAAACGCATAGCAAGTAATCCGCAGCATTTATATTGTCAACAAGCTAAAAAGATTTTAAAAACCACTTGATTACTTTATCTTTATTATCCAATAATCGCGGCTACCACGGCTGCTTTCGGATTTTTCGCCAGAGATGTTGGAGTCAGAATATCCCCCTAAAACAAACCCTCCCTCTAAGGTTGGTATAATCTTTGGTCTATTATCATCACCTACACCTCCAAAGGTTTTATCCCATTGTTTTTCATTATTTGAATTAATCTTTAAAATCCAAAAATCTTTACTGCCACGACTATTTTCTGATTTTTCTCCAAAGGAATTAGACGTTGAACTTCCCGAAAGTAAAAAACCACCCTCAGAAGTAGCTATAATGGAGCACATTTCATCTATACCCGCACCACCAAATGTTTTGTCCACTGATTTTTGTCCATTAGAATTGATTTTTACAAGCCAAAAATCAGCTCCCCCCCTATTCGGCTCTGATTTATCTCCAGAGTTGTTTGAAGGGGAAGTTCCTCCTAATAAGAAACCACTGTCTGTAGTAGGTAATATTACTTCTAAAATATCATCTTGCCCCCCCCCAAATGTTCTATCCCATTGTTTTTGGCCATTACCAGTAAGTTTAACTATCCAATAATCCCAACCTCCCCGACTATTTTCTGATTTATCTCCTGACACATTAGAAGTAGACCATCCTCCAAGCAAAATGCCCCCATCAGAAACAATAGCTAATGTTGTCATCGACTGGGAACCTGTACCCCCAAATGTTCTATCCCATTGTTTTTGACCAGTGGCACTGATTTTTACTGCCCAATAATCCGAAATCCCTCTATTGTTTTCTGATTTCAGGGCTGAACTACTTGAGCTTGAACTTCCTCCCAATACAAATCCCCCATCTGGGGCAAGGCCAATCCCTGTCAAAATATCATCTGCTCCCCCTCCAAGTGTTTTGTCCCATTGTTTTTGACCATTAGCATCAATTTTAACTAACCAGTAGTCAAAACTTCCATAACTATTTTCTGATTTTTCTCTGGAGGCATCAGAATTTGAATATCCGCCCAACAAAAATCCACCATCTGAAGTCGCAACAATGCTCGTCATCACATCGACACCTATTCCACCGTAGGTTTTATCCCATTGCTTTGTGCCGTTAGAATTTATTTTTATAACCCAGAAATCCTCATTTCCTCTCCCATTTTCAGATTTATCACCCGATACATTCGATTTTGAGAATCCCCCAATTAAATAACCACCACCAGAAACAGGTACTATCCCAGCATACGGCTCATCACGGTCGTTTCCTCCAAATGTTTTATCCCAAATTTCTGTCACGACTTGCACTTGTACATTTGAATTCAAACTAAAGGTTATTTTCTCATTACAAACTGTCTCTACCTCTGCCGTTATTGTATAATTGCCAGTCGTGGTAAAAGTAAAAATAAATGGACTAATTCCCATTAGTTGTTCTTGCGCCAAGGTATTACTCCCGTTTAACACCTTCCAAGTCACGATTCTGATGTCAGACGGTGCGGTTGTAGCTAATGAGTAGGTGTATATGTTATTAGTGTTACTATTGTTTACTATTTTTGTTGGCACTGCGCATAACTTTACGGTTACATCTCTGCTCAATATTTTTCGTTCGTTACAAATAGTTGTAATCTCTGCAGTAACAACATAGTCACCTCCAGTAGGAACTGTATATATAAATGGTTCTGCAATACTTAATGATTTTTCAACTAGTAAATTATTCCCAGCTCTTAATTTCCATATTATTACTTTTACATCGGCTGGTGTATCTGTAACAAGCGTAAATAACAAATTTTTAAAATCAAGTGCACTGGCCGTGATGTTGATATCAGTAGGCGATACGCAGGTTTTTATTGTGGCATTAATCGTAAGCGTCACTTTCTCTCCACATACCGTTGTCATTTCGGCAGTAATAATATTGTTCCCATCTGCTCCAAAGGTATAGCCAAAAGTAGCAGTAGTACTTGTTCCGAGTGTAGTTGTGCCTTGTTTCCAAGTAACGGGAAAAGATAGGTCAGTAGTTGTACCCGTCAGAACAAATGTATATTGTCTGGGATTGACCACATTTGGAGTGGCGGTTATCGCGGTTGGCTTCTGGCAGTTTTTGAGCGTTTTGAGCGTGGGGTCTGCCCATTTGCAGCCCGTCAAAATTAGCAAGAACAAATAAAATAGTGCCTTTTGCATGCTTAAAAACGATATTGTAAGGCCAGCCCTACATTTTTAGTGGTAGGGTGAAAATGGAAACCCGTTTGTTTTTTAGGTTTAGGCAAAGCAAAAAGGATAATTTCTGCAACAACCGCCGCACCTGCCACTCCCAGACAAGCATTCATAGTTGTTTTATTGCTCTGAAAACTTTTGACGTCTTTGTAAGAAATTTCCCATTGATTAAACGCAGATTGTGTCAAAATCACGTTGTCGCCGTCGGGATCGGTCGTTTGGGAGACACTATTGAGGTTATTGAGTTTTGTTTGGTATTGGTTGTTGAGTAGGTAGGCATAGCCTCCTGCACCTAAACCTATTACTGCCGTTAAAATTTTGGGGATAATACGTCGCTTGGGGGCAGGAGTCTGCCTCAAAGTTATTGGAGGCGTTGTTTCTTTTTTTACCCTCTCTTTTTTAGGCTCTACAGCCACATCCTTCTTGTCTTGTGTTGGCTTTGTAGTAGTTACAGGATTTTGAACTGGGACAGGGGTTTCTACTTTAGCCTTTTCTTGTACAACAGGAGCCTGTGTTTCTGGTTTTTGTTGGGCTTTGATAAACTCATCACAGTTTTGAATCTGTACCCGAATTAAGTCGGGTTTAGCAGCATATTTCAAAGCTTCTTGGTAGCGTTTTTTTGCTTCAATATAGTTTTTTTGGGCGTATAATTTGGTGGCTTCGTCAGACCAATAATCAGTCAAAGTGACTTTTGTAACTGGGTCGTTAGGGTTTTCGTCCAAAATTTGTTTCAACAAACCAACAGCTTCTTCACCTTTTCCTTCGTTGAGCAATTTAGTTGCATCATCTCGTAATTTTGTTAGTTTAGTCACTAAAGTAATTCGCCCTTTGGCGTAAGGGTCATTGTCAAAATTAGGTACTTCAAGACAGTTACGGTACTGTTTGAGCGCATTGGAGTAATCCCCCTGAACAAAAAAATCATCCCCGCGTTTTTTATAACGGTCGTACTCTTCGTCCATAGCTACTATGCCAGTAGTAAAATCGGAAACGCGAGGATTAGCGAAGCATGAACGCTCGCACAACACAAAAATGAAGGTAAGTAAAAGTAAATTTTGCATAATTATAAATTATCGTCACATTCTTTGATTTTCCGTCGTACTTCTTCGGTATTTCGGAGCGACTGGGCCACCCTATACCAAGCCTTTGCTCCTTCGTATTCTCCATTAGCAAAAATGCGGTCGCCTTTTGCCAAATAAATGGCGTAAGCATTTGCAGCTTTGGTGGTAACAACCTCATCGGCTTCAGCTAACCGACTTGCATGATTGAATTGAGCAATTGCATTGCCCTTATTATTACTGCTGTTTATGGCAAGCATTCCCTTCTCAATCAAATCATCATACTCCTGTTGAGCTTGTTGTTTTTTTAAGGCAATAGCAGCTTTATTCTGATTTTCATTCTCCTCCAATCTTCTCTTTTTTTGCTCTAACTCTTTTTGTTGGTCTAATTGATTATTAGATTCATTTACCAGCACTTTTTTAGATTTTTCAGGCTTTATTTTCGGCAAACTTTCAGATTTACTGACCTGTTTATCAGCATTTTTCGTTGTTTCTACCGCATTTTTTATGTGTGGTTGTCTAACATCTAATTGGTTTACTTGTTTTTGGAAAAACCCAATCCCTAATAGAACTATTGCCACGCCCCCAATCAATCCCCAAAACCACATATTTTTAGATTTGGACTGAATTTCCGGCTTTTTAACAACGACTTTCGAGGAATACACATCCGTCTGGGCTTCCTGTACTTTGCGCTTAGGCTTTACATAAACGTCTGTGGCGTCAGCAGGCAAAACACTTGGCTTTTCAATAGTTTTGGATGGTAGTGGCGAATTTATAAGTGGTTTGTCTAATAACTCTAACAATTCATCGGCTTTGCGTACGCGCTGCCTAATGTCTTTAACCAAGCACCTCCGTATCATCCCTTGGTAAGGCTCAGGTATGGTATGGAGACGGTCAGGAAGCTGAACCGAAGTAATTTTGCGTTCAATTTCACGGCGAAGCGTAGGTTCACTGGATTGCGTGCCTACACTAAAGGGTTTTTCCCCAGTGAGCATTTCGTACAAAATTACCCCAAATGCCCACAGGTCCAAATTGAAACTCACCCTCCCGCCTTCAATTTGTTCGGGGGCTTTGTAAGAAGGTGTGCCACGCCCATCACTCAAATCAAAATCAGAACTATCTACCTCGTCTTGACTAACGAGTTTACTAAGGCCAAAATCAGCGATTTTGGTTACAAATCGACCATTCTGTCCTCTTGAAATCAGAATATTAGCAGGTTTAAAATCACGGTGTACAATTCGTTGCTGATGCAAATGCTTCAGTCCCTCAAGGATACCTTGTATAATGTCACGGAGTTCTTTATCAGAGAGTTTATTGCGTTTCAGTAAATCAGCTAAATTACCATCAGGATAGTATTTCATCACGGCAAAATCGCTGACACCAGTATCCGTTTCGAGACGGTAACATGCATCATAGCGAGCAATATTAGCATGACGGGGAACCTTCTGAGCAAGTTCTACTTCGGCTTTGAGTGATTTGGTATCGTTTTGACGATATTCGCTTATTTTTATGGCCACCCATTCAGTTTCTACTTGGTCTTCTACTTTAAACACCTTGCCGTACGTTCCACTGCCCAACCACGTACCTTTCTCCCTAAACTCAATTGGATAGCGTTTTTTGAAATCTTGAAAAGTGGTAAAAGTAGGGTTCATACTGAGGATTATTTTTGAGCTATTTTCAGTCTGGATATTTTGAAATAAAAATGTCTAATCCACCTGAATAAGTCAAAGCAGGTGGCGTACCAAATACAAAAGAACTACTATAAAATCCTGCAAGCATCAATAAATTCCCTGTAGTATTAATTGCTATCGAGGTACCTCCATCTGAGCCACTGCCACCAGTCGTTTTAACAAATCGAAAATTTCCGTTAACATCGTATTGTGCCAAAAATACGTCCGTACTCCCTGATGACCTGACGGCAATGTTATCAAACAAAGTATTATCGCTCAATAGCCCTGTTATATAGGCGTTCCCTGATTTATCTAATACCACACTATTCCCAGCTTCGGAACCTAGTCCACCAGCAGTTCTTATCCACTGTACATTTAGGTTGTTACTATTATATTTTCCCAAAAATATATCTCCACCACCACGATAATTCACAGGGGTGTTCCCATAATTTGCCCCTTGTATAATACCTGTTACATAAACGGAATTGCCGCTTACTGCAACGCTACTGCCAAAGGCAGGAGTCCCTGAATTCGAATTATGAAAAGCCATTAAATTACCACCAGAGCTGTATTTAGCAATGAAAATATCAGGGGTGGTATTGGAAGTATAGACTGTGGAAGCTCCAGAAACGGACCGAAAAGTAGCTGGAGAGGAGAAATTTCCAGTTATGTACGCGTTTCCTTCGGTATCTACGGCTACACTGCTTGCATAATCATTTTCAAAACCACCACAGGAAACAGCCCAAAGAGCATCTCCATTTCCATTTAGTTTAGCTAAAAAAGCATCATACTTACCCTCTATTCCAGAAGCTTGAATGGTTGTTGACCCAAAACTAGCCGACGGCGCACTAAAAAAACCAGTAATATAAATACCAGATGAATGCAGGGCGATTCCTACTCCTTGATCTGGACTGCCTCCCCCATACAACT
The DNA here is from genome assembly GCF_024158025.1 of Runella salmonicolor. Classification (NCBI taxonomy): domain Bacteria; kingdom Pseudomonadati; phylum Bacteroidota; class Cytophagia; order Cytophagales; family Spirosomataceae; genus Runella; species Runella salmonicolor. The sequence goes on from NZ_JAMZEL010000023.1 coordinate 26,438, forward strand.
TATTCCATAACATTTGACCATCTCGGCTATATTTTGCCACAAATATATCCGTAGGCCCATTAGTCTGCCTTCTGACAGGAGTGTTTGTAATAACATTTCCAGTTGTGTTAAAGAAACCTGCATTGCTACTCACTTGACCTACTACATAGACATCACCATTCGAATCCACTGCAATGCCTTTACCTTCATCTGTTCCATCCCCAGTTATTCTTTGGACCCACGCTAAATCACCGTTGCTATTATATTTTGCAATGAAAACGTCGTTGGAACCTGCTACATTCAGGTTTGTAGCTCCAAATGCAATAGAAGATCCATAATTTCCTACTACATACACATTTCCTAAACCATCTACCGCAACGCCGTTTCCAACATCGTTTCCCGCCCCGCCATTTCTCCAAGCTTTAAAATTAGAAGCCGATGAAATACCTGCAATCGTAACAGTCACCGCTAAGGTACGATTTAGATTTTCTCCGCAAACGGTTATAATATCAGCACTAATGATGTAACTACCCGAGGAATTGAATGTATAATTATACGCACTGGCATCATTACGTTGTTCTTGGTTAACTGTGTTACTTCCACTTATCACTTTCCAGCTGACCGATTTTACATCAGCAGGAGTATTAGTAACTAAGCCAAACGAATAAGTATTGTTACTGACAATCAGTGTATTAATAGCAGTAGGTTGAGTACAGGCCTTAACAGATAAAGCTTTATTCAGCGTCTTTTTTTCTCCACAAAATGACTCTATTTCAGCACTTACCGTGTAATTTCCATTGGAAGATGCAGTATAAGCATACGTTTGAGTAGCGTTGAGGGTAGATTGTATTAATACCGTAGTTCCATTTAAGACTTTCCACGTCACAGTCTTTACATCTGAAGGTGCAATCGTAGCTATCGAAAAGGTGTATTTTCGCAGGTCGACAGTGTCTCTAGTAATAGTTATATCGGTAGGAAGCGTGCAATTTCTAAGTGATTTTAGGACAGGATTAGCCCAATCACACGCTAGGAAGAAATTTCCCAGTCCTAATAAGGTGAGGTGAATAAATATAAGCTTGTATAGGCTTTTAGATTTCAAATTCATGGTGTTTGTAAGAAATGGTATCTTCGGGGCTTGTTTTGTAGAAATTTTATAATTCCCCATTTAATAATTCTGGAGTGACATTTATCTAATCTTTTCAAGAACAACTCATGGATTTCATCGGGTATTTTTGAGGAAATCTATATAGTGAGCCTTCCTTAAACAATGCCTGACCAAACTCAGGAAATTCAAGGCTTTCATCAACTGAATCGCCTTTTGTCATTTGCCTGAGAGTTTCTAAGTATTTTCGATGATTAGGGCTTGGTTTGGAATCTTGGTACATCTTTTAATAATATTTATTACGTCTCATGGCAAGAAAACAAAATTAGTCAATTAAGTCATTTTGGAAAACTCATGGGTAAATCATCAGAAAATTTCCCATAAAATAAAGGGGCTTGTTTGTTTGGAGTGGTACTTTTTACCCCCTTTGATACAAAATTGTAGAGTTCTTTAATGGTGACGATGTGGTCATGGTTAGTATCAGCTTGACCACGGAGTCCATGAAGCATATAAAAAGTAAAAATTCCACCTCGCACTATACCACTTTCTACGGAGCTTTGGGTAGATCGGGAGGAGAGCATCAAAACAACATTGGAAGGAGCAAGAGTTTTGGGTTCAACCACGTTCCATGACTGTCGAGCAGTCATGCTGCCTGATAAACACGCATCGGCAATACAGAATTTGGTCGTAGCATTTGATGCTTTAAAAATGGATTTTATTTCGGCATGGGTAAGGACGGAATTTGGATTTTGAGTACTTACATCATGCGGTATAAACGCCCCTTTCATACCATGACCAGAGAAATAAAAAAACACCCGATCTTGAGACGTTGCCTTTTCAAAAATACGCATAGCATTTAAAATCGATTTTTTAGAGGCGTTACTGTTTGTAAGTAGGTTAATGTTTTGTGCAGGAACGCTTCCACCCGTACTACTTTGCAAAAAGGCAACAAATCGTTGGGCATCTTTGTCAGCAAAGCGGAGATCACCCGTTCGATAATCAGCAATCTTATAATCAGCGATGCCTACTACTACGGCGTAAGTCGTACCTTTTTGAGCATACCCCAACTGTGTTATGCACCAACAGAGCATAAACCCCAGCCATGCCCAACGATTTTTTTTAGAAGGCAGAGCAAAATTTAACTCATTTTCCTTGATAACTTCATTCACAGGTACTAAACAGCCTGAATAATTATCACGGGTCCTGTCCTTGCAACTTACTAAAACTGCTTCAATAATAGATTCCTCAGTGTTGTTTTCGCGAAAAATAGTACTTAATTTTTCATTATTGATTTGTTCCAGTACCCCATCAGTACACAGAAAAAAGTAATCCCCTGGCTGTACGTCAGTAAGATAAGTAATTGCAGGTTTATCTATTTTAGGCGTTAAATTATTGGCATCAACCCCAATCGAACGACTGAGGCTGTTTCGACGAGGATGTGTTTGTGCTTGTTCTTCGGTAATAATCCCTTCCGCAACGAGCTCCAACACATACTTATGATCTAAGGTTTGGTGTAAAATACACCCCTTGCGCAAGTGATATACGCGACTGTCGCCTACGTGGGCAATAAACACTCCATGTTCGTTTAAATATAATAACGCCAGAGTGCTACCCATTCGGCTAAGTAGTGGATTCTGTTGGAGGTATTCAGCAAGACTCAAATAAGCTTGCTGAATAGCATCGGTAAGGTACTTTTCTGTTAAGGTATCGGGAGGGTGGCGTTCAAAATAATGAACTATCGCCTCCGAAACCAAACGACTCGCCTCCTCGCCCTTGTCCCATCCACCAATTCCATCACATACCATAAATAAACGACTATCTTGAGTCACGGGCTGGACAAAATCCTCATTGTTAGAACGTTGACCTATAAAAGAGAAAGTAATTGGTTGCCTTATTATAATGGTCATCTGTTTTTATTGTGTTTCATCAAGCTCAAAAGGCTTGAATGTAAGGTAAGTTTGACGCATAGCTTGAGGAATTTGATATACCTCTAACCGAAATACATCTATTCCACCTAAACACACTAATCCTTGATCGGTTACGTCTATTTTTTCGCCATTTTGGAGTAAATAACCGTTAAGAAGCGTTCCGTTGAGGCTATTTTTATAATCACCCGTTTCGGAATCTATGGCACCATCTTGTATTTGGTAACGGAGATTCCCATCCCATTTATCAAACAGGACCTCAATAGTACAATGCCGCCTGCTTAAATAGCATTTACCCTCATGTAAAAAACGCTCTACTTGCACATGACACGATGAAGAATGTCCCACTACATTTATTCCAAAACGCAATGGATACCTTATCGAAGGGTTATTGTGACATATTAAGTATCCGAAAGAAGGTAAACCCTGCAAAATGCGTTCATCATAATAGGGTAAGGTAAGTTGATTGATATGCCCACACCCAGTATGAGTACACTGAATTGCACCATTTTCAAAGTCACGCACTTTGACTGCTATGAGCTTGCCACATTTTTGACAAGGAACAATTGTATTTTTAAAGGTTGTCATTATTCCATTTCGGGCATTTCAGCATCATTGATATATCCTTCATCAGTAGCTTCATCGTTACTTTCGTCTTCATTTGAGATTTCATCTGTTTCTTCTTCTGTTGAGGCCGTATAGGCATTGGCCGTCACTATTGAATCAGATTGCTGGTTAGAAGGCTCTAAACTACTCATTGCGGTTAAGGCAGGCGTATCCAAAGATTCTTGTTTAATTATTTCATTCGTGGCTATGTCTATTTGAATCACAGTATCTAAACGATCATCTCCCTCATTATCCACAACAGCAATTATACTGTTTGTATCTATATCCATAATAACAATAGCGTCTGCAACACCATCTCTGTCATCGTCTATTCCCAATGCAGGGCGACCATTGATAATTGTTTCGACGTAAATTGGTTCAGGTCCTAGTGGCTCTTGATTACTGACAGGAGGCTTTTCCCTGCTCATACCCGTTGGTTTAAAGTCTACATCGCTCAAAAAATCTTGCCTTTGAGCCAATGATAATCCTTGCCATTCTTCGACAGTATACGTATTATAGACTTCACCATGCCATGAAAAAATGCCACCAGGACCTACTTCTTCACGGGCTGCTGCATACGCTTGCTCAAATGTCATACTTTCATTAATACCTCCTGCAATATCAATATTAGGACCCGGTTTGATACTGCCGTTTTGCACAGGTGAAATATTATGATGTTTGACAGGCTGATTTGAACTGATTGGTTCTGGTTGTATCCGAGGTATAGACTCATTTGTTGTTGTTTCTCCAAATACTCCCAACCTAACTGCTGTAAACGCTGCCCCACCGCCCAGTAGCACTGTGGCAGTAGATATAAACGCTTTTTGGCGATTACTTAGTTTAGTGTTTAAGGATGTTGTTGGGGCTGACAGTTTTTGTTGTGCAGCTTGAAATACGTCAGTCATTTGTTGGTCGGAAGTAGTCGTATTTTGCATGATAGTTGATAGTTTTCCCTTTATCAAATAAATTTGTAAAAGGTAAGTTTTAAAGAGGATATAAAAATTATTTGACCCATGTTGCTTTGCATTTTCCACACTTTTTTTGATTAACCAATAATTCATATTCTCGATTTCCAAACGGGTCGCGACAATTAGGATTGGGACAACGATACCGTTGCCGATACTCTTTCTCTATAAGCTCTAATTTTTCATCCGTCGATAGCAAATGTGAGGAAAGTGTAGGAATTAAAATGCTAAGCCCTGCACTTGACAGCATTGCTAAAATACCAAAAGCTCCTGCTGTAGCTACCGTACCGACCCCAATAACTGAACCGCCAACTACACTCCATAGCCGTATCATTTTATCGCGGTCACGGCAGGCTTTACGCAAAACAGGATAGTCTTCATAAACTTTTTGTAATGCCTTAAATTGCACTGTAAAATCAAGTGGATCTTTTTCCAACTTTGGCTGACTTTGAGAAACAGATTTAACTTTAGGTAATAAATCTTTTACAGTAATTTCCACATCCGCCAGCCATATCTTATCTTGAATATCAATCAATTTTCTGCTTATCCTGGTTAGTTCCCCTTCATTTTCAATAAAAATCCCCCGTTTACTGCCGCTGTCTTCTATGATAAAGCTGGTCAAAGAGCAAACTGTTAATTTAGCATGTTGACGGCTTACATGAGGATTCTCGATTACTACATCGTTTTCCTTGTCACGTCCAATTGAAATAATCGTAATTGAGGGGATATTTTCATTAAAGGACATAGGAATACTAATTTAACACTTTTAAGTATGATGAAATACGTTGGTATGATGTTGATTTTATTACCATTAATAGAATGGTAGCATTTAGAGTTTTTTTCAGAGTGGTGTCATTGAATTTCAACTTACAAACTAAAATTCAATGATTTTCACTCGACTTCATCATTGGTCCTTTTCAAGAACGGGATTTAATACCTACCAAAATAATCAAATATATAAATAATCATTTAATTATTTATATATTTGATCAACTCCAAGATGCTTTTCATAAGCCTCAATCGTAAGCTGTTTGATGGTTTTGCCCGTACGGGCTGATTCCATTTTTAGCTTCATAAATAATGTTTTGGGTATCCAGATATTTACGTGACTTTCTTCTTCCTTTTGGGTGGGTTTGGTTGCCACGGGTCTCACCTCCTGAATGTTGGCTTTGGTCGGTGTCTTCTTAATCATTTCGGCCAGCTTCGACCGATTTTCGGCGTAACCCTCTTTCTCCTTGCTCATTGGTTCAAATCGTTTAAGATTTCGTAAGTCAAATTTGTAATCTCCGTTTTGGCTTTGGTATCCTCCCCCGTAAACACTCCCGCTGTCATGGGTGAGCGCGTCAAACTTACTCGATGATAGATCGTTGTTTCCAACAATGGTATCGAATATTCCTTTAAAATGGTCTTTACTTCTTCGGTGATGCTCGTTCGTCCTTGGAGCATGTTCATTACAATCCCTCCCTTTAATTCTGGCCTATCCTTTTTGGCTTTATTAAAAAGGAAAATGGTTGCTTTGATGGCGAGTGCGTCCAGAAAACCTGGTTTGGTGGGAATCAATACATAATCAGAAATCTGGAAAATCTCATTGAGGCTTCCAGTGAGGTAGGGCGGGGTGTCAATGATAATGACATCGTAGGGCAGCTCTTCTCCTTTGATAACTTTATCGAGCGGTACCAAGTCAATACCAGAGAGAAATGATTCTATCTCCGAAATTGACCCTTGTAAATCGGTGTCGGTTATACCCACACGTAGGTCTTCTGAAAGGCAGTAGGCAATATTTAGGGCAAGGGTGGTTTTTCCAACACCTCCCTTTTGATGGGCGACGGTTATTATTTTCATGGCTCAAAAATAAACATAAGTATTTAATCATTTATATAAAAAATCAAATACTTATTCAATTAAATGATTATTTATATAAATACATAAACGAACAAATACTTACATAAGCAAAAAAATTATTTGATTATTTGATTATTTGATTATTTGATTATTTGATTATTTGATTATTTATATAAATATTTACATAAGCAAATGATTTTTTGCTTAAAACAGCGGCTCAGATACTTGTCGCCAAGCTCCCTCAAACAGTTCTACTTTAATTCCTTTCACCTTCTGTACCCAATCCACAAAGAGACTTTCTATCGTTTCACCTCTTTGATTGGTTAACACAACTCCCAACCCCCGACGCAGCTCATCGGCTTTTAGGGTTTGGTCGGGGTTGTAGTACATAAATTTAAGAGAAGGCGTGTCGGCTATAAGTTGCTGTATGTGTGATACATAGGCATTCTTTTGTTCGTTGTCGGCCGATGCGCCCACCTCTATAAGGTGCTGATTGTAAACATAAACAAAATCAATCTCAAACCATTGTTTGATTTGCTTATTGAGTTGCTGGGCCTGCCGGTTCAGAGCAGTTTGAGCCACTTTGGTTTTGGCCTTGTTTTCCTTATCCGCTAGTCCAACGCCAATGTTATTTTTTAACCCGTAGACAATGTAGGAATAAATGCTTTTGATAGTAATGTTCTTAGCTTTTTCCTGTTTGGCAAAAAGCAACACCTCCAATACTCGTGCGCGGTCGGCTTGAATACCTTCCAAATAAATGCCGATTTCATTATCTTCCGCTTCGGGTTCAAAGATTCGGAACAGCTCAAAAATTCGTTTATCAATCGCCGAATCTTGTACTATTTCTTGGGGAACGGTTTCAATCTTTATCGAAGGTACAGCTACCGACTTGATGGGTATCTGCCTTTTTACTGGTTCTGGCTTGCCGATTTCAAGCTCCCGTTTTTCTCGGAATTTGTTCCAGGTCTCTTTGTTCTCACGGATAAAAAAGCGGATTTTTACTACCTCACTTTTGGTGTTGCCAGGTATGGCCCTGATTTCTTGGTACTCGAAGGTAATATCACATTTTTCGCTCAGTTCTTTCTTCGCAGATTCAATAATTCGTTTTTTGAAGTACCTGTACTCGGTGTATTCGTTAGGCTCGACCTCAACCAAAGAGCGCAAATCCATGACGCTTATCTCCACCTGACCTTTACGTTTCCACGATTTGAGAAACAGATAAAGCTTGATTGAATATTTACTCTTTAAAACCCTTGTATTGAGAATGTGATAGTAGAAAAACTCTCCCTCTGCAATTTCTAAAAAATAGGGCTTTAGCTTATCTGAAATTTCAATTTCTACGAAACCAAAGCCTGAAGCATCAATTTTGTAATCTGCACTTGAAAACAACTGGACTTTCAAATAGTCCAACCTGCCTTTTTTGGTAGTGCGCTGAATCCTCAACGGGATTTCAGTCATTTGGTCAATTTCTTTGGCTATGTATTCGTAGTTGTTGGTTTCGGCACCGACATTTTTCAGAAACTCTTTGATGTAGAGCCGCATGGTCCGGAGGTCCTGATTGGACTTAAAAAAAGCAATGGCCTCAAACAACACCTTGGTCTGCATAACAGACAGCCCGAAGCGAGCATTGGCAATGGGATTTTTGAGAATAACTAAATTATCATCCTTAAAGGGCTCAAGCACTCGGTCATCGGTCATGGGAATGGAAAAAGGGTAGTGATGGACAAAACTATAAAAAAAACAAAAGCGGGACAAATATTATTTTGCGTCCCGTTTGCTTCCCAAATCTGTCCCGTTTGCTTCCCAAATCTGTCCCGTTTGCTTCCCAAATCTGTCCCGTTTGCTTCCCAAATCTGTCCCGCTTGCTTCCCAAATCTGTCCCGCTTTATTGCTATAAAAATTTGGTTTTCAGTTGATTACGCCCCCCTACAAACTATTACAAACTTTTTACAAACTTTAACTCCAAATTTCACACAAAGAAAAAACAAATTTTTCTTTGTGTGTTTTTTAAAAAAAATAGGTCCCATTTCTCCTAAAAAAATTAATTTTTGCCAAACTTGCTTGCAGATCAAAACAGTCGATTCGAAGATGAAAAAAGTATGTGTTTTGTATTTATTAATTTTTTAACGTTATTATTTCGTTATTATGTTTTTTCAAAAATCACAAACTACAAAAACTATTCTTGCGACCGTTTGATAACTAACTGGGGATTTTTCGGTAGAATTAACTCCAGTTTTGGTCTTAGTAAAAATCAAATTTGGCCATTCGCTAAATTGTGATTTAGTTTTATTTTAAAACTTGTCCACAAAATAACCATGCCAGCAAATTTAACAGACCTGCGAATCGTCCCCATTTCAAGCCAATCGCTGTCCAAATGGGCATTAAAAAACGACGTTTTGTCGAAAAATGAACTACAATACCCAACAAACATCGGCTACAGCTCAAAAAAGGTCATTTTTAGCCACGTACAGCAATTTATTTGCTACCTGACGCACTCCAAGTCATTTAACTAATAAGTTTGCTTAAAATTAAAATAAAGGCCACAATTTAAAACAACTCCATAGCCGGAATTCAATCATAAAATTTCCCCTCAGATTTTGGGAGCGTTTATTTACTGCCAAAATCAGGAAAACAACTTAAAATTGTACCTTCGGGCAAAGTCCCATTTTTATGAATAATTCGCTTTTGAAATTGATTACCAACATATGAATATTGCCCAACTCGACCACAAAAACGTTGATGCTCTCGACATACCCCTGTGCGAGTTCCCCAAATATTTCGATTTCTTTCTGCCGTAGGCTGGGCGGTCGCCCATTTGAGAGCGACGAGCAGATGATCGCCGAAGAATAAACCCGCGCGGTGTTTGAGTCCGAGAGCAAAGCCAAAAGGAAGAAAAAATGAGGGCAAATTGGTCAACAGCCTGTTGCCCAATGTAAAGGGAGAAAAAAATGTTTTATGAACTCGAAAGATGTAGCGTATGGAAATGATATTGGATGATGAATACAAAGAATGGCTCTTGGGTCTGAAATCAAAAATCAGGTCAATGCAGTTGAAAGCGGCCGTTGCAGTCAACAGTGCGCTGATTGAATTTTATTGGGAATTGGGCCGAATGATAACGGAGAAACAGTCCCAAACAAAATGGGGAGATAAGTTAATTGACCAAGTGGCAAGAGATTTAAAAACAGAGTTTCCGGACATGGCTGGCTTGTCAAATTCAAACCTTAAATACTGTAAACGGTTCTATACTTTCTATCAATCCTCATTTGGTCAACAGCCTGTTGACCAAATTCCGTGGGGACATAACATTTTGATTTTCACCAAGTCAGGTAACATAGATGAAGCGGGTTTTTACATCCAAAAAACCATTGAAAACGGTTGGAGCCGTGATGTACTCGGAATGCAACTCAAGAGTAATCTGTACGAACGGCAGGGCAAAGCCATCACCAATTTCAAAGACACGCTGCCCAATCCTATGTCAGACTTAGCCACTCAGTTGCTCAAAGACCCGTACAATTTTGATTTTTTGGCCATGACCGAAAATTACAAAGAGCGGGAACTGGAAAATGCCCTGATTGATAATGTAACCAAGTTTTTGCTCGAACTGGGTACTGGTTTTGCCTACGTGGGCAAGCAGGTGCCGATGCAGGTAGGTGATCAGGAATATTTTATCGATTTGTTGTTTTATCACCTCAAACTGCGGGCGTATGTAGTCATAGAACTGAAAGTAACCGACTTTATTCCCGAATACGCTGGCAAACTCAGTTTTTATCTGTCGGTAGCCAACGATATTTTACGCCATCCGACCGACAACCCAACGATAGGACTGTTGATTTGTAAAAACAAAAACAACGTGATTGCGGAATATTCCCTGAAAAACATCAATCAGCCCATTGGTGTGACGGAGTATCAATTGACCCGCCTTTTTCCCGAAGAGTTCAAAAGCAGTTTGCCCACCATCGAAGAAATCGAAACCGAGCTTAAAAACAGTAAGTAAAATGCCCGATTTAGTCCACGTCAGTTATGCCCAAACGGGTCAAAGTTCCCGCACCAATCCACTGGGAATGCGCGAAATGAAGGAAAAAGCCTATCAGGCCCGCGATGCCCGCTTCTTGCTGCTCAAAGCTCCGCCGGCCTCGGGAAAGTCCCGGGCGCTGATGTTTATTGCGTTGGACAAACTGGTGCACGCCCCAGGAATGGTTTATTCCGCCGCTGTCCATCATAGAGCAAGCCATACAATTGATTCGGACGGGTGAGGTGGTGAAGTACCATTATGATGCGGTGGGTGAGAGCATTGTGGTGAGGGGGTAGGAGATGAACCAGTCCCCAGAATAGTTTTAGTACCATTTTAAGTTCAGTAAAATAGTAAGAACGGTCAGAAATGTTCCGAAAAAAGCTAGGGTTTGAAGCCCCTAAGCGTTTTAGTGATGGGTCTCGATAACTGTTTTAGCTATCTAAAACTTTCAGAATCAATTAAAACACTATCACTTTCATTATTAACACTGTAAAAAACAATGCGAATCTTACCTATAAAGATGCAGATTTAGGCATATCTGAATCAACCATTGGGCACGAATAGCTAGTAAAATAAAATAAGATTATATAAATACGCAAGCTGATGCAAAATTCACCATTACTAACTCAAATTGAGCACTTTAAAATAAAAACCACGAAATTTTTCTCAATTTTTCAATAGTTTGACACTGCAAAATCACAAGAAATGAATATGACCAAAGAAGAAATAAAGGAACTCGTTAGCATTATGCGTCGAGAATCACCCGATGAAGTCAATCAGATACTACATGAGATTGACCAAACAAGGGAATCAAAAAAGAGATATTTAATGGAGAAGAAAGTCATAGATGTGCTGCTTGAGATTGGAGAAAGTATTGCCGAGAAACACAGACTGAATAATACGGTCAAAATGAGAGCCCTGAGGGCTGAACTGGAGCAGGCTCAAAAACTAGATTTGTCCGAAATGGCGGTCATTGAAACGGCTTTACACGAATCAAATAAAGTAATTCAAAATCAGTCCTTGCGAAAACTGTACAGTGTATGTCAGGAAATGTATGTTGATTTTTTTGATCAGCTTGAAATGTATCTGGACTTACTGGGAGAGCCATTAGAGGATGAATCTGCCCATCCTTTACAGCCTTACAGCCTACAATTGTTACCCGCTGAGAAAAAAAGATTGATTGACTCGGTTGAGTACCTTGAAAATTTAGCGCGGAGAGGGGAAAAGTTAGGGAAGAAATTGCAGCAGTTTATCATTGCAAAAGCGCCCGGAGCCATCGAATATCATTATGAGTTGTTGTATGTTAATTTACTGATTGAGTTAAAAAAAGCAGCAATTGACCAGTTAAACAAAACCCAATCAATTCAGGTAACTAATAATAGTCTTGAAAAGATTGAGTGGCGAGGTACACAAAAGGAATTGGCTGAATTGTTCATTGAACTTAAACGTAAGAAATTTATAAATCAAATACCAACTAAACTGATTAAAGCTTATTTTACTCAGTCAAATAGTATTGAACAACCCCTCTCGCCATGTACCGACAAAAAAACAAAGATAGACATGTATGATAAATTGTATTCAGAAGAATACGAACCCCACTTTGAAAACATAAAGAGCAACACTAAGAATCAGCAAGTTAAGTAGTACGAAATACGCCGTATGGGTTTTCGTATCACTTGCTGTTTTTTTATAATCCAACTTTGGCATGTCAAAAATAAAAAACAAAGACATGACAAAGACCATCATGGTAGCCTTCTCCAAGCATGAGTTCAGGGAACTCACAAAAGGCCCACGCCAAAGCCACCTCCACACCGCCCCCGAATGCCGCCACCAGTTGGCCATTGCCAAGTGTCCAACTGGTATCACGGGCCTCATCAAAACGATTTATCGTCATGCGCATCATCATGATCACAGGCAGAATTCTCGCGGTTACTTTTTGACGATTGACTTAGACGTTTGTTCATCTTCTAACCTCTTAGGTCAATGAATCAGGATGCAACGACTTTGTCGGCAGGGCAGATAAGCCCTACCGACCTGGAAGCTGAACTGAATTCATTTCAGCGGCCCAAGCTAACCGATGCAGTGGCTATTCCTGATTCCGTATATGAAAAACTGCCGCCTTATTTGGCAAGCGCCTGCAACATCTTTCAAAACAGGACGGAAAGAGATGTTTTTCTCATTGCCACTTTAGGGGTTATCAGCGGGTGTCTGCCTAACGTTTACGGCCTTTACGACAACTCCAAAGTAGGCGCAAATTTGTATCTGTTTATCTCCGCCCCGCCCGCTGCGGGCAAAGGCCCGATGAAGTGGGCCAAACAACTGGCCGCTGGTATTCACCGGTTACTCAGGTTGCAGACGGCCAATGAGCTGGAGGCGTTTAAACAAGACGAACGGGAGTACCAAAAAGCCATGAAAAACAAGGAAGAAGAGCCGCCTGAAAAGCCTTCGCCTCCCGTTAATAAGATGCTTTTTATTCCCGCCAACAGCAGCGCGGCTGTCGTACTGAAGGCATTGAACGACAATCAGGGGCGGGGTATGATGTTTGAGAGCGAAGCCGATACGCTTTCTGCCACGCTCAATCAGGATTGGGGCAATTACTCCGATATGCTCCGTAAAGCATTTCACCACGAAGCCATTTCACAACTCCGCAAAACCAACGATGAATTCAGTGAAATGGAGCACCCTTTTCTTTCCGTGATTTTATCTGGCACCCCCGCCCAAGTCAGAAAACTGATTCCCAACACGGAGAATGGGCTTTTTTCCCGCTTTTGCTTTTATTCCTTCGAGTACGAATTAAGTTGGAAATCTGTTTTTGCCAAAACTTCGCACGGCTCCTACGATGACAAAGTGGATGAATACGCTTTGGACTTGCTGATGCTGTACGATAACCTTCAGACACGTGCGCAAAACCCTCTGCTTTTCGGTCTGACAGCCGCTCAGGAGGCGCTTTTCAACCAAACTTTTGAACGCTGGCAGCTAGAATTAGTGGATGAAATAGGGGATAACCTGATTGCTTCCATCCGTCGATTGGGGCTGATTACGTTTCGGATCGCAATGATTCTTACCATGATTCGGAATAAAAATGATCAACTCGGCAAATCGGAAGTGATTTGTCAAGATGATGACTTTATGACTGCCCTTACTCTTTCAGAAGTCCTGATTGGTCATGCCGTAAAGATGTATCACGCCTTGGCAAAGAAGCCCTCTGTTCTCAGTAGTCAGGAAATCAAAGCCGCGAAAATCAGGGAAGCCATCCAAATGACTCAAAATGGTAAAAAAACGCGTGAGATTGCGGAATTGCTTTTAGGCGATAAAGGCAAACATAAAACCATCAGCAACTGGTTAAACAATAACCCAAGTGTGTAAAAACATAGCCGTGTAAAAAATTACACACCCTACCAATTACACACTTTACCCATTTCACGCGTGAAATTGCGGTATTGTTTTTAGGCGATAAAGACAAACACAAAACCATCCGTAACTGATTAAACAATACTGAAGTGTGTAAAAACACCGCCGTGTAAAAAATTACACACCCTACCAATTACACACTTTACCCATTTCATTCAATCATGAATCACTATCGTTTTCATTTGGACGACACGCGTCCAAACAGGCTATTCACTTGCCCAAGCTGTAACCATAAGACCCTCAAACGCTATGTGGACGAGGAGAATAATCAATATCTGCCTCAGGACGTAGGAAGGTGCAATCGGGAAGTTAATTGTGGGTATCATTTTACACCCAAACACTATTTTTCCGATCATTTTCCCCTTCCTGAGCGGCCTCCCAATGCCATTTTACAGCTTCCCCGAAAACCGCCCGCACAAACGTTTATTGACAAGGGTTTAATGCAAAGAACGCTTTCGGCCAACGCGAATAATCACTTTAAAAGTTACCTAAAGACCCTTTTCGGGCCCGAACCAGCAGGCTACTTAGCCGAAAAGTTTCAAATCGGTACTTCTAAACACTGGCCTGGGGCGGTCATCTTTTGGCAAATCAATGCAAAGGGGCAGATTCATGCGGGAAAGGTGATGCTGTACGATGCCTCCTCGGGAAAAAGGGTTAAAAAGCCGTACGACCATATCCAGTGGGTACATGCCCTTCAGAAATGGCCCGATTTTAGGCTGCAACAATGCTTTTTTGGCCTGCATCAATTGGCAAATGCGCCTACAAATCAACCCATAGCGGTCGTCGAAAGCGAAAAAACGGCCATTTTAATGACCCTGATTTTTCCAAAATACGTGTGGTTGGCCTCGGGGGGCATGGGACTTCAGGAAGACAAATTTGAACCTTTGGCAAAACGGAAGATTATTCTGTTCCCAGATGCGGGTATTGATAGAGGACAGGGCACACCCTATGAAAAATGGCTAATCAAAGCCGAAGCCTTGCAGAAAGCGGATTATGATGTCAGTGTTTCTACGCTGGTAGAACTAGCCGCCACGGAAATCCAACGCCAACAGGGATTTGATTTGGCGGATTATCTCATTCAACGCGACCCTGGTTTCGGTTGGGCGCTGACAGAAAATGATTACCCTGTTTTTTGGAACACTAATTTTTAACCAATAATTGTAACACAACCATGAAAGACGAACGATTGCAATTACGCCTCGACGGCATTACCCGTAACCTGTTGGACGAATTGGCCCGCCGACAAAAAATGAACGTAAGTGAATGGATACGCAGTGTCATTTTGGAGTACACCAGCCTCAAAAAAGACGCCTCCACCGCCAAAAACCACGCGGAACAACTGGTTAAGATGGAGAAATACATCGACCAGAGGGAAGAGTTGCTGAAACGCTATGAGGAGCAGCCCAAGTTGACCGAACTTTTTGAGCGGTACAAAGGCCAAATTATGGAGGGAACCCTGATTCGTCATAAAGCCGATTTGGTACACCTGATGGCCAATCAAACAATGGTGGAATTGAGCAAAGAAACCAAAGATACTGAGACCAAAGAGCTCTTGCCGACGGTCCAATTAAAAGCCAGTACCCCAGTCTCTCTGAGTCAATCACCGCTTTCGGAGGAGGTGCCCACGTCCCCGAATGTCTCTGGTTGGTTACCAGGTCATTGGATTTGGCTCATCGGGATTGCGACGTTACTGGGTGCTGTTTTTTTCTGGCGATGGACAACGATAATCGGTAAATCGCAAAAAAACGAGGAACAATTGCCCGTGTCCAAGGACAGTGCAGGTACAGCTGTACGCTCATTTGGCAGACAGTCAATCGCCTAGGACAATAGGTCTATATGCGCCAAAAAGCCGCTTTTTCGTCGCTTTTTGGCGCTTTTTTGTTGGGTTGAAGCCTTTGAAAACGCTTTAAAATTTATGTGTGTACAGGATGTGTGTACGCAGTGTATGTACAGATGTTGTTTTGTAAAGGTGTGAAGAAAAAATACAGTGTAGAACTACGATTATATCGGCAGTTCTAAAGCTCTTGAAACTACATACTTTCTTAACAAGTCGATGAAGAAATGCTGTCAGATACTTAATGTGTAGAAACCAGGTATAAAATCTCGGATTCTGCATTTGATTTGTAAAAAAATGATGAAATTTGAATCTATCCATCATCTCCAACGACGAACAGATTGATAATGCAGAAAGATTTGAGCGGCTCTACACAAAAGTTTTTAGGTCTCCCTGGACTACGATCTGAATACGGGAAAATGCGGCAACAGATGAACAGTACATTACAGCGATACATCTTTATTGGACTGATACTCTGCCTTCTGTTCTCAGGGTGCTTCAAACGCGAACCCGAGCCCGATCCTTACCCAAAAATAACCCGTATCTGGGCTGATCCGTCGGAGTCCTCCATTACTCTGCAATGGAAATATGATTACTCCTCAACCCCTAACGAGCCGTCAACCATACCGTTAGTTGAACCTGAACATATAGAAATATATTTTGGCGAGTCTCCCACGGAATTGTCGCTCTACAAAACACTTGAAAAGACCGACTCTTTACTTCAGTTTACGGGGCTGGTTACGGGCAAGCCCTACTACTTTAGTGTCCGATTGATCGTTAACAACGCTTTTCGCTCTTCAGCGTCAGGGGTAATGGCAATTCCCAGCAAATTCAATCCGTTGAAACGGATACATTTGCCCAAGGACATCAGCACGTTTAACAAAAATTATCTGATATACATAGCTTACTTTCCAGATACCACGAAGTTACTGGTCAGCTATTGGGACGCAGGTACCTATTTCCACAATTTAAAAACAAATCGATGGGTAAAACTAACTGAACGAACAGGATACCCAGCTTGGGATAGGTCGAATAAAAAAGTGGCTATTGGCCGAAATTATGGGGACTTCAAATCTACCCCCGCGTTTATTGATATTTTTGATTATAGTAAGTGGCAGGACAGCATTGCATTGATGAAAAGTATCCAACTTCCGAGTTCATGGCTGGCAGGTTATATTTGGAGTAGGGATGAGAAGTCAATCCTTCTGAATATACCCATTCCCTCTCCATCACCCATCCACCAACTTTTTATTTCCAATGACAGTCTTGTCGTACTGGGTGCCCCTACAAGATATAACAAGCATAGTTTTGTATGGCTTGATGACAATCGCCTGCTACTTGGAGGGTTTACCAGTTTGAATGGAGGCGTCTATAATTACAGAAGTGATGTTGTGGCGGCAACTTCAAGCTCCACCGAACCCATTACTTACAACTTACCAAAAGGCATTTATGAAAGCTTGCCCGAGCATTCCCAATTACATGAAATGGGTTTTCTAACACCCGTAAATCAGGAATCCTCAAAAATAGCATATATCGATAAGGTATCTGGATATGCTTCCGTGTGGTTGTATGACATGGTAGCCCGAAAAGCCCGGCCACTGACCAAACGATTAAGTAACAGCCCGATTGTGGTTCATGGTTTACAATGGAATGAATACTATAAAACACTCAATTTGTATTATTCCGATTATTCAGCAGACGCTGTTGTAAATGCGTATACTATTCCTTTTTAGCTACCTTTTAGTAACCCTCCGCATTTATCTGGGCTTTTTTATAAAATCAAGATTAAATAATTTTTGTGATATACTAGAGAAATCAAGGCTTTAACTGACAAAAAGATTGAAACAACCTTGGTAAATCCAGAGATTAAAACTTTTCATTACTAACTTTCTCTTGACTCGCTTATGAAAATCTCATGTTTGAAACTATTCGTGAATTGAGGGACACTTACCCAAATATAATAGGGGTTACGTTTCTGGAATGACCGTTCCTGATTTCTAACCCCTGCCACCCAAAATGTACCAAAATAAACCAGTGTTTCAATAGGTATACCTCCCGCAAAAGCGACCTGCAATGCAGTTTTCTAATGAATTTTATGTTCAATAAAATACGGTTTGAGACTGAAAGTTTATGTGCAAGGCCCCTTCACGGAAATAAAATTTAAAATTTCTTTAAAATTGGGAATCACCTTTAAGCCATAAATCTTAACAATATGGCACAGAGACCCCAATTGATTTCATTGAAATGTACATTTTGGCTTGGCTTATTCCTGATGAGTCAAACGTCGCTTTTTGCCCAATATAGCGCCGTTACTGTTTCGGGAATAGTCAAAGATTACCAAACCAAGGCCATTGTTCCTTTCGTCAATGTCATTATCAAAAATGCCCAAGACAGTTCTTTTGCCGCAGGAACCATCACCAGCGATGACGGGCGTTTTACACTGGTAAAAATCAAACCCGGAAAGTATTCATTGCAATTTTCTTCCATAGGCTATGTTTCAGGGCAGCAACCGCTTTTTGTCGGAAATTTATCGGAATTCATTGATTTAGGCATTATTGAACTGCAAACCGATACCCGTATGCTCAATGAAGTGGTCGTTACGGGACAGGCCGATGAAATTCAGGAGAAATTAGACCGAAAGACGTTTTCAGTGGAAAATAATATTTCTCAGAGCGGCGGTTCGGTCTTGCAGGTAATGCAAAATCTGCCGGGCATTACGGTGCAGGAAGGCAAGGTAATGCTTCGGGGAAGCGATAAAGTAGCGGTGTTGGTCGATGGCAAACAAACCGCACTGACGGGTTTTGGCAATCAGACGAGTCTGGACAACATTCCCGCCTCGGCCATCGACAAAATTGAGATCATCAACAATCCTTCCGCCAAATACGACGCCAACGGCAATGCGGGAATCATCAATATTATTTTCAAAAAAAATAAGCAGGAAGGATTCAACGGCAAAGTGGGAATGATGGCGGGCTTAGGGGCGTTGTGGATAAAAAGAGGCAACCTGCCCGGTATTCGTTCTCAATTTCAAAATACCCCAAAACTTAATCCGTCGCTGGCCCTGAATTACCGTAAAAAGAATATCAACACTTTTTTTCAGGGCGATGTGTTATACACGCCCACCCTCAGCAAAAACGAGTTTGTTACGCGTACCTACGATACAGGCGAAGTGATCAACCAACAAACCAAACGCAACCGAAAAACGACCATCAGCACATTACGCGCAGGAATGGATTGGACGATCAATCCCAATAACCTATTTACCATTTCGGGACTGTTCAGCAGTGAAAAGATATTGGATGATGGCGATGAGCCTTTTTTCAATCAAACCCTGACGGAGCGCAAACGTCTGTGGCAATTTTTGGAAGATGAATTAAAAACCACCGTTACTGCGGCCTCTTCCTTTCAGCACAAATTCAATCAGCCTGGGCGCTTACTTAACTTTGGACTTAACTATACTTTTCACCGTGAAGATGAAAAGTATTTTTTTACCAATATCATGCCTACCTTCACGGGTTTGGATGCGTTCAAACTGCTGTCAGATGAGCACGTTATCGACTTTACGGTTGATTATGTACGTCCACTACGATACGGTCGTTTGGAAGGGGGAATGAAATATCGTTGGCGACAAATTCCCACCAATATGCAGTTTTTCCCAGGGCAAAATTCACCCTTAGATGTCAACGCGGGAGGAAAGGCTACTTACGAAGAAAATATTCCAGCACTGTATGGCAATTACGTCTATGAGAACACAAAGGTAGAACTGGAGGCGGGACTTCGTATGGAATACGTGGATGTTCGCTACCTTGTCGACCCCAATCACAACACCTATAAAAGTGACGGTTATCACTACACACAGCCGTTTCCTAACTTACGAATGGCTTATAAAATCAATGAAAGCAACAAAATTTCTCTATTTTTCAATCGCCGCGTAGATCGACCCAATGAAGTAGATATTCGGGTATTCCCCAAGTACGATGACGCCGAAATCATCAAAGTGGGAAATCCCGCTTTAGCGCCACAGTTTACTAACACATTGGAACTGGGTTACAAAACCAATCTAGCAAAAGGCTACCTGTACATGGCTGCCTATCATCGTATGGCAAAGGGCACCATTACCCGCATTGCGAGCATCGTTTCTGGTAGTACATTAATCTATTCCATTATGCAAAACGCCGGCAAAAGCTACAATACAGGCTTGGAATTGATGTGGTCGCAGGAAATGTCTAAATGGTTTTCGTTTAACCTGAACCTTAACGGTTACCGTAATCAAATTAACGCTTTCAGTGTAATAAACAAATATCCTGCGCTCAATACATTTACCGCCCCTACCGAGCAACTTCTATCGGGCAATGTAAAATGGAATGGCCTGTTTCGTTTACCAAAACAAATTGATCTGCAAATAACCGCCGTTTACTTAGCCCCCGATTTGATTCCGCAGGGAAAAATAGGGCAGCGTTTTTCGTTGGATATGGGTATAAAAAAGTCAATGCAGAACGGTAAACGGGAGTTTTACTTCAATGCCACCGACCTGCTGAACACGATGCAAATCAAAAAAAATATCCAAGGTGCCGGTTTTAACTATATTAGTACAGACTATTACGAAACCCAGGTGGTTAGAGTAAGCTATAACTATAAATTTTAATGGAACCTGAACGCGAGGCTTATCTATGAAACTATTGCTGATTGAGGATGAACCGTTGCTACTGGATGAAATGGACGCTTATCTGACGGAGCAGGGGTATCGTTGTGAAAAAGCGATGTCCTTTGAAGCGGGAGAGGATAAAATAGCATTGTATGAGTATGATGTCATTATTCTGGATATTACATTGCCTGGAGGCAATGGCCTGAATCTGCTGCAAATGCTCAAAAAGCAGCATAGCGAAGCCGGCGTCCTGATCGTTTCAGCCAAAGATTCATTGAACGATAAATTAACTGGGCTTAATCTCGGAGCCGACGATTATATCACCAAACCTTTCCACTTGGAAGAACTGAATGCGCGGGTCAATGCGCTGGTAAGACGAAAATTATTCAAGGGAAATGCGCAAATTATCGTGGACGACCTGATCATTGACCCCATTGCAAAAACGGTTTTCTATCAGGGAGCGCTCGTCAATCTTACCAAAAAAGAGTATGAACTGCTGCTCTATTTTATTGTCAACAAAAATCGCGTGGTCAGCAAGCAATCCATCGCCGAGCACCTGTGGGGAGATCATTATGACATGGCCGATAATTTCGATACCGTTTATGTGCATACGATGAATCTGCGTAAAAAAATCGCGGCACATACGGGAATCGACTACCTCAAAACAGTCTATGGAATGGGTTATAAATTTACTTCGGCGTGAAACTGCTCTCTAAAACCACGCAAAATTTTTTGCTGGCAATGGCCGTCATTTTATCTATTGCGGGCATTGCTTTGTATCTGTTATTAAGGCAAGAAGTAACGGATGAAATCAAAGAACAGCTTGAATTACAGGCTGAATTAATCGCTGACCAAGTGGCACGAGGCAAAACAGTTAATTTTCCCCTTACCTCAGTCTCTGAAGTTTCCGCTGCATTTGCTGCCAACAAGCGTTTGGGAGATACGTTGATTTTCGACCGTTTGCAGCATAAAAACGAAGGCTATTATTATTTGACCCTCGTCAAAAATGTCAACCAACGTAATTATCGGATTTTGGTCATGACCTCTTACATTGGCTGGGAAAGGTATTACAAGACCATTTTTATCTCCTTTTTAGGCGTGGCTTTATGGATGGCTTTCTTTGGCGTTTTGATCAATTATTACTCCAATCGAAAAATTTGGCGACCGTTTTTCATGAACTTGGAAAATTTAAAACAATTCTCGGTTCGCTCGGCTCAACCGCTGCACTGGCATGATTCTACGATCACCGAATTTAAAGAATTGCAGTACTCGCTCAAAGACCTCACCGAGCGCAGTCGCCGCGAATATTTGGCACTACGGGAATTTACGGAGAATGCTTCGCATGAAATTCAAACTCCGTTGGGAATTATTCAATCCAAATTGGACCGAATGAGTCAATTGGAGG
>NZ_JAMZEL010000024.1:0-47867 GCF_024158025.1 Runella salmonicolor
GCCCTATTTCCCGGGCCGCATTCTCAAAGGAAAAGTCAATTTCGTCAATCCAGAAGTGCAGACTTCAAGCAAAATCCTGACCATTCGGGTGGATGTTGCCAATGGAAAAAAAGAATATCAACCGGGAATGCAGGCCTACATTACGCTGAAAGGAACGGTAAAAAATACGATAGCGGTACCGACAAACGCGCTTATTCAGGACACAAACGGCGTGACGGTGTGGCTAGAAAATGCCGAGGGCGCTTTTGAAAGCCGCATGGTAAGCGTAGGCATGACCAATAAAGATTATACAGAAATCACCGACGGCCTAAAAGCAGGTGAAAAAGTGGTGATTTCGGGGGCCTATCTGCTCAACAGCGAATACATTTTCAAAAAAGGCAGCAACCCGATGGAAGGGCATAAAATGTAGAATTAAAGATGCTAAAAATCAGGAAAATGCACATTTTAACAGCGGTAAAGAAACCTGAAAAACATGATTGTTGTCATTGGGGAGGCGTTGTTCTAACTGTACCTTTTAGAAGTATTTTATAATTATTAAGAACCAATTTTAACTAAATTTTTCAAAGAATGAAAAACTTCCAAACTTTTCGAATCGGGGTTTTTATCACCCTTCTGTCTTTTGTTTCAATGTCAGTTTTTGCGCAGGCAAATTACAAACAGTCTTTTAATATCCATAAAGACGGCAAAATCATGGACAGCAAAGGCAAAAATGTTGGCTTAGTAACCAAAGACCATATCATTAAAGACCATAAAGGGCATAAAATCGCATTTGTGGATGGTGAAGGGAATTTGATTGATGCCAAAACCAACAAAAAAATGGGCAGAATGGGCAAAGACGGTAAAAGTTATCACAATGCCAAAGGGGAATTGATGTTTACCATCAAAGACAACCCAGATGAAACCTGTGATATTTTAGATACAAAAGGCAAGGTAATCGGCAATGTACATGATAGCTTCAAAGGCAGTGCCTGTGCGATTCATTGCTTTCAAAACAACATGGCTAAAAAAGCTGACGGTAGCCGCATGAAACACTAACAGAAATAGGGTGAGCTACCGCAACTCACCCCCTAATTTAACAACTCAAAATTCAATGAAGAAACCACTCATTTTCGCATTTATGGCAACATGCCTTTCGGCAAATGCCCAATTGAACTTCCCTCCCCCAAGCCCCGAAGCCCACTTTACACAGCAAGTTGGTTTTGCTCGTATTACGGTTAAATATGAGCGCCCTTTGGCGCGTGGACGCAAAATCATGGGAAGCTTAGTTCCCTATAACGGTGAACTTTGGCGTACAGGTGCGGGCGATTGTTCAACCATTAAATTCAGCGAAGAGATCAATATCGGTGGACAAAAAGTAGCCGCAGGCAACTATTCACTTTTTTCAATCCCCCAAGCCGATGAATGGACGATTGTGCTAAATCGTGATACAACCATGCACGGTACGGGTGGATATGATCAAACAAAAGATTTGGTACGATTCAAAGCAAAACCAGAAATGACGAATCGATATTATGAAGCTTTTACGATTGAAATTCAGGATATTATTAAAAACAACGCCAACCTGTATTTGGCTTGGGAAAATACCTCAATAAAGATCCCTATCCAGACTAGTGCTGATGAAAAAATCATGGCAGAAATCAAGAAGAAAATCATGGACGATAAAGGAAGTCGCCCCATGCTGTTGTTTCAAGCTGCTAATTATTACTACGAAAACGATAAAGACATCCAGCAAGCACTTATATGGATTCAGCAAGCAACAGCGCAGGAAGCCAAAGCTAATTTTTTGATAACCCAAGCTCGAATCCAGATGAAAGCGGGCAAACACAGCGAAGCGATAGCATCTGCAAAAAAATCAGCAGAAGTAGCTCGCGCCGACAAAAACGAAACCGCTGCCAAAATCGCGGAGGCATTTATCGCTGATATGGGTAACAATACTGGTAAAATGGAACATAAACACTAAGTGGAAGTATGGTAATCAAAAAGTAACTCTGTGAATTACCCAAACGGCTGTCAATCAAAATATCCAAGCAACAGGCTATAAAGTAGTAAAACATAAAACTTTAGTAAAATGACAACTTTCATTTTGCAATCCAAAATTACTTGTCCTAAGTGTGGCCATCAAAAAACAGAAACCATGCCCACGGATACTTGCCAATTCTTTTACGATTGTGAGCATTGCAAAACCGTCTTGAAGCCCCAAAATGGTGATTGTTGCGTGTATTGTAGTTATGGTGATGTGCCTTGTCCGTCGATTCAACAAAAACAGAGTTGTTGCTGATGAGATATTTTATTTAGTCGTACAAGTCAACTGAAGAAACGTCGTTTGTTAATCCTTTTATTTTCAATTATTTATATTTTACAAACAATTCAAACCAATGAAAAAAACAATCATTTTCGCATTTGCACTTTTGATTTCCGCAGTATCGTTCGCCCAACACGAGGGACATAACATGACCAAAATGGGAATTGACCCCGTTTTGACGGCATACTTTAAAGTCAAAAACGCACTGGTCGCGTCTGATGCCAAAGCCACTGCGGCAGAAGCCAAGGTATTGTCAGCCGCAGTGAAAAAAGCGGGTAAAATGCTAGGTTCCGATGCCGCCAAAGCCGCCGATGCCATGGCAAAAAGCTCGAATATTGATACCCAACGCGCCCAACTTGGCACCTTGACAACGGCAGTATATGCCGCCGCTAAGGCCATGAAGCCAGGAAGTACGGTTTATTATGATTTCTGTCCGATGGCCAATAATAACACAGGCGGCTACTGGTTGAGCGAAAAGAAAGAAATCGCCAACCCCTATTTTGGGGATGCCATGCTTAAATGCGGAAAAGTGAAAGAAACACTTTAATGAAAAAAAGTGATTTCCACCGTAAGATTCGCAAGAGCCACCGCTATTTAGGGGTGGCTCTTGGAGTCCAATTTTTGTTTTGGACCATCAGCGGGCTGTATTTCAGTTGGTCCAACATGGATGATGTCCACGGCGACCCTCAAAAACGCGCTGTCCCGTTGTTTAAGGTCAATCAAACGTGGGTCTCTCCCTCCATTATTATTGATTCCTTGCGGGCCCATGCGCCCGTTGACTCCATTATTGGTTTAGAAAGCATTGAATTATTTGGAAAGCCATTTTATCAAATTCACTATTCCGTATCAAAAGCACAGCCTCATTCGGGAGGTCACGTTTGCTTAGCCGACGCCGAAACAGGTAATCTTCGCCCCGCACTTAGTCAGGCGGAAGCGGTACAGCTTGCTCAAAATCGTTTTGTTGGCGACCCAACCGTGGAGAAAGTAGAATTTTTGACCCAAACAAATGGGCACCATGAATACCGAAACCTTCCAGTGCCCGCCTATGCGGTTACATTTGGAAACCCCGTAAGTACTACCGTTTACATCGCTGCGGAGTTGGGAACCGTCCAGAAATACCGCAACACTAAATGGCGGGTTTTTGATTTTCTGTGGATGTTGCACCTGATGGATTATGAAAGCCGGGATAATTTATCCAATGGACTTTTACGTGCCTTTTCTCTCTTTGGATTACTGACCATTGCTTCGGGATTTACCTTGTTTTGGGTGAGTCGAAAAACCACAGTTCAAAAAAAGAACCTGAAAATGAGTTGATTATCTACGTTTGATAAATACTATTTATGAACCACGAACATCATCATTCGACCAACGGCGGAAACCAGCCACCTGCCGACCATACTGCCCACTCCGCCAGGCAGCATCTGGGAGGACATTCTGGACACGGTAAAAACCCAAAACACGGAGAAGCGGGGCATGACCATTCGGGCATGATTGAAGATTTCAAGAGGAGATTCTACGTAAGTTTATTCCTTACGGTTCCAATCTTGGTGCTGTCAGATATGATTCAGCACTGGTTGGGCTTTCAATTAGAATTTACGGGGAGAAAATACCTCCTTTTAGCCCTTTCAACTGCATTATTTTGGTACGGAGGCAAACCTTTTTTGGAAGGCTGTTGGGAGGAACTTAAAAATCGCTTGCCCGGTATGATGACCCTCATCGCAATGGCGATTATGGTGGCGTTCGTATATAGTGCAGCTACCGTTTTTGGATTTCCAGGGATGGATTTCTTTTGGGAACTGGCTACTCTTATTGTCATCATGCTATTGGGGCACTGGCTCGAAATGCGTTCTGTTGCGGGGGCTTCTAAGGCATTGGAGCTACTCGTGCAGATGATACCCGCCGAAGCGCACATGTATCACGGGGCTATGTTGCACGATATGCCCGTAAAAGAACTCAAACCCAACGACCGAATTCTGGTTCGTCCGGGCGAAAAAATACCCGTAGACGGAATCATTCTGAAAGGCGAAAGCTACCTAAACGAATCTATGCTCACGGGAGAATCGACCCCCGTACTCAAAAGAACGGGGGAAAAAGTAATCGCAGGAGCCATTAATGGGAATGGTTCACTCGAAATAAGGGTAGAGCAAACTGGGGAAGGAACATATCTTGCCAAGGTAATTCAAATGGTAAAAGAAGCCCAAAATACAAAATCTTCTACCCAACGATTAGCCGATCGCGCCGCTTTTTGGCTTACCATCGTGGCATTGGTGATGGGCGTTGGCACCCTGACCGCGTGGTTGGTATTGGGTCAAACGTGGGCTTATGCCGTTGAACGGATGGTCACGGTCATGGTGATTTCTTGTCCGCACGCTTTAGGATTGGCCATCCCGTTGGTCGTGGCTATTTCCACCACGCTTGCCGCCAAAAATGGATTATTGATTCGTAATCGTACGGCGTTTGAAAACGCCCGAAAAATAACAACATTGATTTTTGATAAAACAGGAACGCTTACTACGGGTATTTTTGGCGTAACCCGCATGGGCAGTTTTTTGCCTTCGGTTTCTGAGAACGAACTATTGGGATTGGCGGCGGCCTTAGAACAAAATTCTGAACACCCGATTGCGACGGGAATCATCAATGAAGCCAAGAAACTAAACCTCGACATTCCAACTGTTGACAGCTTTGAAGCCATTACGGGAAAAGGAGTTTCGGGAAAAGTAAAAGAAAAAACGGTATTGATCGTCAGCCCTGGTTACTTACGGGAAAACCAACTTTCGATTCCTGATAAAGCCATCGGCGACGCCTCCGAGACTATTGTTTTTGTTTTGATTGATAGCCAATTAGGCGGATTCATTGCATTGGCAGATCAACTGCGAGAATCATCTGCCGAAGCCATTAAAATAGTTAGTAACCAAGGAATAAAAACCTTCATGCTTACGGGGGATAACAAAACAGTCGCCAAAACGGTGAGTGAAAAATTAGGCATGACTGGTTTTATGGCGGAAGTACTGCCGCATCAAAAATTAGATAAAATCAAAGAGCAACAACAAAAAGGGGAGTTCGTTGCCATGACAGGTGACGGTGTCAATGATGCTCCCGCCCTTGCGCAGGCAGATATTGGGATTGCCATAGGTTCAGGGACGGATGTGGCCGCCGAAACTGCCGATATTATCCTCGTTAACAGCGACCCCAAAGATGTGGCTTCTCTGATTCAGTTTGGGCGAGCCACCTACCAAAAAATGATTCAAAACTTAGTTTGGGCAACGGCTTACAATGTCATTACGCTACCGCTCGCTACGGGTTTCATCCCGGGTATCGTTATTTCGCCCGCCATTGGTGCTGTCTTCATGAGCCTCAGCACCATTATTGTGGCTATTAATGCGCAAATGCTTCGATTTCGATAGCGTTTTAAAGAAAATCTACACCTCATTTTATAAATATGATTCTAACCTCCAGCAAGGGTAAAAAATGGCGCTTGATATCAGGTCGCTCCCACACGAAAGAAAAAGTCAGGGGAGCGTATCATTTGTTTCGTCACATGATGTTGACAAAAGGTTTATCCTGGATTTACGGGATTTTTGGGGTAAGACTTTTAAATAAGCAAGAAACGGACGATTTTTTAGCGCCTTTTCAATTGGTTGAGCACCCCGAAAACCTACTTCACATGCCAGAAGTAGTGGATGTAATAAATACAAAAAAGCGTTATTTTTTACCAACATTGGCTAAAACCGACCGTGTCATGGTCTGGAAGTTTTCCGCTCAGAGTGGTAAAATTACCCTACTTCCTTATGGCGCAGTCCACCTAAGCAATAAAGTAGTATGTACCGATACCAATAATGCGGACTTTTATCGAAACACATTGCATCGAAAAAAACGTATCCATCTTGACGCTGAGGTACTGATTGTACCGTGGAGCCACTATATCGACGGATTTGTTTGGGGAGGATATTATGATTTTTTACTGCTTGTTGTTGGGAAACTTTGTCGAATGAAAGAGGTATTACCACCATCAACCTTCAACAAGGCAATGATCTCCTACCCCCTGTTTAATACTTCTTATGAGCGCGAGTATTTTGAATTGTTAGGAATTGATTTGCACCGCGTAAAAGACAGTAGACATTATCGAATTACGCCTGACGAGTGTATTCTTGGAAACAATGGGCATTGGTTTTATCCAAATGCGGCGGATATACAAGCCCTTCGTAAATACATTCTGCCTAAGTTTGTCGACACAAGTGAAATACACAAAGAAGATCGGATTTATATAAGTCGTAGCGGTCGTCGTCGAATTAAGAACGAAAATGAATTGATTACCCTCTTAAAGAAGTACTATTTTCAGATTATTGAAGACCAGCCACGGACGGTTATCGAGCAAATCGCTCTTTACCGTAATGCAAAATTTATCATTGGACCGCACGGCGCTTCATTTTCCAACATCATCTGGTGCCGATCTGATACACATCTTTTTGAATTATTTTCCAAAACCTACACCCCCGATTATTTTCGGTATTTGGCAGAATTGTTGGGGCTTAAATACACTGCGTATTATTATGACCATGACGTTCATCCTAAATATTGGTCAGATGGACTAGAAGATGATTTTACAGTGAAAATTGATGAAATTGAACAAATTCTGAGGAGAGTTTTGGAACAACTTTAATGCCCTACCTAGTTTTGAATATCCAAGATTTGCCCGTGTCCTCGTTGCCGCCACCGCCGCCACTTCCGACACATCGGGGAATACCCAACAACCCAATCCATATTCGTAAGAACCCAACTGTAATTTTTCCATTTCACGAACCGACACTGAACTCAATATGCGCGTTCCGTTGTACTCCCCGTCATTGCGCATCATTTCCATAAAATTTGTGTAATCATTCGGCGAGCTTTGGGCACCTTTACCCACATCAGGATTATCAGAGAATTGGTTAAAATAGGTGTTTTTCATCTCGCACTTGGAAGCAATGCGCTCCTGAAAAAGGGATTCCCATTTTTGACCTGACACGACCTCGGCAACTCTAGCGGCAAACTTGTAAGAAGCGCTGCTGTACGCTGAACCCACAGTCGTGATTGGATACTGACTAGCAATGGCACGGGTTGCCGTATCCAAGTTCAAAGTTTGGGTGTTGTCAAACATTGAATCGGCTACAATTGTCGTGCGATGCGCTAAAATTTCACGAGTGGTCAATGTATTGTATACCTCAAAACTTTGCATCCAAGGCAAATAGGTGGAAATGGGAGTATCAAGATTTATCTTGCCCTCATCCACCAGCGTCATTATGGTTGCAGCAGCGAGGTATTTCCCGCAGGAAGCAATACCAGCATAATCGTCAAATTTATTGTTGCCTTTTTTATATAAGTACACCATATTCCCCTGCGATACATAGACCATCAATTGGTCACCGTAGGCCGAGGCATTGGTATTCAAAAATGCATCAAAAGCTTGAACTATCTCATCTGGGAAAGGGACTTTGAGTTTTTTTGTTGAGGCCGCTATTATAGTCGTATCGCTGGTCTTTTCTTGATTAGATTGTTGTTTCCTCCTAAAATAATAGACTGTGGCCGTTATTGCGCCCACAACTACTGTTACAATCAAGCTGAAATAGATGCGTTTTTTGAGTATCTTTTTCATCCCCTGAATATTTTAACGAGAAATAATGCCACAATGATGATAATCGTGATTACCGCGTATTTTACCCATTTTTCGTATTTATTGATTTCCGCATGGGCCACTTTTAATTCCTGCCCCTTCTTATTAAGCTCCACGACTATGGTAAGTTGATACTTTTTAAGATGGGTGTTTTCTTTTATCAACGCATCGTTCTGTTTGGCAAAGATTGTGGACTTTTTAGCCAGCTTCGTTAGTTCAACGGCCTGTTCGTAGGGCAGATTAATTGTTTGGCCTTTTGGCGGTTTTTGGGGGAATGATTTCGTT
Source organism: Runella salmonicolor (assembly GCF_024158025.1). Lineage (NCBI taxonomy): Bacteria > Pseudomonadati > Bacteroidota > Cytophagia > Cytophagales > Spirosomataceae > Runella > Runella salmonicolor. The sequence goes on from NZ_JAMZEL010000024.1 coordinate 8,238, forward strand.
GATGCTATTAAGCAAATCAGTGTTAGAAATATCCTGAAAATCGGTATCAATGGCTTTCTTTTCGTTTTCATAAAGGTAGATTTGGCTAGAATTATTTTGGATATCCACTTGGGTCTTCATCTCCAATAACAGGTTATAGATTTGGCGTTTTGAGACTCCCACACAGGAGCTCACGCCGAATGCGACGGTACTGCACATGATAAAAAGAATCAGGTTGGCCCTTTTTTTGAAGTAATCAAGCACCTTAAAAAATGCCTTGTCGCTCCAGCCCAATCCAGTAATGGAAATGACGAAGCAAAGGATGGAAAGAAGTACTCTTGATGCTTCGCTGAGGTCGTCAGACCATTTTAATATCCAAACGCCCACACCGGCAAAGGCAATGCCGATGAGTGAGGTAAAAGGGTTGAGAATGACGCGGTCGGTGATGGGTTTCATAGCGGTTATAAATTGAGTAAAAACGTATTTTGATTCTAATGATGCCTATTGTAACAGGATATTATAGCCTTTGAGCATGGCGGCAATTGCATTTCGCTTTTGGGCTCTTGTGCCGCAAAATACCGCATAATAAAGTCCCTGTATTGTGACTGAATGCTGTTCTTTGGGGATGTTGTTTTTGATACAAGCATTCACCAAATCGTCGTAATAGACATTCAGACCGTCCACGACTCGGCCATTGTGTAAGGTGATGTTTGTAGAGTCTACGTTCACCTTCATTGAATCACAAGCCAACAATTCAAGATAAAAAGCAGGGCGTTGATTGGTGGTGTTTTGGTCAATCTGCACCTGAATACAACGAAATCGGACGCTCGTGGCGGAGTCGGGTTTGAACCCATTACCCGCAGGAATTTTCTTGATGAGGAAATCGACTTGGGCTTGGGCTGTTACTGTCAAGAGCATACAAGCAAATAGAAAATCGAGAAACTTTTTCATGGTTGTTATAAAAGGTAAATGGATTAGTTGGTTGTAATTGTTTTCCAAACAGTGCCATTCCAAAACTCTTTGGTATGGGTTGTAAGATTGTAGATTTCCAGCCCTTCTTCGGGACTAGGGATTAGGTCACGCTGCCCTGTAGTCATTCGCGGGGTAAGAAAACCTTTGTTAGTAGAATTGATGGCTACTTTGGCGCTGGGTATGGCGGGTGTACTTGCGTCGGAAACGGAGAGGCTACCCGAAATGTCCGTATTGTCACTGAATCTTACCGTACCGTTTACGTCGAGTTTATAGCCTGCATTGGCCGAATTATTAATTGCGACGTTCCCATCGTTAAAAATTGTCAATCTTTTTGTGTTATATCCACCCGCAGGAGCCGTCCACATTTCAATTCGGGCGGGACAAAAGTCGCCCGCAGGAGTTCCGTCGACATAGGTTGCAATCCTGGCTTTTGTAGATAAATAGCTTCCCACATCTACGGTAGACTCCAACATCATGATTTCATCGCCATTGACGACTCTATTATATGTATTGCCATCCCATGTCCTTGATTTGATAAAAGCAAGGTAGGACCCATACCGATTAATTCCATAAGCGGCAAACAATGCCGAGTAGTTATTGTAAGCGTTGACTTGCGAGATTAAGTTGATGTAGTCCAGGCCATAGTTATTATCAATGATACCCGTCCCCGCAAACCCCGTAATGATTCTTCCGTACTGTGAACTAATGGTTTGGGCCGTAAGTGACCCAGCCACGTCTACGTTATTCCTGAACTTAAACTTCCCCGCTTGGGTGGTTGTTTGGCTCTGCGCTTGAAGCAACCAAGGCAAAAGCAGTAGACTAAAAATAAGCTTCGTTTTCATGGTTTAAATGGCTTGAAATGAAAGTTGAAAAACACAGTTGATAGCGGGGTCGGCCACGGAGCGGCGAGCCGAAAGGCTGAGCTTACCCGTAGGGTTTCCCCAAAGTTCAACTTGAATAGGCTGATAGGTCAGCGCATTGCCAAAAGAGGTATTGGAAAATTCTTCCATCATCGTTTCCCCAACCAGCGTCGCGGTATGGGGGCGCTCGGGCCAATAAATTGTTCCGAAGTTAACCCCCGCCTCCAAATAGGCTTCCTGACCCGCATCCCACAGAAATTCACGAATACTATACCGATAGACCCGACCATTTTCCAGCATAGAAGATTCGTTTGAGAAAATCCCCTTGGGTGCAACTCCAAGACGAAAATCGGCGGCGGGCTTCCAAAAAGCAGTTACAGAAGTGAAATTTTCGACGACTCCCGCTTCTTCTTCAATATTGGCCACCATACTTTCGTTGAGACTGCCGTAGATAAGGTGCTGAAAGTGGCAACCACGTCGATGATGGTTAGATGCCAAGTTTTTAAAAAGGAAAATGTTCTTTTTGAGGCTTAACGACTTTGAAAAAACCTTACACTCTACGGGTAGAAAATCGAAAGAATTAAGGCAAACAAAGCCGTTTTGAGCCGCAAACTGTGCCTGTTGCTCAGTCGTATACCCTGCGCTGTTGATAACGGGCATGGTCAGGCTGTTGATACTCGTCATTTCACCACCATCATCACCACAAATCAGTACATTTTTTGAGGCCAAAATCTTAACTGGATAGGTTAAGCCCTCCTGTACAAAACTTCCGATGGTTACGTCAGAATTAGCCGTAAAAACGAGGTGCAAGTCACACCGAAAGGATGGGGCAACCTTGTAGCCTGCGACGGTTTTGATGTGATTGGCATTGACGGTTGGCTGTTGGAAATAGATTTTCAGTACTACGGGCTTGGTAGTTTCAGCTATTTCAGCGGCCTTATTGAGGGTCAAAATGGGTAAGAGTTCCGTTAACCCTGAATTGGCATCGCTACCCGTTTGGCTAACATACACTTGCAGCGTAGGCACTGCATTTTGCCCATTGGGGAGTGCAGGGGGAGCTACTGGTTGATTCGATGTTTTATGGCCGAGTTTCATTCTTGAAAATTGTAAAATTAAATGTCATGAGCTGCCGCAATTCATTGCTTTACTTGCCTACTAAAAACTGCATTTGAAGATTTTTGACTCATTGGCACTGGCGGCTATCCACCCAATTGGGAGGCTTAAGCGTTTGATAGAATCTATCATTACATTGCGGTGGTTGTTACCTGTCGCCAGCTTGTTCCGTTGTGAAAACAGATGGTATGTAGTGTATCGTTATACACCATTTGCCCCTCATAAGGCATATAGGGAAGGGCTAATATTTGAGCCGTTGAAAGCATAGGGATTTGCAATCCATACCCAAAAAAAGCAGTTAATTTCCTCTCAGCCGAAAAGTCTGCCGCCAGATATTTTACGCCGTCTTTGATGAGCATGATACGTACAAACCCATTCCCCGTATCAACACCAATATCTATGTCTGCATATTCTTTCAATAGCCCATCATCTGGGTCAATGCCACTTGCTTTGATTTCAGCCCTTGGCCCTTTTAAAAGGACCTGTGCTCTTTGGGTGGCAGTATCGTAGCCAACCATCACCCCTTTGAGCTCCTCGTCATTATTTGCGGTTTGAATGTCCTCACGTGCATGAACATAGCCCTGAAAACGAGTGGCTTGATTTTCAAAAAACAGCCTTTTAACGTCTCCTCCGTCTTTGACGAATTGATCAAGTTCAATGATGGTGTTTTCATTTAGCCTATTTGGACCCTGTGGCCCTTGTGGGCCTTTGAGCAATGCCACTTTCTTCCACGTCAAATTACCGGGAAGAACAAGGTGAGTCTCGTCAAATTGGTTGGCGAATACGACGCGCTCCCACACATTGCCCGAAACTCCATCAAGATACCGGTGTCCGATGTCGGTCGTTTGCGTGTAGATGAGCGATGGCTCACCATTTCCGATGTCATAAGGTAGACCATCATCACCCGCTAACCCTGCGGGGCCAACCGCACCTTGTGGACCTGCGGCACCCGCTGGGCCATTTGGACCTTGTGGCCCGACTGGGCCACGGTCTCCTTTGGTCATTTTTTTATCTAGTTTCATTGTTCTTTTGAGTTAGAGATGGAGGAAAAACCTAGGCGGAGAAATAATTGATAATCATCGTGGCCGTGCCCGTTTTGGTACGGAATACCGCCTTTTTAACTTCCTCTGCCGTTTCGAGGTAATGTAGTTCATCCACATCGCACAAGAATCCACCGCTGACTGGTGAGGAACCTAATCGAAGTAGTACGGGGTTATCCTGCACCTGAAATTGCGCAGAGACTGCGCCCGCAGGAACGGTGAGTACATAATCCTGCGTAGCCAACAGGGTAATCACTTGGTCGCCCAAAAACTTCCCAGTACTTGAAGTATCGGCCTTCGCAGAAGAAGCGGTTACGGGCGGTGTTTTGTCCGCCGCTTCGGGGTCTTTCTGGAAAAACGAATCCAAGCCATCCCTCAAGAGGAAATACAAGCCTGCAATAAGCCCCGCGACGAAAAAATAGATGCCGACCGTTTTGATTTTGGTTTTGATGGTTTTCGTATTCATGGTTGCGATAGAATTGATAAGAATTAATGAAAGATTGATAAACACTTAGGTTAAGGCATCGGCTACGTCCTGACTGTACTTGCCGTACTTGAGGGCGACCTTTTCCGCCATACGTTTCGTTCGCCGGTAGCGTCGATAGGCCCAAAAAGAGACTCCAAAGGCGGCGGTAATGACGGTCGCCAAAATGAGCCACAACCCATTTGTTTTGGCGTTGGGGTTGTTGCTGGCGAACAGCCCTTTTTTATTCACTTCCGTCGGGGCAGGGTTGGGAGGAGCGAGGGTTTGATCTTCTGGTGCGTCAGGGTCGGTGTACTTTTCGCCCAGGTACTCGGCTTGCTCTTTGGGGGTTTTAGCTTTCCAATGGCCGATTGAAATGGCATTTTGCTTCTGAAACACGAGTAACCATCGGTCGTCTGGGGTAGCGTTTTGTTCTTTGGTTTTTGTCAAATCAATCGGCAATTTCATGGCTGCCGAAATGCCTATGGGCTTTGTTTCATGGGTCCAATCTTCCAGTACATCTACTTTAAGGTAGTTTCGACCCGTGAATGTATAGTCAATCGTGTAGTAACAGGCAAATTCCTTTACTTCCCACAACGGCGCGGTAAGGGGATACGTGGTGTAATAACTTTCTACAAGGCGGTAATTCATGGCCTAGCGTTTGTTTAGCATTTTTTAATCATTGAATGACGAGGGGCGGCTGCGGCTTTTCCTTTTCGCGTTTGTATTTGAACACTTGCACAATGACCAAGCCTATCAGGCCCAGCACCGCAAAGGTGGTGGCCAGCGAGCCGATGCGGCGGAGTCGGTCGGCTTCGGTCGCGGCGTTGAGCTGCGTCAGCTGCACGTCCAACTTCTTTTGCAGGGTCTTTTGCACCTCTGCATCTTCGGCCGCTTCGAGTTGCAGTTTCAATTGTTCGGTATTTTCCTCCTCAATTTTGAGTTCTTTTCCCTTGGCAAGAAAACCAAAAACGGAGCCTGCGGCTTGGGTAAGGGAGGTGATGATTGCGGATGTTGCGACGGCCATGATGGTGGAATGGAAAGGGTTTGAAGCTTATTTTGATTTGGGGAGCTTAAGGATGACTGGTGGTTGCGCCACGACGGGGCCCTTGTTTTTTTTCTTGCCAAACGCCCACCACAGAACGGCCGCTAATACCCCGAGCGCCCCGCCGATAGCGATGACAATAAAGGTGTTATTGGACGGTTTTTCGGGTTCTCCCGCGCCCACCAGGGTTTTGTCAATTTCGGACAGCAGCTTGTCTTGTTGGGCCTTTTTCTTGGCGGCGGCGATGGCTTCGGGGCTATCCACGGTAATATCTTCCTTGAGCACCCAAATCAATTCGGTTTCTTTCGTCCACTGGCTCAACTGCGAAGCCGCAATCCCAGCGGGCGGAAATAACCAATACCATTTGTTGGTCGAAGTAAGGCTGCGTCGAATTTCAAAAGCGTGTTCAATTTGTACAAACCCCTCCTGCGCTTCGCCCGTCAGGATACCCAGCGCAAAGCCTTCGGTCAAACCTGTTAAAAAGTAGGCTTCGGTTTGGCCGTTGCGTTCAATTTTGGTAATCACCGACTTTACATCGGGCGCCGAATAAATACTCAGTGCTTCGTTTTTAACGTATGCGGTTGCCATTGCGCTTAAATAGTTTGATGAGGAAAGTCAGCGCAATGAGGGACACCGTGACCACCGCCGTCCAACCCCAAATCATGGTGCGGTCGGCCGTGGTGAGCGGGGTACTATCGCCCAATTTCCGAATGATTAATTTATTCTCGACCATGAACGCCTGCCACCACTCGCCCGAGGCGTTTTTCCATGAAATGTAGCCGCCGTTCAACAATTTGCGGGGTTCTTTCAACCAGCCGAGGTGGTCGTACTTGACCCCTTCCCTTTTGGTGAGGTCGAAAAAGGCAGGATAGTAGAAATTGGAGAGCAGCACCCCGTCAATCCGGTAGCCGAAATCATTGTCTTCTACGGGGTCGGCCACTTCGACCAAAAATTCTACTTCCTGACCAGTATCGTCGAGCCCTTTGACGAGCTTGGTTTTATTAACATAGGGGTTGACCAGCATTTCCAACAGCTCATGCGAGACTGTCAGCGGCCAAAAATCATCCCGGTATTCGACCTTGGCAAAAGGGTTGCCCTCATCATCAATCCAATGGTAGCCGTTGACGCCTTGCACATCTATGGCGGAAACGATTGAAATCGGCCAGAAACCCAAGGGAATATCGGTCATGTAATCGAATACGTGGACCGTGGCATCCTTGTCCCACACGGGGGCAAAATCACGGCTTACCTGTATTTGCAGCGCATTGGCTACGCGCTGCAATTCCTCACGGCTGATTTTGGACGTGGTATCCACGAGGGCGATATTTACTTTGGGAGCGGCCAAGGGTCATTCTTTGCGTTGAGCGTTAATTTTTCGTTCTATTTGCCCAAAATGATGGGCGATGCAGGCGTGGGCGTCGGCTTTTTCTTGGGCCACACCAGGGCAACGATTAAGCCCGTTACCGCTACGCCTCCCACGGTGAACCACACCCAGACTGGAACGCCCTTGGGGGTGTCGGTATCATCGTCGGCCACGGTTGTATCTTCAGTATCGCCGTCGGTGGAGGGGGTACTTTTCTTTCGGGTAAAAATGCCCACCCCCAAGTCCAGTACTTTGTTGAGTGCGCCCCAAAAACCACCGCCGTTGTCAGTCGTGGTTCCGCTTGGTTCAGTGCCATAATTGTACACGGGATTGGCTTTCGTGGTGACTTCGTCGGCAAAGACGGCTCCGTTGTCCACGACGAACAAATCAACCCCCGTTTCGTGGGGGGCAATCATGATAATCATCCCCAATTCGGTTCCCGCAGGAACTTCTTCTTTGATTTTCAAGGCATCACTGTCCTCATAAATGTAGGTTTTTGATGCCTTGGCCACGACCAAATCCCCGATTTCGGGAGCGGTCTGCGTTTTTGTTCCGATGCTGGCCATGGGTATAAAAAATTAAGGTTTACCAGTGGTGATTAAGTTGTAGAGTCCCTGGGGACTCAGGTAATTTTCGTTGACCTTGGGCAGATTGAGCCGTAAGACTTCCTGACAGGCCTGATAGCAGACTTCGGAGCAGAACGTTTTGATGTTCTGGGGTTTTCGTTTTGGTAGGATAAAACTGGTAATCAGCCCTGCGTAGTCGTAAGGAGTCCCCAGCCGCTTACGAAACCAGTCGTACAGTTCTTCATCTTTTTCATGACCGTAGTCAATGAAAACCCAATGGGTCGCTTCATTCTGCACCGTATCGGCATAGTTGCGAAAGCCGATGCCGTACATATCCCACGCACTGGCCGAAATCTTCTCGTATGGGTCGAAGACGAACTGGCAATGGATGAAATCACCGCCCGACCCGAAGCGCATTACACGGTCTTTGAGGGAATGATTCGCTTTTTCAAATCCGAGTCTCATGGGCCGTTAGTCTAAAATTCCTAAATCATTGGTCAGGATGTCCATGCTGCCGTGGGCTCCGAGGGTCTTTTGCAAGTAATCCCGGTGCGGACCCGCCGTGGCATACAGTTTGGTCAGGCTGTAGGAGCTGTACCCTTTGGTGGACAAATAGTAATCCCCCTGATTGTAACAGGCTAAAATTTTGTGCAGCGCATCGGTGCCAAACTTGTCGATGAGGTTGGACAGCTTGGCCGCGCCCAACATCAGGTTCAGCATCACGTCTTTGAGGTCGTTAGCCGTGATGTGATTGGTTACGCCGTACTTGTCTTTTAGCAGATTGGCGGTATCCGTTGCCCCGATCTTTTCGGTCAGGATTTCTTTATGGCCCGCCTGCAACAGCCCTTTGCGCAGGGCTATGCGGATGGTATCGTTGGCCGTAGGAGGCGTGACCATCATGAGGCCCGTGGCCTTGTCGGCATTAATTTGGGCCGTAGGAATTCCCTTCGGGTTTTCCACGGCCATAATGCCATAGATAAGCCAACGGGGAACTTTGGCGAGTTCGGAGACCTCATCGACTACCGTATTATAGTTCGATACCAGCGCGGAAATCAGCACTTTGTTTTTGGCCCGGTCAGCGGCCGTCCACGCCTCCTGCGATACTTTCAGCAGCGGAAAAGTGCCGCCCTGAATGACGGTTAGGTTACCCGTCAATCCATCGGCTACCGAAACCGCAATGCCTTTCTGGATGTCCCATTGGCGGGCCAGCGCGCGTTGGTAGCCTTTGCCGTCGATGGTTTCGTCGTTGACCAGGTCGCGGTTTTGTTTCCATCGACGGTAGAGCAGTATTCCCCCTACCGAAACGGCGATGGTCACCAAAAAGGCGATAAGAATTTTACGTACGTTCATAATCGTTATTGATCTTGCGCACCTGCGTTTAAATCGGTACTTTCTTAAATAGTTTTCGCCACCAATCAGCGGCTTTGTGAGGCTTCCAAAGGGCTAATCCTCCCAAGACGGTCAATCCACCCGCTGCGAGCAGCAGCAGCGGGCCGACTAGGCTTTTTTTTTAACTTCCAGTGCGGCATCGGCTTCCGCCACGGCAGGGTCAATGCTGAATTTGGCATAGGCAGCGGCCATTTTGGTATGATAGCCCAGCTTGGCGTATTCTTCTCCGTTGTAGATGTAGGCGAAGCCGCTCCAATTCAGATTGCGCAGTTCATCTTCCAGTTTTTTGGCTTGAATAAATCCGATAAATCCCGCAAGTTGCGCCGCTTCGCTTTGATCAAATGCGTTCACCATTTCCTGAACTGTGGCATACCCCGCGATTTTATGGTTAAAGCCCATGATTTGGAATTTTCCCCAAGAGGTGGAAAGCATCGCGCTTTTGGGGTCAATGGCGTAGGCTTGGGCGTAGGTCGACACTGATTTGCTGGTATAGTACTTAAACCAATGGGCTTCAAAGCGTTTTTTCAGGCCACCGTCAGCGTAAAAGCCGCTGCCCGAGCTTTCCACCGAAGCCACGGCCATGATAGCGGCCACTTTACAGCCCAATATTCGGGCGGCACGTTGATAGTCGGCAAGGGTTAAAACAGGTTTCATGGGTTACGATTTTTCGGTTTGATTGTCACGTCTTTGGTATTCCCACACAAAGGCGACAATGGCGCAAATGGAGGCTACGATTTGGAGCCATACCGAAGCCATTTTGATTTTTTCATTGGTGTTGCTACTGGTCGCCATCGTCTTTTTTGGTTCTGCGTTTCAGTTTTTTCATATTATCCCGCTCCATCTCCAATACTTCCCGCTCGACGTTGCTCTTTTTGGTTTGGGCATGGTAGAAACGAATGGCGAAAATCGAAACAACGGCCCCTAAAGTGGCGGTCAGAATCGTACTCATTGTTCCCGCATCAAAGGCCATGATGTTAAGGGGGATGAAGGCAAAAACGGACATTTCCTGCATCATGCGGGGCAGTAAGTTTGCGTGGTTTAAATCGGTCGTATTGTGCATAGCGGTAAGGCATTTAATCGTCGTTAAATCGGTCGAAAGAATCGTTTCAGGGTGACCCGCAACAGCCAAGCGCTCAACCCAATGCCGCCCAAGACCAGAATTGACCCCCAACCCACCACTTTGGCCAGTGTTTTGTTGTCCACTTCCACTTTGGTCGTGACGATTAATTCGGGTTTATTTTCGCCCGAAAACACCCCCAAAAGGGTATCCAAGACGTTTTTTTCGTTGGTTTCCATCGCAGTTAATTAATGCTTTGTTTTACCCGCTCCGATGGTTTTTAATCGGCTCAGTAGTTTAGTTCGTAAATCCGCATCGTAGCTGTACCAATAATCGTCGCTGATTTCATGGTAGAGATTGGTGTCTGACTGCGAATACAGGTTGTTGTACTGGTTATTGACCAATCCCAATTCGTAATCCGACAAGCGAAGCAGTCGGCGCATGAGTTCGTTTTTGGGAACGATGGTGCCCGGAACGGCGGAGATGTTATCGAAATACAGACGGCAATCCGCGACGATGTCGTCGAGTTCTTCCCGCGTGATGTTCTCAATCACATCCTCCCGACCTGGCAGCTTTGACGTGTCTACTTGGTCAAGGCGCAGCTTTTCTTTGGCGGATTTAACGGCCAAGTAGACAATGACCCCCACGACGATAACGGCCGCCAGTAAATACATCAAAGGTTTGGAGCGGAAGGCCTGAACGTACCATTTGGGTGGTCCCGAATCATCGACTTGAGGGCGTGATTTCAACAACGCTCCTGCTTTGGCCAGTAGCTTCTTCATGGTTTTTTGGGGTTACGGCTGCGCCGACGAACGTACTTAATCACGGCCATCCCAAAGGCCAGGGCCCCCAATCCAGCGGCTACGAATATTCCTACGGAATTGGCCGCCGGGGCGGGCTCATCGGGGGTAACGGTCGGGGCGGTATTTCCCTCGGAGGGCAAGTTGCGGTCAACGGGCTTGCCGGGGTCGGTAGTTGAGGGAGCGGCGGGGTTGACTTTGCTGACGTAGTCTTGGTGGACGTAGTAGCTGATTTTCTGGCCCGAAGCATCCACCTTGTAAGCACCATTAAGAGCCGTCGCATAAATCAACAAGAAATTGTTCTCGGTATAACCGTTCGATTTTCCCAAGAGGTCGCCCTTGTTGGCCACTCCCACCACGTTGAGCAGGTTGGCTACTGATGGAGCGCTGCGTAGGCGCACCCCGTTGCCCGTACAATAGTAGAACTTGGCGGCTGATTCGTCCAACGCGGGAGCGTATACGGAGACCTGCGTGGCATCGGCCCATACTTCCACGATTTCGCTCAAGCCCCAGTACTGTTTAATGGGCACGCGTAGCTTGATTTTGACCAACTTTTTAGCCGTGCGCCACCCAATCACCTGCCCAAAGTTGATTCCGTTGGGTTGATTATTCTGCACACTTCCCACGTAAGTGGTCGTGTCAAGGGTATCTGTGGCCGTCAGCTTGCTGTAGAGGTTCACAAACCCCTTGGGACTGTCGGCACTCAGGTAAGTCCCGACTTTGAATTCAGTGAGCATAGCAATACTATTTAGCGGACTGGTCAATAACTACGTATTTGGCGGGGCCAGCGACTTTTCGGGCGACCCAAACGGCTCCCCCGATAAATACGCCCACGGAGAGAATGCCCACAATCGTGGAGAGGACTCCCCCCAAAAAGGAGGCGATGGTGCTTTGCGTTTTCATGCTGTGTGAAAATAAAAAAGCCCGTGGATAGCCACTTCGAGGCATCGACACGGGCTTTTGTTAAAAAATGAAGGTATTAACTATTTGCCTTTTGGGCGGGGTTTGCTAAAGGCCTTGAAGGCCCACGCTCCCACACCGACCACCAACGCACCTCCGCAAATCCAGAGGAGGGTTTTTCCGTATTTTTTTACGGTCCCCATGACACCCGTTGCTTCGGCGGCTTTGTCATCTTCAGTGGCAGCCGCCGCAGCAACTTTCGGATCATCGGCCGAATTGACGTACGTACCGTCATTTTTCATCAACTTACCATCTTTGTCGCAGCGAACGGGTTTGCCGTCGTCACCGATTTTGAAGAATAGGTTGGCGACGGGCACTTCCCCTTCTTTCTTCGACTCGCTGTCCCAGAAGTGGCGGGGATCTTGGTTGGCGGTCCCAGCGGCCCCGTCTTTGGTCCAACCGATGGCTTTGAAGTCCGCATTGTCGGCAAAATATTGGGCTTCGGAAGCCGTTAAGGCCAAACGGTCAACCACCGCACCGTTCAATTCATCGGCGATATACCATTCTTTGGGGTGAGGTGCCCAGTTGGAGCGGTTCAGTGAGGGCGCACCTTCCAGACCGCGAAACGTTTGGGCGATTACATATCCACGACTCAAAGTGGTTACGCTCTTTACCGCCGTGGATTCAGCGGCACCGGTCGCAATGTTAAAAACGATCAGGGTTTTATCGAAAAAACGGGCGCGGATTTGTCGCCCGTCCGAACCAGTACCCATTACGTAGCCATCTGGATAGACTACGCCTTTTACTAAGGGGTTTGTAAGTGGCATGTTATGAGGAATTAAGTTAAAAAAAGAGTTTTCACGGCTAATGAGTGGCGCAAGCCGCCAACGAACTAAGACAGAACGGGTACTAAACGGTCAGTGTGGTAATAACCGAACTGAAGCGTGACTTGAATCTTGGTCAGGGGCTGAATGGTGATTTCAGCCTCGGCGGTTAAGCCCAAATAAAAATCTGGCAACAGGAAACTCGAACCGCCCGCTACGGGATTGGGGGTAATGGTTTCCACTAAGTCTTCCTTTCCAAAGGTTGGCGTCAGGATGTTAACGGCCTTGGTGGTTTGCTCCAACAGATTACCCGAAGTGATGGGTTTGAGGGTGATTGCGTGAAGTCGAGTGGGGCAAGCTTCCACAAAAGCCCGTAATTCGGTCAGCGTGGCGAAGTAGGGGTTGTTCTGCATCACAAAGTGTTCGGAATCTTCGAGCAGCACCAAACTATTGGTTTTGGCGCGGGCCTTGGAAACAACGAATGCCACCTTTTTGGGGCTGGAGGAATCATTGCTGAGAACGACGTCAAGACTGCGGAGTTGCTCCAAATCGGAGTTTTTGCCGTTAAATGTTTGGTAAGTTTGCATTGGATAAGATTTTGTTTGATTTCGGTTTGCTGGAAATTTATGGCCTCTTTTACCCGTGGCAGCCCAAATCACCCGGCATCTACCCCAAATCCAACGCAGACCACACAAAAACCCCGCAGAGGCAGGGTTTTTGTGATTTAATACTCATGAAAAACAAATAATCAACTAAATAATCTTGCCAAGAAGCCCTTCTTCTTTTTCTTCAGAGTGACTTGGCGTTTGGCGATGGCGGATTGTTTGAGCCCGTTGAGGGTCGAATACAACTCCATGAACTTACGCTCCATCGCGGGAGTGACTTCATTGTTCTTTTTCAGGCGCACTTCCAAGGATTTAAAAGCCTTCACATTGCGCTTCATTACCTGACGATACAGTGTGTTCAACGCCCGTTCTTTCTTTAATTCCTGAGCCAACTCAGTCGGCAGCGCGCCCAAGCCTTTCTGCATTTGGGCGTGTTGCTGCGTTTGATTCAAAAGCGTGGTTAAAAAGTCAGAATCGAACATGATGCGATTCTCATACTCCCGGTTTTCGGCCTGGATTTTGCGTATCTCGGCCTGCGCTTTTGCGGTGGCTTTCTCCGACGCAGTTGGTTTTTTGTCGGCTTTGGGTTTAGCTACTTTCACACTTGCTTTTTTCACCGTTTCTTTCTTCATAGAAGCGGGCTTTACCTCAGATTTTGCATCGGCCTTTTTCGGAGTTTTGGGCTTGGCGGAAGATTGAGGATTGGATTTTGAGGCTGGTTTAGCTTGGTTCTTGTCTTTGCAGTCGCAATCCTTCTCCTTTTTCGGCTTTTCGGCTTTTACGTTGGGTTCGGGCTTAGGCTGGACGGTTTTGACGGGCTTGGGCTGGGCGGGAGAATTAGGCGACCAATTATCCCCAGTGGCCTTATTGTACTTCTCCCGAAAGAGAGCCACGGCTTCAAGCGTATCTTTATCGGCCTGAATGTCCTCATAATTCGTCCAACCATCGCTGGAATCCTTTAAAAAATCGTAGGTTTCCTGAAGGGTTTCGTTGGGCATGGCAACTCGGCTGAGGGGAGCGATTCGCTGACTCAACCATTGGATGTTTGGGTTCATAGCTGATTAAAAGTTAAAGATTTAAAAGTTTCAATTTGATGATAAGGGCTTTGGCTCGCATGGCCATCCATTTCTTTTTATTGCTTTTGGCCGCAATGGGGACGGATTGTGTCTCCCGTTTGGTTTCCAAAGGCATAACCACTTCATTGCGTTCGAAATAGTAAATCCCTTGGACTGGCTCCTTGCCCCCCTTTTGGAAATAGCCAGCGCCTCTTTGAATAATAAATTCAGGCTTTTGCTCGAAAGAAGCGGGCATTAACACAAGGTGGGCCTTGCCGATGGGGAATTCGGTTTCAATCAGGAAAGCTTCTCTTTCGATGCTTTTGTCTTCCCGAAACCGGATAACGGCCCGTTTGACCCCTTGGGAAAGCAGCGTGTTGACAATGCGTTTGAGGTAATCGGCATTGTACATCACTACCCGGTCGTGGTGCGCCACGAAATACACATTAGGTTGTTTATCATCCATTTGGGGGATGATTTCGTGGAGATAATCACGGAGTTTGACAACATCCAAATCCACTTTGACGGTATTGCGCTTGCGCAGGTCTTCAAAAAGGAGGTCATATTTCGGGATAACGCTCACCACCGATTGCCCGTTGGGTTCAAAACTGCCGTATCGTTCCGTTTGCTTCTCAACGTGAAGGCAAAGGTGCTGATTGGTCGCCATCATGCCCTTTTCGTCAAAAAAGATTCCCTCAAACGCATACTTTCTCTCCGCTTTGGCGGGAAGGTAAGGTTTGAATAACTTCACAATCTCCTTATCCAAAGGGGTGATTTTAACGGGTGGCGGCAAGGCCACTGGGGTCTCGGGGAGATTGCCCAGCGACAATCGGAGTTGCCGATTCATTTTCATAGCTCTAATAATTTGAGTTTAAGAATAATGGCCCTTGCTTTCATGGACATCCGCTTTCTCTTGCGTTCACGCTCTGAAGCATCGCTTTTTTCGACGGGAACCGTCGCAGGAAAGACGGACACCTTTGGCATGGGCGGGAAGGGCTCATAGCCCATAATGACGCTTTTGAAATCCTGTACATTAGGTTGTTTTTCGGGCATGAGCATATTGGCCTGTGCGGTCGAAACGGCACACGACATGCCAAAACGGGTCGAGAGGTATTGGCAGAATTCGGCCACTTTGCCGGGCTGAATATTGCCCGTCATTTTTTCGCCAGACTTGGTTAAATTGTTGTTTACCACCAAGTCCAATAAACCCCGGTCGGTGTAGATTTCCCCGCCTTTGGCTTTGGAAGCAGGCACCATGATTCGGTAGTTATTGTTGGGCCCGAACACCGTCATTTTATCATTACCGATGGTTTGACCCATGTACAGCTTTTCGACGATGGGGGCGCATTGCGAAAAAGGAATGATTTTGGTGATGGTCCTTTTTTCGCCCAATTTGGGCGGTTCCATGACCGAATAAGGCACCAATAACCCTTTCTGGGCGCTACCGTCCGCCATGGTAAAGTCAATGATGCGGGTTTTTTGAAAAGCGTCCTGCGCCATTGCCTGCAACAAATTGCCCGTAATGATGTAAAGCGGGATGCGGTCAGCGGAAAGCTGCTTTACTCCGTACTCCCAAAACTCACCCAGGGGTTTATTGCTAAAATTGCGGTTTTTGTCATTGTACTCCTGAATAAGCGTCAGCAGAAAATACCCGCTTTTGGCCAGATTCAAACTGAGTCGACGTTTGGAGGAGGCGACGGCAAATTCTACGTACACTTTGCCCAAGCTGTAGGGGTTCTTGGCTTTTTCATTCAGTTTGACGCCCAGACAAACCATCAACTCCCCGTCATAGACGATTTGGCGACTGGGATAAAAATAACCGACCATTCCCATCACCTGCGCAATTAAGACGTTCTCTTTGGTTTGCCTGAGTTCATAATCCGTGTCAAAATTGATTTTCAAGCTATCCAGTACGGCTTTTAATTCTTCGGCCTTTTCGGGGGTTTTGGCCCGGTTGATTTTTTCACGGATGGCCTTGGCCTCCTCCTCATATTCCTCCACGATTTTGCGGAGTTTGCCGTCTTTTTCTTTAGTCAGAAAGGCGTTGGCAATATTTCTTTGCTCCTGGGCAAAATTGTACCCTTTCATGCCCGCCGGAATGCGCTCCTCCAAGAGCTGTTTTACCCGCTCAATCGTGTAGGGTTTATTGAGGTTATTGACCTCGTATAAGCCCAGCATGGAGCGTTTTCCAAATTCCGAAGTGGCATCAGGTTTTCCCCCCACTAAAAGTTCTTCGCTCATGAGTTTGGCTTTCAAATCAAGGGTTTCGACCTCTAAATCGTATTCCCCCGCATTGACCAACCGCTCGACTTCCTTTTTGTAGGTTTCGGCCACTTCGTCGTAAAACTGTTGCTGCCGAGCCGTGGGAATAATGGCTACGCGACCGGCTACTTTTTTGGCAAACTCCTCTACGCCACCTTCCTGATTGACCCACTTTTTAAGGTCACACAGGGCATAAACGGACTCTTTTCCGTTCTCTTCGCGGTCTACTTCCACATATTCCTTTACCACCCGGTCCCCTATCTTGTTCAAAAAGTCGTTGGATTGCAGAATGTCCTTGGATGATTTCTGACTGCTTGTGGTGTTGGCAAAAAGCGAACGCAGTTTGTTTTGCAACATCATCGTCGGGCGCTGCTCGGCAGGGATGGCTGATATAATATAATCGTAGATAGGGGGCAATATCTGACCCGTTCGGTTGATGCGTCCCCACTTCTGTACTTCAATGTTCACGTCCAATTCGGCCTGCGCGATGATCATTACCCGCTGCTTTACTTTGGAGGCAGGAACCAAGGCCGTGGGAATGGCGTGGGCGGATGCGCCCGTGGCGCCCGATTGGTTAATCATTAACACATCCACTTCATTGTTTTGGAAACGACGGAAGGCGGCGGCGGCATCTTCCTTGGCACGGGGGAACACCACCCCTGTTTTCATGCTGGAAGTGGCATTCATACGGCCCAACGTCACGGGTTTGTCAAAACGAACTTCTTTGCTGCGGCCCGTTACCTCGGCAATGCTGTATCCTTGGGAGGAAATGAGGTGTTTAATCACGTCGATGGGAGACACCAGAATGTCCGTCGTGGTTTGACGAATTACCTCAAGGAGGCGACGGTATTCCTGCTGTCCTTCCAACGACAACTCACTTATCGAAAGCGCCCGGTATTGTTTCTTGCCCCAACCGTCGGCAATTTGAATTTTTAATACACTGCGCAGGGCTTTTTCGAGCACCAATGAAAAGTCGGTTTTAATGCGGGTGCCGCCTTCGCGGTCTTCCAAGCCTTCCTCGGTTAGTTCGTCGATGAAGCTACCCATCGTGTTGGCAAAGGCAATGACCACCGCTTTGCCCTGTTTGAGCCGACGAATGGCGTGTAGGGCCACGGCTTCGGCCTTGGTGGAAAAAAGGATTTGGTTGATGACATTGAATACTTTCGAGAAATAAGGTACGTTGTCAACGCCTGCTCCCTTGGTTCCCTGATTAAGCGCCGCTTCCCCTTGTTCGTCTTTGAGGTCTTCGTTCATACCTTTCACGACGGAGCCCACGTGCGCGGTCTGGAAAGCAATAATTTGGCGAATGACGGCCGTTAGGGTATCCACGGTTTTGCGATGATGGTCTTGCAGATTGGGCAACTCCCACAGGGGAGCCGATTCGTCGAGGGTAATCCAGTTGACGACCGCCCCTGTATTTTCCATCCCCCGCTCTCGGCGAATCATCTGACCTTCCTTGACCAGAATGGAAGATACCCATTCCTGCATGGCCACCCCGCCTACTTCAATGGCTTCCGCCAGTCCTTCCGAAGTGGAATTTACGTCCCCGATGGCCGTTTTTTGGGCGTACAGCGCCATGTTTTCGGGGCGTTTGGCAAAAGTGCCCGAAAGAAACACGGTCCCTTGCGATTTTTTTAGCAAGTCCCGTACGATGATTCCCGTCGATGAATCTCCGCCTGAAGCATTGTGGGCCTCGTCTAAAATGACGATGTTGTCTTGGGCAAGTTCAACGATAAACTTGGCCTTTTTTCCATAAGTAACCTTTTTCTCGCCTCCTTCATAACTCACTTTATTACCGCTGGCAATTTGCGAGTAGGTGAGCATAATGAGGTTATAGAGCGGTGGCAACTTCATGGAAGCAACAATGCCTTCCTGCTCGCTCTTTTCGGGGGCTTCGTACAGAATGTTTCCGTCGGCATCCTTAATGGACGATTTGATTTCACGGGAGTTGACAATAAAGGGGACCACGTGGACACCCTTTTTGAGGTCGTAAGCTTTGTTTTCGGTGAACGTAGCCACTTTTTTAGCGCCTTTTTCCTTCAAAAACGTTTCGTAGTTCTCGGGTAGGTTGTCATACTGCAACTGTTCTTCTTCGGTAAGCTCGTCCCATTCTTTGGCGGCCGACTGGTTGCGACGCTTTTTGATTTGACTGCCGTCTTCGCTGCCGATGCCGATCAGGTCACGAAAAATGTCGGAGAAAAGGTTGGGTTTCTCGGTAAAGAAAATCGGGTTTTTCCCGCGCAGGATGGCATAACGGATGATGGCGGCCGCCTGACGACCTTTGCCAATGCCCGTTTGGTCGCCGATGATAATCCCCTGATTTTTGGCTTCAATGTTGTAAATGGCCAGCGCCACCCCGTCAATTTGTTCGGCAAACAGGCTGTTTTCCAAATCCTGCATGGTAGGATAGGCGAGCTTTCGGCGCACGTATTCTTCGACCGACATGGATGAACCAAAATTAGCCGCCAAATACGCCCTTAATTCCGTCTGCGCCATGAGTGTTTCGGCGGCCATGCTGTCGGGGGTTTCCACTTTCATGGAGCGGGTTTTAGCCGCTGGTAAATAGGCGGCTCCCAATTCGCCTAAAACGGATTTTTTGCGTTTAACGGGCTTTTTGGCAGACTTGGTAGATTTGGCCTTAATCATTTTATTGGTTTTCATAAACTGTTTAAAAAGTTTTAGGAAAGGTTGAGGAGTTTGAGTTTAAGAATGATGGCTTTGGCTTTCATGCGCATGAGTTTCATTTTTTTGTCTCTGTCTGTAACAGTAAGTAGACCATCTTTCGGCAAATCACCTTTATTCAGTTTTGCGTTGGCTTCCTGCACACTAACGGGGCGTTTTTCGACGTAGAGCTCGGCCAACAGCGCTTTCATTTCCCCAAATTTGTAGTGGTCTTGGTAGAAGTCTTCGATGGAGTATTTACCCTTTCCGTAGCCGTAATCGTAGGCAATGACGTAGGGCGTATTGGCCACCAGCCAATCCATTATCTTTTTGGCTTTGGCCCACGCTTCGGGCTGATAACCCGCCGATTTGTCAAAGCCGATGCCGATATACTTTTCCACTTCCGCTTTATCATCCTGCGGTTTTTCAGCATCGTCTATCGGGTGGAGTTCCAGTACAGATTTAGCATCGGGGTTCTCGTCGGGATTTTCAAAATACACATCTTTCAGAAGGCGGTTCCCCAATTCCCAAATAATGCCCATCGGTACGGCAACCTGAACGGTATCATATCGATTTGAGCTCATTTCGGTTTGGATACTTGATTCAACAACCCCCTTGAGAAACATCTTATCTCCGGATTTTGCCCGTAGATTAAGCACGTACACGGTCGTTTTTTCTTTGAGGTATTTCAACCGATAACGGTTCCATTTGTCAATTTCCCGTTGTTTGATTTCCGTTCTTTTTTCCGCTTCCGATATCCATTCTTTGTAGTCCGGGGCATTTGCCTGCTGCGGGTAGACTTTGACAAAATAATCAAGGTCGCGGGTATAGAGAAAACGTGATTTATTCTTTTCGTTGGAAGACAATGTTTCAAACGGCAATATGCCGCCGGCTTGGAGCCAACGATTTTGAAGCATATCGTAAATGCTGCTGAGACTGTAAAAATCCGGGCGTTTTCGGCCTTTGGGCAAATGGCTTCCGGCAATGGTTCCGTCCCGGTATTCCATTTCAATCCTAATGCCGTTTACCGTGAAATAAGCAGGCCGTAAGCTTCTGACCTTTGCCCTGAAATCCGGGTAGCTGAGCTCATAGTAATCTTTTTGAGCTTCATGACGGTTCTGGAATTCAACCAATTTTTCAGCGACACTGCGGTCAGGGCTTTTGCTTTGTACCGGTACAGGCGTGGGAACAGATGTGGATTCTGCCGGGCTGCTTTCCGACCCTTCGCCAAATTTGGCATTGATGGTTTTCCAACGCGATTCGGAATAAATAACGTACCAATGTCCCTTACGGGCCCAACGGTAGCCATTGGATTTGAGCCATGAAATCAGTGTTGGACCGGGATCACCCGCGAATTTGATTTCAATGCCGTTTTGGAGGGTATTGTGTTTTATGGTTGCTCTCATTGCTGTGCCGTTATCATTTTTTTTGTCATTGTCCCACTCAGTGAGTGATACATCTTTCTGCAAATCGTCTTTTTTCAGTTCTGCGTTGGCTTCCTGCACACTGATGGGCCGTTTTGCGACGTAGAGTTCGGCCAACAGCGCTGTCATTCCCATCCGGTTATAATGCTTCGTGTAGGGTTCTTGGAGGGCGTATTCGGTAACTTCGGTATCATAGTTGTAGCCAAATACGTAGGGGGTATTGTCTACCAACCAATTCATTATCTTTTCGATGTTCGCCCATTGTTTGGGTGTATAATTTGCTGATTTGGAAAGGCCGATGCCATTTTTAATGAGCTTTTCAGCCTCCGTTATGCTGTTCTCTGGTGTAACGGCAGCATCAATGGGGTAAAGCTTCAAGACCGATGCCGTATTGGGGTTCTCAGCAGGATTCTCAAAATACACCTTCGACACATCCACATGAGTATTTATGACTGCCTCACCGAACGGAATATGCACCTGAATGCTGTCTGGTTTCTCCGCTTGAAGCGATTGGATGGTTGCCAAGGCATACTTGGCAGAGCGCGGTTTGAGGTAGTTTTTAAAGTCGTTTTCCACCACCCACACTTTTTGTCCGACGCTGAAGTGTTTCTTGAGGTAGTCGGCCCATTTGTCCTTTCCAGAAAAATGAACACTTACCCGGCTCCAAAGCTGTTCCCAAGTTTGGGCAATGGTTTCATTGGCATTGTCACGCAAAGGCGCATAGCCTTCTGGTATTTTTTTACGGCCGTCAATGAGGATAATTCTTACGTCGAACTGCGTACCCTGACGGCTGTAAAGTTCCCCGTTGACGTTGATGAGGTCGGCAACGTGATAGTGATGGTAGAGGTAATTGAAAAAGTAGCGGTCACCCGTTGATTTGTCCCTTGAGGCAATGCGACCTTCGGCATCGTAGTGGGTGTGGCCCCCGATGATGAAGGCGGCACGGCCGTCATCCTGCATTCGGGTCAGCGCATTCAGGATAATCCAGTGGTCTATTTTCTTGGTGACAATTTTGTCAAACTTCCGACGCTCCATTAACCCGAAGGGAGGGTTGGCCAACACCGCTGGAAACGTCGGTACTCCCGCGTAAAAAGCTGGGTCGGTCGCGTCATTTTTGGTAACCGTAAATTGATAGTTTTGGGCCAGTCGCCGCAGGTTTTCGTACCGATTCTCGGATACCTCATTGACCCATGACCCTCTCAAACTGCGCCCACCAGCGGCCACAAGCAAGAATCCGTTGCCGGCGGTCGGTTCAAAGACCGTGCGCATGGGCTTGTCAATGCCGCAAAAATGCCCGATGAGGTAGGACATCGGCAAAGGAGTACTGTACTGTTGCAGCAGGATGCTCTCTGAAGTGCGCAAACTGCTGTTGGCTTGGGTACGGTAATGCTGCACGAGTGATTCGTAAGCCTGCTCGGCAGAGGGGGCCACATCGACCACATGGGCCGCATGGTTAAAATAGGCCAGTTCGGTCAGTTCCTTGACCACTTCCCGGTTCTCAATGCCATAAGCTGCCTTGGCCGTGTTTTGTAGGCTTACCCGATTATAGATTTGGTTTTTGCGCAGGCCGTTGGTGATTTCGTCCACAAAATCCCATTTACCCTTTCCCAAGCCCGATAAACCACCGTATTTTTTCGGTAGCGGGTAGTTTTTTTGGTGGGTTTTTACGTCAATATGGCAATCTTTTTTCTGCACAAAAGCAGGTTCCTGATTGAAGATGGGGTTTACGGGGTCAAGCGTCACTTTTCCTACTTTGAGGTAGATGTGTTGCCAGCCGTCCCCGTAGTCGGTCATGCGCACGGTGTGGTTGATTTCGAGGTGGTGAAGAATGCCTGAAACCAGAATGACGAAATCTTCGCAGTCAATGCCCGTTTCCCGGTCTTGCCAGGACCTGCGAGGAAGGCGGATTTCTTCATAACCAAGGCGGTCTTCCTGGTAGTTGAATTCAACCCTGCACCATGCCCAAATCGTTCGACAAATGTCCTCGGTAGTGCTTCCTGCATGGGCGTTGAATTTACGGGCGAGTACCTTGGTTTGGGCAATGGCTTGGGGGATATAATCTTCACAGATGCCCACAAAGGTGGTCATGGGCAAAGGCGCTTTGCGAACAATCAGGTCGGTCGAAGCGGGGGATGAAAGCATGGGGAAATTGTTTACAGAATTTCAAAAAAATGGCCTTCATTCGCTGGAAAGCCCCTTTTTTCGCTTTTTTATTTGGACGTTTTAAAGGGTATTATTAACCACCAATCGGGGTAGTTTTCCGCCGTTCTGATTGACCTTATCCCGGAATCGGTTCAGAATAGCCCCGCCGTAACCGCCGTTGGCCTGAAGCTCCCCCGTGGTGTAGGTCACTTCGCCCACGGGATGCCATGCCACTTTGGGGCGGCGGTAATGTCCCGATGTTTTCAGGTTACCGATGATTTCCGTGGCAACCGCCTGCCCAGCTTCGTCGTAGACGAAGGCCAAACCTACAATGTCGGCCCCCGCATCAAACGAAGTTTTTACCCCTCTCGTGACCGATTCCGTGACCTGACCTGGCGGGGAGTTGGTGTGCTCGACCATGTAAAAACCGCCTTTGTCTTTGGCCGTGGTTAGACCCAGCGCCGAGTCAAATTGAATGTCATAGGTGTGGTCGGGATTGTCCTTAATGTACATCACATTGGTTTTGGCGGCCAAATCACGCACCGCCGAGGTTCCCCTGCCGTTGGCCGCTCCACTGTCGTAGAAACTGCCCGAGTCCACCCCGACGTAAAGCGGCGATAAGAGGTCGGCTAGTTCATGAAGTCGACGGACGGTTTGGGCGATGCGCTGCCCATAACTTCCTTCATGCAGACCAGCGGCCGAATTATAGCCCCATTCCTGTTGGTCTGAACTCGTGGGCATCACGCAAAGGATACTGCCGTCCCTGTGCCAATCTCCGAATCGGTCTTTGTATTCCTGGGCAAACTGTTTGGCGTAGGTATCCCAAAAGGGGGAGGTAAACTTGATGGAGGAGCTTCCCCCCGCGTAGTCGGCTACGTTCAGCAGGGGGAAAAGATAGGTTTTGGCGGGAAGCATCCGCAGTTTGGCGATGATGAACAGCCCTTTTTGGTTCGCGTAGGTGAATACGTGCTCCACTACTTTCCAATTCGTGGTGCCATCGGTTTGGAACACATGGTCAATCGGGATGGCAATCAGAATGCCATCCATGCCCGCACTGGCGGCAAAATCAACCTGTTTTTCGAGGTATTCGGCCGTAATCACTTCCCCGTTGACGGCGTAATCACCGTCCGAGAAGCCTTCAAGCGTGTCCAAAAACAGCATGGTGTAGTTGGGCAGGGGCTGAACGGTGCGTGCGTTAGCCGCCAACTTGGTGACGGCGGCTGTCTTTTTGGTTTCCCCTTTTTTGCCTAACCATTTCCACAAAATCAGCCCCAAAACGGACCCGAAAAGGGTCAACGCAACCCAAAAGCGTTTTTGCTTTGGGTTGGAAAGTTGCCCCATCATTAAGCGGGGGCTTAATTTAAAGCGGTTTTTAGGCATTTTCTTCACGTTAGAGCTTGGTGACAAACAGGCCGTTCCCTTCCGTTTGCACGGGGTAGATTTTTCCGTCGATGCTGATTTCGAAGTCGGTGAATCGGCCCGGGCGCGACCAAACATCCTGTACCAGCAAGGCCCGATTTCCGTGGTTTTCGCACAACACCACAAAGGGTTGACGCTTAGTGATGGCGTCGTTGTACCAGCTACCATCGGTAATGGCTTCCACCGTGAGGCTAACGGGTACGTTGCCATCCTTGGCGGCCCGGCCGTAGGTAAATTTGGGCGCGGTTCGGGTGCCGTCCATGGCGTCCTGCACCTGCGAAAATGTGTACGCGGCAACGATGGTCGAATTGAGCGCCATTGCTTCTTTTCCCGCGTAGAACTTGTCCGAAAGGGGTGGTCTGCTGCCTCCCGCTTCGTAAGTCCATACGTGGAACTTATCGCTTCCATCTTCGTTTTTGCCGACGTACTCCTTGGCATGGGTGGTGGTGTTGGTTGGATTCCAACCCAATGGCCCCGGACACCAATAAAACAAATACTTAGCGGTGATTAACCCCAGCGTAAGATTGTCTTTGAAATAGCCTGGCGGATACAGCGGCTTGTTGTCGGTTCTCTTGACTACGGCGTTGTATTGCGGTATTTCGACGAAATGGTTTTGCGGAAATCGGTAAAAATCAAACTCACTGAAGGCCCACGAAAAGTACGACTGTTCTTTTTCGGGCAGGGCGCGGCTCCAAAGCTCCGTCGCATCGAGGGCTTTTAAATAGGTGATTTGGGGGCTTATGTTTTGCCCCGTTCCGTCCGAATCAGAAAAGTTTTGGTCGTAGCCCGTGTAGCCAAATCCCGTATTGATGATTGTGCCCCCATTATCCCGTTTTTTTAGGTCCCCAAGGCGCTGGTACGCCTCTTTGTATTTTAGAATATCGCGGTTTCTTGGTCCATACCCTCCGTGGGGGGACAGAACGGCATTGTCAAGGGTCAGGTTTTTGACGGATTTTCCGGGCGACTCCATCCAATTATACGCCTTCGCCCCCCGCTCTTCGAGGCGTTGGAGGACGTAGTTCATATTCGTGGTAAAATTAGGCGCATCGTAGTCAATGATCCACTTTGATTCTACCCCTGGCTCAATGTCGAAGGCCATGATTTTTTGAACCTGCAACCGATTTGCAAAGTCAAAACATTCGTTTTTCGTTAAATCGTGGAAGGCCCTTCGGCTTCCGTCGGCTCTTGGGGGCAAAGAGAGGAGGTATTTGGTCAGTACGTCGGAATAAAGCTTCTGGTGTTGTACTTTCCAATTAAACGATATGCTAAGTTCTTCCTTGCGCTGGTCGGTTTCATCGCGGAGGTCGTATTCAAAGCCGTAGAGCCTGTTTTTAAGCTGAAAAGGGGGGATTCGGGCAAATGCCGCTGGTCGGCCGATGGGATTGGGAGACTCGCCCACGGGGTTCCAGGTTTCGCTCGTGGGCACCACGTAAAAAAAAAGCTCGCTGCGGCGGTAATCCGCCCTTGGGTCGGCGTATTCCGCCCGCCAACTGTCTTTGAGGTCAGAAACGTCGACGGAGAATTTTGAAAGGTGGTAAAGCCGATACGGCCGTATCGGCTCCTCTTGCAATTTTCCACAGTTTTCTAAATCCGTCCATCCGTTCAGGGTGTAGCTTGCGGAGCGTAGACTACTGCCCACGTCGGTAAGGTACAATTGCCCATTTTTGGTCGAAATTCGTAAATCAAGGTGGTTATCGGGTCGGCTTTCGATGTATCTTAACTCGTAGTTGCCCGTGCGTTCAACAGACGGCAATAACGGGTCTTTAATGGGCGTAAGTTTACCGTTTCCCGTGCCCGTTCGGTCAGGATTGGTGGGGCTCACGGGGGGAACGGTTGTACTTATAACCGTAAACGGCTTAACGCCCGTGGTGGAGTCGCTTTTGCAATTGGTGGCCTTGATTTGTAGCGTATAATTGCCAGCGGGCAGCGAATGAGGGAGATATACCCTTGAGGAGGTAAGCTTTCCCGTGTTGCCCGAGGTCAATGTCACATTGCCCGACTTGATCTTGTAGTCAATCGTTTGTACGTCGAGGCTGTGAAAAGTAAATTCAAGCTGCGTTTTGGAAGGGGTAACCGTTAGCAATGTCAATCCCACCGCGCAATCAGGGCGCGCATCAACAACTGGAGAAGCGGGAGTTGTTGACGGCGGCGTGGTTTGTTTCAGTTGTGATTTGACGTACTCCTTCACCCATTCTTGGGTGGCAACGGTCTTGTTTTTTGTGCCCTCCTTGACCGTGAGTTGGGCGTGGGTTTGGGCAGTAACCAGCAAAAAGCACAGGGCAATGAACCATTGTCGGGTACTGAATGCTTTCAGGCTTGTTTTCATAGCTTTGATTTACCTTGTGAAATGAAGAATGAAAATCGCTTAGGCGATGAGTTGAAAAGTCAAAAGATAAGGCAGGTAGTAGCGGGCGTATTCCAAATCGAACACCCTGCACCCAAATCCTACCTGAATGGAAATTTTAAAGAAGATGATAGAGTGTTTTGGTCGCAACATGCGGCGCACAGCAGCCGGTTGGGCTTCAACCATGTCTGGGGTAATTAAGCGCATTTAAGCAACTTCCCCACTCCAACCGTCTTCCCATTCCACGTCGTCCCCAAAGGGATGGAGAAGGGCCGCCTTCGGGAGTTCCGACATGGGACTAAATTCCGCACAACGCAGATTGGTCGCGGGTTTCAACGACTTGGTGGCCCTGACGTGCAGTAATTCCGACATTAACCTTTTGGGGCATCTACCATAAAAACGCCGTCGGCACAGCCCTACCTTGGTCAGTGCTTTACTGATGGGATGTCCCTTTTCCACTAACGACAGTAATTGGGGGAAAACCGCTTCGTATTTACTCATGGGTTCACGTTTGCAGACTTGTTGTTGATTCTATCTTTGTGGCCTTTAATACAGACCGAGACTTCTTAAAAAGAGAATGGCCCTGAAAGGCAGCTTTTGAAAGGGTCGGTAACCCAAATCACCCAGCTTTTTTTGTTGCTCTTCATCCAGTAGCCCTTTGAGTTCGCCCTTCGAAAAACCGCACTGTTTCTCATACTGCGTCAGGCTTACCAATTCGGTCAAATGGTCGGGTAAAGGAAACACTTCCATCAGGTAGTCCCGGACACCATTGGAGAGGTACCGGCGCTTGCGAAAGCCTAACTCGGACAATCGCCCCCGTTCCTTTTCGGTAAGGCAATCCCATAACTGACCCCTCTGGAGTCCGCTGGCTTCCTCATATTCCGAAAAGGTAAGGCGCTTGATGGGCATTTCATTGAATGCTTATTTCCCCTCCCCTTCGGGAGAATTGGGCAAATCTTCATCACTGTCGGGATGGCTACCCGTAAGTTCTTCGCCCAAACGATGACCGTTTAATTTTACTTCTTCCAGTAAACCATAGCCGCTCATATTTTCCCGCCAGCGATCCTGTAAATTCTCCGCATCGATTGGCGCTCTTTTGGCGGGCATGGCTTCGTCATTGGACAGAAATTGAATAACAATGGGTTCCGTTTCGGGTTTGGGGGCATCTTCTGGCTTTTCTGGCTTTTTGGGTCTCAGCAGCGGCTCAACTACGCCCATGTAGAAGGCAAATAGCATCAGGCCGACCAGGACGAATACCATCATCAGGATTTTGCCCAGTGATACATCTACCGGGCGGTTTTCGGTTTCGAGAACGGGATTTCGGTTGTATCCCTCAAAATAACGGTTTTGGAGGTCTTGCGGATTCATGGCTTTTCGGTGCGTTTTTGGATGACAGATAGGATTGTTTGTTCGATGCGGGCTAACTCGGGCAAGACAAAATCTTGAAAAAGCTCGGTTTCCACGGTGAAAAGCTCCCCTTTTCCCAAATGGTAAATAGACACCACCCGAAGCGGTACACTGGGGTGCTGGGTGAGGTGTTTTTGAGCACTCTTGGCCTCTTCGAGTAGGGTTGCCAAGTCCTCAAGGCTGGTTTTTGATAAATCCTGCGTAAAATTCATGGGGTTGAATGATTACATTAAAAAGCGTTTTTTGTTGGAAAAAGGGAAGTAATCTTCCCCGGGAGCAAGGTGGAAAATGCCCGTTTGGGTATCCCTAATCCACACTTCATCGTCTTCGGTGTCGTAAATACGGGTTGCCCATTTTTTATTGGATTCTAAGCCGAAATTTTCCTTGATGACATCAATGAGCAATTGACCTATTTGTTGCCGGGCAATCACTTTTGAGGGCAGATTGGTAGGGTCATCGACGGTTTCTTTTACGATGTACATATTGGCCTGTTCCAACAGCGCAGGGGCAATTTCTCGGAAACTATGCGCCTGAAATATCAATTCGTTACCGTTGTTTTTCGGGGTTTTTAACAATTTTTCCCGTTGACGGGTCAAATTCCCCCGAAATAACACCCCGCAATCATCGAACAAAATGGAACAACGTTCCACCTGTTCCGTCACTACTTGGGCGAATCCGTCAATGTCATCGGAGCGAACGATACCCTTTATACGTTCCTGTCTCGGCAGGAAATATAAATCCCCGATCGTGAGCGGCATTAACGCGTAAGGATTGTAGCTGGAGTTATGGGTGTGGTCAAACACAATGATACTTTTGGGCACGTTACTCCGCAGAAAAAACTCTTGGGCGATTTCCATCGCCGTGTGGGTTTTTCCTACGTTACGTTTCCCCCCTGCCAACCAAATATTGCCCTTCGGATTCATTACTTTTTAAACTTTTTGGACACCGATTTGAAGGCCCCCGAAACCCGGTCCCCAATTACTTCTCGGCCGTTTTCGGCGATTTCAGCCAACGTCAGGAGGGTGTAGCTCCAGATAAAGTCTTTGGGGTTCTGCAACTCCAATACGCCCCGTTCATTATGGTCGTACATCTCCTGAAACAGCAACTCTTCGTAGATTTCACGCATCTCCTCGTCGGTCAGGATTTTGGCGTCGGTACTTTCAATTTTTCGACGTTGCGTTACGGCCTTTTGCACGGTTCCGACCATTTCGAGTTCTTCCTCCGTCATCTTGAACCCTTTTTCGTATTTTTCCACGAGTTCTACCATGGCATTGGAAGCGGCCATATTCCCCACGATGTTGCGGGCAAAACGGCTGATGGTTGCCAAGTACTTTAGGTTCGTGGATGCCTTCAAACGGGCCATTTTTCGCAAAAATGCTTCATCCACTTTGTAGCGTGGGGTGGGCGGTGGCGGCAGGTAGGGCTGCATGGAAGGCGGGACAAAAGGCGGTGAGACTTGACCCTGCGGTGGCATTTGCGACGGCGGGTAAGTAGGCTGTTGTTCAGGGTTCGTATATTCCTGCGGCGTGACGTGCCGGGCAATGGGCGGCTCGGCTGGTTTATCAGCCAGTACGCGCTCAAAGGCCCGGCCCGCTTGTTGCGTGGCCTGAACCAGTTCGTCAACGGCAAAATATCGGTCTCTTACATTGGAGTAGGCTGTCATAAGTGGAGGGTAGAATGACTACTTTTTACGGGTAAAATGATTGATGATGCGGGCAAATAGTCGTGAGGCTCCCCCGAATAGCTGGGCCCTGACCCAATCCCCTACTTGCTCTCGGTAAGCCGATAATTTGGCGGTCGTGCGCTTGAAAATACTTTCACGGTTTGCCTGCCTCTGTATTTCGTTGGCGATGTAGGGGCGTATCCAATCTTCTATCGCTGCTGGATTTCCGTGTACCAACCCCATTTTGGCCAACGTGTCGGTCACTAAGCGCAGCTGGACTTC
This sequence comes from Runella salmonicolor, assembly GCF_024158025.1. Lineage (NCBI taxonomy): Bacteria > Pseudomonadati > Bacteroidota > Cytophagia > Cytophagales > Spirosomataceae > Runella > Runella salmonicolor. Next base: position 37,873 of record NZ_JAMZEL010000024.1, read on the forward strand.
ATTGCGCACCATGATTTCAGGAATGGTCCTTTGGAAATGGATTGCTTCAAGGGCCGTTTTGTGAAAGGCGTCCATTTCCGCTTCCGAACCATACACCGATTGCATCCGACGTTTTAAGGTAATCGACTCAAAAGCATCACCAAAGAATTGTTCGGCCTGTTCGGGCGTAAACTCTCCATAGCGTACCATGATGTAATTTTCATCGTCAATCAGAACGAGCTTCATGGTTGGGGCATAAACGTGAGGAACAAAGACAGGATATGTTTGGCTTCGTATTTGACGGTGCCGTTTTCAACGTGGGTGGCCACGCATTCCATGGCTTCCTGTACACGTTTACTTTTCAGGTCGGGGCAAAAACCGTTGAAGTGCTCCACGATTGTGGACCGCTCAAAATCAATGTTTCCTTCTTCAACCAGGCGGGCAACTTCACGAATGCCTCTGACGACGTTCAGGTTTCCGAATGCTTCCAGCATGTGGGCAACCGATTCCTCGGAGGTTTTCAACGGGGCATCAAATGGTTTTTCCTGCGGTGGAAAGGCTTCATCGTCCCCATATTTTTTTGAAATAGGCGCTTCTGAAGGGGGCTTTACGGCCATTTGAACGGGGTATGCTGACAACCTTAGGCTGCGCAGTTCTTCCTCTAGGTGGACAATCTTCTTGTCTTGCCCCCGAATCACCTCCTGTTGATTGATGCGTTCGGCCGCATTCAATTGTTGGCTAAAGTGGGTCAAGGCATCGCGGTAGATAATATTTACGTGCACACCTGTTTGCTGGGCCAATTCAGTAAAAAACCGTTCGAGCGAAGCGCCGATTTTCAGGGATACCTGTTGGGTGTAAGGGTCGCGAACGGTTGGCTTGTAGTCGGTCATTGGGATAAAGGGCTGATTTCCGATTACGAAGTTGGGAACAAGAAATGGGTGCTCAAAAGCCCCCCCTTAGGTATCATAAGGATTCCTTAGGTTTCCTTAGGTATCCTTAGATACAGGGATAGTCCAGATACTTGGGTTTCCCCAAGGAAACCAAGGTTTTTGCAGAAAAAAAAGAATATGATTAATTTGCAAATGAATGCCTTCCTCTACGTTAGAAACCTTATTTGTGAAAAGTGAATGCCCGTGTTGAACAATGAAAATGTTGAAGTAAATGCCAAGTTTCTGACTAGAAATGGTGTTTACGCGAATGGTTATGCTGACCAAGTAATGTCCAAGGTTCGTAAGTCACTGAACAAAAAGCGGATTACCGTGCGCTCCTTTTGTGAGTATTATAAACTGGACATTGGTCTTTTTGAGGGAATGAAATAACCCAAAGACTTCCTGTAATTACATTTGTATGTACATGAGGGTACATGCGTTGAAGACCCTTGTGTTGTAATGGTAGGAAACCTTAGTTTCCTATATTGTGAAAATTGTTTTTTTGACTTAAATTAAAGTTATTTCGTACTTAGACTTAGCTATATCAACCTCAGATTCAATCCGTTATTTCCCATGGACTAACGCTATTATTTGGACTGACAAGGGCATCAACGAAACCAAGCTGTATTAACAGGCAAAAAGATTGGGTTGGCCGAATGGAAAAACAAGTGGAAGACTACCGACGAAGTTTAGCCGATACATGGCTGTATCGGCTAAAAACGATTTTTGGCGAAGGATTAAGAAGCCGACATCCCACAAGCCCATAAGTTGAGATAAGTTAAGAATCAAGGCTAAGTGTTTGAACCAGTTTTCGACATTAACCAGGCCAGAGGCGGTTAAATTCATTACCAATTAATCATTTAACGAAGCCTTGTATAAGTAAAAAAATCTCAACAAATTCTAAAATTTATCATAAAATACCGAAAATCCGGTATTTTATGATAAATTTTATTCTTCTACTTTTGCACACACACACACTACCCTTCTCAAATCAGTAAATCATTCTTGATTTTAAAAGCTTTCATACAGACAATAATCTATCTGTACATAAATAGCTAAATACTGAACATTAATACAAGGTATTATTTTGTCAATTACCCTTTTGTTAATTATTTATTAACAAAAGGGTAATTGACAAACTTAATTTCACGTCAAGAACTGGCGGTAATATATATTACCGTAATAAAAGAAATATGTATTTAGAAAAGTATTTGCTAAAAAATTAAAAAATAGGTAATTAGTTAAGGAGTCCAATTTATTCACATAAAACCATTTTCAAATGAAAACTTTAAATTTAAAATCCGTTTTTTGTTTGTTTGTATGTATATTCATGCTTTCTTGTAAAACGAATTTAAGTGATGACCAAATAAACCCTAAACAGGGCTATAAAAATGCCAGAGCTGGGTTGGAGGAAAAAGAATATTTAAAAAAATCCTTTGCTATATCTTTGGCTAAATCCTTGAAAGAAAGTAAAATGTTTAGAGAGATTTTAAAGTCAGAAGCGCTAAAACAATTTGACGAAGATTATGACGTTTTATATAACTTTATCAAGAATAAAACCTTGGAAAACAATGTCAAAGTCAAAGATTTAATATTAAAAAATATGGATAACAGAGCTAAAATCAAAGATATTGAAAGGCTTTTGCCCACCTTAACAATATTTGTTCCATCATTGCCAATGGAGTCTTTTTCTGCTAGCAAATGGAATGTTGAAACTCAAATACCCAAGGTAGCAATTCGGTCATTTACATCTAATGATATTCCAGTTATTGATTCAGAACTAAACGAGTCAGTGATACCTGCTAAATATATTCCAGGTTTTCCAGTTGTAGTTGTAAAAGAAAATATTAGATTAATAAGCAAAAATCATATTGATTATAATAGAACTAATACAAATAGAATTTTAAAAGATTCAGATGGTGGTGAATACAAATTTATTGACAATTGTTTTGACAAAGAATTTAAGAAAAACAAGCGTATTGCTCTGTTTGGAACACTAAACAGTAAGATAGTTGACGCCTATACTATATTCCAAAATACAGACAATTGGCACAGAGATCATATCTATTATGGGTTATCCTTAAGCTCCAGTAGTGGCCCATTTAATTATGATTTTGAGGAACGAATTACAAGTTTTAAATTTGTCAATGGAAACGCCTACAGTGTTATAGCAGATCAAACTGAAGATCCTCAACTTTTAGGCAGCATTGATAACACATCTCAAACGGCTTTTTGGACATCTGGAAGCTTTGTTTTTAAGTTCAAAGCACTTATTAATGCTAAAAACGGAGTTGGAGCCGAGGTCTCTAATTTTTATTATGCTTCTCCAGTGGATATATTTGAAATCCAATATCAAGCTTATCAGGTGGGTTATGTTACATTTTACGCGCCTATTAATGTTGTGCCAAAGGAAGTAAATCCCAATATTTCAATATTTAAATGGAATTTATATGAATATTCGACATCAATAAAAATCAGTGTTGAAGAGATAGATTCTCAAGAAACACAAACTACCACATTTCAGAATAGTGCTACATTTGCAGCTAACTTTGATGCTTCGGGAACAATAAATAAAGTAGGTTTAAAATTTGGCTCTAGTTTTCAACAAAGCCAAAATATAACATCCCAAATCGTTACTACTTTGGGTAGCGATATACTGGGAGATTGTATAGTTAATTTTGCTGATAATGTTATAACAGGTACTGGGTCTATTTTTGGGATTAATTATTACAATTTACAAGAATATGGGTCTGCCTATAAAATAACTGTTGAACCAATTAAAGTTCAATAAGCTTATACATTTTTCGCTATTTTGTTTCAGTCTATTTTTTTAGTAATTTATAACAGAAAATAGGCTGAAACAAAATAGCTATTTATAAATACAAGTAATAAATTTAGAGCTATGAAAAATTCCATAATTGTCCTATCAACCCTTTTTGCAATAATTGGGTGCAATAAAAACGCAACATTTGATCCTTTAGAAATAAAAGCAGAGATTAATGTAAAAAATATTAAGTATTTACTAGAAAATTCTGTATCAGGAAATGAGGATTGTAACAACTTTTTCGTGTCCTTATCAAACTCAAATGAGAACAACTTCAAATATAATTTGTTATTTAATTTATCTAAAAATGGAGAAATAAATTCCGTAACACTAGTAGATATAAAAGACAATAGCAAAAACTATAAATCATCAACATTTAATCCTAAAGAAACTTTCAAAATCAAGTCATTTAGTTATGACAGTATTAATAATAATTTATCATATGAATATGAAGGTTTAGTTTTTTTACCATATCACAAAGACTCAATTTTGATCAATGGATATGTTAAAAATGTTAAAATCAATAGTAAAGAGTGCTTAAATGTTAAAAATGAGTTAGATGGAAGTATAAAATTTGGGGATGGAGCAGAAGCAAATATTTATACCGCATTTAGTGCCGCTGTTTTCAAATCCAATGAATATAACTATAGCTTTTACACGAATGATGGATTAAGGTTTGGTTTTAATATTAATTCTCCAATTTCGACTTTAATACCAGGAGTATATAATATAAACACCAGTGGTTCTTTGAATTTAACGGTAACATTTGAAGAATATTTAGGTGTTATTGATAAAAACTATTACTTTTTATACACTCCTAAAGAGTGGCGTAATTTCAAAACCGAGGGCAGTTTAGAAATTACCGAACAAAGGACTAGCAATAACACAAAAATGACAATAGGCCGCTTGAAGCTTAAAATTTATAAAGACAATAATATTTTTGCGATTATTGATAACGGTAGTTTTTTCATATCAAATAATTCTTAGCATGGCTTTCTTATAAAACCATTTGTTGTGTAAAGAACGGAACCAAGGTTGGAAATTTGCAAAAGCGTCCAAGTGAGCAGCCATATTTTGGACATTCATACTATTTAGGAGATTTATAGTCTGTGTTCGTAAGTTACTTTAGAGCCGACTTACAGGCGCTTTAGCCGTAAGTAAATCATCTTCAACCAGAGTCACATCCCTTGGGGGCATCAACGCTTGGGCCTTTAGGTTTGAAAAGTGTAGTTTATGCAGAAAATCAAGCAAGTGGGCGTAGTAGTTACGGGTGTGTTACATGCCAAAAACAGCCTGTGTGGGGTTCCATTGGGGCATTGCTTTCAGCAGCTGTAGGGCGCTCTTAACGCCTTGGGCGTACTTCTTTGCAGAATACCATTACACAACCAGAAGTGACTTTAGCAATGTCTACACCAATAAAGAATTGTATAAAATCCATGAAATTTACTAGGTACACAAAAAACGACTTGCCCTGTTGTTCGATACCTTGGTAACGGGACTGGAGTCCCACATTTCTATACGAACCTTTGCAAGTCAAAACAGAACGGGGTCTGAATAGGCCCATAGGTCGCTGGCCTTGTCGAGCGATAGGGTATCTGTTTACCATAACGACGGTAGGTGCCTAATTTTGTTTTATTATACTCGCTCTCAAATCTAAAGGCCGTCGTGGTGGTAATTTTAACTGGGCAAGCAGTCGTAGTCATGATTTTGTAATGTTGTAACAACAAAAATAGGGCTAATCACTGCCCGTATTTATAAGAAAGTCCTGTTCATACTATTTAACCTTTTCATCTAAAATCAATTACTAGTTGGTCTTTGTGGTACAGTTTTCCGTATCGTCGTCGTCGGCCGTTATCGGCGCGGTCATGGTTAAGGTGGCATCGCTGACAAAGGGCTTGTAAGTTAGTTAGGTCGTTATTTCGTACATCATGGTCAAGATGGGCAATGGCAAGTTTGATTACCTTCCAGTCAATAAAGTCGGTCATGTAGCCATCATTAAGTTCATTTCGCAGTTTTTGCGCCTCTTGATAGGTCTTTGGCATTTCATTCTCGTAACGAATGAACTTTTTAGATCGCGAATCCCACCTGACGACGGCATGATTCGGAACCAGACAGTTCTCACAAGCGTGTTTAGCCCGGTCGAGAACGGCTGGCCGAAGTTCGGTGAACCAGTTTTTAGGGTAGTATTTGTACTTAATGGGCATCTACCGCTCCGTTATGGTCATTCATATCATTGCTTCTTATAAAGCCAGTTGAATGGTGGTTGAAAATAATTTATAATAAACTCTAAGTAAGTAACTTACCTATATCTGTAAATCAGGCATTACGATTAGCACGCTCCAACCCAAATAGCTCATTATACGATTTGCAGGGTTGTTTTTTATGAAAAAATTAGCACTTAGAAAGTTGAAATGCTTGTAATCGAATCGTTCCAGTGTACTTTGGTGCTTTCAATTCTAATGTTAAAATACTCAAGTAGATGACTTTGAATTCTGCACATCAGGTCGAATAGGTGCATTGGCCTATTGGCATATTCCGCTACCTCAAAAAGAAGAATGGCTAACCGATAATCCAGTTTAACCTTAACCAGATACTCGTTGCCATGATTAAACTTGGTGTAAAACTTGGGTGTATTCAACCATCTTTCCAATGTATCATAGAGCTTTAGCGCGTATTCGACCCGAAGTGCTTTTTCTTTTGTATTCGGTAGACTCCGCCAGTAATATTCGAATGCATGGTAACAATGGTCGATTTGAACCCAACTGATTTCAAATTCTGCGCTCTTATATTTTGGCGTAACCACATGGAATTTCATTTCCTTGCATTGAATTTATTGGCAAGCTCATTTAGTCCGTTTTGGTAAGCCTGAAATTGCTGAGAATCAAATGGCTCTTTGGTTTCAAGGGATAGGAAGGCTGACGAAATCGGTTGAATTGGCCTTGCCTTTTCTAAAAGTTCGGGCTGAAAGTCATGAATGTGGATTTGGTACCAACCTTCGACCGCAGGTTTACCGCAAATTGAAATTTTTGAATCACAAAATGCCAATATTTCGTCGTGATTTCTGAATCGCATTTTGTGGTGCAGGTGCTCACGGAATACTTCCATCGGAATCCGTTTCTGCATGACTTCTTTATCGTGGGCGGCATAGAGGTTAATTTTGCCATTTTTATACAGGCTGTTAAAGTAATTGACCAGAAACGGCCGTTGAAGTAACCAGTTATCATTGCTAGTCCAACCATAACGGGTGAGGGTCAGAATCGGCAAATGCTCGGCTTTTGGGGTAAGAGCACTATTGCGGTAAACAACGATGCTGGTCATTCTTTCAAAATATCTGGAAAGGGGATTTTTGACTTTATTCATCAGAAGCCGGTCTTTCTGTTCATCTTCTTTGCCTTTGCCTTCGGAGTAACCTGTCAAATAGGGCACTCTGTTGTTTTCGTTATTCGGGTCGAGGTGTATTTGCCACCAGTACTCCGACTCGGCACGGTTAGCTTTGAATTTTGTGTTCATGAGACTTAAAATAGCTTGAGTGTATATTAAAAAATGCAAATGAGATTTGTTAAAATGGGGATAGCTGGACCACAGTGGGCGTTTTTGGAGTTTGGGAAAATTTTTTAAAATCGCGTTTCCTAACTTTAAGTTAACACCTGAAAACTTCTGTAAACTTTGTATAACTGCTTTCTTTGAAAGCAGAATTCGAGGATTACCCCTAACCGAATAACTGCTATCCGGTCTAAAAAAAACAGCGATAACGCTGAATAATATACGTCTAATCGGACATTTTTATGTTTCCTCGCGGGGTGGTGAATAGCTGAAAATTGTGCACGAAATCAGCAGTCACGATGGATAATATCGTCAGTAGCTTTAAGGGGAACGGTTGCGTTTGATTAGGATCATAATCGGTCAAAAATTAATCAATAGAAGGAGATAGAGTAATTTGAGATAGTTAAACAGAGGGGGTTGTGAGAGGTTCCTCAACAAAAATTTCTTCGTAGATATAGATCATCATTGCAATATGTGTTACTTTGGTTACACCTTCTCGCTTCAAAAACTCCTCATTTGTAAGTTGACAGGCATAGTAAAGATGCCGTCTCAATAAAATCTGAAATAACATGGAGCACAGCTCAATCTCACAGCAAACCTCGTCCGCCCATTGACGGCTGATGTCAATTGATTTTTTCGGGTACATGTGAAGTCGAATTGTGTTGGTGTTTGGCCCGACATTGTTCTACGCGGTGTGCGTTAAGGGCGTTTTGACTGGAGAATTCTTTACCACAAGCAGGGCACTTATATTCAATGGGGGAAACGATGGATTTTAAATTGGGGTTCTGCTCAGCGTAATACGAAACGAGCCATTCAATCAGCGGGACATTGGCCTTGTAAGAATCGTTGATTAATTGATAATATCCTTTTCGCTGGAGATGGAATGTCCATCGTCCAAGGTTGTCTGAGTAGCACTCCATCGTTTTCCTCATTTTCACTAAATGCTCTTCGCGGTCAAACTTTGGATTTGGCTTAGGTGTTAACTCAATGGGAAGTATAGAATTTTTAAAAGTGTACTCCTTAATCCACAACATAAGTTCAACGCCTGCTTTCTCGGCATTCGTTTCCAGCGCCCTAAAACAACCTCTGCGCTGATTAAGCATGTCATTATGAAGAGTGGTCAGGACTTCGTGCATGATTTTTTCCATTTCATGCAAGTATTTATTGTCCTGTTGTGGTACATTAACGCTAATTGTGCCGGGTATCACGAGGGTTAAAGTTTAGCATATTACACTTCATTTTTCTAAGGTTCTTTGGTTAAAAAAGCGGCAGGGGAGCATCACAACTTTATCCCATTTCACTTGCTCCCCTCTAACCGCCTACCTGAAAAAGCAGGTAGTCTTGTTAACTCATACACTATTAAGTCTCCCTATGTCTTAATTAATTTTTCATTGAGGAGTGTTTACAATCCTAAAAAATATTTTTTACGCTCTTACGGTTGGATTTTTCTTTGGGATTATAGAAGGCCCAATATTTCTCTATCATTTCAACCAGCCATTCATATTCGTCTGGGGTAGGTTCTTTCTCTTTATCCAATATTCGGGCCAGTGTTCGCTCACTTGTATAACCAAAACGAGCATTAAATTTTTCAACAAACTCAACACGGCCTCCACCCTTGCCTGCCTTGATGCCTGTATCCCACATATTTATGTACTTGTCTGCTAAATACATATTAAAAACATTTTGTATAAAGGATTTTGCTTTGTTAGTGAATTGTCTGATATTTGTCAGGCAATAGTCAGTATAAAAATCAGGCAAATATAAAGTTAAAACATTATAAATATCAACTAAAAATCTTATTTTGGTTGATAGTATTCTGTAAAAACCAGATATTCAGTTTGTTATGTTTGCTTTTTTTGGTTTGTTTAATGGCGAATCCACCTAAAATCACCTAAAAAATGTCAAAAAACCTTATAACGCCTGCCTCAAAACCAATAGGCGAAGTTTTGAGGCAGATTCTAAAAGAAAGTCGGTTTACTCAAGCAGAGATTGCGAGACGGTTAGAAATTACGCCTCAAAGTATTACTTCAGCATTGGGTAAGAGGAATATGAATACATCGTCTGTAGAGAAATGGGCTAAAGCACTAGAAATAGATGCCCAAGATATTTACCGGAGGATGGAAGGGCTCTCGGAAGAACAAAAAGAAGAGCAAAAAGGTGATGGATATTTAATGAGATACATCACTGAGCTTGAAGAAACAGTGAGAGATTTAAGAACTACTGTTAAGAGCCAGGCAGAGACTATTTTGGTGCTCTCGGGAAAGTGGGATAGTGTATATGTAGCCGGATTTGAAAAGGCTTATATTTTTTTTAGCCTTTTATATACAAATCCATATACACTTCATAATCCAAGCGGATTAACGGCTTGTTAATTAAGTGCTTATAATGAAAAAATAGCGCCCAGCCTCGGGAGCCCTAAAAATCAAGCACTTACGAGATAATTCTTGTAAGTGCTTTTTTATTTGATACACAATTTGATACACAACTCACTGCTCACCCATTCTTCGTTACCCTTTTAAATAAATGCTAAAGAGGGAATGTGTGTACGTTTTCCCTGAAATAACATAGAGTATCCGACTGGGAGGTTCAAGTTTAACCGGATCAAAACCAAAAGTTGTGGAGAGCGTTGGATTTTTTTAGGTTTGTGTTTTAATCAACCCTATCTGTTTTGGAAAGTTTTCTGCCTTTATTAGAGTACCTCTTACCTGATTTTATCGTAT
>NZ_JAMZEL010000025.1:0-47234 GCF_024158025.1 Runella salmonicolor
TGAAAAATTTGTAAATGTTGTATTATTCTGTGGTAAGTTAATCAAAAGTTAAAAACCCCAGCAATAGTTAGCTGGGGTTTTTAAAGAAAAACAAAGTCCCAAGTAATTTCCAAGGAAAGCCTAAATTTAAAGGTTTGATGCCATTGTTGATGTTATGACCATAGCCTGACGGCTAAAAAGAGAATGTACAACAGTGTAAATCTAGCTAACGACCTCAAAACTATCAAATCTATTTTGCTAGGCATTGAGGTTTCACCTTTTTCAACTACGATTTTTAAGGCCTTTCTGATATTCCACTTCGCAAAGGCGGCCCGTCGAGTTGAGCAATTTTTAACGAAAATTAAGCTACTTTTTTGTCTTTAACAACAAAAAAACCCGTCAGATATTCTGACGGGCTCTCGCAAAATCGAATTGTCAAGATGGAGTGGTTATAGTAATTTGTTGATGAATGAAGACATTATGAATTATTTCACATTAACGAATTGCTTGAAAGATTTATCGGCTACTACAAATTCAAAAGAGTACTCGCCGCTTGGCAAATGTCCCAAATTGAACCGTGATGCGGTAGATAAATAACCTTTGTAAACAACTTCTCCCGCACGGTCAGCAATGATTACTTCCATGTCGGCTACGTTCTTCACCACGGTTGATACTTCAAAACGGTTGATTGCAATCATTTCAACTTTAGGAGCCAACGACTCTTTGTAGCTGTTTTCGTTGATTTCAATGTTACCGTTTGAGATCGAAAGTTGCTGAGAAGACCAGAAATTGTTGTTAAAGCAATTCAAGGTATACTCACCGCTTGGCAAAGCGTTCAGGTTAAACTGAGTCGCTACGTTTTCGCCGCCTTTAATCTCACCTTCGTATATCAGTACTCCTTCTTTGTCTCTTAACTCTACATCCAAAATTCCAACGTTTGGTTGGTTGACGCGAACTTCTACTTTCTTAGCGTCGCGTTTTACGATTTTCACGTCTTTTGTGAAAAGGTGACTCTCGGCCATTGCGTTTCCTGTGCTTACAAAAAACATGGCGGCAAATATTGACAGAAGCATTGTGTTCTTTTTCATTGTTTTATTGTTTTTGTACCATCTTGTCTCACCAGCTGTGATGACTTCGTTTTGACAATGCAAAGGTGTGAGGTTTTAAATTACAAAAAAATAGGGCAAAAACCCCCTCTTGTTAAATTCATATACCCAATTTCAACCTTTTCTCAGAATAGTACAAATCTTAAAATAATACAACCAGAAAATTCAAACCTCGCTGTGTTCCGTCCAATTATTTTTTTTACAAAAATGAAAAGTTCTTTAAATAGTACAACGAAAATAGAAAAAGTACAACTATTTAAAGTCCTGTTCACTAACCAAAATGTGCAAAAACGTCATTTTGACAATTAATATTAAGGCGCCAAGTTCACCCTGCTCACCATAATTTGGTGATGGTGACGGATATGATAGGCCGTAAAAAGGAGCATCTCCCGCACCGTAAGCGGTCCCATCAGAGGGTGCGGAATCACGTGTTCATCCAATTCTTGCTCTTCCCACTCAGAAAGGTGTGCAATGAGGGAAAGATAGTCCTGCTTAAATTCACTCGCCAGCGCCACGGCGTCGGGCGTGGGAGTCAGGGGCGCAAACGCCCCTGCGGCTCCTTGGCGGCCGTTCAATGCCGCATGATAAGCCCCGACAACCTCCTCGTAGGAGCGTGAAGAATGAGCGGCAGGTCCCCATTTTTCCAGAAGATAGGTTTTGGGACGACTAAAAAGGCGATTCAGTGGCTGAACCGATTGCGATAAATGCTGCACATTCTCGGCCGCCGACCAGACATTTTCGGCAGGCTTAAAATAAAAAGCCTCCGCAGGGCGGGCATAGGCAAAAGCGACAACTTCGTTTACGCCTTCGTTCAGGAAATCAATCAAGGTTGTTTTGTTCATGGCCGTTAAAGAGTAGTTTTTTTGAATGCGGGATTGTTATAGGTAAGGGTCGTGGAGACCATCGCTTCCAAATCTGCCACGACTTTGGTCCAAAATTGGGTTTTTAGTTTTCGAGAAAACAACCCGAAATGCCCAATTTGCTTCAACCCAAAATCGGCGGGACGAATGGCTTCGGTCATGATGTCGGCTTTTCGAAAATGGCGAAGCAGGGCAGGCACCGTTACGGCGTTTGCAATCGGGTCGTCGGTGGTCCAGTAGGCCTTGATGGGTAAAGCAAGTTTGTCGTAAGCATGATAAGGAATGCTTTTGTCCAGAAAATCAAACAGATAGTTTTCGGAATTGCACCATTCACGCCATTCCAACATCAACGCTCCCGGCAAATCTTCCATAATTTTCATTTTTTTGACTGGGACATACCCCAGAAAAGGAACCGTCAACGCGGGCAAAATATTAAAAAAGAAATACGACTTGAGGCGATACGGAAAAGTATGACGCCACCAAGTGCCCGTCGAAGCCGTAATCATCACCATTCCTTTCAGAACGTGGTGGTTGGGCATCAGGCCCACAAGCTGCCCCCCAATGCTATGGCCTACCATCAACTTGGGCCAGTCGGGATACCTTGACTCCAGAAAATCAAGCACGGCCCGCATATCAATCGCCCAGTCTTGCATGGTAATGGCGGCAAAATCTTCTTTATCAGGCGGCCGCGACTCTCCCATGCCACGGTATTCCCAGAGGCAAACGATGAAGCCGTTTTCGGCCAAGTACCGCGCAAAATTTGTGTAAAATCCTTTGCGCATCCCCGTTCCGATGTTAAACTGCACCACGGCTTTGGGCGCGCCGTGGTATTCATACAAGAGGCCCGCCAGTTCAAATCCATCGGGCGTAGGGATGTTTATTTTGAGCTCTTTCATTCGTTTATTGTTTTTCAGTAACGTTATTGCTTTCTGCCGCATCAAAACGAGCCATGGCGCGCTCCAGCACATCTTGTAAATAATGAGAGCTGTCGGTCAGCTTCACCATCACCCAAGCACCTTCGTATTCGACCATGGCCTGTTCGGCCATTTGTCGCGCTTTTTTGGCGTCATATTTATAAGAATACACGTGCGCGAGCGCATCTAAGTATTCATCAAAAAAAGTACGCATGGCGGGTCGGAATTCATCCGTAACGAGTGCCGTTTCGATGGCCATGTTTCCCATCAAGCACCCCCCTTCTGTGCTTGATACTACGCGGATTTGCTTGGCAAGCATTTTTTCGAGGCGCTCACGCGGCAAAAGCGTTTCATCGTAAGCAATCACAAAGATTTTTGCTTTAAAATAAGAATGAACGGCCCCGAGCACTTCTTTCATCAAGGCTTCTTTTCCGCTGAAATAGTGGTAAAAACTTCCTTTCAACAAACCGCATGCTTCCGCCAAATCGGCCATGCTGGTGCGGTGATAGCCCCTTTTTTTAAACAGCAAAAGCGCTTGGTTTACGACTTCTTCTTTGGTTACTTTTTGAATCGGCATCGTAAGGTGTATTCAGTTTCGAAATACAAAGTTGGAGATAATTTTAATTTTACCAAACAAACGTTTGGTAAAATATTTTCTTCAAACTTTCTTCTTCCATTTCGGTTCAGGATAACGAGTCCTTAAGTACCTTTGCTTACTTAACCCCCTCTTTACGCACTTGAAACAATTACTCGCATTTATTGGATTTTTATTCTTCATTCAGGGGAATGGTTTCACCCAAAAGTTGTATCTGTTAAAACCCGACCGTGTTTTTGACGGAACAGCCATCCACGAAGGTTGGAGCGTACTGGTGCAAGGCGAAAAAATCATCGCCGTGGGCGAACCCAAAAACGTAGAAGAGGCCGCCCAAAAGTTACAAACGTCGGGCAAACCTGCCCCCCAAATCATTGATTTGAAAGGATGTACCTTACTGCCGGGCTTTATTGAAGGACATTCACATTTATTTTTACATCCTTATAACGAAACCACTTGGGACGACCAAGTGCTGAAAGAGGCGCGTTCGTTGCGCACCGTGCGGGCTACCCTTCACGCCAAGCAAACGTTAATGGCAGGTTTTACCACCGTTCGAGATTTGGGCACGGAAGGTGCCGAATTTGACGATGTGGGACTCAAACAGGCTATCAATCAGGGAATCATCCCCGGTCCACGCATGGTTATTGCCACCAAAGCGCTCATTGCTACGGGCAGCTACGCCCCAAAAGGGTTCAGTCCCGACATTGAAGTACCCCAAGGTGCCGAAGAAGCCGACGGCCACGACCGCCTCATCCAAGCCGTGCGTCGGCAAATCGGGAAAGGTGCCGATGTGGTCAAAATTTACGCTGATTATCGTTGGGGTTTAATGGGCGACGCCCGCCCTACTTTTTTGGTAGACGAAATAAAACTTATTGTCGAAACCGCCCGCAGCAGCGGCCGTCCCACCATCGCCCATGCGGGCAGTGCGGAAGGAATGCGGAGGGCTATTTTGGGCGGCTGCGAAACCCTCGAACACGGCGACGCAGGCACACCTGAAATTTTTTCGCTCATGCACGAGAAAGGCGTGGCTTTGTGCCCTACCTTAGCGGCAGGCGATGCCGTCAGCCAATACCGAGGCTGGAAAAAAGGCGTTGAACCAGAGCCTGAACGCATTAAAAACAAGCGGATTACCTTTAAGCAGGCACTTGACGCGGGCGTAACGATTTGTTTCGGCGGCGATGTTGGGGTGTTTTCTCACGGCGACAACGCCCGCGAAATGGAAATGATGGTCGACTATGGCATGAAGCCCCTTGACGTACTGCGCTCGGCCACGTCCGTCAATGCAAACGTATTTCATTTGAGCCAATTAGGAAACGTCAAAACCAACTTTTGGGCCGATTTAGTCGCGGTAGAAGGCCGTCCAGAAGAGCGCATCAGCGACGTTAGGAAGATAAAATTTGTGATGAAAAATGGAGAGATTTTTCGCAATGAACCCAGTCTTAGCCCGAAGTCTGCTAAATAATAGTGGCCCAAAATGGGTTAAAAAACCTTTAAGTAAATCTTTTGTTTTCGAGCTATTTAGCCCTCGTCTATTTCTTTTTAACAAGAAATTTTGAAATAATTACCCTATAAAGTTTCATAGAAAAAAGTTTTTTATGAAAATTGTACCTTTATCCCAAATCCATCGAATATTTTAACCTACCACCACTGTATGTCAGATAAAGCCCAACTCATAGTAGACGGAAAAACGTACGAATTTCCGACCACCCAAGGAACTGAGCAAGAAAAAGCAATTGATATTAATTCATTAAGGGATTCAACGGGCTATATTACCATTGATAGTGGATACAAAAACACCGGAGCCACCAAAAGTGCCATCACTTTTTTGGACGGTGAAGAAGGCATTTTGCGCTATCGTGGCTATTCCATTGAAGAATTGGCCGAAAAAGCTACTTTTTTAGAAGTGGCCTATTTGTTGATTTACGGTGAATTGCCGACCCAATCTCAATACGAAAACTTTGAGCACGAAATCCGGACGCATACGCTGGTCAATGAAGACATGCGCAAGATTTTTGAAGGCTTTCCCGTCAATGCGCACCCAATGGGCGTTTTGTCTTCGTTGGTAAGTGCCATGAGCGCCTTTTATCCTGATTCTTATGACGATAAGGCCCCCGACAGCACCGAAACGCACATCATTCGATTGATGGCAAAATTGCCAACGATTGCTACTTGGTCGTTCAAAAAATCACAAGGTCATCCCGTCAATTACCCTAAAAACGACTTGGATTACTGCTCAAACTTCCTTCACATGATGTTTGCGTTGCCAGTTGAAGAATACAAAGTAGACCCAGTGGTTTCTAAGGCGTTAAATAAATTGTTGATTCTTCACGCTGACCACGAACAAAACTGCTCGACCTCGACCGTCCGTTTGGTAGGCTCGTCAAAAGCCAACATTTATTCTTCCATTTCGGCGGGTATCTGTGCGCTATGGGGACCACTCCACGGCGGCGCCAACCAAGAAGTAATCGAAATGCTGGAAGACATCAAAGCCGACGGTGGCGATGTAGCCAAATACGTAGACATGGCCAAAAATGCCAAAACGAGCGGTTTCCGTTTGTTTGGTTTTGGTCACCGTGTTTATAAGAACTTTGACCCACGGGCCAAAATCATCAAAAAAGCAGCCGACGATGTATTGGCAAAATTAGGCGTTAATGACCCTGTTTTGGAAATTGCCAAAGGATTAGAGGAAGCCGCATTGCACGACGAGTACTTCGTAAGCCGTCGTTTGTATCCAAACGTTGACTTTTATTCAGGTATCATTTACCGGGCTCTCGGTATTCCTACCAATATGTTCACGGTAATGTTTGCCTTAGGTCGTCTGCCGGGCTGGATTGCGCAGTGGAAAGAAATGCGCGAAAACAAAGAACCTATCGGTCGCCCGCGTCAGATTTACACTGGAGCAACATTGCGGTCTTTTGTTCCGATGAATGAAAGATAAATCATAAACAAGTGTAAACAGCAAGAGCGTCGAGGAAACCCGACGCTCTTGCTGTGTTAATAAGACCAATAAAACTACTAGCAGCTATTTGCTTACTTTCTTCGACTTAGCGCTTGTGGGTGTGGGTTTTGAGTTCATTTCCATGTAATCCACCACCAAATGACTCAGGGCTTTCACGCCTAAGGTAAAGCCACTTTCATCAATATAAAAATCAGGGGTGTGGTGAGGGGCTACGTCGTAAGGGCTTTTGCCTTTGGCCATACCACCCAGAAAGAAGAAGAAGCCCGGGATTTTCTTTTGGAAATAACTAAAATCCTCCGCTCCTGTTGCCACGGGAGAGATTATCACATTTTCCTTCCCCGCCAATGCTTCCAAGGTCGGAATCATCTTGTCGGTCAGCGCTGGGTCATTGACCGTGGCGGGATAACCGATGCCGATTTCTACGTCTGCTTTAGCGCCCGCGCTTTCCGCAATGTGCGTAGAAACTTCTTTAATACGACGATGAACCAACGCCTGTTGGGCATCCCCGAATGTCCGAATCGTGCCAATCATTTCCAGAGATTCAGGAATAATGTTGTAGCGAATTCCGCCGTGAATGGCTCCCACAGTGACCACGGCAGGGTTTTCGGTAATATCCACATTCCGACTTACGATGGTCTGCAATCCCATCACAATCTGAGAAGCCGTCACGATGGGGTCAACGCCCGACCACGGCGAGGCTCCGTGCGTTTGTTTCCCTTTGAGTTTAATTGTCAACTGGTCAACGGCGGCCATCGTGGCACCCGGGCGGTAGCGAATTTTACCTACTTCCGTTTGAGAATTGATATGCAACCCAAAAATAGCGTCCACTTTAGGGTTTTCCAGCGCTCCTTCTTCAATCATTCGGTTGGCACCAAAGGTTCCGCCCGTGTAAACGCCTTCTTCCGCAGGTTGAAAAATAAGTTTAACCGTACCTGCCAAATCCTTTTGCATTGACGCAAACACTTCTGCTACTCCCATCAAAATCGCGACGTGGCTATCGTGGCCGCACGCGTGCATCACGCCCGTTTTTTGGTTGTTAAATTCAGTCATCACCTTCGATTTAAACGGCACATCTACCCTTTCGGTCACGGGCAGGCCATCCATATCGGCCCTTAAAGCCACTACTGGGCCAGGCTTACCTCCTTTGAGAACCGCCACAACGCCCGTTACCGCCACTTTTTCACGGACTTCGTAGCCCAATTTACGCAGATGTTCCGCCACAATATTGGCCGTTCTGAACTCTTGATTCCCCAATTCGGGGTGCTCGTGCAAATCGCGACGCCACGCAATGACTTTACTTTCGATGGCATCGGCCGATTGATTAATAACGGGTTTGAGGCCGCTTTGGGCAAAGCCTGTCGAAAGGCTCAATCCCGCCACAAGGCTATACAGGATAGGTCTGTTCATGAAGTGATTAGTTGAGGTTAACAAAATTTTTAGGCAATTTATAAAAATTCGGGATGGGATGTTCGATATTCGCGGTTTAAACCATTGAGAGTAATGCAAAAACTTCTTTTTATAGACCGCGACGGAACCATCATTGTGGAACCTCCCGTCGATTTCCAAGTTGATTCATTAGAAAAACTGGCGTTTTTACCCAAAGCGATTTCTAATCTACGGCGTTTGGCCGAGGAGACCGACTTCGGTTTTGTCATGGTCACCAATCAGGATGGCTTAGGAACAGATTCTTTTCCAGAAGATACTTTTTGGCCCGCCCAAAATAAAATGCTCCAAACGCTGAAGGGCGAAGGAGTTACGTTTCAAAAAATCCACATTGACCGCAGTTTTCCGCACGAAAATGCCCCGACGCGCAAACCCGGCACGGCGCTCTTGACCGAGTATTTCAGTGAAGCATACGATTTGGCCAACAGCTACGTCATCGGCGACCGCCTGACGGATGTACAGTTAGCCGTTAATTTGGGCGCAAAAGCGATTTTTCTGGCCGCCGAATGGCCCAAAGATTTGCCCAAAGAACTGAATGACGCCATTACGCTCGTCAGCACCGATTGGGATAAAATCTACGAACACCTACGCCTGCCCGCCCGCGTAGCTTCGGTAGAGCGCAACACCCGCGAAACCCAAATCAAAATTGAACTAAACCTCGACGGCAACGGTCATTCAGCCATCCACACGGGTATCGGTTTTTTTGATCACATGCTCGACCAGCTCGCCAAACACTCGGGCGCAGATTTAAAAATAACGGTGGAAGGTGACCTCCACATCGACGAGCACCACACCATCGAAGATACCGCACTTGCCCTTGGTGACGCCTACCGCAAGGCCATCGGCGACAAACGGGGCATCAGTCGATACGGCTTTTTGTTGCCAATGGACGAAGCATTGGCGCAAGTGGCCATTGATTTTTCTGGACGCCCCTGGCTGGTATGGGAGGCCGAATTTAAACGGGAAAAAATCGGAGAAATGCCTACAGAGATGTTTTATCACTTCTTCAAGTCTTTTTCCGACACGGCCTTGTGCAATCTCAACATTCAATGCAGCGGCTCCAACGAGCACCATAAAATCGAGGCCATCTTTAAAGGCTGGGCTAAAGCCATCAAAATGGCGGTAAAACGTGACTTAAAAGCGCTGGATGTATTGCCCTCCACCAAAGGTGTTTTATAATTCATAAAAAAAACGCATTATGTTTGGGGCGAAAGCCCTTACATTCTTACTTTTGTAGGGAATACAAAAAAGGTTTCACTAAATTAAATTCAACATAATGGACTTAAGAACGATTGGTACAATTATATTTTACGTTGTGTTGCTTGGAATCGCGTTTTGGGTGGGAAGTCTTTTGGAAGGCCAAGAGCGCAACTACAAGAAATTCTTCAAAGACTAGGTACATTCGTACAAAGCTGAAAATGCTCATTGTACGTTGAAAAGAGCGAGCGATTGGAAACATCCAATGGCTCGCATTTTTTTATAAGCAACTTTAAATCGCATCGGCGTTCCGATATACTAATCATGGACATTAAAGGAAGAGTCATTCAGCTATTGGCCTTACAAACGGGTGAAGGCAAAAACGGCACGTGGAAAAAGCAGGATTTTGTGATTGAAACCGACGGACAATATCCCAAAAAGATATGTATTTCGGCTTGGGGCGACAAAATCAATGAAAGTGCCTTGCAGGTGGGCAACGAAGTAAACGTTTCGTTTGACGTGGAAAGCCGCGAATACAACGGACGTTGGTACACTGACGTAAAAGCGTGGAAAATTGATGCACTCGGTGCGGGTGGTTATGAGTCGGCTCCGGTTGCTTCTGGTACTGGTAGCACTTCTGCCCGACCTACCACAGAACTCCCTTCTACGTTCCAAAGCGGTGACGAAGACAATTTGCCGTTCTAATCAACGGTACAAAGCCTTGGCAAGTTTGTCTTTTAAATTTGCCAAGGCAACAAAATCAGCGAAAAAATCTTCTCCGTTGATTCGTCATCACTCCTTCATTTTTAAATACACGCCGTTGGTCCAACCAAAACCATCTTGGTTGGGGTACTCGCCGTCCTGGGCAGAAATATCATCGGTCAGCACGTTGTATTTTTCCATCATTTTGCCCGTTTTGGCATAATAAGTCTCATTGTTGTTCATCCAGTTGTTTTTGACTTTGTTGGCCAAAGCATCAAGGTGATAATTTCTAAGTCCCTGATAAGCAATCCATTGTAGCGGTGCCCAGCCGTTGGGCGCGTCCCACTGCTCGTGCGTAAATTGGAGCGTGGTCAGTAAACCGTTTTTCTGCAAAAATTTTTCTTCCAATACCTGTGCCACCCGTTTTGCCTGTACGGAGCTGGAGAGGGAGAAAAACAAAGGGAAGGCGGCCGCCAGAGTATAGTTATCTTTTTGTCGGTTTAGTTTCCAATCATAATCGAAGTAAAACCCCGCCGCTTCGTTCCAGCAAAAAGCTTGAATGGCCGTGTGTCGCTGCGCTGCTTTTTCTTTATATCTGTCGGCTAAAAGCACATTTCCCCCTAATTCATAGGCGCGTTGTAATCTTTTTTCAAGAAACCACAGCAGGCAATTCAAATCAACCGGAATCAGGTCAGTGGTATGGATAGTTTGCATGGTTTGGCTATCCTTAAACCATCGGCTGCTAAAATCCCAACCCGACTCGGCAGCAGCCCGGAGGTGTCGGTATACTTCTTCGGGCGATTGGTCATGCACCTGCGCGGCCAATGCCACGTCTTCTTTGTAGGCTTCGGGCCGGGGCAACGAAACATCGTCCCAATACCGATTCAAAATGCTGCCGTCCGGCAGCCTCACCACGCGATTTTTTACCGTTAGTTCAGGCGATAATTGTTCGCAGTCACGCATCCAAAACGCGTATTCTTTTTCCAATTGGGGCAAATAATGTTGCCAAATTTGTTCTCCTTTGCTTTCGGCCAACAGATTGACCATCAAGGCAAAAAAGGGCGGTTGCGACCGACCCAAATAATAGGTGCGGTTCCCGTTGGGAATAAACCCTATCGTATCAATCAAATGCGCAAAGTTGTTGACCATACTTTCGACCAATGCATCCCGCCCCGAAACCTGCAAACCCAACATCGTGAAATACGAATCCCAGTAATAAATTTCCCGAAAACGCCCCCCCGGCACCACGTAGCTAAACGGAAGCGGAATGAGCGAGCCTTGCGCTTCGGTGGTAGACGGCTGACGGGTCAACACCTCCCACAAATCATCCAAATGCTGTTGAATAGGTTTAGTAAAGTCACTTTGATATTCGGTGACTTGTTCGGTAGGAAGGATAAAATATTGTTCAATGAAGGCTTTTAAATCAAAGTCATCTTCATTTTTTCGCCGATGATAACGATCCAAAATCTGAGCCAACGGCTCTTTGGCAATGGCGTCCGAGAACGTCTTGGAGTCGGGAAATAAAGAACTGCGCTGCACCGCATCAAACAACGTCTGAAAGTTTTCCGCAAGGTCACGGTCTGCCATTTGAGTTTCGGGTAAAGTCATTCTTATTCAACGGTTTTAACAAATACAATCCATGTTTGCTCAATGCCCACCCACTGAGGTGATTTCGACCGTTGCGTTTTTTCCCTGCAAACGGCTGAATAAAATCAATGCTAGAATCAACAATCCGATAGGAATCAGTGAAAAGTAAAAGGCCGTTTGCCCGCCGTAATGTTCAAATACATAGCCCGTAATCAGCGAACCCGTGGTTCCTCCCAATGCCGAAAATATCACAATCAAACCCGACATCAGCCCGTGTTTCTTTACAGGCAAAGAACTCAATATCAAAGAATTGATGGCTGGGTAAATAGGTGCTAAGAACAACCCTATCATGGGAAAAATAAAGGCTGCCAAAGGCGCATTCCCCCATCCAGTTACCCCACTCGTTGCGGCATTTTGGGCCAAAGGCAGTGCGACCAACACCAAAGCCGCCGAAACGGCAAGACACCCTGTTAAAACAAATAGCCAATTGAGTTTTTTTAATAACACTCCCGCCAAAAATCGCCCCAAGGCCGTGGCAATAGCCAACAGACTTGCCATTTGAATACTCAGCGCATTGGGCAAATGAAGCACTTTGCTGTTGAACGTTGGCAACCAACTCATGATGCTCTGTTCAATCAAAACATACGTAAAAGCACAAATGACAAATACCAATACCAAAGGCAGAATCATCAGGCGAAACATCTCGGCAAAATCGTCGGTAAAAGGCTTGGCGGTATCTATTTTCAACGATGATTCATCCAGCGAAGTCGACAACAACAAAACAAAAGCAACCAAGGCAATTCCTCCTAAGAGGTAATATACTTTCAGCCATGCGGTTGGGGTAGAATCGTCAATAAACCCACTGAATAAGAAATATCCAGCCAAAATCCCCACCATAAAGAACGATTCAATGAAATTCATCAGGCTGATATGCTCTTTTTTGTCGGCCGTAACCAATCCGATGGTGCCGTATACCGAAACCTTAATGAGCGCAAAGCCTGCTCCCGCAACCGCAAAAACCACTTTGGTCATGCCAAAAGAATGAATGGATGGCATCAGCAAACAAATAAGCGCATTGAACCCCAAGGCCACAAGCATGGCGTTTTTATATCCCAATCGGTTGATGTAAGAAGCAATTAAAAATGATACCCCCGCAATGCTTAAATCCTTAAACGCCTCCAGAATTGAAGCTGAGGTTTCGGAGACGTTGTAGGTACTCTGGACTTGTAAAATGACGGTGCCGACACTATTGAGCAGAATGGCAAAAACAAAATAATTCAGAAATATCGAAAGCTTTACTTTCCAATACGATTGCATAGGGTTTAGGTTAAAAAGATGGAAGTGGAAATTGGGAATCTAGATACGAAACGGGTTGTCGGAGGCTTATTAAAAAAAGAAGCGGGACAAAGCCCGCTCTTCAATCATCATAGGGAAGCGAGATAAAGCCAAGACAATTTTTTCATGACAAAGTTCTACTTTTATCTCAAAAAAAAATAGGCTTCTATTGCGCACTTTTTATCCTACATTAAGATTTTTTACCCTATTTTTGGCACAAATAGCTTAACACAGGCGATGAAAACCGAATTTGAAGTCATTCGTCCCGACGAAGGGAGCTCGTTTCGCATCCTCCACAACGTTGTTTTGCCAGAGCTTTTCCGGTGGCAATTTCATTATCACCCCGAATACGAAATAGTCTGTGTATTCAACGGCTCTGGCCGCCGACACGTAGGAATGCATTTGAGCCACTATGAAGACGGAGATTTGGTATTTATCGGCCCCAACGTCCCACATTCGGGCTTTGGTCAGGAAGCCGTAGGGCCGCACGAAGAAATCGTGGTGCAATTGAAAGAAAATTTATTGGGCGAACATTTTTTGGAAATGCCCGAAATGAAAGCCGTAAAACGGCTTTTTGAGCGTTCTCATTTTGGAGTGTGCTTTCACGGAGATACCAAAGTTTACGTCAAACAACGGCTCAAAAAACTACTTGGCCTCCCTCCTTTTGAACGGTTGATGGAGTTGGTCAATATTCTTCAAATATTGGCCACAACTTCCGAGTCTTCCCTGTTAAATACCGAAGGAATCAAACTTGAAGTGAGTCCTAAAGATGAGCTTCGTCTGAATAAAATCTTAAAATACGTTGAAGAAAACTATCAAAAACCCATTGATATTCAAGAAATTGCCTCTATTACCCATTTAACCGTACCTTCTTTTTGTCATTATTTCAAAAAGATGATGAACATAACTTTTACCGACTTCGTAAACCGCTACCGTGTCAATCAAGCGTGTCGGCTACTTTCGACTGGCAAAAGCATTACGGATATAGGCTACGAAAGTGGTTTTGGAAACGTGGCCTACTTTAATCGTGTTTTTAAGGCTCATAAACAGCAAAGCCCTTCGGAATACCGAAAGGCTTTGCAGAAATAATGGTTTTGAAAAATTACGCCCCCTACTTGGTGGTATAGTTGGGCGCTTCTTTCGCAATTTGAATATCGTGGGGGTGGCTTTCGCGCATACCTGCCGCGCTGATTCTGACAAATTGGGCTTGCTTGAGCGCATCAATGTCGGGGGCGCCGCAATATCCCATTCCCGCTTTCAGTCCTCCTACCAATTGGTAGACAATGTCTGACACTTTGCCTTTGAAAGGTACCCGACCCACAATTCCTTCGGGCACCAGCTTTTTGATGTCATCTTCCGCATCTTGGAAATAACGGTCTTTAGACCCATCTTCCATGGCTTCTACCGAGCCCATGCCTCGGTAGGATTTAAAGCGGCGTCCTTCGTATAAGATTTCTTCACCGGGTGCTTCGTCCGTACCAGCGAGTAGCGAGCCAATCATCACGGTGCTTGCACCGCCAGCAATGGCTTTGACTACGTCGCCCGAATACCGAATACCGCCATCGGCAATGACCGGAACGCCCGTACCTTCAATCGCTTTCGCGGCCTCATAAACGGCCGAAAGCTGCGGCATCCCGATTCCCGCAATGATCCGAGTTGTACAAATACTGCCCGGCCCTACGCCTACTTTGACGGCATCGGCACCCGCATCTACCAATGCTTTGGCCGCCGCACCCGTGGCGATATTTCCGACAATTACGTCAAGTTTAGGGAATTGCGCTTTTACACCTTTCAGCGCCTCAATCACCCCGAGCGAATGGCCGTGGGCGGTATCGATGCTTACTACATCAACGCCCGCTTTAAGCAGCGCTTCCACCCGACGAATCAGGTCAGCCGTGACGCCTACCGCCGCCCCTACGCGCAAACGCCCAAGGGCATCCTTGCAGGCATTGGGGTGGTCTTTGCGCTTGATAATGTCGCGGTACGTAACCAATCCTACCAGTTTATTGTCTTTGTCAACAATCGGTAATTTTTCAATTTTATATTCCTGAAGTGTGCTTTCGGCTTCTTCGAGGCTGATGCCCTCACGAGCAGTGATGAGGTTTTCCTTGGTCATTATTTGGGCAACCCCTTTTGCCATATCTTTCTGAAATCGTAAATCACGGTTGGTGACAATTCCGATGAGTTTACTGTTTTTGTCAACTACAGGAATACCGCCGATTTTAAATTCGGCCATGATGCGCATCGCATCTCTAAGGGTAGCATCTTCGTTGAGGGTAATTGGGTCAACAATCATTCCGCTTTCAGAACGTTTCACTTTACGAACCTGAGCGGCTTGATCTTCAACGCTCATGTTTTTGTGAATCATTCCGATTCCTCCCTCCTGCGCCATGGCAATGGCTAACTGAAATTCGGTGACGGTGTCCATCGCTGCTGAAATCAGCGGCACGTTAAGACGGATGTGACGGGTAAGTTGTGATTGCGTGTTGGTATCGCGCGGGAGTACTTCGGAGTAGGCAGGTACGAGGAGTACGTCGTCGTACGTTAGAGCTTCGTAAAGGAACTTAGTTGTGTCTGAGAGCATAGCAAATAAACGATTCGTTATTTGCCGCGTAAAATTATGAGAAATTTTCGGGAATGTAAAATTTGGATTGTTTTTAACAAAAAAATAAAATAGCGAATTAGGGATATAAAAAAGTAATTTGCTATTTATTCAGGCCCACTTTGTGGTATATATCCTTCATAACAATCTCAAAATCATCAATTTTAACCTTGCTTTCAAGGTCGTCATATATTATCGTTGAACCATGAAGCGGAAATAAACACCACTTGTTCTTCATCCAAACGCCCCACAATGCTTTCGACCAAATTTGCTAGGCTGACCATCGCGGCTTGATTTTTAAGTAAAGATAGTAAAATACCATTATTTTTGCGGCTTCAATGGTAAAGACAACAATGCAAAAGAATTTTATTGAAGAACTTCGTTGGCGCGGAATGCTCAACGACATGATGCCCGGGACGGAAGAGCAATTGCAAAAAGAAATTACGGCTGCCTATATTGGTTTTGACCCGACTGCCTCGTCGTTGCACATCGGAAATTTAGCTACCATTATGTTGCTCAAACATTTCCAGCTGTGCGGCCACAAGCCCTATGCCCTCGTAGGTGGTGCCACAGGCATGGTCGGCGACCCTTCTGGCAAAGCCGCCGAACGGTCGTTTTTGTCGGAAGAAACCTTGCGTTACAATGAGTCGTGTATTAAAAAACAACTGGAGAAATTTCTCGACTTTGATGGCGGCCCCAACTCAGCCGAAATCGTCAATAACTACGATTGGTTTAAAGGCATTAGCTTTTTAGATTTTTTACGCGAAGCGGGAAAATACATTACCGTCAACTACATGTCGGCCAAAGATTCGGTCAAAAAACGCCTCGAAACAGGCATTTCTTTTACCGAATTCAGCTACCAATTATTGCAGGGCTACGATTTTTATTGGTTATACAAAAACAAGCACGTTCGCCTGCAAATGGGCGGCTCAGACCAGTGGGGCAACATCACCACGGGGACGGAGCTTATTCGTCGCAAAGAATCCAACAACGACGAAACCTCTGAGCACCGGGCGTTTGCGCTTACTACGCCGCTTGTAACCAAAGCCGACGGCACCAAATTTGGAAAAAGCGAAGGCGGCAACGTGTGGCTAGATGCTTCAATGACCTCTCCTTTCCAGTTCTACCAATTCTGGATTAACTGCACGGATGCCGATTGTCCGCGTTTATTGCGGGTATTTACGCTTTATTCAAAAGAAGAAATCGAAACCTTTGAACAGCAACACGCCGAAGCACCTCATTTACGTATTATGCAGAAAGCCTTGGCTAAAGATGTTACGATACGTGTTCACTCCCAACACGACTACGAGATGGCCATTGCGGCGTCGGAAGTGCTGTACGGAAAAGGCACCCTAGAAACCCTTCAACGCATGGATGCGGCAACCTTTACATCCGTTTTTGAGGGCGTTCCTCAAACCATTATCAAACGGAGTGAATTAGAAAATTGCGCAACCATTACCGATTTATTGTCTACGACGACCCACAATGAGATTTATCCTTCCAAAAGTGAAGCTCGTCGGGCTATTCAGGGAAATGCGGTGGGGATTAACAAAACCAAAGTAACCGACGCAAACGCCCAACCCGACTTTGTGTTGCTCCAAGACAAATATTTACTGGTTTCAAAAGGGAAGAAAAACCACCTTATTTTAGTAGAGTAAAATAATTTCTCAAAAAATATTTTCTCAAAAACGCCTCTTCGAGGCGTTTTTTTTGTCACTTTTTTTTATAATTAACGTCAAAAAGAATAGATAGAATGAGCGATTCCTTTTTTTGTAAAAAATATTTTCGACATTTATAAAAATTTGGCACGACTATTGAGAACGTCATTTTGTTAGTAAATTATCTTCTAAACAAACGCATGGAAAATCTCTATAATCTTTAGTATCATGCAGAAATTAAGCCTAAACCAAACGCTACAGCAAAAGCTGTCGCCTCAGCAGATACAGTTCATTAAGTTACTGCAAATTCCCACGGCAGAGTTGGAAACACGCATTGAAGAAGAGCTAGAGATTAATCCAGCATTGGAAGAAGGAATGCAAGAGGATATTCTCTCAAAAGATGAATACAATAACGATTCGGAAGATGATTACGCTGATGACTATAATCATCGCGACGACATCAGTCTGGATGATTATCTTCATCATGATGAATACGCAGGTTATAAAATGTACAGCGACGGCAACCACCCCGACGAAGACCGGGATATGCCGATTGCAACGATGAGTACACTTCATGATGCATTGATTCAACAATTCGGTTTTTTACGGCTCAATGAGCGCCAAACCGTTATTGGTCTACAATTGTTGGGAAGCATTGAAAACGACGGTTATATCCGTCGCTCGTTGCAAGCCATTGTCAATGATTTGGCCTTTTCACAGGGGTTTTATTCTACCATTGAAGAAGTTGAAACCGTTTTAAAGAAAATCCAGACGTTTGACCCTCCCGGCATCGGGGCTCGGAATTTGCAGGAGTGTCTGCTGCTTCAGCTTGACCGTAAAGACCCTTTAGACCCCAACGTAACGTTTGCTATCAAGATAATTGAAGACTTTTTTGAAGAGTTTTCGAAAAAACACTACGAAAAAATCCAGAAACGGCTTGCCATCAACGATGAGCAAATGAAAAATGTGATTTATCTCATCACCAAGTTGAACCCAAAACCAGGCTCGGTTGAGGGCGAAGATGGTCTGGCGCATTATTTATTGCCTGATTTTTGGGTGAGCAACACTAACGGCAAATTGGAAGTACATCTTAACTCCAAAAATGCCCCCGAACTGCGCATCAGCCGTTCGTTTGCCGATATGCTTGACACCTACGATAAAAGCGACAAAACAAACCGTCATATCCGCGAAACGGTAACTTTCGTCAAACAAAAATTGGATGCGGCCAAATGGTTTATTGATGCCATCAAGCAACGCCAAAATACGCTTCAGCGGACGATGAACGCCATCGTCAATTATCAATATGAATTTTTTGTCGATGGTGACGAAACACGGCTAAAGCCCATGATTCTAAAGGACATAGCCAATAGAATTGAAATGGATGTTTCGACGGTATCGCGCGTGGCCAACAGCAAAGCTGTACAAACAGAATTTGGCGTTTATCCCCTAAAATATTTCTTTTCGGAAGGAATATCAACCGACTACGGCGAAGATGCCAGCAGCCGGGAAGTAAAATCTATACTGAAAGAGTTTATCGAAAACGAGTCTAAAAGCAATCCACTTTCGGATGATAAATTAGAAAAACTCCTCAACGACCGAGGGTACAACATTGCCCGACGAACGGTGGCTAAATACCGCGAGCAGCTCAATATTCCGGTAGCCCGATTGAGAAAGCAACTTTAGGGATTTAGTAGTAGTTATCTGTTAATAGTGTAATTTTACACCCTGATAGGTTTGGCAGTACCCAAACAGTAACCAGTAACAGATAACCACCAACGCTACCCTTGAATACACGCCTTGCACAGGTCATTTCTGTCCTGTTTCACCCATTGTTGATGCCCACTTTCTTGTTGGGGCTTTTGTTTTTTTTCGCACCTGATGTTTTGGGTATCGACGTACTCGCCCCTTCTGTCCGTATCACACTTTTGGGGTTTGTCAGCATGACTACCTTTGTGATACCCTCCTTGGGAATTTACTATCTCTATCGTGCCAAATACATCAAAAGTCTACACTTGGATGACTTGGCCGACCGTCGGCTTCCGTATTTTCTTTCGACACTTTTTTACGCTTTTGCTACTTATTTTTTCAGTTTCAGCCTGCCGCCGTTGTCAGAAATTGCCCCCGAAATTGGTATTGTGTTGGGCAGTATTACGGTCTCAATTGGGATGGTGGGGCTGATTAGTCTTTATTGGAAAATCAGCGCCCATTCCGTCGGTATAGGTGGGATGTTGGGAGCGGTGTTGGGCATCATTGTCAAATTTGGTCATACCAATCTCATGTATTCGTTCATTGTGCTCATTTTGATGACTGGCTTTTTAATTAGTGCTCGCCTCAAACTCAACGCCCATACCCCTGCGCAAGTGGCGGCTGGGCTTTTTTTGGGCGTTTCTATAAGTTTGGTGACAGTTTGGTGGTTTGTATAACAAACCTCTCGTTGCCAACGTTTTACTATTGCTTTATCCTATAAATAACCTATCGATGAACTTCGACAATATTTTGTTTGAACTGTTTGGCGGCGTAGCTCGCATCACTCTCAACCGCCCCCAAGTTTACAATGCCCTCAGTCCGGGTTTATTGCAGGATATTACGGCCGCAATCAATGCCGCTGCCGAAGACGATGCCGTCCGGGTGGTGGTCATTACGGGAGCGGGAGAAAAAGCCTTTTGCTCAGGAGCCGATTTAAAAGAAGGAATGGCAGGGGCTAAAAGTCTGGGCGATTCACTCCGTACCAACTACAATCCTATGATTCTGGCCATTCGTTCCATTCCCAAGCCCGTTATTTGCCGATTAAACGGCGTAGCAGCGGGGGCTGGATGCTCCTTAGCGCTCGCTTGTGATGTGGTCATTGCCGCAGAAGACGCCTACTTAAGCCAAATTTTTGTCAACATCGGCCTAATGCCCGATGCAGGCTCAACATTCTTTTTGCCACGATTGGTCGGAATGCAACGCGCCTTTGAGTTGGCAAGTACAGGGCGAAAAGTTTCGGCAGCCGAAGCCGTTCAAATGGGGCTTATTTCCAGGGCGGTTCCCTCAAGTGAGTTGGATTTGGTCGTGAGCGAAGTCGTAAGTTATTATCGAAATGCCCCCACCAAAGCGATTGGGGCTATGAAACAGGTACTTAATCAATCAATTAACTCCAATCTGGAGCAAATGCTTGAACTCGAAGCCGAGCGCCAAGATGACCTAAGCCGTACTTACGACGCCTCCGAAGGAATTATGGCATTTTTACAGAAAAGAAAGGCTGTTTATCGGGGAAAGTAAACGCCGAAAGAAACCTGAAGTGAAAAGCTGGAATCCAAGTATTCATTTCAAAACCTCTTCAAAACATGCTTATCCGAATTGTACGTATGACTTTTCAGCCCGAAAAAGTCGATGAATTTTTAGACATTTTTGACCGCTCAAAACACAAGATTCGCGCCATGCCTGGCTGCCGCCACCTTGAGTTGCTGAGTGATTATGATCATCCCAACGTTTTCATCACCAATAGTCATTGGGATGATGTTACCGCTTTGAACAACTACCGTAATTCGGAATTATTCAAAGAAACATGGACAAAGACCAAGGTGCTTTTTTCTGAAAAACCCCTGGCCTTTTCCTCCCGAAAAATAGGAACGGTTTGATGGCTTATTCTCCAAAAAGTGCTTTCAACTCGGTAGCTTCGGATGGCTTCATACGCCCCGCCAAAACCAAACGCAACTGACGACGGCGCAAAGCACTTTGAAACAGTTCTTTTTCTTCTTCTGTTTCGGTAATTACGGGCGCTACTTCAATCGGGCGACCACTTTGGTCAACGGCCACAAAGGTGTAGAAAGCGGCGTTGGTATGAATGGCTTTTTCGCCTGCTGAAAGATTCTGCGCGCTTACTTTGATGTGTACTTCCATGGAAGACGTAAAAGCGCGCGTGACCTGTGCCTCAAACGTGACAATATTTCCGAGTTTAATGGGTTCAGCAAACGACACATTATCTACCGAAGCGGTAACGACCGTTCTGTGGGCGTGTTTTTGGGCGGTAATGGCCGCGCAAATATCCATCCAATGCAACAAGCGCCCGCCCATTAGGTTATTGAGGGTATTGGTATCGTTGGGCAATACCATTTCGGTCATAATAGTGTGAGATTCGCTGGCTTTTCTGGGCAGTGGCATGAAAAATTCAATGGTTTTAGTGGTTGACAACGCAAAACAACAAAAAATTAAATGATTATTTCGGTCTGCGAACGTAATTCTGACGAAGCAAATACAGTCTTACGAACCATTTCATTCGTACGGCTGTTACGTTGAAGTCCACGTATCCTTGCCCTAAACAATACAAGGTGGATTAATAAGGCAGTTTATAATTCACCCCAAAACTTGCATCCAATATGAGCCAATTTATGGTTGAGTTTATTCTTCCTGAGGAAACAACGGAGGAATTTATCGCAAAAATCCCTCGTCAACGATTGAAAATCAATAAGTTGATGGAAAAGGGAAAAATAACATCGTATTCACTCGCTTCCGACCGCTCCAAGTTGTGGTGCGTTATCAAAGCCGAAAATGACATAGAAGTGATGGAGATTATTGCCGAGTTTCCGCTGATTGGCTATATGCAGGCGACCATTAGCGAATTGATGTTCAACAATACCGCTACCGCCGTAAAATTGCCTCTTTATTCGCTGAATTAAGCCATTTTATCGCCAGAGTTCTGATAATCCGAAAGGGTATTGCTACCTTTGCGGGCAAAAACAGCCGTGACCCCTTCCGAAATTTTTCGTCATCGTCAAGCCCAATTTAAAGAGCAGGCCGACGCTTTTCAGAAAACCTATAATCAACTCTCGACCATCCGCCTCATTGTGTTCATTGGGGCAATCGTGGCCGTTTGGCAATCACTCACTTTTTCTTTGTGGATTCCCGTCACCGCGGGGGTTGTGGGTTTAGTCATTTTTGCCTTTATTCTACGTAAGCATCAAGCTACCAAACACCAACTGAAGCTCCACCGCGCCTTGGCCGCCCTCAACGCCGACGAAACAGAGCGCCTTTTCCTACGTTCTTCCCGCCCACAGACGGGTGAGGAGTTTGGCATCAAAAACCACATTTATAGCAACGACCTCGATATTTTTGGGCCTCATTCTTTGTTCAGACTGCTCAACCGAGCACATACGCGGGTAGGGATGCAAACTTTAGCCAATTGGCTGCTCGCCCCCGCCGACCCCATCGAAATTGCGGTGCGACAGGTAGCGATTAAAGAGCTTGCCCCATTGCTGGATTGGCGTCAAGAGCTGGAAGCGAATGCCCGACTGGAAAAACAAATTGCCGAGCCAACTGATTTTTTGGAACATTGGCTTCATGCTGGTGAAAATGAGTCTATCCTGAGATGGAAAAAACTCCGTTGGCTGCCGTTGCTCACCATCGGCTTTATTATCGGGGCATTTGCAGGCATTATACCATGGTCAGTCGTACTGCTTTTATTAGGTTTCCACAGCTTTATTTTGAGTAAATTAAACCCTTCGGTCAAAGCATACGCGGAGCAATCTCAGGGAATCGTAGACACCCTGAAAGCCCTAGGTGTATTGCTCAAAAAGATTGAAAATCAGCCTTTTCAGTCGGCAAAACTCAAACAGCTTCAATATCAGTTACAATCGGGGAGCACCACCGCATCTAAACATATTGACACCCTCGCATCTGTCACCGAAAGTCTCAACTTTCGACTTAATCCTTATTTTATGCTGGCCGTTGGATTGCCATCTTTGTGGGATTTGCAATGGATGACGAAGTTAGAAGCCTGGAAAAAAACGCACCGCCACGACCTTGCCAAGTGGCTCTCGGTAGCGGGCGAGATGGAGACCTTGTGCAGTTTGGCGGGTTTTTCCTACGCCAATCCTCAGTATCCGTTTGCGGAAATTTCTCCCGAATCCTTTGAATTTAAAGCACAACAGGCGGGGCATCCGCTAATACATCCCGACAAAAGGGTTTGTAATGATTTTGAGCTTAGCCACGTGGGACAAACGGCCATCATTACGGGGTCTAACATGTCGGGGAAAAGTACTTTTTTACGTACACTAAGCCTCAACACGGTACTTGCGCTGGCAGGCTCTACGGTGTGCGCAACGGCTTTTACGTGCTCGCCCGTTCGGGTATTTACGAGTATGCGAACGCAGGATTCACTCGAAGAAAATACATCTTCATTCTATGCCGAACTCAAACGGTTGGAAGCGTTGCTGCAACTCGCCAAATCATCCCATATCCCTGTTTTTTACTTTTTAGACGAAATCCTGAAAGGTACCAATTCGGTCGACCGCCACAAAGGAGCCGAAGCCTTGATTCGACAACTCCATTTACTGCACTGCTCAGGGTTTGTTTCCACGCACGATTTAGAACTGGGAATGATGTCG
This sequence comes from Runella salmonicolor, assembly GCF_024158025.1. Classification (NCBI taxonomy): domain Bacteria; kingdom Pseudomonadati; phylum Bacteroidota; class Cytophagia; order Cytophagales; family Spirosomataceae; genus Runella; species Runella salmonicolor. The sequence goes on from NZ_JAMZEL010000025.1 coordinate 23,300, forward strand.
TCGGTGCATGATTATATCCACAATTATAGCTTCTATTCGACCTTTGCCGACGGTCAGCTTCACTTCGATTATCGCTTGCAAGAGGGGGTTTGTCGGGAGTTCAACGCCACGGCCTTGATGCGCCAAATTGGGATTGAGATTCAGTAATGCTTCCCTTTATGACTGCTTATTTCTGTATAATAACTAATTTCTGACAGATTGTCAGAAATCTATGCCTTGGAATAAAAATTGACCGGTTGTCAATCGTCATAACATTTAATCACTTAAACATTGATTATGGAAGCAACTACATCAGCGGCCGAAAAAGGTCAATTGTCGATTCATACCGACAATATTTTCCCAATTATCAAAAAATTCCTCTATTCTGATCACGAAATATTTTTGCGTGAGTTGGTTTCTAACGCCGTAGATGCCACCCAAAAACTCAAAAAACTGGCAGGTTTCGGTGAATTCAATGGTGAATTGGGCGAGCTGAAAGTAACGGTAAAACTGGACGAAGAAGCCAAAACCATTACCATCAGCGACCGAGGTATCGGGATGACGGCCGACGAAATCAAGAAATACATCAATCAGATTGCGTTTTCGGGAGCCGCCGAATTTGTGGAGAAATACAAAGAAAAAGAAGATACGCGCGGCAACATCATCGGAAACTTCGGACTCGGATTTTATTCTTCGTTCATGGTGGCGAGAGAAGTAGAAATCATCACCAAATCTTTTCAGGAAGGCGCCGAGGCCGTTCGCTGGACCTGCGATGGTTCAACGGAATTTAGCATTGAACCCGCCCAAAAAGAAGACCGAGGCACCGACATCATTCTGCATATTGCCGAAGATTCGGAAGAATTTTTGATGAAATACCGCCTCAACGAGATTTTAGAGAAATACGGCAAATTCTTGCCCGTTGAGATTGAATTTGACGAAAAAATCATCAACAATCCCAACCCAATCTGGACCAAGCAACCGTCTGAACTGAAAGACGAAGATTACATTGCGTTCTACAAGGAATTGCACCCGATGAGCGAAGATCCTTTGTTCTGGATTCACCTCAACGTCGATTATCCGTTCAACCTTACGGGCGTTTTGTATTTCCCGAAACTCAAAAACGACTTCTCTATCAAGAAGGAAAAAATCCAACTCTATAGCCGTCAGGTGTTTATCACCGATGAGGTGAAAGATGTGGTACCCGATTTCTTACAATTGCTCCACGGCGTGATTGACTCACCGGATATTCCGCTCAACGTATCTCGCAGTTATTTGCAGTCGGATTCAAACGTCAAGAAAATCAACGGATATATTACTCGTAAGGTAGCCGATAAGCTTTCGGAAATCTTCCGTAACGACCGTGAAGGCTTCGAGAAGAAGTTTGACGACATCGGACTGTTTGTAAAATATGGTATGATTTCAGACGACAAATTTGGCGAAAAAGCCAAAGAATTCTGCCTCGTTAAAAACCTCGCGGGCAAGCACTTTACGTTTGAAGAATACACCGAAAAAGTCAAAGAAAATCAAACCGATAAAGGCGGCACCGTAGTGTGGCTGTATGCAAGCGACGTGCAAAAGCAAGATACGTACATTCAATCTGCGCAAAAACGCGGCTACGATGTACTGATTTTTGACAGCGTCATTGACCCACACTTTATCAACGGTATTGAGTACAAAATCGAGAAAACCAGCATCAAGCGTGTCGATGCCGATACGTTGGATAAACTGATTGAGAAAGAAATCAAACTCGAAAGTGTACTTTCAAAAGACGACGAAGAGCGCGCTAAAAAGCTGTTTGAAGAAACCCTCGGCGGGGCGCCTAAGCTCACGATTACGGTTGAGGCTATGCCAACGGACGAAATGCCCGTGGTCATTACGATTCCTGAGTTTATTCGTCGTATGAACGATATGGCGGCTACTTCTGGACAAAAATCAATGTTTGGCGATATGCCAACGATGCTCAACTTAGCCATCAACGCCAACCATGCCGTTACGCAAAAAGTCTTGAACGCCACTGACCCATCAGAGGCCTCTGCCCTGATTCGTCACGCTTACAACTTGGCGCTATTGTCGCAGGGAATGTTGTCGGGCAGCGACTTGACGGCCTTCGTTCAGCAAGCCGTTTCGAGATTGTAAAAAACCATTAAACCTCACAGGCTTTGGCAGTAATTTAATGCCTAAACCTGTGAGGTTTTTTACTGTTCAAACCTCACACCTTAAAAAATGAGATTTGTCTCAATCTTCGTTGGCGGGCAAGTCCGCCCAACCTTCGTATATATCACTTAATAGAAGCGGTAAATCAATGGTTTGAAGGTACACTGACTGTTCTGGTTTCTCTGCTTCTGACATCAACGACCAAATTCCTTCTTCATTTTTTCGATGTACTTCCACTTGCATGGTGCGCGAATCTACCAGCAAATACTCCACAAACGTGGGCAAACGACGGTATAACCTAAACTTTTCGCCTCGGTCGTAGCCTTCGGTACCTTTAGACAACACTTCCACAATTATGGTTGGATTTATAATCGTATCGCTCACCAAGTCTGTAAAACGCGGAGGGCCACAGACAATACTCAAATCGGGATAACTGTACAATCCATCTTCCGTGGCTGTCAGAACTCGCTGGTCACTACCAAATACTTGGCAGCGTTTTTTCCAAAGATGACTACCTATTAGGATGTTCAAATTACCCGTTATCCGGTTATGGCGGGGTTTCGCACCTGCCATTGCAAAAATTTCACCGCGAAAATACTCGCTTTTGTAAACGGCTTTTCGCTCCATTTCGAGGTATTGCTCGGGCGTAAAATGCTGTTGTGTTTGAGCTGACATTTTCGTTTAAAGGGCGTTTTTTTTGTAGCTAATTTACAAAAAACAAACTTACAATTCCAACACCGCCGAGTATAAATCAATGCCTTTTGACCAATAATCCGACTGCTTACTAAGCAGTTTGAATCCTAACTTTTCATAAAACCCAAACGAATGTTGCGACGTCTCGACCATGATGGTTTTGGCCAAACCTGTCTCTCTAATTTTTTCAATGCGATACTGAGCCAATTCTTTTCCTACGCCTGTTCCCTGAAAATCGGGACGTAAAAACGCCCACGAAAGCCCTCCCTGATGGTCGGAAGAGCGAATCCAGTATCCGCCGCCACCCACGATTCGGCCATCTACTACTGCCACCACATAATCGTCGCCGAATATATCGAGGTATTCCAAAAAATCCCCCAATTCTTCAGGAGCAAAATACTTTGGGGTGTTCTGTAAAAAAATTTCTTCCAACTCGGTGCGGTCACTGAGTTCGTAGGTGCGAAACGTAATATCCATCTTTAAAACAGTTAATTCATGTATTACGGCAAAAAAAGTGCCGGGTTACTCGATTTCCACCACGACATCTTTCGACAGCGGATGTGCCACGCAAGTAAGAATATACCCCGCCGCCAGCTCCGACTTCGTCAGTCCGTCGTCCTCGTCTAAGTGCACCTTGCCCGACGTGCATTTACCCATGCAGGCCGTACACATCCCCGCCTGACACGAATAAGGCAAATCAATGTCCAATTCCAGCGCCGCTTCCAAAATCGTTTGGTGCGGCTCTACCATAAATTTATACTCACTGCCTTCGTACAAAACGGTGATTTCCTGCGCTTTGAGGCTACCGTCGTCGTCCTGCTCCACTACCTCTCCCACCGTATGGGCCGTTCCGAAACTTTCTTTATGCACTTTTTCGTCGGGCACTTTCAGCAATGACAACGCCTCTTTTGCTTCCGCCATCATCCCCTCTGGACCACAAAGATAATACTCCGCCGCCGTGGGAACAAAGTCTTCCACTTCTTCCAATAACTTCAAAATATGTGGTCGGTTCAATCTCCCTTCATGCCCTTCCCAACCATTTAGCGGCTGACTGAGGGTATATTTTAACACAAACCGAGCACCAAACTGCTGCGCCATTTCGGCTAGTTGCGACTTAAAGATAATCGAAGATTCATCGCGGTTGCCGTACAAGAGTATTACACGACTTTCGGCTTCTATTTTCAAGAGAGATTTAGCAATCGACATCAACGGCGTAATACCACTCCCCGCGCCTATCAGCACCACGGTGCGGGCGTTGCGCGCATCTGGCTCGACCATAAAATGCCCCATGGGTTCTATTACTTCAATGAAATCGTCGACTTTTACGTGGTCGATGAGCCAATTAGAGACCAAACCACCCGGCACTCTTTTGACCGTTACGGCGGGGGCTGTGTCGGTGTGGGGCGAGCTACTCATGGAGTAAGAACGCCGTACTTTCTGTCCGTCGACAGTCACCAGCAAGGTCAGGAACTGCCCCGGCTTATACTTTATCATTTCACTCAACGGATGCCAAAACGCAATCGTAACGGCTTCTGCTGTCTCTTTTATGACTTCTTTTACTTTCAGATGATAATACTTTATTGACATGTGTATTTAATATATGCTCTCGCTTTTTAACCCTCAAAGTTACAATTTGTTTTTCCAACAACCTTTTATAGTTTCAAAAACCACCGTAAGAATCCCTCTTGATTTGAAACTTTTAAACTCTTGAATTGGTTTTTAGGGGTAGTAAATAATAAATTTATTATTCTGAAATATAAGACACAATGGTCACGGTAACGGATAAAGCAAAAGATAAAATCTTTGAATTGCGCAAAGAAGAAGGGCGTCCCGACGATAGCCACATCCGGGTAGGTGTGCAGGGTGGCGGTTGCTCAGGCTTGATGTACAACCTCGAATTTGATTCTCAGAAACAACCCACTGATATGGAGTTTGTCGATAAGGGCATCAAAATTGTAGTCGACAAAAAAAGCATTCTGTACTTGGCGGGCACCGTATTGGACTTCTCGGACGGACTCAACGGAAAAGGTTTTCAGTTTGTCAATCCCAACGCCAGCCGTACTTGCGGCTGTGGCGAAAGTTTTGCCGTCTAGCTTTTTCTGAATTCAATATCTCTTTCAACAAAAAAGACGTCGATTACTCGACGTCTTTTTTGTTCCGTTTTGCCCAAACCTGACGCCCCCGTCCAGTCTGACTATCGTCTGACTTTCACCTCTACGCTTCGCCAAAAAGGTTTGTTTCAATAAACTCATTCCTGAACTTTCCATCGGGGTCATGCTTGGCCATCAGGGCTTTGAATTCAGACAATTTTTCGATTCTTGACTGCAATACCGATGGCTTCAACGTAAATAGTTTTCCCCAATGCGGCCGTGGATTGAACGGCGCAAGCGCTTCTTCGATGAGGGGCAACAACTCCATTACTTCCGGAATTTCTTGTTTCCAAGTAAAATGAAACGCCACACAAGTCTTTTTATAAAACGGACTCATAAATAAATCATCGGCGGCAATGGCCCGTACTTCCGTAATCATCAGATGAGGAGAGACCTTTTCGTTGAGTTTTTCAATGGCCATAAAGCCTTCGTAGGCGTGCTCAAAAGCCACAAAATACTCCGACTGCAATTCTTTACCACTGCTGGGGGTAAAGCCCATTTTAAAATGCGGCATCCGCTCGTACCACGGGCCTTCTACGCCCATTTGGTCGGTGCAATTGATGGGGTCGAGGGCTTCGATGGGGTGGAGGTTTTTGGTAGCCAAGGTTGCGCCGAAATACGTGGGAGCCACGTCCTTCATGTCTTCGGCTTTGCTTTTTATCCACACTTCGCTGACGTTCTTTTTGGTCCAATCCGTAAACAAACTCACGCTGTACCCACCCGACATAATCGCTTCAAAGTTTTTCTCTAACTCCGCCATTGGTAAATTTTGGTAAACAACCTGCTTCATTTTGAAGGTCGGTTGTAGGTCAAGTATCATTTTGGTCACGATGCCCATCGCGCCCAAGCCAACCACTGCGGTCAAAAATTCATCGCCGTCTTTTTCGCGGGACAAATTCACCACTTCACCCTTGCCATTGACCATTTCCATGGCCGAAACCGCCGTAGCTAAACTGCCGTTTTTGATTCCCGAACCGTGCGTAGACGTAGCACACGCCCCCGCCACCGAAATATGCGGCAGCGACGCCAGATTGGGCAAGGCGTAGCCATTGTCATCTAGGTATTTACACAATTCTCCGTACTTGATACCCGCCTCCACCGTCACGGTGTTCTTCTCTTTGTCCAACGAAATAATTTTGTTGAATTCTGCCGTGGAAATTTGATTTTCGGTACTGTCCGCAATTGTATTAAAACAGTGTTTGGTCCCTAAAGCCCTTACTTTTTTACAGCTTTTGATGGCTTCTTGCAATTCGGCCACCGTTTTGGGCGTGTGCAAATTGTCGGTACTGTAAGTCAGGTTACCCGCCCAATTGGTACGGGCTTCGGCTTTTTTACACGAAATTAAATGATTCAACATGGTCCCAGTAAGTAGCACAGAGGAGGTTTTCAGGAAAGTACGTTTGTTCATGCTAGAGGTTAGGTTAAGGTAGTTCTTGGATAATTATATCCTTATACGCCACTTCCGCTTTTCCGCCTCCGTGGATTTGCAACCCAATCAGGCCCGATTGCGGAATGCTCTCGTCGGGTTCGGTATAGTCTACGGTCTGCTGACCATTTAAAAGGATACGAATTCGGCGATTTTCGGCCCGAACTTCAAAGTCATTCCAAGCCCCGGGCTTCAATATTTTTTTAACGAGCGCCGCATCTGGGCCAATCAAGGTTTTATTTCTTCTTGATTCGTCGTACAAACTTGCCCAATAATTATCTCCCAAATCGGCCTGATAACCAATCATTTCGTAGGCGGGATTGGTTAATCGCTTGCTGCGAAACTGGACTCCAGAATTGATAAAACCCTCCGTACCCGACAATTTGAATTTGAGTTTCAAGATAAAATTCGAAAAGCTACGTTGGGTACAAAGAAAGTCATTATGAGGCACTTTGGTCACGAGCGAGCCACCCACAAGCGCCCCGTTTTCAATCCGCCAAGTAGTGATGGTATCGCCTTCCCAGCCCTTAAAACTTTTACCATCAAACAGTCGAACCGTTTTTTGGGATGGAATCAGAAAAAGGTTAGTAAGGGTAAGGATACCCGCCAGTGAAAAAATCAGAAGATACTTTGCCATGAGAGATGCCTTGTTTTATCTATTGTTTTAAAGGCAATTTGGGCTTTATCTACTTTCCGAAGGCATTGCAACAACTCGCTGTTTACGAAATTGACAAGATTGCAAAACTAACCCTCCTTTCTTGGCGTAATCTCCAGTGTTTCAAAACCTTTAAATGGTAAAACAATGACAGCCATGGTTTTCGATTAAACGGTTGGGAAATTAATGCAAACTATCTATACCTTTGTTTAGCAGACTGTTTCTACGATTTCAGTGCTGAAACCTGCGGTTTATTTCCGAATATCTTCCCTACTTTTTTGCCCAAGGCAAACGCATTTAAAGCCACGCTCTCCAGCGGTTACTGGCAACCATATTCATTTTTCCATTACGCTTTTTCTTACCTGTTTTCTTTATGTTTTTAACTATTGCTCAGCCATGAAAACACATTTTCTTTTAGCGGTATTCTCCCTTTCTTCCCTCTTACTCCGCGCCCAAACCTTGCCCAATCCCATTCTGTTTTGTACCCAAGTGCCTCAACCGTTTGGATTTGCCACCAGCTTAGAAACCTTCGGCAATCACCAGGCAAGCACCTTTTCGGCCCCGCGAGGCGGCGACCTTTACATTCGCTATCCCGACGGCTCGTTGAAGAATCTGACCCAAACGGCAGGTTACGGGCAAACGGGAATGCAGGGCGCTACGTCTATTGCAGTACGTGACCCATCTGTGCATTGGAGTGGCACCAAAGCATTGTTCAGCATGGTGGTCGGCTCGGCTACGGCCCGTTATCAGGTTCAGAGCTACCGTTGGAAGTTATACGAGATTACGGGGTTAGGTAAAAATGATACCCCTGTGATTACGCTCGTGCCCAACCAACCCGTGGGCTACAACAACATTCAGCCGATTTACGGAACCGACGACCGCATTCTTTTTACGACCGACATGCCCCTAGGCGGAGCTGCGCACCTGTATCCACAACACGACGAATACGAATCTTCCCCCATCGTGTCGGGGATTTGGCGACTCGACCCCAATGCTTGTTCGATGACCGACGGGCTGGAAATGTTGACTCATTCACCATCGGGAGATTTTACGCCAAGCATTGACCACGCTGGGCGCGTCATCTTCACGCGGTGGGACCACCTTCAGCGCGACCAACAGGCTGATGCGGACATCATCGACAACACAGGTTACGGCACTTTTAACTACGCCGATGAAACCGCCAACGCCGCCAAATCGTCTATTTTACCCGACGTAGAAATCTTCCCTGAGCCGCGTCCTGGCCGAACCGATTTACTTTCGCTGCCGCAGTGGGCCAATACCAATCCCCAAAACTTCAATATTTTCAATCCTTGGATGATGAACGAAGACGGCTCCGAAATGGAAATGCTCAACCACTTGGGCCGGCACGAAATGGGGAATTATATGACCCAAAATTTTACCAATGACCCCAATCTTCACGATTTCTACACGCCTATCAGTCCGACGCCCATTCGGGCGATGTTTCATATTCGTGAATCTCCCGTCACGCCGGGTCTTTATTACGGAATCGAAGCCCCCGAGTTTGGCACACACGCCTCAGGAATGGTGGTAAAAGTAAACGCACCGCCCGGAATGCACCCCGAACAAATTACTTTTACCTACGTTACGCACCCCGACACGCGCGCTCCCGACGAAACACCCAGCGCAAACCACAGCGGCATGTATCGCACTCCCCTACCACTTTCGGATGGACAGGTCATTGTATCGCACTCACACGCAACCGATTACGATGAAAATATTGGCACTTCTGGCGCTCCGCTCAGCAAATACGATTATCGTATTCGTCTTTTGGAAGCCACTGGCAGCTATTTTAAAGCCTCGGCCACGGCTTTGACGGGAGCGGGCATCACCAAAACCGTATCTTGGTGGAGTCCCGATGAGTTATTAACGTATTCTGGCGTACTTTGGGAAACCTACCCCGTAGAAGTAAAAGTTACCCCGCGTCCTACCACACCTACCCTCCATTTGCAAACCGTCGCCCCTTCTGAGCAGGCACTTTTTGCGGCGGCGGGCGTGAATTTGCACGATTTTCAAAAATTTCTTCGCCGCAATAACCTATCCGTCCTTGCCATCCGTGACGTGACCAGCCGGGACGACGCCGACCAACAGCAACCGTTTAATTTAAAGGTGTCGGGTAGCGCCCACCAAACCATCAATCCAGTCAGCCCCTCCCCTGTTTATGAAGTAAAACACCTCCAATTTTTACAAAACGATTTGTTGCGCGGTATCGGCGGAATAGCAACGCCCAAGCCCGGACGAAGAGGCATTGCCAAGTTTTTGCACGACCCTACGGCCGTCGTTTACAATCCTCCAACCAGTGGTGCCCAAGGCAGTGCCAATATCCATCCAGACGGCTCCGCCGCCATGATTGTCCCCGCCAAACGCGCCTTGACTTGGCAACTAACCGACGCCAACAACAAGGGAATTGTACGTGAACGGCTATGGATAAGCACCAAAGCGGGAGAGGTTCGGACCTGCACGTCATGTCACGGCGAAAGCACGTTGAACCAAGCTGGCTCACCCTCGCCCGCCAATGCCCCGCAGGCTTTGACTACGCTACTGAATTACGTAAAAGGAATCGACCGCGACAACGACGGCATCAAAGATATTTACGATGCTTTTCCTACCGACGCGGCACGGCATATTGCTGAGCCTGTAAATGAGCAGTTTGTTGCCAACTTAACCCATTGGATTAACCAAAACCTTGACAATGATGCCGTTGTGTGGACTACAGAAAGCAACACCTGTCATGCCAACGCTGCCGTAATCAATAACCGAGCCGCCGATAATACTGGAAAGATAGACCGACTCAGGCGTTTTGTTGACCTTTCCAACATGGATTCTGCCAGCCTTACTTTTGACGTAGCCTATGCCCGTTATGATGCTGTAAAATTCGACAAACTTAGGGTTTGGGGCATTGCGTGCGATGGAACCCAACAACTTCTTTATGATAAATCAGGAAGTACGCTGGCCACGGCTCCCGACCAAACGGGACTTTTTACCCCAGCAGATTGCAGCCAATGGCGGAAAGAAACCGTTAATTTATCGGCCTATGCTGGCAAAACCCTAGAGTTGGTTTTCGAAGATGTGGGTGGATGGGGCAATCGGCTGTTTTTGGACAACATTCTCATTCAGGAAACGGGCGTTTCTCCTCCCTGCCCCGATACACGCCTCGTATCAGGAACCATCACCACTGGAAAATATGATGCTGCATTGACAATTACCACCCAAAACGGCGGACCAACAACGGTTTCAACTGGCACAAACGTACTGCTCAACGCGGGAAAATCGGTCACCCTTCAACCAGGTTTTGAAGCCCAAAGTGGCAGTATTTTTAAAGCATATATTGGCGGATGCGGTTATTAGATGTTAAATCATCTCCGAAAGCATACAGAAAGTACTCCCAGTGATGGATTATTAAATGATTGTTAAAATTTACACGTTTCCAAATGAGCCTCACTACCACTCATTTAGGTCATTCTTTCATTTATTATGTTTAATTAGAAAGTTAGTCCCTTCAAAAAATCAAAACCGTTGCTTTGCTAAGGGTTAAGTGCCAACTGCTTACTACCAAATCGTGAAACATTTAACATTTTTTACGTGGAACAGTTTGGCAGAGTCCGAATAAAGATGGATATTTGAAGGCGGTAAACCTAACAACAATGGGCAAGATTATAGCAATAGCCAACCAAAAAGGTGGCGTCGGTAAAACGACCACTGCCATCAACCTGGCAGCAAGTTTAGCAGTACTGGATTTTAAAACCTTAATCGTAGACGCTGACCCTCAGGCCAACTCTACGTCGGGCTTGGGTTTTAACCCCAAAGAAATCGAATACAGCATTTACGAATGTATGGTAGAAGGTGTCATTCCTCAGGAAGCCATCGTAGAAACCAACTTCGAAAATCTGTACCTTTTGCCTTCCCACATCGACCTTGTAGGAGCAGAGATTGAAATGATTAATCTCAAAAACCGCGAGGAAAAAATGAAAGAAGCTTTGTGGCCCATCAAAGAAGACTACGATTTTGTCATCATTGACTGCTCTCCCTCGCTGGGTTTGATTACCATCAACAGCCTAACGGCCGCCGATTCGGTGATTGTACCCGTGCAGTGCGAATATTTTGCGTTGGAAGGTCTGGGTAAATTGCTCAATACCATTAAGATTATCCAAACCCGACTCAATACCAATTTGGCCATCGAAGGCATTCTACTGACCATGTATGACATGCGCGTACGCCTTTCTAACCAAGTCGTCAATGAGGTAACGGCGCATTTCAAACACATGGTTTTCAATACCATCATTCCCCGAAATATCCGTCTCAGTGAATCTCCGAGCTACGGTGTTCCTACCATTGCGCAGGATTCCGACAGCAAGGGCGCGGTCAGTTATCTCAACCTTGCCCGCGAAATTTTAAGTAAGAATGGGCTGCTTGAACAGGACGAACAAACCGTACGAAAAGCCAATTAATTTCCCAGCGGGCTGTTTTGTTCCGCTTTATTGGCATAAGTGACAGGTTTACAAAAAGTTACGTCTTTCATTCAACCCAACATTCATAAAAAATCTTCTACACATGGAAAATATTGGAAAAGCGGCTCCTAAAAAAATGACAGGACTTGGACGTGGTTTGGGCGCATTACTCCATGACAGCGATAACGTCAACCGTTCAACTCGCCCTTTGCCTTACGATAACGTGAGCATGATGAGCGAAATTCACGTTGAGCAGATAGATGTAAACCCTTTTCAACCTCGTACGCGTTTTGATGAAGAAGCCCTCAATGAATTAGCGGAATCCATTCGTATTCAGGGTATTATCCAACCCATCACCGTACGTCAGATTGGCCGAGACCGCTACCAGTTGATTTCGGGAGAGCGACGTTTGCAGGCTTCAAAGCTAGCAGGTCTGACCCACATTCCTTCGTACATCCGGACGGCCAACGACCAGCAAATGCTGGAAATGGCCTTGATTGAAAACATACAACGCGAAAACCTCAACGCCATCGAAATTGCCCTGAGCTATCAGCGACTGATTTCGGATTGTGGCCTCAAGCAAGACGAATTGGGGGAGCGCGTCGGCAAAAACCGTACAACGGTCAACAATTACATACGTTTGCTCAAACTCCCGCCCATGATTCAGGCCGCCCTGCGCGACGACCAAATCACGATGGGCCACGCCCGAGCCATCATCAACATTGACAATCCGGACGTACAGCTTAAACTGTTTCGTAAAACCATCGAAGAAGCCTGGTCGGTACGCAAAGTAGAAGATGCCGTGCGGAGTCTCCAGATGGAAACGCCCGACCCTAACTCCCACGACCGTCGCCCGAGCGTGGTAAAGCAGGAAATGCGGTCGTTGCAGTTTAAACTTTCTTCGTATTTTGGTTCAAAGGTTTCGATTAAAACCGACGACAAACAAAAAGGAGAAATAAAAATTCCTTTTACTTCGCAGGATGAGTTGGAACGGATTTTAAAGGTTTTAAAATTTGAATCGTGATACGGTCGGGATTATTGCTCATTTGCTGGTGTGTAGTGGGGTTGTCAGGAGTAATGAGCCAGCAAGTTAAAACAGACTCCCTGCAAAAGCGCTTTGCCCGTTTGGCAACCCTTGCCGATACCCTGCGCCCTGATTCACTCAAAAACGCTCAGGGACTGAAGGATACCCTGGCCAAAATCGTGGCCCCGACCAAGCCTGCGGCCAAGCACAGCCCCCGCAAAGCCGCGATATATTCGCTCGTGGTGCCAAGCCTTGGGCAGGCGTACAACAAACAGTATTGGAAAATGCCTTTTGTGTACGCAGGTTTCGGAACGGTCATTTATTTTATCCGCTATTTCAATATTCGGTACCACGACTATCTGACCCCCTACATTGACAGTTATAATCCTGTAACAGGCGCGGCATTACGGACAGAAGCACCCGTATACATTCGGGGTCAAAAAATAACACGTACCCTAACGATTGAGCAGATTACGAAAGGGAAAGATTTTTATCGTCGCTACCGGGATTTGAATTTTGTGATGCTAACGGCCGTTTGGGCGCTTAATATCATCGAAGCCAACGTAGCAGCTCACTTAAAAACCTTTGATATGTCGGAAGATATATCGTTTCGGGTTCAGCCGGATGCTGGCTATAATTCATTTACGGGGGGCATCATCGGGGCTAAAATAGTGATACCAATTAAATAATAATTTGCTGATTGCTCATTCATTCACCTTTAACGCATACCAGTGCTTTGGCACATAATAAATTTTCAAATTAATGAATATTCTTCTTCTGGGCTACGGCAAAATGGGCAAAGTAATCGAACAAATCGCCCTGAGTCGCGGTCACCAAATTGTCGGAAAAATTGACGTTACCAATCGCCACGAGCTGGATACTTTCAGCCGCGACAATGTAGATGCCGTCATTGAATTCAGCGCCCCCGAAGCCGCCTACGAAAACCTCAAATGGTGCATGAACAAAGGCTTGCCCACCGTATGCGGCACCACGGGCTGGCTACATCACCGCGCCGAAATCGAACAACTTTGCCAAGCGCACGGAGCCGCTTTTTTCTACGCCTCCAATTACAGCATCGGCGTCAACTTATTTTTTAGATTGAACAAGTACTTGGCCAAGCTCATTGCGCCCTATCCACAGTACAGCGTTCATACCACCGAAATTCACCACATCCATAAGCTAGACGCACCCAGTGGCACAGCCATTACGCTCGCCGAAGGCCTGATAGAGCACCTCGCCGCCAAAACGGAATGGGCCAATCAGGCCGATGTTGCCGAAAATCAAATCCCGATTGTATCTTTGCGCGAAGGTGAGGTGCCTGGCACTCACGTTATCCGCTATGACTCCGCCGTTGATAGCATCGAGATTCAACACGTGGCCCATAGCCGTCAAGGATTTGCTTTAGGGGCCGTCGTCGCGGCTGAATGGCTCTCCCCTCGCAAGGGAGTCTACGGCATGGACGATTTGCTCGGCGAAGACTAAGTTTTTCATTCACCAAAATTGCATTCAATACTACCGGAAATGTCAAAACCCAACCCCAAAAAATCTGCCTTTAGAGAGTGGCTTGATTCCATTGTTTTTGCCGTCGTGGCAGCTACCTTAATCCGTTGGTTATTTTTAGAAGCCTACACCATTCCTTCGTCTTCGATGGAGAAGAGCCTGTTGATTGGCGACTTCCTGTTTGTGAGTAAACTGCATTACGGTGCCCGCACTCCGGGAACGCCCTTGCAAGTGCCACTGACTCACCAAACCATCTGGGGAACCAATATTCCGTCTTTTTCGACCCTGATTCAACTTCCGATGTACCGCCTGCCGGGATTTTCGGACGTAAAACGCAACGATGTGGTGGTGTTCAACTACCCCGGCGACCCCGATGAGCCGTTTGAAGATCCCGCACAGGGCAACGGCGGCTACAAAGCATTCCCCGTTGATTTACGCACCAACTTCATCAAACGCTGTATTGCCGTCGGTGGCGACTTGGTTGATATTAAAGGCGCCGATGTGTACGTGAACGGCAAACCCGCCGAAGTTCCCGCCAAAGCGCAGTTTTACTACCGCATGTGGTCTACAGACTTATTGGATGACCGTTTCTTTGAAAACGAAGACATTCAGGATTACAGCTCGTATCCTAGTGATTCTTTGGCTCCCAACAAATTTTTATACCAGATTCGCACGACCCCACAAATTGTAGAAGGTTTGTTGAAGCACCCCTTTATTAAGGACGTAAAACACGAATATCGCTATGCCCCCACAAGCACCGAAATGGGACTGTTTCCAGCGGGTGCCAAGCAAAACCCTGACTTTTGGGGCCCAATTCAAGTTCCCAAAACAGGGCTGACCATACAACTTGACTCGGCCAATGTGTCAAAATACGGCCATGTGATTAAGTTCTTTGACCACAATGACGCCTCAAAAGTAGTCGTAGACAAAAACACCATCAGCATCGACGGCAAAGCCATCACAAGTTATACTTTCAAGCAGGATTATTACTTTATGATGGGCGATAACCGCTACGAATCCGCAGATTCACGCTTTTGGGGCTTTGTGCCCGCCGACCACATCGTCGGCAAAGCGGTCTTCATCTGGATGTCCATTGACCCTAATCCAAAGTCAATCCTGAACAAAATCCGTTGGAATCGTTTGTTTAGAATCATAGATTAAATCATAGTATTGTTTGTAGAGCCGCACCATGGTGCGGCTCTTTTTTTATGCCGTACATTGGGTTGTGAGCAACCCAAACGCTGGTTTTGAGAAACCAGCGCCACCGCCAGCACAATGACGTTTGTGTAGAAGGGCGAATCACCGAAGCGGCTCTTACAACCACTCAAAACCTCATTTACACAAAAGGCAGACCCAAATAGACCTGCCTTTTGCACTCTCTAACTGTCTGATTATCATTTCTTCAACTTCTCCTGAAACAACTTCAGAATGCGTTTATATTCATCCATCCAACTGGTTGGCTCCACAAAACCGTGGTCTTCCATGGGGTAAGACGCCATTTCCCAATTGTCTTTTTTCAGCTCAATCAAGCGCTGTACCAAACGGTATGAATCCTGAATATGCACGTTGACATCGACCATGCCATGACAAATTAATAAATGATCTTTCAATCCCGCCGCGTGATAAATAGGCGAACTCCGACGATACGCCAATGAATCCGTGGCGGGTTCGTTAAGGATATTGGCCGTGTAAGGATGGTTATACGCCGCCCAGTCGGTCACGGGACGCAAAGCAGCTCCTGCTTTGAACACGCCCGGCTTGGTAAACATGGCCATCAAAGTGATAAAACCACCGTAAGAACCACCGTAAATACCGATGCGTTTGGCGTCAATTCCGTGTTTTTCAACCAAGAATTTTGCCCCGTCAACGTTATCGTCCAAATCTTTTCCGCCCATAAACCGGTAAATCCCCGTGCGTACATCGCGGCCATAGCCCGCCGACGCGCGGTAATCCATGTCGAGCACGGTATAGCCCAAATCCACCAACAGGTTATGAAACATATACTCTCTGAAGTATTGACTCCACCATTTATGGGCATTTTGAAGGTAACCCGCCCCATGAACAAACACCACCGCCGCACCATTTTTCTTTTTGGGAACGTACAAACGGGCGTAAATATCGACCCCGTCGCTGGCCTTTACGGTCACAATTTGGGGCTCACGCCACTGATACGAGCTAAACTCAGGGGAAAGCGATTTTGTAAGTTGCGTAGCCGTAGCGTTGGGCTGCGCCTCCTGAAGGTACAATTCCCAGGGTTTTGTGGCCGAAGAGTATCGAATCAACAACTTCGACTCATCGGGCGAAAGCGCGGCATCATTTGCCCCCACCATACCCGTCAGCTTGGTACGCTCCCCGCCCGTAACGGCCATTTTATAAAAATGCTGCTCACCAGGATGTACTTCGTTTGACTGAAAATAGATGGTTTTCTTATCTTTTGAAAGCTGCGCCTGCTGCACCTCAAACTTCCCCGACGTGAGGGTTTTGCGCTCACCTGTGCGGACATTGACGGTATACAAATGCGAATAGCCCGTGGCTTCGGAATGAAAAATAATGGTCTCGTTGTCAATCCATTCCAACCAAAAACTGCCCGGGCCACCCACCCATGCTTCGTCGCGCAGGTGGTCAAGGACTTTAAATTTAGCGGTTTCGGGGTCGAGAGAAGCAATCCAACGGTCTTTATTGTCTTGCGAACGCATCATTGCAACCACATACTTGCCATCTTCCGACCACTGAACGTTGATAAACTGCACTTTGCGGGCGGCGGCTTTTTTTGATGTATCGGCTTTGTATTCTTTCAGGTATTCAGGTTTTACATTGATACCCGTCAGGTCTTTGGTCGATGCTTCGAGTACGGTATCTTTCTTAATGTTGTAGATAAACAACTGAGAGTTGTTTTGGGAAGCGCCCACTTTCGTGCGGGCGGGCAGGTTTTCGGTGTAGCCAGATTCGGTTACATAACTCGGCACAACGGTTGATTTGGCGCCACTACCCCCTTTGGTCGAACGGTAGGTGATAAACTCCGCCGTGGGCGACAAGAGGATATTATCCAAGATAGCATCGTTGGTATAAATTTCTTTCGGGCGTTTCGGTTGGTTTGATTTTGTAATTTTATCCGCTTCCTTTTTTTTGTCAGCACGCTCTTTCAAAACCTCAAACAACGCCAATTGGTCTTTTTTCAGCCACTTATCCTGCTCGTTTGCGGCCGCGTCGGCTTTCTTTGTTCCGGGCAAAAAATTCGTTAATTGAATCAACTCTCCCGTGAGCAAATGTTGCGAAAATAAGTTTTGCCCGCGTCTAAAAATGGCTTTGCTGCCATCGGCGCTAAACGTAACGTTTGATTCTGCATCAACGGTATTGGTCAACTGCCGGGTTTGGCCAGTTTTCACGTCAATCCAATAAATATCCCCATTTTTTATGAATAATTTTTGGGTGAAAGCACGGTTATAATCGCCCGATGCCGTCGGCAGCAAACTGCGCTCCAGCGGCGTTACTTTGCGGGTTTGCTTGGTTGACAGTTCGTACACGTAGAGTGAGTCCCCCGTGTTTTTTTCTGGATTCCAGTTAAAGAAAATTTTGGTGCCGTCTTCACTCCAGTAGGGATTGGAAGGGGCAACGCCCATCCATTTGGGGTCGCGCATGATTTTTTCCACCGAAAGCGGCGCAAGGGTCTGGGCTTTGAGCGCGAAGTTTAGGGTACAAAAAAAGGCAAGAAACAGGTGGGTTCGCCAAAGGTAAAAGTTTCGCATAAATAAGTAAAATGAAGTGTTTACGGTTGAAAATACAATTTAAAAATCAAAACAAATAAATACCGCCCACAAAACGACACAATGAGGACGTAGCCTTGGTTTAAAGAGATAAAAGTAGTTAAAATCGCATCTTTTGCCGATATTTCCCCCTTTATTTCCTGATAATTATCATTTTTTCAAACCATCACAGCGCCTACCATTGCGCCAAACCAAACGGCCCACCCCATGCGCCCAAAAATCAGCTACGTTTCTCCGCAAGAGGCTCTTTCGTGTGTTCAATCTGGCCACCGAGTCTTTGTTCAAGGAAGTGCACAAACACCTTCGTTCCTTTTAAAACACCTTGCTCAGGAAGCTCCTCGCTTACAGGATGTTGAGGTTGTTTCTATCACCGTTTACGGCAATGTATACATTGATAAACCCGAATTCCAAGGTCATTTTCACATCAATTCACTTTTTGTTTCGGAGAGCATTCGCAAGGCCGTCAATGAAGGGCGGGCCGATTATGTTCCAGTGTTTTTAAGTGAAATCCCCGAGTTATTTAATCAGGGTATTTTGCCCATCGACGTTGCCTTGGTGCACGTGTCGATACCCGACCAACACGGCTACTGCTCGTTGGGGCTCTCGGTCGATATTGCCCGCTCGGCGGTCAACAACGCCCGTTACGTCATTGCTCAGGTAAACCCCAACGTTCCGCGTACGCAGGGCGACGGCATGATTCACGCCAGTAAATTTCACGCGATGGTTTATTGTGAAGATGCCCTCCACGAAGCCAATTTCAGCAGTTCAGTTTCGGAAAGTGACCAAAAAATCGGTCAATACGTCGCCGAATTGATTGACGATGGTAGCACCCTCCAAATGGGTATTGGCTCCATTCCTAATGCGGTTTTGCAGTGTCTTTATAACCACAAAAATCTGGGCGTTCACACCGAAATGTTCAGCGACGGGCTGATTGATTTGTTCGACAAAGATGTTATCAACAACCGATTTAAGGTAATCATGCCCAACAAAACCGTCACGGGTTTTGCCTTAGGTACCAAACGTTTGTATGATTACGTCAATGACAATCCTGCGTTTTCGTTTCTTGACATTGATTTTGTAAACGACCCGTATATTATCAAACAAAACCCCAAAGTGGTGGCCATCAACAGCGCCGTAGAAGTCGACGTAACGGGGCAAATCTGTTCCGACTCGATTGGAACGTATCAATATTCGGGCGTGGGCGGCCAAATGGATTTTATGCGCGGGGCCGCCCTCAGCCAAGGCGGAAAACCCATCATTGCGCTTCCCTCCCGTACCCAAAAAGGTATTTCACGGATTGTGCCTTACCTCAAGCAGGGTGCTGGGGTAGTCACCACCCGTGCCCACGCGCACTACATCATTACTGAATACGGGGTAGCGTATTTGTTCGGAAAAAACCTCCGGCAACGCGCCAAAGCCCTCATCAACATAGCCCACCCCGACGACCGTGAAGACATTGAACGCCAATGCTTTGAACGATTCAAAACATTGTAAATAATGAATTACTAGAATACAAAAGCAGCGCCAATCGGGTCCGATTGGCGCTGCTTTGATGTATAAAAGAAATGTTGTTAAATGTCAGAATAGTCGGTTGGGTAAAAGAATCGGGTGTCATTCTTAGAAACATTCTTTTGGTATTCGGGCATCGCCGCAAGTTTCTTCCAGTACGCATCGGCGCTGAATGCTTTCCAATGCTCATCGCGGGAAGCGCGGTTTTCAAAAGTGGTGAGGTACATCAGATTGGGCATCCGACTACCCGATACGACTTCGGCATAAAACACCGCGTTAAAGCCAAGACGCTTGAAGAGACCAATTTCGTCGCCGTCGTTAAACATCTTTATTTTGTTCTTAGATATTTTTTCGGTGTGGCCTTCGTAACTTCTTAATTCATAGACTCTTTCTTTGGGCGCAGAAGTGAGTTGGGGCATTGTGAATTGGAGACTTTTATCAAACGCATTCAATAAAATTGACTCAATTCTATCATACGGCGGCTCACTGAATACCGCGTCGTGGTAGGCTTTACCGTCGTTCCAATACGCCTTATCTTTCGCCAGTTTTTGTTCTAATGTAAAAAAATCATCGCGTGAGCGGAAAGGGATAAAAACGTAGATAAGTTTTTCGTCGGTCGGCTTGGCCGTTTCGGGGTTGATGATGGGTTTAAAAACCCCCACTTTACTGATACCGATTCGATGCAGGGCGGGCAGATAGGCGTCTTTTAAAAACGCATCCACTTTTTTCTCCTGCTCTTCCGTTTTGAGGTGATAAATTTTGATTTGGTAAAAATCACGTTTTGCGGCGTTTGCCGAAACTCCAAAACTCAGAAAACACACTGCCAACAACAATGGCATAAATAACTTAGACATACTGAAAATGATTTTTGGGGGTTACGTTGTAATTGGGGTCAAAGTAACGGCTAGTTTTTCAGTAAAACCACTGTCAAAAGCATCTCCCCTAACTCATAATTTTCGAAGCTGGCGCAACATGCGTTATACCGAATAAATGATAGAATTACGAAGGAAATTCCATTTCATTCTCAGCAAAACTGCACAAACCGCCCAGCAACTCGCTCAGTTTTTCGCCCGTTTCGGTCAAGGTATATTCTACACGAGCCGGAACTTCGCCTAAGTGACTGTTTCTAACAATGAGTTTATATTGTTCAAGAAGCTTGAGGCGGTCAGCCAAAATATTGTCGCTGATGTGCTTTAAGTCCTCTTTCAGGCTTGAAAATCGGCTGTTGCCTTCTTCAATGCTAAACATAACCTCCGTTAGCCATCGTTTGCTCAGAAGATGAATCAGCTCATTGAGCGCACATTTATCTTCCAAAAACGTCTGATTATAATAATTGGTAGAGCTTAACTTTCTCATCGCTATCACTAACTTTTTAAGGAGTTGTTCAATATTACCTAAACTATTGTTCAAAGTTAGATTTAAACGTTCATTTGTAAACTGATTTTTATCGAAAATAGTAAATAAAAACGGCAACCTACCTGTATACATGTTTTGTTATTAATACTATTTCTATGAACTATCGAAAAATTGGCACCTCAAACAAACAAAATCAAGCAGGTCTTGATGTATCTGTGATTACCTTTGGCGCTTGGGCCGCCGGAGGATGGATGTGGGGCGGAACCGAGCGAAACGAAGCCGTAAAGGCCATCAGAGCGTCTTACAACGTAGGCGTTACATCCATCGATACTGCTCCGATTTATGGGCAAGGGCTCAGCGAAGAAATCGTGGGCGAGGCCATCAAGGGTATTCCGCGCGACAAAGTACAAATCCTCACAAAATTTGGGATGCGCTGGGACTTGGCGAAGGGAGATTTTGCCATGCACAGCAAAAAAAACGACGGTCAAGCCATTGATATTTACCGGTACGCAGGCAAAGAGAGCATTGTCAAAGAATGTGAAGACAGCCTGCGACGCTTGGGCACCGATTATATTGACCTGTATCAAATTCACTGGCCAGACACCACAACGCCCATCGGTGAAACCATGGAGGCCGTTTCGCGGTTAATAGAGCAAGGAAAAGTGCGCTACGCGGGTGTTTGCAATTACAACGCCGACCAAATGCGCGAAGCCGAAAAGTTCATCCCTCTTGCTTCCAACCAAGTGCCTTACAGCATGGTGAAAAGAGACATTGAAAAGCAAACGGTTCCGTATTGCATCGAACACAGAAAAGCCATCTTGGCCTACAGCCCGTTGGAACGTGGATTATTGACTGGAAAAATGAAACCCGGCCACCAATTTGCAGCTGACGACCACCGAGCAAAGCTGTTTTTTTACAAGGATGAAAATCTCAAACGAGTTGATGCATTTTTGGATAAAATCAAACCTTTGGCCGATGATAAAAAAGCAACGATTGGACAATTGGTGCTGCGTTGGACCGTGGAGCAACCGGGCATTACCATTGCGCTGGTGGGGGCGCGTGACGCCAAACAAGCGCTCGAAAATGCCGCCGCCATGGACATCCATTTAAGTAATGAAGAAATTAATTTTATCACTGGGCATTTAAACCACCTCGAATTGGTTCAATAACAAAGGAGGAAGGAGAATCCACGGCCCTATTCTATTTTTAACATTTCAACCTATCGTTTTTTTATTCATTTTCATTTTATGACGAACAACAAAACCTTACTCAAAAAGAGCCTTCCCGTTGCGTTGACAGGCTTGATTCTAACCGCTTCCGTTGCGTTGATGAGCAATAGCGGTATCACGGAGGGTACAAATTCTGTACAAAAAATAACCGAAGCCAACTTGAAAGTAGACACCGTTGCCAGAGGGTTGACCATGCCATGGGCAACCGCTTTCCTACCCAACGGCGACTTACTAGTGACCGAGCGCGTCGGCAAATTACGTCTGGTGAAAAATGGCGTTTTGGACCCGCAAGAAATTACGGGCTTGCCAGCCATTCTTTACAAAGGCCAAGGCGGCTTGCTCGACGTAGCGTTGCATCCCGATTATGCTTCAAACGGCTGGATTTATATCAGTTATTCATCGCCCAAGGCAGCGGGTGAAGAAGGCGACGAGGGCGGCGCAAATACCGCATTGCTGCGTGCCAAGCTGAAAGACCACGCCCTAACCGACATTCAGTATCTGTTTAAAGCCATCCCCAACGTCAAAGCCAATGTACACTTCGGTGGCCGCATTGTGTTTGACAAAAAAGGCTACGTGTTTTTGTCGCTCGGCGAACGCGGACAAAAAGAAAACTCACAAAATCTGAGCAAAGACCAAGGAAAAGTGGTTCGTCTGCACGAAGACGGAAAAATCCCTACCGATAATCCATTCGTAAAAACCGCTGGTGCGCGTCCTGAAATCTGGACCTATGGCCACCGCAATCCCCAAGGAATGACGATTCACCCCACCACGGGCGTTATTTGGGAGCACGAACACGGTCCGCAAGGAGGTGATGAGCTAAATATCGTAGAGCGGGGCAAAAACTACGGCTGGCCTGTGATAACGTTCGGGATTGACTACGACAACAGCATTATCTCGAAAGACACCGCCAAAGTGGGTATGGAGCAACCCGTTACGTACTGGAAGCCTTCGATTGCGCCGTGCGGAATGACGTTTATCACGAGCGATAAATTCAAAGAATGGAAAGGCGACCTGATTGTTGGCTCACTTAAATTTGCGTACCTCCAACACCTCGTGGTAAAAGGCAACAAAGTGGTAAGCCGCGAAATCATGTTCGAAAAACTCGGACGCGTACGTGACGTGCGTCAAGGACCCGACGGCAATATCTACGTAGTGCTCGAAAACTCAGGCAAAATCGTCAGAATCAGCCCCAAAGCGTAAATCGTTTTTATTAGCAAAACTTATTTATAAATAATGATTTGAGCAGTTATGGGGTTAACATAACTGCTCAAATTGTGTTTGATGAATTATCCATACTTACCACTTTTTCGCATGAAACTGTTAGTCATTTTTTGTTCAGGCATCTTTTTTTGTTCTGCCACCCTCCCCCATCAGGACGATGCACTTACCAAAAGCATGGAGCGGGGAAAAGTGATTTACGCTGAAAACTGTATTACGTGCCACATGGGTACGGGAGAGGGCGTTGCGGGAGCTTTCCCACCACTTGCCAAAGCCGATTATTTGGTCAAAACCCCCGAGAAAGCCATTGCGGCCATTAAATTCGGTCTGTCGGAAAAAATCACCGTCAACGGTGTTGCCTACGAAGGAATGATGCCCAATCCAGGGTTAGACAATGAAGAAATTGCGGATGTGATGAATTACATTCAAAATTCTTGGGGCAATACCTCCAACAAGAAACTCGTAACGGCAAAGATGGTTGAGGAAGTAAAACCGAAAAAGTAACAGGTGCGAAAAATGCACCACGGATAGCATTTGAGAGGTGCTATCCGTTTTTTTTGTTATTGGCCCCTTTGCTGCCGTTTGGTCGATGCAGGGTATGTGTACGTATAAAACGAGACGCTTGGGACTTTGAGTTAAATTTTAGGCGCGTTCTCCAATTTTAAACTGTTTGAGTTTTAGAGATACTTGGGATCAATTCCAAAAGTTGTGGAGTAACTTAGATTAAGCATATATCTGAGTTAGCCGATACAGGAAGAATTCTACGTTTCTTACCCCTCTGAACTGACTTCTGAACGCTTTGATTTTGGCGT
>NZ_JAMZEL010000026.1:0-41113 GCF_024158025.1 Runella salmonicolor
GGTAAAAAATACGATAGCGGTACCGACAAACGCGCTTATTCAGGACACAAACGGCGTGACGGTGTGGCTAGAAAATGCCGAGGGCGCTTTTGAAAGCCGCATGGTAAGCGTAGGCATGACCAACAAAGATTATACAGAAATCACCGATGGCCTAAAAGCAGGTGAAAAAGTGGTGATTTCGGGGGCCTATCTGCTCAACAGCGAATACATTTTTAAAAAAGGCAGCAACCCGATGGAAGGGCATAAAATGTAACCTTAATGCATCAAAGCAATATTATTCTACTGATTTACAATCAAATACACACAAATAATCAATTCACTTAAACAATTCAAACCAATGAAAAAAACAATCATTTTCGCCTTTGCACTTTTGATTTCCGCAGTATCGTTTGCCCAACACGAGGGACACAACATGACCAAAATGGGTATTGACCCCGTTTTGACGGCATACTTTAAAGTCAAAAATGCACTGGTCGCGTCTGATGCCAAAGCCACTGCGGCTGAAGCCAAGGTATTGTCGGCGGCAGTGAAAAAAGCGGGTAAAATGATAGGGGCCGATGCCGCCAAAGCCGCCGATGCCATGGCAAAAAGCTCAGATATTGATACCCAACGCGCCCAACTTGGCACCTTGACAACGGCAGTTTATGCCGCCGCTAAGGCCATGAAGCCTGGGAGTACGGTGTATTATGATTTCTGTCCGATGGCCAATAATAACACGGGCGGCTACTGGTTGAGCGAAAAGAAAGAAATCGCCAATCCCTATTTTGGGGATGCCATGCTTAAATGCGGAAAAGTGAAAGAAACACTTTAATGAAAAAAAGTGATTTCCACCGTAAGATTCGCAAGAGCCACCGCTATTTAGGGGTGGCTCTTGGAGTCCAATTTTTGTTTTGGACCATCAGCGGGCTGTATTTCAGTTGGTCCAACATGGATGATGTCCACGGCGACCCTCAAAAACGTGCTGTCCCGTTGTTTAAGGTCAATCAAGCGTGGGTCTCTCCCTCCATTATTATTGATTCCTTGCGGGGCCATGCGCCCGTTGACTCCATTATTGGTTTAGAAAGCATTGAGTTATTTGGGAAGCCATTTTATCAAATTCACTATACCGTATCAAAGGCGCACCCTCATTCGGGGAGCCACGTTTGCTTAGCCAATGCCGAAACTGGTAATCTTCGCCCCGCGCTTAGTCAGGCCGAGGCGGTAGAGCTTGCTCAAAATCGGTTTGTCGGCGACCCCAAGGTGGAGAAAGTAGAATTTTTGACCCAAACAAATGGGCACCATGAATACCGTAACCTTCCTCTGCCGGCCTATGCCGTTACTTTTGAAAACCCTGTAAGTACCACGGTTTATATCGCTGCGGAGCTGGGCACCGTCCAGAAATACCGTAATACCAAATGGCGGATTTTTGATTTTTTGTGGATGTTGCACCTGATGGATTATGAAAGCCGGGATAATTTATCCAATGGACTGTTACGTGCCTTTTCTCTTTTTGGGTTACTGACCGTTGCCTCAGGATTTACCTTGTTTTGGGTGAGCCAAAAAACCACAGTTCAAAGAAAAGGCCTGAAAATGAGTTAATTATCTACGTTTGACAAATGCTATTTATGAACTATGAAACGGCCGTTAATGCGCAAATGCTTCGTTTTTGGTAGCGTTTTAAAGAAAATATACACCTCATTTTATAAATATGATTCTAACCTCCAGCAAGGGTAAAAAATGGCGCTTGATATTAGGTCGCTCCCACACGAAAGAAAAAGTCAGGGGAGCGTATCATTTGTTTCGTCACATGATGTTGACAAAAGGTTTATCCTGGATTTACGGGATTTTTGGGGTAAGACTATTAAATAAGCATGAAACGGACGATTTTTTAGCGCCTTTTCAATTGGTTGAGCACCCCGAAAACCTACTTCACATGCCAGAAGTAGTTGATGTAATAAATACGAAAAAGCGTTATTTTTTACCAACATTGGCTAAAACCGACCGTGTCATGGTCTGGAAGTTTTCAGCTCAGAAGGGCAAAATTACTTTACTTCCTTATGGCGTAGTCCACCTAAGCAATAAAGTAGTATGTACCGATACCAATAATGCGGACTTTTACCGTAACACATTGCATCGAAAAAAACGAATCCATCTTGACGCTGAGGTACTGATTGTACCGTGGAGCCACTATATCGACGGATTTGTATGGGGAGGATATTATGATTTTTTACTGCTGGTGGTTGGGAAACTTTGTCGAATGAAAGAGGTATTACCACCATCAACCTTCAACAAGGCAATCATCTCCTACCCCCTTTTTAATACTTCTTATGAGCGCGAGTATTTTGAATTGTTAGGAATTGATTCGCACCGCGTAAAAGACAGTAGAAGCTATCGAATTACGCCTAAAGAGTGTATTCTTGGAAACAATGGGCATTGGTTTTATCCAAATGCGGCGGATATACAAGCCCTTCGTAAATACATTCTGCCTAAGTTTGTCGACTCAAATGAAATACACAAAGAAGCGCGGATTTATATAAGTCGTAGCGGTCGTCGTCAAATTAAGAACGAAAATGAATTGATTACCCTCTTAAAGAAGTACGATTTCCAGATTATTGAAGACCGACCACGGACGGTTTTCGAGCAAATAGCTCTTTACCGCAATGCCAAATTTATCATTGGGCCGCACGGCGCTTCATTTTCTAACATCATCTGGTGCCAATCTGGCACACATCTTTTTGAGTTATTTTCCAAAACCTACACCCCCGATTATTTTCGGTATTTGGCAGAATTGTTGGGGCTTAAATACACTGCGTATTATTATGACCAGGATGTTCATCCTAAATATTGGTCAGATGGACTAGAAGATGATTTTACAGTGAAAATTGATGAAATTGAACAAATTCTGAGGAGCGTGTTGAAACAACTTTAGTTCTTTAGTATGTATTGTGAGGGCATGACCTTTGGAGCAATTGCCCGCATAAAAGGTATCAATCAGTCTAAGCGTTTTATTTAAAGAATACCCGATTACCTGAATGAGTGGCATGAAAGCAAGAACAATGTTTTTGTCAGGACGTGAATAATTCAAGATTCTGAGGTTTTTGTTATAAATGGACGAATGTAACACACACTGCGTACACACATCCTGTACACACATAAATTTTGGAGCGTTTTCAAAGGCTTCAACCCAACAAAAAAGCGCCAAAACGTGAGGAAAAAGCGGCTTTTTGGTGCATATAGGCATATTCTCTTAGGCGATTGACTGTCTGCAAAATGAGCGTACAACTGTAAACGTTTGTGCGGGCGGTTTTCGAGGAAGCGGTAAAATGGTATTGGGAGGCCGCTCCGGGAGGGCGAAATGATCGGCAAAATAGTGTTTGGGCGTAAAATGATACACACAATTGACCTCGCGATTACACTTTCCCACGTCTTTAAGCAAATATTGAATTTTTTACCATGGTACTACGCTAGATTTGGAAGTTATTGATCATGTTCCCTACCTGCGCCAACAGGCGCTGCGTTGGATTCGTAAAAGTGGCTCGTTTTATGAACTGAATGTAATTGCCTGCTTCTCCGCCCAGTGTTTTCAAGAAGTCAAATACAACGACTTGTTGGGTAAAGAGGAGGTACAAATCTTCGGTCTCGCGGTCT
The DNA here is from genome assembly GCF_024158025.1 of Runella salmonicolor. Lineage (NCBI taxonomy): Bacteria > Pseudomonadati > Bacteroidota > Cytophagia > Cytophagales > Spirosomataceae > Runella > Runella salmonicolor. The sequence goes on from NZ_JAMZEL010000026.1 coordinate 3,628, forward strand.
TCAATGTGACCCTAACGCAGATGTTACTGCTCATTGGAATAATAGGGTTTTCGATGGGTTTGTGCAGGAGCACGGATTTTTTCGCGGGGGGGGATTAGTCGTCCAATCGCTTGATAATGACTAGGTACGTGACTTGTTCGATGACCGTGAGCTGGTTAGAAAGTCCGCCCGTCCAGAAAGCATTCCTGATGCGGTTTATTGGGCTTCGTTTTTCGCCAGTGAGCATAGGATTTAATGTTGTTTTATACTACAAAAAGGCATTAAAAAATGCCTCCTCCCCAATACCATTCCTGAAAATCGGAATTGGTGAAGTGTCTGCCCACTAGGCGGCTATGGGGCAGTTCGAGGTCTTCGGAACGATAGTTCAATGTTTTGAGGTCGGGATAAGAAGGTGTTTCTTTGACTTCAATGGCCGTATCTTTGTTCAAAATAAAATCGATTTCCTGTCCTGATTTTTTTTGGTAGTATGCTACTTCACCCAGCCGCAGTAATTGTAAGGCTATGGCATTTTCAAAAACTTGCCCGCTGCTTACTTGAGCCAGTATTTGCAACATACCCGTATCGGCAATGTACACCTTGCGTTGGGCTGCAATTTCCTTGTCTTTGTTTTTGGTAAAGGACGGAATCAGGTGAATAAAGTAGGTGTATTCAAACAAAGCCATGTATTCGGTCAGTTTGTTACGATTTATCCCCGAAATACTGCTCAACTTACTGACATCCAAGCGGCTGCCCGTGCGGGAGGCCAGCAGCTGACAAAGTTTGTACAAATCATTGCTCACCCGAAAATCAGATAATAGTTTTATGTCGAGTTCAATGTAAGCATTGATGATGTCTTTGAGAAAAGCGGTTTTATCGTCGACCGTTTCGGCCAAAACGACTTCGGGAAAGCCTCCAAACCTCAAATAGGTTTCGTATTCTTGTCGGAAAATTTGATAAATGGGTTCTGAAAATGGTTTTTGGGCGGTATGCTCAAACTGCGAACGGGCAAAACCCCGAAATTGTAAAAACTCATCAAACCCAAGGGGGAACATCTCAAAGATACGTTTGCGACCAGCCAGACTTTCCGTAAAGTGATTTTTAAGATAGTAAGAACTCGAACCAGTCAGAATAAACTTAATGGCGTAGGTATCGTAAAGGTACTTAATGATACTTGGTGAGTTAGGCACCAACTGAATCTCATCGAGGGCTAGCACTGCGGGTTGATGGAGGGCCAACCCCAACGCCTCCAAACCTGCTTCGATGGCTTGGTAGCTGTTTTGGCTAAACAAAATACGGTTTTCTATCTTCTCAAAGTCTAAATACAGCTTGTTGGTGTGGGCGGTTTTAGCTAGTAAAAATTTTAGGGCGGTAGTTTTCCCCACCCTTCTCATTCCCGTAATGACCGTAGCCTGTGGTTTGGCTAGGTGTGCTTCCAACTCGCTGAATAATGCTCTTTGTATCATAAAAATTAACTATATGCACAAATATAATGCAAAAAGTATTACTATTTAAACAATAGCTTCTGCAATATTCTTCATCTTTAGAAGGTATATATCAATATTTTCTCTCAAAGTTCACCAAAAATGTACGTTATTTTATTTTACCTGATTCCAATCCATACACTTGAGTTTATGAATTTCTTAAACCCAACTCACTACTAAAAGCGCAACAGATTTGGGAGACTATTATAGGTATTGATTGTTTTAAAAGGACTGCTTCTTTGTTCAAAACTTTAAATTCCTATATTTCAACCAATGCCTGTCCAGAGATTTTGTTGAAACTACTCCCTTTCGTTTATACAGAATAGCATAGTAATTTAAATTTCTATAAATTAATGACTCGAAATCTTACATATTAAATGGTTTATTCTAGGTGTTATCAATGGCATTATTATTTATATAAATGATTTGTAAATAAAAACTACAACAATAACGGAATTATTTCGTTATAAAATCACAATTATCTTAAAAAAGATAATTAGACTTCTTTTTTTAATTATTACATATTCCCATAATTACATTAATATGGTTTTACATAATTATGTATTATGTTTGAAAGCACAATACAATAATTAATACATGAAAATCATTACCATAGCCCACCAAAAAGGAGGCGTAGGCAAAACTACCATCGCCCTTAACCTCGGATATTGTTTACAGAATTCCGTTCGGGTAGCCATACTAGACAGCGACCCGCAAGGAAGCATAGCAGGATTAGGTGAGTTGGTCGGATTAAAAGGGATTGACCTTTTACCGATTGATGAGATTGCGAAAGCGGGCAAAAACTACGATGTTGCCATAATTGATACCCCCCCCTATTTGAGCAGTAAGTTGCCGGAGTTTTTTCAACTCTCCGATTTCGTTTTGGTTCCTACTAAAGCGGGGGTATTGGATGTCATGGCGATCAAAGCTACGATTGCTTTACTTAAACAGTCTCAGGCAAAACGTCCCAACCTAAAGGCCGCTATTGTGCTAAATATGATTCAACACCGCACCAGCCTAACCGATGACATTAAACAGCTTCTCGAACAGTACGAAATGCCCATTTTAGACACGATGATTTCGCAGAGAGTCAGCTACGCCCGTTCACCGATTACTGGCGGCGTTTTTGAAACGGAAGATGATAAAGCCCAACAGGAGATATTTAACCTAACAAAAGAAATTTTGGAGTATCTTTAATATTTTACATAAAGCCATAATTACATAAATATGTAATACCATAAATACACAAGTATGAAAAAGGACAATTTCAAAAATCAGTTGGCCACATTGGGGGGTAAACTAAAAGACAAAGAAGACACTACTCCTTTGCAGGAGATAACGCCAATACAGAACCGAAGCAAATCTGAAGCTGACAAGACTCCCAAAGTTGAAGAGACTAAATTTACGGTTCATATCCCTACGGAATTAATGGACACCATAAAAGAGTTGGGCTTTAAGCAAAAGAAAAAGATAAAGGCACTTTTTGTTGAAGCCTTGCAAGAATACGCCCAAAAGCACAAGCTAAGTGAATAATTATTCAATCGTGCCCGTAATTATGTAAATACATAATACCATAAATACATAAATCTGGTATTACATCAATTTTTATTCAAAATTAACAACAGGCGTTATTATCACCATTACTACGATTTTTGGTAGCGAACTATCACCATTACTACGAAACTGGATTTTGCGGAAATTTTAAAAACAAATGTAAATCTCATTTAGAAAACCTTTTTTCCTTCCTTTTTTTTAAAATAAAAAAACAACAGCTTCTGTGTTGTTTTAAATAATGTATAAATAACAATATGTAATACTTTCGGCCCTCATAACCCACTGATTTACAGAGTTATGTGGAATCTATTATCACCATTACTACGTTAACTATCACCATTACTACGAAATATCAAAATCTATTATCACCATTACTACGTTAACTATCACCATTACTACGAAATATTATCACCATTACTACGAAAATAAAGTTATCCACAAAATTGGAATGTGGATAACTTTTCAGGTCAATGATTGTAAGCGAACTATCACCATTACTACGAAAAAAATCACTAACCATAAAATATCACAGAATAACTATCACTTGATTTTATATTGGTGATAGTTATTCTTAATTTGCATCGTTATACATTAATAAATAATATGTTATGTCAAAAAAAATCAGGAAAGAGTATGTCAAAGAAGACGTTAGATTTATTAAAAAAGCCAATGAATTAGTAGAGGCAAGATACAAGTTTGATATTTGGGAGACCCGAATCTTTGCCATTACTTTATCAATGATACATCCTTCCGATGCCGATTTCAAAGAGTATAAAATCAATGTAGGACAAGTAATTGATGAATTTGGATTGAGTAAGGGAGGGGAGATTTATCAATTTTTAAGAGAAGCAGCCCTTGGACTTCAAAAGAAAATCATTGCCATACAAAGCGAAAGAGATGGTTTTAAAACCGAGCTTACTATTCCACTATTCACTGGTATTGAAAGAGTGATTGACGAAAGAGCTAAAAAAGATACAGAGAAAAGCATTTGGGTGACATTTGAACCGCGACTAAAACCTTTTTTATTAGAGCTCAAAGCCAGATACCTGATATACGATATTAGGAGTATACTCTCCATAAAAAGCGTTCACTCGATACGGATTTATGAGTTGTTGAAGCAGTACGAAAAAATAGGCAGTCGTACCTTTGATATTGATGAACTGAAATTGATCTTAGGGATTGCCGCCGATGAATACGCTTTATATGGTCACTTCAAAGACAAAGTAATTCTAAAAGCACAGGAAGATTTGAATGCAAACCGAGACACCGACATTAAATTTTCATTTGAAGAAATAAAGCAGGGGAGGAAGGTTGTAAGGATAAAGTTCAATATACTGACACATCTGCCAGAAAGGAAACAACTCCCAGAGCTGCCATTGTTTTCGACCGAAGAAGGTACGGCCCTGAACGAACTTTTAGTTTTAACCGCCGATTTAATTCCTGAACAAACGTTACAACAGTGGTTGTCGAAATATGCGTACAATGACGTAAAAACGGGAATTGTCTATACACTTAATAGAATAAAAGCAGGCGAGAAAATTAAGAATATACCCGCATACATGGCAAAGATGATTTCGACAAAAGGAATCATAGACCCCATTGAAGTAAAGCGGCAAAACCGAACTAAAATAGCAGCGCAACAACAACAAAAGGCAAATGAAAGAGTGGCACTGGAATACGAGCTGGAAAATCTAAGAATTGACCACTACGAAAAGCAAAAGTTGATAGTTGCGGAGATTTTTGAGCAAACACCTGAAACACGCCAACAAATCATTGAGGGGTTAAAGTACAGTCGAGATTGGGATAGAAAAAAAGATGATGCAGAAAATCTGAACAGAGAGCATGTTCAAACCCTTATTTTTATGAAAGCCATGCAAAAATTTCCTGAGCGATTTTCTGTTGTCAATAAAAACTTTGAGTTAAAAGAAGCGGAATTAAAGTCCAAATTAAGGCTTATAGGGTGGCTGGGGTAGATTTTTACATATTTATGGCTTTACATAAAGCCATAAATATGTATTAAATATAAGCTATCCCCAAAGCAGCCATTAGGGTTTCTGATGATTTTTAAGGAGACGATTGGATAATTTTTGGCAGCATTTTCATGGTAGCAGTCCATCGTCAATTTTGTTTTAAGAAGTTTATGAAAAGTTGGTTTGTGATAGGCTTATCAACAATTTCCACCGAAACACGCTTGACTGGTACCAAAATCAAATCGGTTAGTTAAGGTTCTGTGAACACATTGTTAGCCAGTCCAATGACCCAAATGTATTTCATTAATTCCCTGATTAACAAGGCGCACTTAATCAGGTTGTCAATTTACCTTAACACATTTTGAACTGTGAAGTGTTTAATTTGGGAGCTGTAGCCCCGCGGTGGTTATATACATTTAATGATTTGACAAAGTCACATTAACCTTCTGATAACACTAAATGCCCACTTTTGCGGCGTAGTACAACCGCACTTAATTAGTGAAAATAGTAATCACCATCGTTAGCGCCATGGCTGTTTTGTTTTTCGGAGCGGCAGACATGGATGTAAAAATCGTTGCATCAACCACCATTGACTCTTTAGGGGCCTGCCAAGGAGTTAGCTATCAACAAGGTAAGGTTTATCTCTACGGTGACCGTGAAATGGGAATAATCCGTACTTATACCCTCAATTCCAATCAATTAGTTTATACGGGCCAAGAAATAAAGCTCACGCAAAACGGTCAGGATGTGATTAATCATCCCACGGGAATTGCTTACAATGGCTCCAAACACACATTTATCGGCAACAGTATTCGTCTTAATCCTGAAGGAACACGCTGGAAAGCGGTGATTTATGCCGTTGATTGGGAAGGGCTGCAACGTACCAAAACCCTGGACGGAAATTTACTCAACGTGATTGAAGACGATATATGTATTCAGGGAACGCGTCCTGAGTATGTACAATACAAAGGTAAATGGTACGTAGCCACGGCTGATTATGGCCAAAAATCCAACGAAGTTCGTCTCTATGACCCTGAACTCCTCCGCAATGCCAAAAAGACAAGCGAAGCAGGCGTGTTGTTTAAAAAGTTTAGCTGCGCGGCTTGGGTTCAAAACCTGCATTGGATACCGTCAAAGGGAGTTTTGGTATTGATTCAGAACCAAATAGAGGGTCGTAAATGGCGATTTACGTTTGTGGATTTGAACAAATCCATTGCATCGGGGCAACAACAGGTATTGAACGTAGTGGATATTGATAAATCCGACGAGTTGGAAGGTTTTACGCTGCTCGATGGCTATTCAACGGGGATGGCCGTTACTTCTTCGCGCCATCAAAATGTACATTTTGTAACTGTAAAATAACAAAAGGCGTATTTGTCGGCGCCCTTTTCGGCAAACCAATTAAACACCTAATTTATTAGTGATGAACATCTACAAAACACCAACCAAAAGTTGGATGTGCTTTTGCATTTTGTTTTTGGGATTGACCTTCCTGCATCAATCCCCTGCATCAGCCAACAAGCTCCAACAGGCAATCAAAGTAACAGGAACCATTACCGATGAGGCAAATCAACCGTTGCCAGGCGTAAGTATTGTGGAAAAACAAACCCGCAAAGGAACGGTATCTGACGGGCAAGGAAAGTTTTCCCTTGAAGTATCAACGGATGCTGTGCTTGTCATTTCGTCGGTCGGATTTGTGCCGCAGGAAGTGGTTATTAATGGTCAAATATCCTTGACTATTAAACTCAAAGAAGACATAAATATGCTCAATGAGGTGGTAGCGGTAGGTTACCAAACCCTGCGTAAAAGCGACGTAACGGGGGCTATCTCAAACGTAAAAGCCCGCGAATTGAACCTCGCCGCCCCAACGCTCGGGCAAGCATTGGTAGGAAAACTAGCTGGGGTGCAAGTGTCGCAGGTAAGCGGTGCGCCTTATGTAAGTACCAAAATCAGGGTGCGCGGGATTGGCTCCATCAATGCCAGCTCAGACCCGTTGTACGTCATTGACGGTTTTCCCGCAGGAAATGATGTTTTCATCAACCCCAACGACATTGAAAGCATTGACATTCTGAAAGATGCGGCTTCGGCGGCTATTTATGGTTCACGCGCTTCGGGTGGGGTCGTCATTATCACCACCAAACGCGGCAAAGAGGGTAAGGGTAAAATGGAATATGACTATCAATATGGGGTACATCAATTGGCAAAGAAAGTAAAATTGCTTAATTCAGAGCAGTTTGCACAATTGTTGATTGATGCCCGCAACAACACCTACCGCGATTTGTACGAAAATTCAGGGAAGACATGGAACAACTCTATGTTTTCAGATGATAACGCTACGCGAGTCTCCAAAGTAGGTAACGCCAGCGCCGTAAGCATTCCAACCGACATCTATGACTTTGCCAATCAGAAGTTGATTGCGCCTAAATATAATACCGATTGGCAAAACGAATTGTACCGTAATGCACCCGTGAGTCGTCACAATCTGACGTTTTCGGGTGGCAACAAAGGCGGACGCTATTTGGTAAGTTTGGGTTATCAAAACCAACAGGGAATTATTGTCGCTACCAAACAAGAACGGCTGAACTTTAGGGTTAATGTTGACGGTGACTTGACCGAAAAACTCAAAGTAGGAGCGAGTATTTTTGTCACTTCCACCAACGGGCGCGAAGTACAAGAAGGTCGTTTTAATCAAGGGGTAGTATTAGGTGCGTTGATTTATCCGCCCACCTTCCGAGCATACGACGACAACGGCGTGTTATTGAAAAATCAGGTAGCCGCCCAACAGCCAACGTTTGGGTATCAGACCGTAGAAAATCCCGTGGCTTTGGCGTTGGAAACCAACATCAAGCGTCGCGGATTGCGGGCTAATTACAACGGAAATCTTACCTATGAACTCTTGCCAGGATTGTCGGCCAAAGCTAACATTGGTTTGCAAACGTACAACGAGAAATACGAGTACTATTTGCCCACGAGCCTAAGCAGTGGCAACAATCCGCCGTATTCTACTCAATCTTACGCTGCGGCCCGAGCCACCGCCCAAACATTGGCAACTACCAACCTTTTGGGAGAGTTTACGGCCAACTACACCAAGCAATTCGGCGAACATGGCATTAATTTATTAGCGGGCTATACCGCCCAAAAATACAACAGTGACTTAATCAGTGTGTCGGCGCAAGGATTTCAGAATGATTTGATTCAAGAAATTACGGCCAAAGGCGCTGACCCAGCCAATTTTTTCCTGAATGGCGCAACTGGAAAAGTAGAAGAAACGCTGCTGTCGTACTTGGCAAGGGCCGAATACCGTTACGCGAGTCGCTATTACATCACGGCGGCTTTTCGTCGTGACGGGTCTTCTCGTTTTGGACCGTTGAACCGTTGGGGCGCTTTTCCGTCCGTGTCGGCAGGGTGGAATATTTCCGAAGAATCGTTCTATAACAACATGTTAGGAGAAGCTTCAACGCTCAAACTGCGGGCAAGCTGGGGTTTGACGGGTAATTATAACATCGGAAATTACAATTATCTGCAAACCATGGCTAACCCAAGCGGGACCGTTTTTGGCAACGGAACCATCAACACAGCCGTTTGGGCAGGCCCCATCAAAGATCAACGTTTGGGTTGGGAATCGACTTCACAATACAATGTAGGACTTGATGTTGGATTATTGCGCAACCGTCTTTCTTTCATTTTCAATGCCTATTTGAGTAATTCATACAATTTGTTGTTCAATCAACCCGTGTCGGCCATTTCGGGAACGTCTACAATCTTAACCAACCTGCGCGATTCAAAAGTGCAAAACAAAGGCGTTGAGTTGCAGATAGACAGCCGTTTGGTTTCGACCAAAGATTTTAAGTTGAATCTAAGCGGGAATATTTCATTCAACCGCAATAAAGTCCTCAACATGGGAGGCGCCAATACCATCATAACCAACGGTGCCGAGCGCTCTTACCTGACCCACATTACCCAAGAAGGGCAGCCCATCGGAATGTTCTACGGATTTAAAGTGATTGGCATGGTGCGTGAAAAAGACATGGAAAATATTGCGGTTGATAATGCCAACTACAACGCTTCCAAGCAGTCATTCCCAACGGGTTATGTGTTGAAAGGCCCAGCACGTTCGACAGCTTCAAGCAACCCGCTTCGTCCAGGTGATTTGATTTTTGAAGATGTAAACAAAGATGGGGTCGTGAATGATGCCGACAAACAGGTCATTGGTACTCCTTATCCTAAGTTTACCTACGGCTTTTCGCTCAATGCAAGTTACCGCGACTTTGATTTGGGGGCAGCGTTCAACGGTGTCTACGGCAATCAGGTATTGGACGGACAGGATTACTACGTCTATAACATGGAAGCCTCAGGTAATCAATATGTTGATGTAATCAATCGTTATCGCTCAGAAGCCGAACCAGGCAACGGACTTGTATACCGCGCGGCGCGTGGAGGTACCCAAAGCAACAGCACTCGTCTGTCAACATTCTATTTGCAAAGCGGCTCCTTCTTCCGTTGTACCAACCTTTCGTTGGGTTATAATTTGCCGACAAAATGGCTCGGTAAATGGAAAGTGGAAGGCCTGCGCGTGTATGCCAACGTCAACAATGCTTTTACCGTGACGAAGTACAAGGGCTACAATCCTGAAGTGGATTACAATGGTGGAGCCAACCTCACGCCCGGGGTAGATTATGGTATGTATCCATTGGCCCGTGCCTACAACATCGGCGCAAAATTGACTTTCTAGCACACGTTTGATTCAACCGAAATTAATTATGAAAACTATACGTAACAGTATCCTTTGTCTTTGCCTAACGCTCGGAGCAATGTCGTGCAATGACAACTTTTTGGTAGAAACTGACCCCAATTCGGTAGCTACCTCTAATTATTTTAAAAATGAAAATGACGTTTTATTAGCGGTTAACGGCGCGTATCAAGCCCTGCGCAACAACAGCGGCCTTGCCGAAGGCAGCATGTTGTATTCAGAAGAGCGCTCCGACAATACGGGCAGAAACGACAATCAATCCAATGCTGGTGAGCCGTTTCAGTTCAACGATTTCGCGTTGCTGCCCAGCAATACCTACCTAAAAACCCACTGGTTGGCGTTGTACCAAATCATCACGCGGACCAACTTAGTGTTGGACGGGATTGAGAAAGTAACGTTTTCAAATGCCACCACCAAAGCCCAATATCAGGCAGAAGCCAAGTTTATTCGGGCATTGGTCTACTTCCATTTGGTACGTAAATGGGGCGATGTACCGCTGGTTACCAAGCCGTTGAGTTCCAGTGACGAGGTAAAAGCCAACACAGCACGGGAGAAAAAAGATAAAGTGTACGCGCAGATTGTAGCTGACCTGACCGACGTGGTCAATAGCTCATTGCCTGACCACCAGCCTGTTGCCAATAAAGGACGAGTTTCTAAAGTTGCTGGGATGGCGCTTTTGGGGCAGGTATACCTGACCATGGCCACCACTTTGGATGCCGCCAACCGTACAACTAACCTCAACCAGGCAAAGACCTACCTGACTGGTGCGTATGATAAGCGTACTTTCGGCCTGTTGAAAGAAATTTCTTATACGGATGTGTTTGATGTTGCCAAAAAATCAACGAATCCTGAAATTATCTTTCAAATCGTGTATAAGCAGGGAGACATTAATTATGCATCCAACATTGCCGTGAGCACTCAGGCGCAGGGAGAAAATATCAATTCGTTGCGTACCACCACTGGAACGGGCGGTAATGTAACCCCTGATTTAGTAAAAGAATATGAAGAGGGTGATTTGCGGAAAGATTTTTCCATTAAATACGCTAATGCGGCCAACGTAAAAGATTACTTTATCACCAAATACCGTGATGTAAGCGCTGCGGCAGGAGCCAATGGATACGGCGGAAATGACTGGATTTTAATGCGTTATGCCGACGTAATTTTAATGTTGGCCGAAGTGAATCTGTATTTGGGCAATGATGCGGCCGCCATCAGCTTTCTGAATCAGGTGCGCGAACGGGCGAAGATGCCTTTGTATGAAGTAGTGAAAGAGACCGCCGCTTACAAAGCTAAGTTTCCTTCGCTCAAAATGGCTATTTTGCACGAGCGCCGCATCGAACTGGCGTTTGAAAACCACCGTTGGTTTGATTTGCTGCGCTTTTTTAAACCTGCTGAGTTGGTAACTTATATGGGTACCAAGTTGCAGGCGGATTTTGGAGCAGCCAAGATTTCAAATTTTGGTCTCAAAGATTATTATTATCCCATTCCATTTGATGAATTCAAGCTTGATCCCGTAAAAATGTACCAAAACGAAGGGTACTAGGGAATCAGTCTTACAGCATCAATGAGCGTTTATACACAAACGGCAACCATTTACAGAATGGTTGCCGTTTGTGTATAGATACAGATGGAAGTTATCTAAGCTATAGGGGTAGTTTCTTCTTTCTTTTTCGAAACTTTAGCTACTTTCTTGACTTTTTTTTCTTTGGCCACTTTCTTGGCTGCCTTTAACACCTTTTTTTCGGCTTTCTTTTCTACCTTTTCTTTCTCTTTGGCTTCTTTCTGTTTAATTTTTACAATCCTCTTCGCCAACTTTTCAGAGGTTTTATTGACCGCTTTTTTTATTTTTTTGGAAGTTGCCTCCTCTACCATTACATCGGCAATTTTTTTTGCAATTTCGCTCGCTTGAGCCTTTATTTTTGATTTCATTTTGGGTTGAATAATTAGAAAAACGTACAAATAAAAAAATTTACAAATAGATAGGTATTTTTCTTGTAAAACAATGGTCCAATGTTGTATTTATGTTAAGTTTTTCATCAGAAAGGGCCCCGAAAACCTGAACAAAAGACTGTAAGAACCTACGCCTTTTCGTTATTTAAAACCATCGACTCAAAGCTGTTATGTTGGCAACTTAACGTTATTTATACTATTGATAATCAATTACTTTCTATTAAATTTATCCATAAAAAACATAATGATTTATTGACTTTACCTTAACATAATATAGGAGGTCAAAACGCTACATTCGCAGAATTAAACCACCCTTCTGCGATGAAACTACTTTATCTGTATTCTGACTCAGACTTTACCCCGTGGCGCGAAAATATCAATGCTGCGACCATTGCTTCCCTCATTCAGGCAACCCCTGAGAATGTCCAAGCTTTTGTAACACATTTTGTGGGTTTCACCGCCGAGTTTGCTGATTTTTTACGTCAGTTTGACCTTATTTTCAACGTATGTTATGGGTATGGTGTAGCTGACCAAGTCGAAGTGGTTCGTTGGCTTGACTGGCATGGGATTAAACACACCGCAAGCTCTTATTCGACCCAACTTTTGGCCATGGATAAGGCCCTTTTGCCAGACATGTGTATGCAAGTAGGATTGAATACTCCTCGTATTTTATTGCCAAACGAATTGCTTGATTTTTCTCCAACTACGACCTTTATTGCCAAGCATCGCTACGGTAGCCTACACCGTAACATGCTATTTTTTAAAAAAGATAACATTCCTAGTCAGCAATTAAACAGCTTAGAATCCTACATTATTCAGCCTTATATCGAAGGCCGTGAGTTTACAGTGGCGGTAATTCCTGATAAAAATGGACTAAACCCTCAATGCCTCCCGCCATTAGAAATTATCCCCAACGATGGTAGAGCTATCTATGTGGCAGGTCAAAACTATGGACCTACCTACAAAGATTTTGAGCCCCAATTGGATGAACATCTTCATGACATGATGACAGAAGGAGTGTTGGAACTGCATAAACTTTTGGAAATCAAAGGAATGTCGCGAACAGATGTCCGCGTAGCCAATGACGAGGTTTACATACTTGATATTAATACAATGCCAAACTTAGACCCTCAACGTAGTTACTTACCAGCCCTCGCCAATCATCACGGAATACAATTGAAGGAGTTGATTGAACGAACCATAAAAAGCGCATTGATTTGGTACGAGCGGCAGTTGGTGCAGCAGCCCGATTGAGTACATTATCCAAAATGCTCACCAATGTAGTTTTTGGGTACTTCCTGAACAGGGTTTTGGAAAATAACCGAAGTTTCCTCATAAATAGGATATGAAAACTGTCAAGTTATTCATTATCAAAATTTTAAGTTATTAAACCGAGGTTTCAAAAACATAACAAACGCTTAAAACCCTGATAATATACAGCCTACAACTTCAATGTAGTTTTGCAAATGGGTTATCCCCTATAAAAAAGTCGCAGCCGCTGGAACGGCTACGACGTGAGTTGTCTTCAGCTTTCTTTCAAGTCACTAAAAACGTTGTTAAATTATGAAAAAAAATCTACTTCAAAGTGGATTACTTCTTCTGTTGGGTTGGTTTATTACACTGAGTACATTAGCTCAGTCCAACATGGTTACTGGTAAAATTACTTCCGTAGTCGGAGAAGCTATTCCAGGTGTAAACGTCCTCGTGAAAGGGACAAATACGGGTACTACTACGGATGCAAATGGTGTTTACAAAATCAATTCCGTTACCAACACTTCGCTACTTACCGTCTCAGCCATTGGTTTTGTATTGCAAGAAATAAAAGTTGGCAACCGCAGCACCATTGATATTGTGTTGGAGGAAGACACAAAAATGCTCAGTGAGGTGGTCGTTACGGCCTTGGGCATCAAACGTGAAGAAAAATCGCTGGGATTTGCGGCACAAACCATCAATGCCAACGCCGTGGTAGATGCCAAATCCAACAACTGGGTAAATACACTTTCGGGAAAAGTAGCGGGCCTCAATATTCAGGGGGTGGGCGGTGGACCAATGGGTTCGTCGAGGATTACGCTGCGCGGAGAATCGTCGCTCAATTTGGAAAACAACCAAGCCCTCATCGTCGTGGATGGCGTACCCATCAGCAGCAAAATCACGAGCACAGGCTTTAATTCTCACCTTTCGGCAGATAGCCCAATTGACTACGGTTCTACCGTTTCTGACTTAAATCCCGATGATATTGAAAAAGTAACGGTGTTGAAAGGCCCGGGTGCTACGGCACTTTACGGAAGCCGGGCGGCGGGTGGTGCGCTCATCATTACCACCAAAACAGGCGCACGAAAAGACCGGGGAATTGGGGTGACGTTCAATACCAATTTTAACATTGAGCAGGTCAACCGCTGGCCAGATTATCAATTTGAATACGGAGAAGGACGCACCGATGTGTATTATTCTTATTTAAACAGTGCGGATGGTATCAACACAAGCACCACAGCGGCGGCAGGTCGGGCGTGGGGGCCTAAATTTAACGGGCAATCTTACTTTCAATATAATCCCGACGCGCCCGATGGCAGACCTACCGAACGAACACCCTGGGTGCCACACAAAGACTATATTTCGGGGTATTTCCAAACGGGCCGTACTTTCTCAAACAGCCTATCACTCGAAGGCGGTACCGATAAAGGCTCGGCGCGTTTTTCGTTTACGCACCTCAAAAACGAGTGGATTGTTCCCAATACGGGTTTTGAGCGCATCAACGCAGCCTTGTCGGTCAATCAGCAGTTGTCGAGCAAGCTCAAAATTATGGGGAAAGCCAACTACACCAATAAGCGCAGTGATAACCTGCCGGCGGCGGGCTACAACAATCAATCGTTGATGTATTTTGTGATTATTGGCCCCGCGCCTAATGTTAAACCCGAATGGTACAAACCCTACTGGCAGCCAGGTTTGGAAGGAATACAACAACGCAATCCGTTCAATCCCGGTCCCGACAATCCTTATTTGGATATGTACGAGATGTTGAACAAATTGAATAAACACGGGCTAATCGGTACAATTTCAGCCAATTATGAGCTTTCAAAAAAATTAGATTTGATGGTGAGAACGGGTGTAGATATGTCGTTTGAATACCGATCTCAGCAACGCCCCTTCAGCATGACCAAGTACCCGCGAGGAATGTTTAGAGAGCAAAACGTTTTCAGTTATGAATCGAACACTGACTTTTTGCTGACGTACAAAGATAATTTTACCAACAAAATCAGCGTCACGGCTTCGGTAGGTGGGAATGCCATGCGCCAAACCTACGATTTTGCAGGAATGTACGCTGACCAGTTGGCTCAGCCTGGTATTTATCAGATTTCTAACAGTTTAGACCCAGCCGTGGCAGACCCGTTGAAGACCAAAAAGGCCATCAATAGTATCTACGGAGCTGCGCAGTTTGCCTACGATGAGAAAGTTTTTTTGGATGTTACAGGACGTAATGACTGGTCGAGTACATTGCCTTTTGCCAATAACTCGTTCTTCTATCCTTCGGTGAGTAGTAGTTTTTTGTTGAATGAATTGTTTCAACTACCTGATAATGTGTCGTTTGCTAAATTTAGAGCTTCCTGGGCGCAGGTAGGGAATGACACCCGCCCTTACCAAACGACGCGCTATTATGACCGTATCTATGGAAACAGTTTTACCAATCCAAGTACGCTGTTCAATGCCAACCTCAAACCTGAAATTACCTCAAGCTACGAGTTAGGTTTGGATGTGCGATTGTTCAAAAATCGTCTTGGCTTTGACTTGGCCTATTACAACAACAATAGCCGCAACCAGATTTTGGCCGTGCCGCTTGACCCCACTTCGGGCTTCTCAAATGCCCTTATCAACGCGGGACTCATCAATAGCCAAGGCATTGAGGTCAAACTGACGGGAAAACCGGTGGTTAATCCCAATTTTACGTGGAACTCCACCGTCATTTGGTCACGCAACCGTAGTCATGTGCGCGAACTGGCCGCAGGTATTACCAACCAAACCATTTATAGCCACAGCGGTAACGTCACCATCGAAGCCCGCGTGGGTGGCTTGATGGGCGATATGTACGGACGTGGTTTTCAGCGGTCCCCCGATGGGCAAATCATTTATTCGTCCAATGGTTTACCCGCCCAACTTGACCCAATTGCCAAAAAGTGGGGCAATGCTTTTGCCGACTGGAAAGGCAGTTTTATGAACGAATTTACGTATAAAGGCCTGAAATTAAGCGTATTGCTGGATGGTCAAATGGGTGGAAGTATGTATTCGCAAACCAGCCACAAAAATAATACCCTTGGCAAAACCCGCGTGACGCTGCCGGGCCGCGATGGTGGTTTGGTGGGCGAAGGGGTGGTTTTACAGGCAGACGGCTCGTTTAAACCCAACACTGTCAAAGTTGCGGCGAGTGCTTATTACGACAATTATTATCAAATCAGCAATGCTGAAGTCAACATTTTTGATGCTTCGTTTTTGAAAATCCGAGAAGTTCGTTTTGAGTTTAATTTGCCGCCAAAATTGCTCGACAGAGTGGGTGTTCGCCAAACGAGTGTGGCCTTGTTTGGACGGGAGTTGTTTAACTTTACTAAGTTTCCTGGATTCGATCCCGAAGGCGGAAATCTCAACGGCGGTACGCTTACCCCAGGTGTAGAACTTACACAATTTCCGTCGGCACGGAGTATGGGCGTGAATTTGACCTTTAAGTTTTAACTTTTCCTCAGCCCCTCTCCGGCAGGGAGAGGGGCAAAAGTATTCGTGATTAAGTCTACACGAATCGTAGTAAACTCAAAAATACAGAATAATGAAAATCGCTCAAAAACCATATATTCTCGCGTTGTTGATGGCACTGTTTGTCAGTGCCTGTACATCCAATTTTGAAGAAATTAACACCGACCCCAATCGTCCTGAAAAAGTAAATCCCGGTGTGATTTTGGGTCAGATGCAGTACCGAATTGTGAATAGCTCCATTTCGGCAGCGCGAAATTTTACGCATGAACTTATGCAAGTGCACGCGCCCCGCGCCAGCACAAGCGGACAGGGAGTACACCGATACGCAGTCAGTCCAGGAGCGGGAGTTTGGTCTGGTTTTTACCAAAACCTCACCGATATTGAGGATATTTATAAAGTAGCCGACGAATTGAAAGAAAATAACTATAAGGCGATTGCGCTGGTGTACAAATGTTGGGCGTATTCAATTTTGACCGATTTATACGGAGATGTGCCGTATTCGCAGGCTATCAAAGCTACTGAAAGTAATTTTAAGCCTTCTTTTGATAAGCAAAAAGACATTTATACGCAGATTTTGAAAGACTTAGAAACGGCAAACGGTTTGTTTGACGATACCAAGATTTTAACCTTTGGCGGCGATTTGGTCTACAACGCTAACGTATTGACTGGAACAAAGAATGTGGGAATTCAGCGTTGGAAAAAATTTGCTAATTCGCTTAAATTAAGACTATTGCTGCGATTATTGAAGCGGGATGGCGAATTGAACATCAAGGAGCAAATTACTGCTATGCTGGCCGATGTAACAAAATACCCTACTTTCTCAGCCACGGCCGATGACGCAATTTTTCGTTATCCCGGTACATTTCCTTATTTCAACCCCTATTATAACGCTCGTACGCTAGACTGGCGCGATGGGACCTATTTTACTGAATTTTTCCTTGAATCTATGAACGCCACTCAAGACCCGCGCCGAGCGATATGGGCCATTCCAGTTACGGTAGCGGGTGTCCCCACCTTTAGAGGTATTCAGAGCGGCTACCCTACTACCCTTGAATACGTGGTAGGACAAAATTCAAGCTATACCGATGCGCTCAAAACATTGCCGCAATTGGGGGTTATGATGACCTATGCTGAGGTAGAATTTATCAAAGCCGAACTCGCCCTCAAAGGATATACAACAGGTAAAACGCCCAAAGCACACTACGAAGCAGGGATTACTTCTTCGATGGTGCAGTGGGGAGCCACGATGCCAGCTACATTTTTGACCCAAAAAGGAGTAGCTTATGATGCCACGGCAACTTCTGATAAGCAATTGGAACAAATCATGTTGCAAAAATATTACGCTTATTTTTTCGTGGACTACCAAGCTTGGTTTGAGAAGCGCCGTACAGGTTATCCCGTTTTGCCGCGCGGCACCGGTATACCCGCCGAGAATAAATTTCCAAGTCGTGTTCCTTATCCTACTTATTTACAATCGCTTAACCCTGAAGGTCTGGCCGCGGCAGTAGCATCGGTTGGCGCTGACGACAGCAACACGAAAGTTTGGTGGGAGAAATAACCGTTGAAATAAACACACATCCAAAATGAAACTATTCCTAAACCTTTTCTTACTCCTGTTTTCGCTGACGACGTTTGCTCAATCAGATCGCGAACTCGAAAGTCGCCGGGTCATGCTGCCTAATGGTTGGTCGCTGACCCCGGCGGGGCGGTCGCTGGAAGTGGGCGATTTGCCGTTAAACATCGCGGTTTCTTCTTCTCAAAAACGCATGGCCGTCACCAACAACGGACAGGGAAAACAGACGATTCAATTGATTGATACCAAGACCGAAAAAATCTTGGACAACGTTGAAATTCCCAAGTCGTTTTATGGGCTAAAATTCAGTCGTGACGAAAAATCGCTCTATGCTTCGGGAGGCAACGACAATTGGATCATGAAATACGCCATTATTGACAACAAACTCGTGGTCAAGGACAGTTTGATTTTGGGCAAAAAATGGCCAAATAAAATTTCTCCCGTGGGTATTGAAATAGACGATGAGCGCCAATTGCTGTACGTTGTTACGAAAGAAAACAACTCCCTATACATTCTGGATTTGAACACCAAAGCCATTGTTTATGAGCAAAATATGGGCCACGAAGGCTATACCTGCGTTCTTTCGCCCGACCGCAATACCTTGTACATTTCCCTTTGGGGTGGGCGCAAAATTGCGTTTTTTGATACCCAAACCCGAAAAATCACGAGTACAATTGCCGTTTCTTACAATCCTAATGAGTTGATTTTGAATAAGAAAGGCACACTAATGTATGTGGCAAATGCGGGCGACAACAGCGTGTCGGTGATTGATACCAAGCAGCAAAAAGTCATTGAAGTGCTGGACGCGGCATTGTATCCCAATTCACCAGTAGGCTCGGTGACCAACGGCGTGGCGTTGTCGAAAGACGAAAAAACGCTTTTCATTGCCAATGCGGATAATAATTGTTTGGCTGTTTTTGACGTAAGCACCAAAGGGCGGAGTGTGTCAAAAGGGTTTATTCCCGTAGGCTGGTACCCGACCAATGTACGGGTGATTGGCAATAAAATTTTCGTAGCCAACGGCAAAGGCTTTACCTCTTTTGCCAATCCCAAAGGCCCCCAACCAGTTAGTAAGGCTGTTCGTTCCGAATCACATTTAGGGGAAGATACCCGTGGGCAGTACATTGGAAATCTAATGAAAGGCACACTCAGTATCATTGATAGTCCCAACGAAGCCGCTCTAGCCTTGTATTCTCAAAAAGTGTACAAAAATACGCCTTACAAAAAGGAAAAAGAACTCGCTACGGACGGCGAAGTGGGCAATCCGATTCCGATGAAAGTGGTCGAACCGTCGCACGGAGGGGAGTCGCCCATCAAACACGTGTTTTATATTTTGAAGGAAAACCGTACTTACGATCAGGTTTTTGGAGATATTAAAGAAGGCAATGGTGACACAACGCTCTGCCTATTTGGTGAAAAATACACACCTAACCAACACAAACTTGCACGAGAATACGTTTTGCTCGACAATTTTTACGTAGATGCTGAAGTAAGCGCCGATGGGCATAATTGGAGCCTAGGCGCTCACGCCAATGATTATTTGGAAAAAACTTGGCCTACCGGCTACGGACGACGCGGAGGCGTAACCGAAGGAATGGGGCGGCGCGAAATTGCCAATGACAAGGACGGATTTATCTGGGATTTTTGCAAAAGAAAAGGCGTGAGCTACCGTACCTATGGTGTTTTTGCCGATGATAAAAAAGGAAATATTCCTGTGTTGGACAAAGACCATGTTTGCTCCTATTTTACGGGTTATTACAATCAAAAAGTTAAAGATACAACCCGTGTAGGACAGTGGAAACGTGATTTTGACTCGTTAGTAGTGGCCAAAGCGGTACCTGCATTCAACTCTATTCGGCTTGGCTCTGACCACACCCAAGGCATGGCCGTAGGCCGACCTACTCCTTATGCCTGCGTTGCTGATAACGATTTGGCCGTTGGGATGTTCGTTGAGCATTTGAGCAAAAGTCCGATTTGGAGTCAATCAGCCGTATTCATTTTGGAAGATGACGCCCAAAATGGCCCCGACCACGTAGACGCGCACCGCTCCATTGCGCTCGTTGTGAGCCCTTATGCCAAACGCAAGTTTGTGGACCACACCATGTATTCTACATCAGGTATGTTACGAACCATAGAACTGATTCTTGGCCTCCCGCCCATGAGTCAGTACGATGCCGCTGCCACACCGATGTTTCGTAGTTTTACCTCAGTTCCAGATTTTACCTCTTACCAAGCCCTTCCTTCGGGCGTAAATCTGGACGAAACCAATAAAGTTGCTTCGCGTTGGTCTACTATTTCGGAAGGGTTTGATTTTACAGAAGTTGATAAAAACGACGATAATCTGTTTAATGAAGTGCTTTGGAAAGGGCTAAAAGGTGATAATTTTACTTTACCCGCTCCCCGTCGCAGTGCGTTTGTTAAGGTTGTAAAAAAGGATGATGATGATTAAAGCGCATTGAAAATAGTGATTTGAGTGAGTCTTATTTGACAGACACAAAACTTGTGAAGTTAACTATGGGCTTGGCTTCAGAAGCCTCAAGCCCACTCAGCAATGGTAACGATGCCGAATGAAATGAAGAAAGAGTACGCGATTTAAGTAGGTTCTGATTCAATTTCATCGGAATAATCACTAAAAAACTATTAACATTGAAAATTGTAATTTACAGATTTCAATGTTAATAGTGCATAATGATAGAAATACTGCTATTGAAATTTCCCACCGCTAATTCTCAAATTGGGATAGCCTTTGAAAAAGACCACCATCAAAGATTACAAACAGGGAGGTGACTTCGACTTTGTAGTAACTCAATTTTTGACTTACTATGCGTTTCCCTTTGATTTTAATAGTGTTACTTGGTAAGTATGTTCTGTGTTTTTCGCAAATAATAGCCGTTAAAGCTCTCAAAAACGAAAAAGTCAAACTCGACGGGCGATTATTGGAACCTATCTGGCAACGTAGCAAACCCGTTTCACACTTCACGCAAGTTTTTCCTGAAGATACAAAGCCCGCTCAAAGCCCTACCGAAGTACGCATTTGCTACGACCAAGATTATATATACGTAGCTGCTATCTGCCACGATACCAAACGAGGTGATTTTGTGGCGTCATCACTTAAACGCGATTTTGGCGGAAATTCTGACCTTTTTGAAATATATATTGACCCTTACGGAGAGGGCACTACGGGTTATAACTTTGGGGTAACACCGTTGGGGGTAGAACGTGAAGGAAGCATTTCGGAAGGTACCCATAAAGATCTTTCGTGGGATGCACCTTGGCACTCGGCAGTACGTATCGAAAAAAAAGAAAAACGTTGGGTGGTCGAAATGGCAATTCCTTTGTCCTCCCTTCGGTTTCAAAACTGGTCTGACAAATGGCGGATTAATTTTGGACGATACGACTATAAACGCAATGAAACCTCGTCGTGGGTTCCCATGTCTCGCAACCAAAAAATCCACAATTTAGCGTTTACTCAACCGCTGATTTGGGACAACTACCTCGGAGTCAAAGGAACAACCTATAATATTATTCCTTACGTGACGGGTGGAGTAACACGTGACTATGCCCGCCAACCCGATGCTCAAAAAATTTTAAATGCTGGGATAGATGCCAAGCTCGCCGTCGCTTCGTCCATGAATTTGGATTTGACCGTAAATCCTGATTTTTCTCAAGTAGAAGTAGATAGGCAGGTGACTAACCTAAGCCGTTTTGAACTACAATTTCCCGAACGACGTCAATTTTTTATTGAAAACAGCGATTTGTTTGGCAGCTTTGGCTTTGGGTCGGTCAATCCGTTTTTTACGCGGCGCATTGGCGTGGGGCAAGACCCTAACACGCAACAGTTTCGCCAAAATCCAATCTGGGCAGGAGCACGGTTAAGTGGTAAATACAACAATGATTTACGCATTGGTTTGATGAGCGTTCAGACCGCTCAAGACAAAACCATCGGACTTGCCTCTCAAAACTACACCGTAGCGGCAGTACAGCACCGCGTACTCAAACGCTCAAATGTGGCATTCATCATGGCCAATCGACAACAGTTTGGTCAAGATAACATCACCGAACTCCCAACCCGAACTACATTGGCGCGTTTTGCACGGGTATTAGGGGTAGATTTTAATCTTTTTACCGACAAAGACCGCTGGAAAGGCAAACTATTTTTACACCGTCTTTTTACCCCTACCCGCACCAATGGCCAATGGGCGCACGGAGGTGCTTTGGCTTACAATACCAAAAGACTGGAAGCAAACTGGCACCACGAAATGGTAGGAGAAAACTACCAGCCCGATTTGGGGTTTGTACAACGGCAGGGGTATACACGCATATCTCCCGAAGCGTTATACAATTTCTTCCCCAAAAACAACGCTCTCATCAATCGTGTTGGCATCAAGGCCGCTACTAATATTGTGTATGACAACGGCGAACGTCGCGTATTTGACCGTGAAACTGACTTGGCTTTGTACCTGAAATTTCAGAGTACAGCTTATCTGCGGTTTTACTATGCTTTTAATTCTATCTATCTTTTTGAACCTTTTGACCCTACCAATACCAAATCAAAAAAATTGCCAGTGGGTCAATATAATTACAATCAATACAAAATAAAGTACGAATCGAATCCAAGAAATACGTGGAGCACACAGGCTTATTTAAAAATAGGACAATACTTCAACGGGCGCATTACCGCAGTGTCGGGAGAGGTAAAATATCGTATGCAGCCGCACGGATTTGTAGGATTAGACTATGGGGTAAGTTTTATACGTCTTCCTGAACCATACGCGAGCCGTACTTTATTGCTGGTAGGGCCAAGTTTTGACTGGGCTTTCAACCAAAGCATCTTTTTGAAAACAGTTGTGCAATACAACACGCAAATCAATAACCTCAATACCAACATTCGTTTTCAATGGCGCTTTCGGCCAGTGTCAGATTTTTATGTGGTCTATACCGATAATTACACCGAACGACTCAACATCAAAAGTCGGGGGCTTATTTTTAAGTTAAGCTATTGGATATAAAGAATTTAATTTTTGAACAACTTTCAACAACAATTGGGTTACTTTTTGGCTTGTAGATTCGACTTACTAACAAACAACAACATGACCGTTAACAGTGATTATACAGACCAGCAACTCCTAGCCGACGTACAACATCCACGCGGTGTTAATCAGGCGGTGACTTATTTATACAAAAGCCACTACCGACTTCTTGAACGTTACATTTTAAACAACAGCGGAAACAGTACCGACGCACAGGACTTGATTCAGGAAGTGATGGTATCGTTTGTTGAAATGGTGCGAGAGGGAAAATACCGAGGCGAAGCAAGCGTAAAGTCCTTTTTGTATACTCTTACACGCAACCTTTGGATAACGGAGCTTCGCAAACGCGGTGCGGAGGCCAAACGAAACGAAATTTACGAAACCAACCGTGAACAATGGGACGACGATATCAACGCTTTTATCTCCTACAAAGAAGCCCAAAAAACCATCACGGCATTGTTTGAAAAACTAGGTGAAAAATGCCGTAAAATACTGACACTCTTCTACTACGAAGACTTGAGCATGAAGGAGATTTTGGTACAGACCCATTACGAAAATGAACAGGTATTGCGAAATAGAAAATATAAATGCCTGAAAGAAATGACTGACTTGGTTCATCGAAACTCCACAACTTTTGAACATGTAAAATCCGCATTAGAACGCCTTAAATAACATGGAAACGACACAAAATATTGATCGATATCTCAACCAAGAAATGTCGGCGACAGAAAGAGAAAACTTTGAACTTGAATTAAACCAGAACGCTGTTTTGCAGCGTGAACTAGACACGGTGCGTATGATTAAAAAAGCTGTACAAACAACCGCATTACGGGCGCAAGTAAAACAGGTACACGAAGCGTTTATAAAAGACTACGAACCTGAAAAAGTATTGGAACAAGAAGCGAAAATTAGGCCGCTCTATCCACAAAGGGGCAGGATGTACAGGGGAATTAGCGTGGCCGCGGCCGTCGTGGCAATACTGGTGTTTGTGGGGGGCTATCAATACGCTTCTCTCAACGGCGAAACGCTGTATCAAGACAAGTTTTTGCCTTACAAACTACCAACCATGCGAAGCCAAAACGTGAAGGAGAGCGCTTTAGACTCCCTGTACGCTACCGGAAACTTTGCGGCAGTAATTACCCAAATACAATCAAAAAAAATCAAGCAACCGCAAGATTTATTTTTGCTGGCAATGGCACATCTCAACCAAAAGCAATTCACCCAAGCGCTGGTACAGTTTGAAGCCCTTAAGACAGCCAACGCACAACGCGGTGTAAAATACTTTGAAGCCGAAGCTGATTACTACGAAGCCCTTGCGCTGGTAGGAGAGAAACGCTACGAAGAAGCATTGGACATTTTTGAAAAGATTTATGATGACCCCACCCACCTTTTTCACGCCAATGTTTCGCAGTGGGACTTGTGGCAATTGAGAATGTTGAGCTGGTGACAAATGGCAATCAAGAAAAGGGTAAAGTAAAGTTAGTAATCCTCTGTTGAATTTATGACAGGGGATTTTTTTATTTTATTGATTGTCAGATACTTAAATTTATTTTTTTTTCTAAAATTCTTGGTTACATATACCCTTTTGGCTTCGACATTGATGCAGAAATAAGGAAATAACAATCCATTTTTTAACTCCAAAAACATTTCAAAAATCATGGAAGCACGCATCAAAAAAACCTTCATTTGCCGTAACGTGGAAGATTATCTCATTGATACTACATTGACTGAAAATCACCTGCCTCAAGTTGGAGATGTGGCTGTTTTTGAAGTAATGAGTATTGGGAAACATCAGACGATTCAGGATGCGAGAGAAAAATTGACTAAAATTATGCCCGGCGATTATATCATGGCTGCTTTTGGACACCGTTATGCAACCGAGCAGTTTGAAGGATATGTACCCAAGGAGTGTCGTCGTGATTTTCACATTTTGGGCGCAGGAGGTACGGTAGGAATTGTCGAAAGTGTCCACGCAAAGTTTAGTGGTGGTCCTACCAAGTTGCAAATTGTAGGCTATGTGACCAATTGTAGAAATGAAATAATCAACACCAAAGCCCTCGAAGCGGAGCGAATGTTGGCTTTTACGGGGCGAGCGGCGGCGGCAACTAAGGTCATTTTATCGATTGGTTCGAGCATGGACAGTGGAAAAACCACCACTGCCGCCCACTTGGTACACGGTTTAGCACGTCAGGGTAAAAAGGTAGTTTTTGTTAAACTGACAGGTACAGTTTATACCAAAGACCGCGATTTGTCGTACGACTTGGGGGCCATTAATGTGTTGGATTTCAGTGAGTATGGCTTTCCTTCTACCTATTTATGTGAAGAAGAAGAGTTGCTAAATTTGTACGAGTCGCTGGTGGCTCATGCCCTCGATGCTGACCCAGACTACGTCATCATGGAAATTGCCGACGGGCTTTACCAACGCGAAACCCAAATGCTGCTACGCAATCAGCGATTTATGGCGACCATTCATGATGTTATTTTTTCAGCTTGCGATAGCCTATCGGCAGTGTGTGGAGTAGAAACCCTCAAAAAATGGGACATTGTACCTTTTGGTCTCTGTGGTATGTTCACGACCAGTCCACTGCTAATCAAGGAAGTAAAGGACAATTGCCAAGTCCCCGTTTATTCACTCAACACACTTTATACAGAAGCCACCGAGTATTTAGTCCAAAAAGCGGCCGATTTGACCTGGGATAATACCATTTGGATTTTCAACACCCCCAACAAATACGGCCATGTTGCCTAAAATGGCTCTCAGCCTTGTACCGTATCTACGCCAACAGCGTTTGCTGATTTACGCAACGGTAGGTATAGGAATTCTCAATAGTGTAGTGACTCTTTTACTGCCCCTTACCATGGGTCAGTATTATGAATTACTACTCGGAAAAACCTCCAACCGCGCTCGCGTACTCGAAATACTCGGATTGGGAAATAGTGTAAGTTGGCCGTGGTTTTGGACGTTATTCGTGGGCTTAATTCTTTGCCGTGGCCTATTCACGTACTTTGAATTTCGATTGACGGGCAATTTAAGCGAACAATTGGCCCAATACCTACGCGAACGGGTTTTTGAGCAACAGTTGTCGGTGAGCATATCAACTCACCGACAAAAAAATGTTGGCAAATACTTGCTGCGCTACGCCAGCGATTTCCAGAGTGTACGTCGCTACTTACGTATAGGTATCATCGGTTTTTTACGCGACGTTATTTTTGTAGGTTTGGCCCTAGCCCTTCTCCTACTGCTCAATGCCCCTATTACGGGTCTTTTGCTCGTAGGGTTATTGCCTTTCTTACTGATTTTTGTTCAAATCAATCAGCGGTTGAAACGCGCCACCCAACAGCGCCGCGACCAACGTTCGGCTAATTTGTCTTATGTACAAATGGCTTTATCAGGATTTGAAACCATTCAGTTGTTTAATCGTGAGGTTGTTGAAAATGAACGATTTGCTAGTCGCTCAAACGAACAAACATGCGCCAATTTTTTGTTGCTCAAGTGGCGTAGCTTACTCGAAGGGTTGCTCCCCGTAGCCCTGTATGGATTGGTCGCAATCGCATTGGTTGGGATGCAGTGGCAACACAAACAGTCAGCAGTCAGCGGTGGCAATGTCATTACTTATATTTTAGCCGTATTAAGTGTGCGTCCTACGTTGCGCAGGTTGCTGCGGGTAGATACCGTTTGGAAAGCAGGACGTATGTCGTTGGATAAATTGGACGCGTTTTTTGCCCACTCAACCGAAAAAAACACCAACGAAATTCCGATGGCAAACACTCAACAGGGGCGTTTAAAGATAATCAAGGGTACAGTAGAATTTCGGAATGTAACCTTTGGCTACGACCCGCAGCGCCCCGTAATAGAGCAAATGAATCTTAGGTGTGAATTAGGACAAATTTGTTGGATTGAAGGCAAAGCCAAAACAACTGTTTTTCGATTGATTACCAAACAATACAATCCACAAGATGGTGAAATACTGATTGATAATCAGTCAATTACTTCTCTTTCTGGTAAAGTTGTTAGAAAGCGCGTTGCTTTGGTTTCGACCGAACTTCCCTTGTTGGGGCGTACGGTCTTTGAGGCGGTGTCTTACAGCCGTAAATCAGAAAAACGCCCCAAAGCGGCTCTGTTGCTAACCCAGATTCAAACGCTTGCCCAACTCGATTATCCCTTGTGCCTCGACGACCGTATCGGCGAAAACGGCCAGTTACTTTCTAAAGGTCAACGAACTGTACTTTGTTGGGTACGGGCATTGCTCACCCATAAGCCTATTTTATTGTTTGATGAGCCTTTTGAGGGATTAAGTAGCAAAGGAGTTGAACAACTTTGTCAATGGCTTGAAAAACAAGCATTTCATAAAACAGTTATTTTAGCAACCCATCAGTCTATTGCCACGCTCAAAACAAATTATTCAAATGAAGAACATCCGTACTGAGTACGACGCCATTGTGGTAGGAGCGGGTCCCAATGGCCTGTCGGCAGCTATTACGTTGCAGCAGGCAGGGCTTTCGGTACTGCTTTTGGAAGCAAGTACGACCGTGGGAGGAGGAATGCGTACCGCAGAGTTGACGCTTCCTCATTTTTATCACGATGTATGTTCGGCCATTCACCCTTTAGGAGTACAGTCGTCGGTGTTTAAGGCGATGCCCTTAGAGCGTTTTGGGTTGTCGTTTATTACGCCGCCCGTGGCAGCGGCCCACCCGTTTGATGATGGAAGTGCTGCGCTGCTAAAAAAATCAATTGTTGAAACTGCCGCAACGTTGGGAAAAGATGCCGCCGCTTACCAAAAATTGATGGAGGCATTTGTGCCACTTTGGCCTGCCATTGAAGCTTCGTTTCTGGGTCCGCTACGCTATCGTCCTCAGATGCTTCAATTGTCCCGATTCGGCTTTAATGCGGCGTTGCCCGCCAGCTTGTTTGCCAAAATTTATTTCCAAAATCAAGCAGCGAAAGGGCTGTTTGCGGGTATGTCGGCACATTCAATGCTCCCTTTCTCGGGGTTAACTTCATCTGCTATTGGGTTGGTTTTGAGTGTATTAGGCCATCTTAATGGCTGGCCTATGCCAATGGGTGGTTCGCAGCGCATCGCCAATGCGTTGGCGGGTTATTTTGAGTCGTTAGGAGGTGAGATTCAGACGAACTTTCCCGTAACTGCGCTCAATGAATTGCCTTCGGCCAAAGCCATTTTATTTGATGTAGCTCCCCATCAACTTTTGCAGATTGCTGGCCACCGACTGTCAGCGGTGTATCGGTGGCAATTGGAGCGATTTGTGTCGGGCTGGGGAGTTTATAAAATTGATTATGCATTGCATCAGGCGGTTCCTTTTGTGGCACCTGGCTGTGCAGAAGCAGGAACGGTACACTTGGGTGGAACCATGGCCGAGATTGCCGCCGCTGAACAACAAGTAGCCCAAAACAAGCACCCCGAAAAGCCTTTTGTATTGCTGGCGCAGCAGAGTAGGTTTGACAACACACGCGCCCCTGCGGGGAAGCATACGGCTTGGGCTTATTGCCACGTACCCAATGGCTCTACTGTCGATATGACCACTCCCATAGAAAACCAAATAGAGCGATTTGCGCCTGGATTTAAAGATACCATCATCGAAAAACACGTAATGAACACCGAGGCGTTTGCTCGGTATAATCTCAACTACTTAGGGGGTGAGATCAACGGAGGCAGACAAGACATCACACAGTTGTTTACGCGACCTGCTTTGAGGCAGTCTCCCTACCGCACCTCCGCACGTGGATTGTATCTTTGTTCGGCTTCGACTCCCCCTGGAGGAGGTGTACATGGCTACTGTGGCTATCATGCCGCACGGCAAGTACTCCAAGATATTTTTCTCTAAAATTGTTTACAATCCATTTAAAATCAATCTACTATGAATAAGGTTGGCGCGAAATTGATAGCGGTTGCCTGTACCGTAGGGCTATTGCTCGTCATCTTGTGGCCTGTGCGGCTCAACTGGCAAAAATCTCCCAAAGATAATTTTCCCCTCACTCATTACCCGATGTTTTCGCAAATGCGCGAGGGAAAAGTGACCATGACGTACTTGGTGGGGGTACAACAAGACCAACGGCGCGTGTATTTGTCGTATCAATTGGCAGGTACAGGTGGGATGAATCAAGTGCGAAAGCTCATCAGAAAACGGGCGGATAAAAACCCTGAAAAACTCTGCCAGCAAGTGGCGGCACAGGTGGCTCGTAAGTCTGAGTATCGTGGTGTTGAAAAAGTAAAAATCCTAAAAAGTAGTTTTATTTTTGACACTTTTTTCAACGGTGATACTATCCCCCAAAAAAACGAAGTACTCTGTACGTGTAATGTGAATCATCCATCAGAATAAACAACTTTAAGCCTCATTTTCATGAAAAAGCGATTGCTCAATTTTTGGTTTGATACCGCTCCCGCCGAACGTCTGGCAGCGTTTCGGATTGGTTTGGGATTGTTTTCGTTGGGATATATACTTCCTCGTATCGGGATGTATCGTCAAATTGCTCGTCAAGGGGCTGATTTGTTTGAGCCTGTGGGTGTTTTTGGAGGCTTTTCTACTCCCATGAATGCGGGGATGTTTGATGCACTTTTATTTTTGACATTGGCCGCTAATATTGCTTTTCTGCTAGGGTGGCATTTTCGACAAACAGGTCCTGCGTTTGGTGTTTTTTTGTTGGCTTTGCTCTGCTATCGCAATTCATGGTCCATGATTTTTCATAACGACAACGTACTCGTCTGGCACGCTTTGGTGGTGGGTTTTACGCCTGCTGCTGATGCGTATTCGCTTGATGCCCATCGCCGAGGGCGCGTAGGTAGCTTACTGCTCGGAAGCAGTGCAAGATGGCAATATGGGTGGACGCTCAAACTGCTTATGGCGATTGCGACTACGCCTTATTTATTGTCGGGGATTGCCAAATTGGCTGGCCCCGCAGGATTGGATTGGATGACGGGCGAAATCATGCGTGACCAAGTGGCAACCGATACGCTCCGCAAAATTGTACTCGGAACAAGTTCGTCGGACATGATTTTTGGGCTTTACAATCTGCCTTGGTTATTTTCTGGATTTGCCCTGATGACAATGATTGTAGAGTTAGGTGCTCCTTTTGCTTTGATAAAACCTAAAATAGCCATGACTTGGGCCGTAATGGCTATTCTGATGCACATCGGCATCTTGCTGGTGATGAATATCACCTTCCGTTATCAGCTTACGGGTGCGATGTTTGCCTGTTTTTTTCCACTCGAATACCCAATAGGTTTTCTCTCAAACCTGTTTAAACGAAGAGGTAAACAACTTGTGTCTTGACAATTATCGTGGGTGTGGTGTGGGTTGAGGGTTGCGTTTTTTTTTGGCCATCCAGCCGCCTATCAAACTTATTATCAAAATTATAGGCACAATATACAGCCACACTGGCCATTGGGTTTGGCGTGGAGGAGTGCTGATATAAATCAAGTGTGACCAATACTGGGGCGAATGAAATTGGGCATAGCGACTATCTTTAAGTAAATCCAACTTAGCTTTACGAAGTGCTTCGGCAAAGTCGTAGCCTTCGTGAAGATAGGTGTAAAATTGTTGGGTCACAAAAGCCGTGGCGTGGTCTTCGGCTTTCCAAAGCGAGGTAATAAGATGATGACAACCCGCCGCCGCAAATGCCCTTGCCAAACTCAATACTCCTTCCCCTTGCTCAATTTTTCCGCTGGCGGTTTCACAGGCACTCAAAAAAATAAGCTGCGCTTTGCCTAAATTGATGCTGCTCAGTTCGTGGGCGTAGAGACGATGGTCGGCGTTGGTAGGAGAAAAAACCACAAAAGATTCCAATGGATTTGTGTTGTTGACTACAGCATGAGTGGCTAAATGAATGGCTGAACTCTCGGAGGCATATTTTAGAAAATATTGTTTAGTAGCTTGTTTTCCAATGAGCTTTACACCCTTGAGCGGCTTGATTTCGTCAAGCGAGGCCGTGAGGGAAGCATAAGTTTTTGCTGTTTTTTCGTTGAAAGGCGCCACTGACAACATTTCAGAAAACTCTATTTTCGTAGGGGGCGAAGTTTTTAAAAACGCAGCGGCGTATTGGTAGGAAAAGGTATATTTTTCTAGCAAGTATCGACTTTTTTGGTCTTCTAGTGCTTCAAAGGGCAGGAGCGATAAATTTGCATGAGGGAGCACCACTACAGATTCTATTTTAACCCATTGTTGCTCGGCGGGTTGCACCAAGCAGTTGTATAAATACTGCGCATAGACTCTTCCATTGTACGGCCTTCCTGCCTCTACTTGTTGTAAGTTTTGCAATAAATTTTGTACCGATTTATCAAACAGGGCTGTTCGGGGTACTGAGAAATGCGTAATCTGTTGCTGGGTAATGGCAAAACAGAGAACTGTATCGGCGGTTTGGAAATAACTTAATAAGGCGGTCTTTTTATCTAAAATACGCTGCTGAATCGTCGTCAAGTCGATGCTATCGGAGCGAAATTTTTGTTGGTAGTACGTTGGAAAGTCATGTAAGTGATCAATGAGTCGAGATAATTCTAGTTCATTGTCAAGGAGTTGCTTAGAAAATGAGGCTAGTTGGGTACTATCAGAGGCGTTACGTAGCCGAAGAAGTAATCCCGAACGTCGATATTGTAAATTGCGTTCTTGCCTCAATAATGAGTCTGGAATATCGGATTGAGTTTTGATTTGGTTTTCTTTCAAACTAATCTGCAACACAGTGGCTTTGCTTTGCTCAGCCCACGCAAATGCTTTTTGAAGATGTGCGGGTTGTTTGGTGCGTCCGTAAATTTTCATCATCAATTGTACGGCTTGTTCATAAAAAGGATACCCTTTTTTTACTACGTAGAGACGGGCTTCTTCATTGTCAAAGGTTTTTTGCACATAGCTTGCCAGCTGAAAAACGGTATTGTAGGCGTCAATAGCGGCGTTTTGGTACTGTGCAGTAGGATTTTTTTCGTAGAGTAGCCGCAGCGCGTTGGCTTTCCCGCAGAGGGTTTCAAAAAGTTGATAACTATTGTAGCTTTTGGAAAAATTTGAAGGGTTTTGCCAAAGGGTTTTTGGATCAAACCCGTTGACCAACAACTTCATAGACTGTTGATAATGGGCAAGCGTCATGTCTAGTTGACTGCGTTGAAGCGCTAAATCGCCCATGAGTTTATAGGTATTAGCTAGGTTGATATTTCGACTATCTTTACCAAAATCCCGCTCGCTAATCTTGAGGGCTTCTCGAAAATGATAGTCGGCTTCAAGCCACCGTTTTTGGAGCAAATTGGCCTTCCCGAATGCATTTTGCTGTACAATACCGTAGTAGCCTCGTTGCTCACCTGCTTTCCAAAGATACTGTAACGCCGCTTCAGGTATATTTTTTTCGATAAAAGTGGCCCCTAAATTGATATTGACTTCGTAAGGGTTGGCTTTCAGCTTTCTTATTGACTGATAGACAACAATGGCCGAGTCATATTCGCCCAAATTGCGCAAGGCCGAAGCAATGTTACTTTTGTAGGCGTAGGTCATGTCATTGTCTACCCGTTCGACTTGCAATGCTCGCTGAAAATAATTGATGCTCTGGCGATAATTCCCAGCTTCATAATAAAGTACCCCAAACGTATTAA
This sequence comes from Runella salmonicolor, assembly GCF_024158025.1. Classification (NCBI taxonomy): domain Bacteria; kingdom Pseudomonadati; phylum Bacteroidota; class Cytophagia; order Cytophagales; family Spirosomataceae; genus Runella; species Runella salmonicolor. The sequence continues at coordinate 36,236 of NZ_JAMZEL010000026.1, forward strand.
AGAGCCGATTGGCTTCATCAAGTTGAGGAAAACGGTTAAAAATCCGTTCGGCTTCCTCTAAATAATACGTAGCCGAGTCCAAAGTCCCCAAATAATAATGAGCAGACCCGCTGTACAGGTATGATTTGTAAAGCAATGAATCTGATACTTGGTATTGCTTTCCCGTCGAGAGGGCCATTTGGTATTGCTGAAGCGCGGCGTTTTGTTTACCAACGGTCTGATAAAGCGTCCCTGCCTTCTCGTGGGAGTCGATGCGTTCGTGGTATTGAGGGCTATTGCGCCACAAATGCGCTGCCTGTTCAAAATAAATGGTGGCCAAGCTATCGGTTTGATCCGTTGCATTTGGTAAATTGAAGAGGCGAAGAGCTTCTTTGTAAAGTAGCCGTGCGGCGGCATCGTATTGCGTATCTTGCGCAAAAATTAAAACACTCAAAATCAACAAAAATACTACCCCAAGAAAAGAACGTTTTTGCATGATTTGTTTTTTTCATTCCAAAAATAGAATTTTTGCCGTAAAAAAGGCCAACGAGTTTTGCTTCGTTGGCCTTTGTCGTTTTATCGGAACTCCTATTCGTCAGAGCGACCTACAATAATAATTTCAGGTGGACGCGGACGTCCGTAATAGGCCACACGGGCGTTGTTGTGGCCTGAGGCTGCTACCCGAAGTGTGGCTTTATTTTTATCAGCAATTTCATCTTTTAACGACTGTGGTACTTGACTTAACTTTTGGTAATACCTAAACGTAAGTTCAATGTAGTTAAGGGCTTTGTTGCTGGCATCGTTGAGGCGGTAATAAAGTTTTACAGTTTTGGTTGTACCACTTACGGGCGTTGTACCAAATACGCCATTGGCTACAATTTTTTTCAAATCAAATACCCCTGTTTTTTTATCAATGCTGTAGCCTTGTGGTATAATCTCTTGGTTTGAAGCAGGTTCATCGTCAGTTCCATCCCCATCATCATCATCATTGCCGTCATCAAACTCGCAGTCATCATCGTCGTCGTCATCATCGTCGTCATCATCATCGTCGTCATCATCGTCGTCACTACAAGGAGCTGCTAGCTGGCGTTGGGCATTGTAAAACGGCGTCGCCAGCGTATCATTCTGATTGATATAATGCAATTTACTGGCATAGTTTACCCCCGAAATAATGACATACCGAAAGCAAGTATCAGCCGACTCGGTTGGCTTAAAAAATACCCTGTATTTCAAACCCGACTCACTGGCATTCACGTCAATTTCTCCCGTGCTGGCATTGATTGAAAGTCCTTCGGGATAAGCACCATAAGTGCCTGACTGCGCCGTTGCTGGTGATTCTAGGTAGGGAGATGTCTGCTCTTTATAAAAAAAGAGGGTGTCGGCATATCGGAAATCTTCGCAAAAGTCATTGCTCGTCCGTAATGATTTGTCTTTGTACGGATGAACAGCTTCGTTCCCAGCTTCTTTGCAACTGACACATACCACAATGACAAGAGCGGCTAGGGTAAAATAACGAATCAATTTGTTCATTATAATTAGATTTTTGGTTTTGCCTATCAATGTCGAAGCAACCATAAAAAATGTAACCAAAAAAATACAAAACAGTTTTGTTATTGATAAACACTGCCCTCATTCAGCTCAAAGCAAACTGGAATGGTTGTGTTCGGACGGACAATCAAAAAACCGCATAATCCTACTTGACTTGTCCTGTACAAACAAACGCGGGTCTAATTGTACAAACTGAGCAAGGATTCTAGCAAACATTCAAGTACCCATAATCAAGCGTTTTTAAGATCATTTTGTAAGATAAACTTGTATAGCAATCTACGTATAATTATTTTTAAAAATCGATGAATAAACCTATACAAATGTTGGTTGGCTACCCCAGAGTGTCAACGACCGACCATAAAAGACTAAAATTTGGAATTGCAATGGGGTGCCCTCACCAAAGCAGGCTGCGAAATGATTTTTTAGGAAAAAGCTTCTGGTAACAAAGCCAGCCGTCCTGAATTGGAAAAGATGATTTCTCAACTTCGCAAAGTGAGTTGTCCTAAAAAATCTGGAAAGGGCCGAAAGCATTCCTGTTTCAGCAGGTAATTCCCAATGTAATGATACTGTAAGGAAACGTAATGATACCGCAAGGATACGTAAGTAGGGTAACGTAATGTCGACTCCTTAAAAACAGTTGGCAGAGGTTAGAAAAAAGGTATGTTAATGTAGGTTACCTGCCGATAGGTTACCTAAAAAAAATCATAGTACTCGGAGTATCTGTGGCCGTTCAAAAACAACCATTCGTAAAATGCCACAAAGAACTTGACCGCCAAAAATGTCTCACAAACTCAGCCTCAACCGTCATTCTTATAAAGTAGGCCTGATTTTTATCAGTTATAGTCATAATCTGAAAATTCTGTAAATGATTCAGGCAAACATGTAATGAAGACAAAGCTTGCAGTGTTGTATATTTGCAGTATATAATACGAAACCGCAAATGACTCTCTTCAAGCGTATTTTATGTTTTTACATGGCATTTCAGGTACTGCTGGCCAGTACTGGATTTGCGATGTATGAACATTGGTGCCTGATGAGAGGCTCCAAAACGGTCTCTCTCGTTCATAAAGAAACCTGCTCCATTCGGCATAATGAAATCTTAAAGCCTCATTCAAAAGAATGCACTGATTCCATCCAACGCAGTAAATGTTGTGCCGAAAAGGTGTCACTTCAAAAGATACAAACCCCTTCGGCCCATGGCCATTCAGTGGATTTGGTGGGTCAATATGTAGGGGCTATTTTGGCTTCATTACCCGCTTTTTTTTCATCCACATCCTGGTTCAGTCCATCGGTTTCGTTTCGTCTTCCGCATTATTACAGTGCGGCGCCTCCGCTTCACGGGCGTAGTATGCTCGTTTTTATTCAATCTTTTCTGATTTGATTAGGTAACAGCCCCGTTGCGGGCTAATGGCAACCACCTGCGTTGCCTGTTGGTGTTTTCTTCTTTCCACCAATTTTACCTGATTCACAATGTTATCACTATTCTTATCACTTAGTTGGGATGAAACTGTACATTAAAAACATGGTGTGCAGTCGCTGTAAAACAGTGGTCCGCCAAGAACTTGAAGCCCTCGGGCACGAAGTCCTCACGGTTGAATTGGGGGAAGTGACCCTCAAAAAACCAGCCACGGAGGCGCAACTCGAAAGCATCTCCGAACGTTTGCTTACGCACGATTTTGAGTTGCTGAGCAATAAAAAACAGCAACTTATCGAACTGGTCAAAACGGCCATTGTCGAATTGGTGCATCAGCAAAACGATGGGCTGCGTCGACAAAAACACTCCGACTACCTCGCCGAAAAAGTCAACCGGGATTACCGCTACCTCAGCACGCTTTTCACAGAAGTTGAGGGCATAACGATTGAACAGTTTATTATCAACCAAAAAACCGAACGCGTGAAGGAGTTGCTGGTGTACGATGAGCTATCGCTTTCCCAAATTGCGGACTTGCTCAATTACAGCAGTTTGGCCTATTTGTCAACCCAATTTAAGTCCGTGACTGGCATGACGCCGAGTCAATTTAAACAGTTGCGGGATAAACAGCGAAAGTCGCTGGATAATTTATAGTGTAGCATTCCTCACACGGATAAATCAAAATTAAGATGAAAAGAGACACATTTTTGAAAACACTTGGTTTCGGAACGGTCAGCGCGCTAGCTGGGGGAGCTATTTTATCCAGTTGCATGAACCACGACATGGCAACCATGACCCCTGCCGTAGCTCCCGATGTGTTGGAAGGGAATTTTACGACTTCTTTACCGTTTCCTGAAACTTCTCTGACGGGTACTGCCCTGAATGCTGGCAGCCAAAACATCACTACTATTACGGGAAAAAATACACAGGCATGGGGATATAAAAACGGCATTCTAGGGCCTACTTTCCGTATCCAAAGTGGAAGCACTGTTTCGATTCCGTTTACCAATGGATTGACCGAAGAAACCAATATTCACTGGCACGGCCTGTTGGTCCCAGCGGCCATGGATGGTCACCCCGACCAAATGGTAATGCCGGGAAAAACGTTTAATTATTCCTTTAAAATTGACCAACGGGCGGGCCTATCGTGGTACCACCCGCACCCGCACGAAAAAACGGGAAAGCAGGTTTTTATGGGTTTGGCGGGTTTATTTATTATTGAATCTGCCGAGGAAAAAGCCCTTAATCTACCCACAGGAGCTTACGAACTGCCGCTGGTGATTCAGGATAAACGCTTGAATACGAGCGGGGAAATTGATTATAGTCCTACCATGGATGAGGTAATGATTGGCTACATGGGCGAAACGATTATCGTCAACGGAGTTCAGTCGCCTTTTCACAATGTGGCCACTCGTACGTACCGTTTGCGCGTTCTGAACGGTTCTAATGGACGTATTTACAATTTAGCCTTGAGCAACGGAAATGCCTTTACGGTCATAGGCTCCGATGGCGGGTTACTCCCTGCCCCTGAAACCGTCACAGACCTTTTGTTAGCGCCTGGCGAGCGGGTTGATTTATTGGTCGATTTCAGCAAATCAACCCTCAACAGCGAGGTATATTTACTAAGCAACGTTTTTTCGGGGGTAAATTCTCAGGGTCGTCAAGCCTTCAAAATTGTAAAATTTGTCGTCAATAAAGCAGAAACGGATAGTTTCAAACTACCGACTTCGCTCCCGGCGATTGCTCCGATTTCTTCATCTGCAACCACCAAAATCCGAACCTTTGATATTGGGGTAGGTATGGGCACGTCGGGCGGTCATGGTGGTTCAATGGCGATGAAAGGAATGCACACCATCAACGGAAAAGTATACAGCGGTGAGCGAATTGATGAATCTGTACCCCTCAATAGCACCGAAATTTGGGAATTTAACAACAGCGCT
>NZ_JAMZEL010000027.1:0-35886 GCF_024158025.1 Runella salmonicolor
GCCAAAATCAAAGCGTTCAGAAGTCAGTTCAGAGGGGTAAGAAACGTAGAATTCTTCCTGTATCGGCTAACTCAGATATATGCTTAATCTAAGTTACTCCACAACTTTTGGTTTTGATCCAAAAAACATCCTTACAAAGAAGCCAAATTAGTCCACGGAAACCACCACCACGACGCAACCTTTTTTTGCCCATTTGCATCTGACTGTAAAAAACTTACAGCCACTCTGATGCACTCACGTTCCCAACGTCGCCACTACCTTGATTGGATACGGGTATTGGCCTTTTTTTTGCTGATTTTTTTTCATTGCGCCATGCCTTTTGTCACTTTCAACTGGGAAGTGAAAAATGCGGAGACCTCTGTCGCGCTAACGCGCTTGATTTATTGGCTACACCAATGGCGCCTACCACTGCTGTTTTTCATTTCAGGGGTAGGGATTCACTTCTCGCTAAAAAAACGGTCAGTAGGGATGTTTGCCCTTGAGCGAGTAGTACGTTTATTGATTCCTTTGCTGTTTGCCATGTTTTTCATGATTCCCGCTCAGGTGTACATCGAGCGATTGCAGCGGGGACAGTTTAAGGGTAGCTATGCCGCGTTTTATCCCAGCGTTTGGGAGTTTGTACCCTACCCCGACGGAACCCTCACCTGGAGTCATTTATGGTTTGTCGTCTACTTGTTTGTGTTTTGTCTTTTGCTACTGCCCGTTTTTGCCGTTTTTAAATTAAAAGCAGTCAATGCTTTGAAGGAAAAAATAACGAATCGTCTCACGCATCCTTTGGCCGTTGGTGCGTTGGTGCTTCCTTTCGCGCTGTATTATTTTACCCTGTACCTCGATTTTCCCGAGCAGCAAAGCCTGCTCGACGATTGGTTTTTGTTTGCGTCTTCGCTTACGTTCGTGGTGTATGGGTATCTTTTGGGAGGAAGTAACGCCTTTTGGCAAACTTGTGACCGCTTCCGTTTTTATTATCTAAGCACGGCGCTCGTCTGCATTGGCATCTTGTTTTATAAGTACTGGTGGACTTTAGATTTACCCAAAGTAAACGACAGTCGACTGCATCTCTACGGGGTTTTAAATTCCGTCCACATCTGGACGTTAATTCTGGCCGCACTAGGATTTGCGAAACAACACCTGAATTTTTCTACACCATTTTTAAAATATACCAATCAGGCCATATACCCCTATTACATTCTTCATCAAACGGTGATTGTCGTAGCTGGGTATTTTGTAGTGCAGTGGCCTCTGCCCATTGTTGTTAAACTCACGCTTTTGATTTGCATTTGCTTTTCAATTGTAGCCGTGCTTTATCATTGGCTGATAAAACCGTTTATCCTCCCCCGAATTTTGTTTGGTTTAAAACCCAAAGAAAGCCTATCTAAAGAAGAATCGGTGGCTACTTAGAGGTAATAATAAATTCTCAAGAACGCCATATCGTGCAAGAAATCAAGCTTATCAATTTCGATTCGGATGATTTTTAGCCCAGTGCGGTCCCGCAAATCAGCCATCAATTCTTCACGACGCGCGGCGGAGGTGAGCGAAATTTTGTCGTACATAATTTCCTTGCTGTATTCCCTCGGAAAGACAAAATCACCGTCAAAAAGAAAGGTCAAAAACAGCATCACTGTGGTAAGAATGGCCGTAATTCCCACAGAATTGGCCGACAGCCCATGAATGAGTCCCAACGCAATGGAGAGAAAAAGATAGGTCATATTTCGCATGGTTATACCTTCCGTCCGATAACGTAGCATCGAAAATACCGCAAACAGCCCAAAAGCGGCACCCATCGAAACCTCTACCTTATTGATTAAATAGGTTACGGAGAAGATTATGAGGTTAAAAGCAAAAAAAGAAAAAATAAACTCACGGTTTCGATAAATGGGATAGTAAATCAGCCACAGCAAAATCGCCATGCTAAACACATCAAGGCCAATTTGAAAAATGAGTTCATGAAGTAAAACATTGGACATATTCGTAACGTTGTTTCGAGCTTTTCAACACTTATTTAATCGGTTAATTCTAGTCAGAATAGGTTTGATGGCATTTGACTTCAATGAAGGCTCTACGCTGGCAAGTCCCAAGCAGTATTTACTAATACCGCCCTCCCTTATCTCTTTTTCTTTCATCAAATTTTTGAACGGGCTGACGCTCCCTTTTTCTTGCTGGACATCCGCAATGACTAAGTTCGGATACGCCACCGATTTTGAGCGCCATCGAAACCACACGTTCAAATCAAACGTCAATCTTTCTCTTGTTTCTGGATGGACCAACATAATGCGGTGGTAGTAAATCCAAACTGCTGGCTCTAAACTTGACACGTCGATTGGTATATTTTGGAGCAGCAGCTGTCTTCCATTTCCTGAAATATCTTCCGACAAATCTTCGAGCTGTATACGTTGTATGCGAGTGAAACTTTTATTGTTTCGGAATTTTAGTTCAAAATACTGCTCATTGGTTTCAACTTGCCGACAACTGCGAATTTTGTAGCGGTTCAATTTCCCTGCCAAATGTTGGTAATAAAAAAGACGCTCTGGGGTATCAAAATAAAGCGTATCGTACTGAAAAAGCCTTTTTCCCTCAAAATGAATCAATTGGTAATGTGGCCGAATTTTCTGGATTATCTCTTCCAGATGCGTTTTATCAAAAAGGTACCTAGCGTCTATCCGGTCCATGAACTGGATAGACGCTTTTTTGTCCATTGCAATTCCCCGCAAATCATTGAGTAGAGGTAAGTTCATTTGGCACAGCTCTATTGTTACAAATAAAAAAGGGTACGACAAAAATCGTACCCTTTTTCACTTATAAGTATATTTTTAGAGAAAAATATATTCCACAACAACTTAAAGTGTATTGAAGGGAATATTTTTAGACAAAACCAAACTTTAGTTTATCACTTCTTCCTCTTTTTTTCTAACCGTAATCACGAGGGTTTCAGCGCCATCTTCATGGTCGGCCAAAAGTGTATCGCCTTCGCGCAAATCCCCTTTGAGAATTTCTTCTGCGACGGGATCTTCGAGGTATTTTTGAATAGCGCGGTTGAGCGGACGGGCACCGTATTGTTGGTCGTAGCCTTTTTCTGATAAGAAATCTTTGGCTTTTTCCGTCAGTTCTACCTGATATCCGAGGTTAGTTACGCGGTTAAACAATTTACCCAACGAAATATCAATGATGCGATGGATGTCTTCACGTTGTAACGAGTTAAACACAATCACGTCGTCCAAACGGTTGAGGAATTCAGGCGAGAATGCTTTACGCAATGCACTCTGAATGGTGCTCTTCATTTGGTCATCTGGATTTTCAGATTTTGACTTGGTGGCAAAACCAATGCCCGAACCAAAATCCTTCAGATCACGTACTCCAATGTTGGAGGTCATGATAATGATTGTGTTACGGAAGTCAACCCGGCGTCCTAGACCATCGGTCAAAATACCGTCGTCCAGCACTTGAAGCAAGATATTGAAGACATCTGGGTGGGCTTTTTCGATTTCGTCCAAAAGTACCACACTGTATGGCTTACGACGAATTTTTTCGGTTAGCTGCCCGCCTTCTTCATAACCTACGTAGCCCGGAGGCGCTCCAATCAAGCGCGATACGCTGAATTTCTCCATGTATTCGCTCATGTCGATACGAACGAGCGCATCCTCTTTATCAAACAGGTAGGTAGCCAACACCTTCGCCAATTCCGTTTTTCCTACACCCGTTGGGCCAAGGAAGATAAACGAACCGATGGGCTTTTTAGGGTCTTTCAATCCTACCCGCGTCCGTTGGATGGCTTTGGTCAGTTTTTCAATCGGTGTATTTTGACCAATCACGCGGTTTTTGAGTTCATCACCCATACCGAGCAATTTCTGGCCCTCGTTTTGCGCCACCCGATTCACGGGAATTCCCGTCATCATGGCTACTACTTCGGCCACGTTGTCGTCCGTAACGGTATAGCGGCGTTTTTTAGTTTCCTCTTCCCACGCAATTTTGGCGCGGTCGAGTTGATCTAACAATTTCTTCTCACGGTCGCGAAGTTGAGCGGCTTCCTCGTATTTCTGGCTTTTCACCACGAGGTTTTTCTGCTTCTTCACTTCCTCAATCTGCTGTTCCAACACCACAATATCTTCTGGAACAGTGATATTGCTGATGTGTACGCGGGCACCTACTTCGTCCATTACGTCGATGGCTTTGTCGGGCAAGAAGCGGTCGGTAATGTATCTTTCCGACAGTTTCACGGCCTGCGCAATGGCTTCGTCCGTATAGTTTACGTGGTGGTGGTCTTCGTACTTATCTTTGATGTTGTTCAAAATCTCAATGGTCTCTTCTACGCTTGGAGCATCGACCATTACAATCTGAAAACGACGGGCCAAGGCACCATCTTTTTCGATGTATTGACGGTATTCGTCGAGCGTAGTGGCTCCAATGCATTGGATGTCGCCCCGGGCTAATGCAGGCTTGAACATATTGGAGGCATCTAGCGAACCAGACGCGCCCCCCGCGCCCACGATGGTGTGCAACTCATCAATGAACAGAATCACCTCAGGCGATTTTTCCAGTTCATTCATAACCGCTTTCATGCGCTCTTCAAACTGCCCGCGATACTTGGTGCCTGCCACGAGTGAGGCCAAATCCAGGGTTACGACGCGCTTGCCGAACAAGACACGCGAAACTTTCTTTTGTACAATTCTTAACGCTAGGCCTTCCGCGATGGCCGTCTTACCAACGCCCGGCTCACCGATGAGTACGGGGTTGTTTTTCTTACGGCGGCTCAGTACCTGCGCTACACGTTCAATTTCTTTTTCACGGCCAACAATAGGGTCTAATTTGCCCAATTCTGCCATTTTGGTTAGGTCTCTACCGAAGTTGTCTAATACAGGCGTGCGAGATTTTTCGGTATTTTTGGGGTCTTTGCCTTGCTGAGCACCGCCTCCGAACATACTCCGTTCGTCGTCGTCGTCAGTTTCGGGCCCCGCATGGGGTTTGGTGCCTGATGATTGATACTCTAACATTTCCTTAACGATTTCATAGTTTACATTGAACTTGGCTAAAATCTGCGAGGCCAGATTGTCGGGGTCACGCAGAATGGACAGTAGCAGGTGCTCCGTACCTATAAGTGGGCTTTTAAAAATTTTTGCTTCTAAGTAGGTGATTTTCAACACCTTTTCAGACTGCCGGGTCAATGGAATATTGGCCAGATTTTTCACGTTGTTGGTCGCCGTCCCTTTCGTAACCTGTTCGATGGTTACGCGGAGTTCGTCCAAAGAAACCCCAAGTTTCTTCAATAAAGCCAACGCTACTCCTTCTCCTTCTCTTATCATTCCCAGAATAAGATGCTCGGTGCCGATATAATCATGACCCAAACGCAAGGCTTCTTCACGGCTGAGTGAAATGACTTCTTTTACGCGGTTTGAAAATTTTGCTTCCATTTAATTATGGTTTCTTCACGGTTGGAATGGAGGAGTATAGCTAGCTTATGTATCAACTTCTTAACGAATAAACCTCCTACTTCGTTCAATTTACGAAAACTGACCGCTTTAAGATGTTTGTGGCCTCCGCTCCCTGACACATCAGCAAGTCAATCACACTCAAATTAGGGACAAATTCTCGCCCGAAGTTTTGTTGATAAACAACGGGAACGTATAAATTGTTGTGCCCGTAGCCCTTTTTGGGATGCACCAACGAAAGTGCGTCAAATTGGCCATTTTCTACCGTGGGTTGGTACGTTTCGGTCAGACGTATTGTCGGCTTTAGTCTCAACAGCCGCAGACAGATTGTCAGTAGCTCCCAATTTAGGTCAAACAGAAAAGTGGGTTTTCTCTGAAAAACGCGTTCAAAATCTGTACCAAAATACTCAAAATAAGGGGCTTTGGCGTAAGCGGCTACGATAGCCCCCCAATGTCGTTTTACCCAAGGCTGCGAATAATCAATTTTTACTTCTTTAATGGGCATTTTGGGTTCCGAATGAACTACCGGAACAATCAACGTATCTACGCCGTTGGCGGTCAGAATGTGGCAGCGATTCCGATAGGTTTGTTTTAGGAAATACTCCTGCGCTTCAATCTCTATCTCCCCATATTTTAACAAACAAGCAAAGTACTCCAATGAGGGTAAGTACTGTAATTCTATTCTGGCCGACAATTTGGTTTATAAATAAGTGATTATGTAAATAAAGTAATTTGAATGATAATATCAAAAAAATGATAAAAAAATTTTGCAAAACCTTCTTTGCCGATACCAAAAATGAGGAAAGTACAAATTTCAATAAAATTAGAAATGCCGTTTTTGCCTTTTACGGTAAAGAAAGACTGGCGCTTACTCATACAACTGATTCACATCAGCGTCGGCCAATTCGATAAAAAATTGTCCTAATTTTTGGGTCAAGTCGGTATAAAAACGCACGCCTTTCTCGGCGGTAGCCTCTTTGGGATTCCCGACGCCCGTATCTTCCGTTACCTGACTCCATTTGCGTTCGGCCCACGCCCAGCCTTCGCGCATGGCGCTGATGTTTGTTTTTTTGGCGTGTCCTTTGCCCGCTTCTTCCAGTGGGAGCACTAACTCAGGATGCAGGTGCAGCAGCAGGCTGGTCTCGGTTTCGTCGGCATGGTCGCCGGGGTTTGCAAAATACGCCGACCCGTCTAAGGCTTTGAACCAAAAACAAGTGCTTATCCATAGTTCAGGAAATTGCGCCCCTACTTCCCGCACCATCTGTTTGAAATCGTTGCCGCCGTGGCTGTTGAAAATCAGCAGTTTTTTTATGCCACTTCGGGCCACTACTTCGGCCAAATCCCGCAATATGGCCATTTGCGTACTTGGGTAGAGGTTCATGCACAGCCTAATGTCGGCTTGGCCCGTATTAACGCCAAACGGAATCGTGGGCAACACCAGTACTTTACGGCCCGCCTCCCACGCCAAACGCGCCGCTTCAGCGGCTAGCGCGTCGGCTTCGTAGTTGTCGGTGGCGTAGGGCAAGTGATAGTTGTGGGCTTCGGTAGCGCCCCAAGGCAAAACGGCCGCGTCGTAGTCGGTCATTTTTACGGCTTTCCAGTGGGTTTCGGCAAGAAGGTAAGGTCGAGACATCGTTCTATTTGTTGATTATAGAACTAAGAAGTAAAACACATCGGTTGATTTACTAATTTTGCGCGCTAAAATTCTTTTTTTAAAAGATTTCCTTGACCAACGGTCCCCTCGTTGTATTTTGGCAATCGTAAATCATCGCATCAAATGTGGTTTTTGGGCTGGTTGGGGCGTTTGCCTCTGGCGTTTTTATATAAATTATCCGACGTTTTTTACGTCCTGATTTATTATGTAGTCGGTTATCGCAAAAAACTTGTCACTAAACATTTAACAGAATCATTTCCCGAAAAAACACCCAAAGAGATTCAGGAAATTAGGAAGCAGTTTTATCAATTGCTGGCCGACTTATTCGTCGAAACCCTCAAACTGCCGTATTTGAGTCCCGAAGAGATTCAGGAGCGGGTGCAAATTGAAAATTTTGAGTTAATCAAAAACTACGTAGACCAAGGGCAGTCTTTTCTGTCTTTCAGCGCCCACATTGCCAACTGGGAATGGGTACCCGGAGCGTTGACTACGCGCGGCATTCCGGTAGATGTGGTTTACAAAACCCTGACAAACAAGCAGTCAGACGAGTTTATGATAAAAGTGCGCTCTTCGTTTGGGGTGTACCCTATTCCGATGCAACGTTTGATGCGTGAAATCGTGGCTCGCCGAAAAATCATTCGTACAACGGGCCTCGTGGCCGACCAATCACCCCACGAACCCGAACATGCCCATTGGCTCCCGTTTTTAAACCGAGAGACTGGTTTCTTTCCGGGTACCGAAAAAATAGCCCGTACCACCAAAATGCCCGTCGTATTTGGCGAAATGTACCGCAAAAGTCGGGGGTATTATATCGTTTTGTTCCACTCCGTAGCCGAGCCGCCGTACGACGATTTGCCCGAAGGCGCCATTACCAATTCCTACAAAAACCTGTTGGAAGCCGCAATCCAACGCCACCCAGCCGAGTGGTTGTGGTCGCACAACCGTTGGAAACACAAAAAAGAAAAGTTTGTAAAACCGTAGCGACCTCAAATTTTGCGCCTTTACAGTTCGTCCAAACACAGTCTTTTGACGGCGGCTTGGGCAATTTCTCGCAGGTGCGGCAGTACCGCATTGATATCATCGGCCCGCCAAATGAGGTACAACTGCGTGACAGTGGGCAACTTTAAAAACCGAACTCCCAACGACGATGCGCCCTCGCGATACGAAATCGGCAATACCGAAAGCCCGAGTTTTTTTTCGACCAGCCGCAAAATAGTCGCGCCATAATTGGAATGATACACCACTTTGGGACGGAAGCCTTTTTCTTCAAAGATGCCGTGTAATATTTTGCCGTAATTGATGTCAACGTCGATTTTAGGCAAAATAAACTCCGCCGTTCGGCACTGACTGATGTCTTCAAAATTGGAATCATTGAGCGGCGAATCGCTCGGCACAACCAACGCAAAATGTTCTTCAAACAACAAATCCGTCGAAAAACGAGGGTCGACGGTAATCTCCCGCGTAAAACCAACGTCGATGTCGTAGTTTCTCAGGGCCTCCATCAGTTCCAATTCGGCAATTTCGGTCAATTGCACGTTGACATCTGGAAAACGCTCGTGCATCATGGCCAGGACTTCGGGCAAAATCGAATACAATGCCGAGCCAGGATGCCCCATCCGAATCTTACCCACGGCCCCGCTGTGAATACGACGCGTTTGCTCGGTGATGTAAGTAAGCTGATGTTGGAGGCGGTTGATTTCGTCCCGAAAATAACTCCCCGCAGCGGTCAGTTTTACATTTCGTTTGTCCCGTTCAAAAAGCAAAACGCCCAACTCTTCTTCCAATTGCTGAATCTGCCGGCTCAAAGCGGGCTGTACGATAAACAATTTTTCTGCCGCCCGCGAAAAGTGCAGTTCTTCTGCAACGCCCAGAAAATAGGTAAGTTGACGAATATCCATGTTGTACAGAAGATTAAGTAGACGTTAGAACTTTTGCGATTAGTTTTAGGGACTTATACAAATTAAGCATAAATCAGTAAAAAAATAGCATTTCTGATTATTAAACGGCTTTTGTTACTTTGTTCATCGTACTCACTTTCCAATACGATTTTTAGTTGTCTTTTATGACTCCAAAACCTCTCCGCGCTTGCGGGGAGGTTTATCGTCGGCAAGCAGGAACCCATCTAATACAGTAATATGATTCAAATTGCCCATTACAGCGAAGCACATCAACAGTCCATCATTGACTTGATTTTAGGAATTCAACAAAACGAGTTCAACATTCCCATCACCTTGGCCGACCAGCCCGATTTACTGACCATTACGTCGTTTTATTGTCAGAACAAAGGGGCTTTTTGGGTAGCCTTAAACGAGGGGCAGGTGGTCGGAACCATTGCGCTGATTGACATCGGCGACCAAATGGGCGCGATTCGTAAAATGTTTGTTCACCAAGATTTTCGGGGAAAAGAACTGGGTATTGCTACCCTGCTTTTGAATGCCATGCTTGAACATTGTCGTCAGCACGGCCTGACCGCTATTTATTTAGGGACTCTGCCCCGACTTCAGGCGGCCATGCGTTTTTACGAAAAAAACGGTTTTGTGCAACTGCCAAAATCGACGCTCCCCCCCCAGTTTCCCGCCATGGCGCTTGACACCGTGTTTTACGAATACAAAATCGCTGGATAAAATGAACGAAATAACCACCCAATTTACCATTCGCCCGGCCCAGTGGTCGGATGCTCCCGCCTTACGCGATTTGATGGAAAAGACCTTCGTTGACACCTATGCCAGCTACAACACACCCGCCAACATGCAGATGTATATATCGACGCGGTTTGGGTTAACCCAAGTTCAGCTCGAATTACGGGATGAAAATGTCCACTATTTGATTGTTGAAAAGCAAAGCAAGTTGATTGGTTTTGCCAAGCTCGTTCAAAACCATTCGGCAGAAGGGCTAGAAAACAAAAAAGCGCTGGAAATTGAACGAATTTACTTAGATAAGGCCTACCACGGCCAACAATTAGGCGCGCAACTCATGCAAGCCTGCCTAGAATGGGGCAAAGAAAGCACCACAGAAGTGGTTTGGCTCGGCGTTTGGGAACACAATCCCAAAGCCATTCGGTTCTACGAAAAAATGGGTTTCGAGCGCTTTGGAGCGCATACTTTTACGCTCGGCACCGAAGTTCAGAATGATTTTTTGATGAAGAAAGAAATATAGACATGGGGTGCGGTCGGTTTTAAGAAACCTCCCGCACCCACATCGCCTAATGTTACCCCATTGGAAATTCTGAATCAAAATAGCCCGCAAAACGCCACAATTCCTGAATTTCTTCGCGACGAACTGGGTAAGGTGCATAGCGCTCGTTGAGCGACTTAAGCACCAGTACTCCTTTGTCTTCCAAGTAGTTAAATACTTTTTTTAGCACAACCCCTTCATCTTTGGTCACCACGAGGCAGATGGTGCCGTTTTTGACGCCGTCCCATTGGTCAATGTACTCTCCAAACACCACTGAGCCTTCGCGCAGGGGCGGCATAGAATCTCCTTCGTACGGAAATGCCCGGTACTTGCGGTCACGCGATAGGAAAGGCACCTGAAACGCCGGCAGGCGGTTGATGTAGTCAATGTCGCCGTAGCCTTCGGCATAGCCCCCCATGGCCCGAACGGGCACAAACTCGATATTTTCCCGGTTTTGGGGGTCAACGGTGGTTACCAATACCCGGAGGTCGCCATTGGTTGACACGGGGCGCGTATCGTTACGTAAATCCTTGCGCAAAAACCCGTCGATAGGAATCGAGAAAAACGTAGCCAGACGAATCAAATCTTCAAAACTCGGCTCCGCTCTGCCCAATTCATAGGCTGCCAAGGTAGATTTTTTTATCCCTAACTCGTCGGCTAAGCGCTGTTGGGATACCTTTCCGTCCAGTTTACTCCGCAGATAAGAAAGATTTTGAGCAAAATTATTCACTTTTTCTTGCATATTATTTACATTACGAGTAATATTTGCAACTAAAATACATATTTTTTAACCAAAAGGCAAATAAAACAACCATTTATTGCTTTATATACCAATACAGCATCCCTAACTGATTGTTATTCATGAACTTTTATTTTCCTACCGTTTTCATCCCTTTGGTCAGCGCTACCGTTTCGGCTGGTTTTCCTTCCCCAGCCGATGATTACACCGAACTTTCTCTGGACCTCAACTCGCACCTCATCGAGCGCCCTTACAGCACTTTCTGCATCCGCGTGCGCGGCAATTCGATGGAAGGAGCACGCGTATACGATGGCGACATCTTGCTGGTAGACCGCTCCCTCAGCGCCCAAAACGGAAGCATTATCATCGGGATATTGGACGGCGAATTTACGGTCAAACGCTTACGTATAGAACAAGGACAAACTTTTTTATTGCCTGAGCATCCTTCCTACGACCCCGTTGCCATTACCGAGGCCAATGACTTTAAGGTTTGGGGAGTCGTGACGTACATCATCCACAAAACCCAAAAGCAATAGGATGTACGCACTCATTGATTGCAACAATTTCTACGCTTCCTGTGAACGGATTTTTCAGCCTAAACTGGAAAAAAAGCCCATCGTGGTTTTGTCTAACAACGACGGCTGCGTTATTGCCCGTTCTGACGAGGCCAAGAAGTTAAATATCCCAATGGGCGTGCCGCTATACCAAATCGAATCATTGATTAAACAATACAAGGTCAATGTCTTTTCCTCCAATTACGCACTTTATGGCGACCTTTCCAACCGCGTCATGCAAAGCCTTCATGCACTCGTACCGCAATTGGAGGTGTATTCCATCGACGAGGCTTTTTTGGATTTACGCCAAATGCCGTACCATGATTTATACGCGTTTGGTCAGGAGATTCGGCAAACGATTTGGCAGTGGACGGGCATCCCCGTTTCGCTGGGCATTGCCCCCACCAAAACGTTGGCCAAGGCCGCCAATCGCTACGTTAAAGCGCACGCAAAAGACGAGGGTGTTTTTGTTATTGAAGACAATTTTACGGCCGACATCGCCCTCGCCGCAACGCCCGTTGGGGATATTTGGGGGGTGGGCCGCCGGTACGCCCGTTTTCTGGCTGATCACCAAATCCAGACCGCTTTTGACCTCGTTCAAATGCCCGATTCATGGATTCAAAAACACCTCAAAATTGTAGGTTTACGCATGGTGCGCGAATTAAGGGGCGAAATTTGCTACGGTTTAACGCTTGAGCCTCATCCCAAAAAAGGCATCTGTGTTTCGCGTTCTTTTTCAAATACCCTCACCGACCTATCTTTGATTGAGGAGGCCGTCGCGACTTTTGCCGCGCGTTGCGGCGAGAAGCTGCGTAAGCAAAAAAGCTGCGCCAATCTGTTGCACTTGTTTTTGTTTACCAACCCACACCGCGAAAACGACCCGCAGTATTTTGGCTCCAAAGTACTTCATTTTTCTGCCGCCACGCACAGCGGTTTTGACTTGGTAACGATGGCACTGAAAGCCTTAAAGCTCATTTTCAAAGAAGGATACCGGTACAAAAAAGCAGGGGTAATGGTCAGCGGGCTTGTGCCAGAAACCAACACCCAAACCGTACTTTTTGACATCAATGAACCCAAACGACTCAAAGACCACCGCGTTTTTCAAACGGTAGACGCCCTCAATCGCAAGTTGGGTCGCGATACCATCCGCATTGCCACCCAGGGAAAAGGTTGGACCACGCAGCAGACCCAGCGATCTCCCTGCTACACCACGCGATGGGCCGATTTGCTGGTGATAGACGAACGAATTGATTTTCGAGGAAAACACCTGCGGGGGTTATATTAATGCAGTTATGAGTACTAAAAGCCTTGAATCAAAACCCTATTTGATAAGTATTTCTCTTAGGTACAAAGAGCTAATTTTAATTTATACCCAAACAACAAATATGACATTTAAGTATATTTTTCAAACATAAAAAACTACCTATCAGCGACTTAACTTATTTATTATACTAAAAAATGGCAAATTTTATACCAAAACAAACTATCTTTGTCTACAGTCAATGAGAAATTAACAGGTTAAAATGACTTTGCCCGATCAACCTTCCCTTTATACCGTAATTGATTTTTTCCTAAAACAATTAACAATTTCCAAGGATGCAGTAGCAATACAGTATCAAAACCAACAACTTACCTATCGTGAGCTTGCCGAAAAGGTATTTACGCTTTCTTCTAAGATAGCCCACATTCCAGAAAAAACCATTGTTGTAAGTGCATCCCGCTCCATCGACATGATTGTTTATGTGTTGGCAGCGCTACACGCTGGCAAAGCATACCTGCCGCTCGATACGTCTTATCCACTCGAACGATTAAAACAAATCCTAAAAGAGGCCGACGTACGAACTGGATTATACTCAACCGAGGAAGAAACCATTTTTAATCAAAAGCTTAATATCATTAATGTATTAAGCGCTGAAGAAATAGCCCCCCAATACCCCTCCCTTGCTTCGACAGTTACGTATGTTCTTTATACTTCTGGCTCTACTGGCGTTCCTAAAGGCGTAAGTATGGGCAATGAGGCCCTAATCAACCTCATTCAGTGGCAAAAAAACAACAGCCGTTGTGGAGAAGGCACCAAGACGCTCCAATTTTCACCTTTGGGTTTTGATGTTTCGTTTCAGGAAATATTCGCCACGCTCAGCACGGGTGGCACTTTGGTTTTAATTGATGATGACCAGCGTTTAAATCCGTTGGGCTTACTGGAATTCATTGCAGCGCAACGTATCAACCGCATCTTTCTGCCGTTTGTGGCGCTGCAATTATTGGCAGAGACTGCCGTGAGCAACCAGTATTTTCCATCTTCTCTAAAGGAGGTAATAACGGCCGGCGAACAACTCAAAATAACGCCGCAGCTGCGCGCTTTTTTCTCGGCCCTGCCCAATTGCCAACTTTTCAACCAATACGGCCCCACGGAATGCCACGTCGTAACCCAGCTCGCGCTCGATGGCCCGCCAGATTCATGGCCTGAGTTACCTTCCATCGGAACGCCCATCGACAATGTTTCAATCTTTATTCTTGACGAACAACTCCACCCAGTTGCCGACGGGACAGAAGGCGAATTGTGCATCGGCGGAGTTTGTGTAGCCGAAGGCTATTTGAACCAACCGAAGCTAACCGCCGAAAAATTTCAACAGTGGCAGCCTCCTCAAGGTAGCCCGCAACGGATATACCGAACAGGTGACGTGGCCCGCAAATTACCCGACGGAAACTTCGAATTTTTGGGCCGCAAAGATGACCAAGTCAAAATACGGGGTTATCGCATCGAACTCGGTGAAATAGAAGCTGCGCTCACTAAGCTACCCAATGTGACGCAGGCGGTAGTGACCGTCAACAAAGACATTCCGGGCCAAAACCGGTTAATTGCCTACTTCACCTCCGACAAAGAGGAGCAAGAATTGCCACTCCGAAACCAGCTTGCAGACCTCCTGCCCGACTACATGGTTCCGTCGGGGTTTGTGCGAGTCAGTGAATTCAAGCGAACGCCCAACGGCAAGGTAAACCGAAAATCTCTGCCCAAACCGTCGCTCCAACGCCCCGCCTTGCAAGTGCCTTACCGGAAGCCCACCACGCTGATTGAGCAGCAAACCGTTGCGCTTTGGGAAGAACTTTTGCTGCTGGAACACCTCGGTGCCGACGATTCGTTTTTTGAACTCGGTGGCAATTCATTGTTGGCCCAAAAAACCGTTGTGCTTTTACAACAACGATACGGCTATCAGTTGCCCATCACCAAATTATACCAGTTTCCTACGCCTTCAGGTATTTCTATTTTTCTGGCTGGAAATGAAAAAAAATTCGAGTTGCCCGCCGCTCCATTTTCAGATACCAAACAAAAAGACGTAGCCATTATCGGGATGGCGTGCCGTTTTCCGGGCGCCGACACCATCGATGAATTTTGGAATATTTTGGTTAACGGCCAAGAAACCGTTCGTTTTTTTACACCCCAAGAACTCAACAAAAACATCCCCGATACCCTCAAACGGGACCCATCATACGTACCCGTCCGGGGAATCATCGACGGCATCAAAGAGTTTGATGCCGATTTTTTTGGAATCCCTCCCCGAATGGCCGAGGTAATGGACCCTCAGCAGCGTATTTTCCTCGAAATCGCCTATGAAGTCTTGGAAAACACTGGTTATCTTTTAAACAATCGAAACCAATCCGTGGGGGTGTTTGCTGGCTGCGGCAACAATACATACTATTTGAACAATGTGTTTCCCAACAAAAATAAACTGGAAACCATCGGTCAATTCCAAGTCAATACGGTATCAGAAAAAGATTATATCGCCACCCGAACCGCCTATCAACTCAACCTGCAAGGCCCCGCCGTGGGCGTATTCTCGGCTTGCTCTACTTCACTTTTGGCCGTGGCCGAAGCGACAGAAAGTATCCGTACTGGAAAATGCCGCGTTGCCATAGCGGGGGGAGCGAGCATCACCGCCCCCGTAGAAAGCGGGCATTTGTACCAAGAAGGGGCCATGTTTAGCCAAGATGGGCACACCCGAAGCTTTGACGCCCACGCCACTGGCACCGTTTTCAGCGACGGCGCAGGTGTGGTTTTGCTCAAATCGCTCGACGAAGCCAAGCGCGACGGCGATTTTATTTACGCGGTCATCAAAGGGACAGGGGTAAACAACGACGGGGGCGAAAAAGGAAGTTTTACCGCTCCCAGCGCCCACGGGCAAGCCATCGCCATTGCGCTGGCCCTCCGTGATGCCGCCGTCAATCCTGCCACCATCAGCTACATAGAAGCCCACGGAACCGCCACGCCCATCGGTGATCCGATTGAAATAGAAGGGCTTAAAATGGCGTTTGGGCCGCAGGAGCACAATCATTTTTGCGCCATCGGCTCCGTCAAATCCAACATTGGGCACCTCACCCACGCGGCTGGCGTGGCGGGGTTAATCAAAACGGCACTATCCATGCAACATGGGGTATTGCCCGCTTCCATCAACTACCAAACCCCAAACCCCGCCCTCGAACTAGAAACGGGGCCTTTTTACGTCAATGACCGATTGAACGAATGGAAAGGAGAGAAAAAGCGGGCGGGTATCAGCTCGTTTGGGGTAGGCGGCACCAACGTACACGTTGTAGTAGAAAGTTACCCTGCGCCAGTGCCCGTTCCACAACCCACCGAGGACGACTGGCAATTGATTACATGGTCGGCACATTCGGAGCAAAGCGCCACCGAATATGGGCAAAAGTTGGCCACTTACCTAAATAATCACCCGACACTTTCGCTTGCTTCGGTGGGTGCCACCCTCCGAGCAACCCGCAAAGAATACCTTTTCAAACGGTTTGCGGTGGCAAAAGATGCCGCTGGATTACAGGCAGCAATGCAACAACCTACTCCGCCAACACACGCAGCAGCAGTTACCGATTCGTCGGAAGTGATGTTTGTTTTTCCTGGACAGGGCACACATTATCCGTTCATGGGGCGGGAGCTATACGTCCGTTTTCCCGTGTTTAGGGAAGCATTGGAAGCCTGCCGCGCCATTTTAATGACCCAAACGGGACGCGATATTTTAGAAGTACTTTATCCAGAAAAAGAAAAACCTAGCTCAGAAACCGTCGATAATACCCTGTACGCCCAACCCGCTTTGTTCTCGGTTTCATACGCGCTGGCTACGCTTTGGATGAGTCTGGGAATCAAACCCCAGGCGTTTATTGGTCATAGTCTGGGAGAATTTGTGGCCGCGCACCTCGCGGGCGTGTTTAGTCTGGAAGATGCGTTGAAGCTAGTAGCTACGCGGGCAACCATGGTGAGCGCACTGCCCCAAGGCGCCATGCTTGCCGTCAGAATTCCCGCAGAGCGGGTGGCCGATTTATTGGAAGAAGGCATTTCTCACGCACTGATAAATTCCCCAAACAACCATGTATTTTCTGGTACTCCCGAAAAAATAAGTCGCTTGACTGAAAAGGTGGCTACCCTTGGATTTGCCCATGCACCCGTCAACACTACCCATGCGTTTCATTCTGCCGCAATGGACCCTGTGGTGGCACCGTTCCAACGCGTTGTGGCTTCCGTTACGCTAAACCCACCGAGAATCCCGATCATTTCGAGCGTTACGAGCACCTACTTAAAAGATAGTGAAGCCACCTCGCCATCGTATTGGGCCAACCACCTACGGGCTACGGTGCGTTTTTCGGAAGCCATCGCTTTTGCCGCCCAAGAATCCAATCCCATCTTTTTGGAAACAGGGCCGGGGGGTGTGCTTTCTTCTTACATCAAACAACAGAATAAGCGTTGGGTGGCGCTGGAAAGCATTACCGCAGCAAGTCCTGAAACCAAACAGCTTTTACAAGCGTTGGGGAAACTGTGGCAATTGGGCCTAAAACCGAATTGGAACGGGATAAACGACGCGTCATTGCCCAAGATTCCCACCTTGCCCACGTATGCATTCCAACGAAAAAGGCTCTGGTTGGAACCTATTATAACCGAACAACCCATAAATTCATTCGTTATCAATCCTCCTGAAATCACCCCCATTATCGACAATACCCCTCTGCCCGTGAACAGAAGCGCGCTATTATCCGAAAAAATAAGGCAAATTCTGGAAAATGCGTTAGGGATTGAACTTGGCGACACCGACGAAAAACGCTCCTTTATTGACTTAGGAGTTGACTCTCTGCTGCTGACCCAATTGTCGCTTACGCTCAAAAAAGAGTTTTCCATTCCAGTCAGTTTTCGTCAATTAAGCGAAGAGTACGACAGCATTCCTGCGTTGGTGGCTTACCTTGACCAGCAGTTGCCCGCTGAAAAATTTACCCCCGCCCCAGTCCATACCCCTGCGCCCGCAGCCGTACGGCCAATGCTCCCACAGGTGGTGGCCAATACAGGCCCGTTGACGGCGTTGGACCAAATTGCCCAACAATTACAGGTACTTACGCAACAAGTACAACTGCTTCAAGCCAACGGAAGCACCCCGCAAGCGTCCCCGTCCGTTCCAACAGTGGCTTCTCCTCCACCCCTGACGCCCCTTAGCATCAGTCCCGACGAAGCCGCCGAGCTGAAAAAACCCTTTGGCGCAACGGCCCGGATTGAACGCCAAAAGACGACACTGAACGACACCCAAAAGAATTTTATCCGGGCGTTTACCGCCGATTACAACCACAAAACGGCCAAAAGCAAAGAGTACACGCAAAAACACCGCGCCTCTATGGCCGACCCCCGCGTAGTCACTGGTTTTAAACCCGTAATCAAAGAAATTGTATATCCCATCGTGGTAAGCAGTTCAAAAGGAAGCAGGGTAAAAGACATTGACGGCAACGAATACATCGACGCGCTCAACGGTTTTGGTTCCAATATGCTTGGCTACCAACCCGAGGTTTTGACCCGGGCCATTAAGGAGCAGATGGACAAAGGCTACGAAATTGGCCCGCAGCACGAACTGTCGGGGCCTGTGTGCGACCTTATTTGCGAATTTACGGGTTTCGACCGGGCGGCACTTTGCAACACTGGCTCGGAAGCCGTATTGGGTGCAATGCGCATTGCCCGAACCGTGACGGGGCGCTCGTTAATCGTCGCTTTTACGGGTTCGTACCACGGCATCAACGACGAAGTAATTGTACGTGCAACCAAAAGCGGAAAAAATTTCCCCGCCGCCCCGGGCATCATGCCCGAAGCAGTACAAAATATGCTCATTCTTGACTACGGCACCGACGAAAGTCTACGGATTATCAGCGAGCGAGCCGACGAACTAGCGGCGGTGTTGGTAGAACCCGTCCAGAGCCGACGCCCAGAATTTCAACCCGTTGATTTCCTCAAAAAAGTCCGACAGATAACCGCCATGTCGGGCAGCGTTCTGATTTTTGATGAAGTAATTACGGGATTCCGAGCGCACTCGGGTGGCGCACAGGCGCTTTTTGGTATTCAAGCCGACTTGGGCACCTACGGAAAAGTGATTGGCGGCGGCTTACCGATTGGGGCCATTGCGGGCAAAAAAGCTTTCATGGATGCCCTCGACGGCGGGTTCTGGCAGTACGGCGATGAATCTATTCCCGAGGCGGGCGTTACTTATTTTGCGGGCACGTTTGTGAGGCATCCACTGGCCCTTGCGGCGGCCAAGGCATCTTTGGAATACATGAAAGAAAAAGGAGCTGCCTTGCAAAACGAACTCAACGAAAAAACCGTATATCTGGTACAGAAGCTGAATGACGTTTGTCAACGGCACCATATTCCGCTCTACGGTGTTCATTTCGGTTCGTTATGGAAACTAAAACTGAAAGAAGAATATCCATACAATGAACTTGTTTTTGCTCTGATGCGCTCCAAAGGGATTCATATTTGGGAAAACTTCCCCTGTTTTCTTACCGAAGCGCACACCAAAGATGATATTGACCAAATAATAGCCCAATTTGAACAAAGCGTTCAGGAATTGATTGATGCCGAGCTGATTCCTGTTCCGAAAAAGAAAAAAGAAGTCACCCTTCGTATAGACGACAACCAACCGCCCGTCATGGGTGCCCAACTTGGGCTGGATTCAGAAGGAAATCCCGCTTGGTTTATTACAGATGCTCAACGTCCCGGAAAATATTTAAAGATAGAACCATGAAGAAAATGATTTGAGTTATGACCCATATTGCCTACCACTTTACCCCCATTGACTACAACCCTTTTGAAGGGACAAAAATTGAAAAAACAGCCCCCGCAACGGAATCACAGAAAGAAATTTTTATTTCTACGCTTATCGGCGAAGATGACGCCAACCGGGCTTATAATGAATCGTTTACGCTACTGCTTTCAGGCGACCTGAACGTTCCTGCTTTTCGAGAGGCATTTGCTGACTTAGTCCAGCGCCACGAATCGCTCAGGACAACCATCAGCGCCAACGGAGAAAAAATCATCATTTTTGAAACGCCATCGTTCCAATTAACGGAAGACGATGTTTCTCCCCTCGCCCCCGCCGAGCGAGAAGCCTACCTGCGCCGCCTCGCCGACGCAGAAGCCGATACGCCTTTTGACATCGTTAAAGGACCGTTGTTTAGGCCATACCTTATCAAAACAGGCTCTGATACGTGGCAGTTTACGCTGACGGGGCACCACATTTTGTTTGACGGTTGGTCGTTGGGTATCCTCCTACAAGACCTCGGGAAGTTGTATTCGGCCTATGCTACAAATACGTTTTCCGCGCTGCCGCTTGCGGTTCAGTATGCCCAATATGCCAACGAGCGCAAGCAATTCGAGCAAACGGAGGAGTACGCAACCATTAAAAAGTTTTGGGTAAACCAGTTTAAAAACAACATACCCGTCTTTGATTTTCCGACCGATTTTCCCCGGCCGGCCACTCGTTCGTACTCAAGCCAACGTAATGATTACCCCATTGCTCCGTCGCTGGCGGCGGCACTCAAAAAAGTGGGAGCCCAAAACGGATGCAGTTTCATCACCACCCTTATTGCGGCGTTTGAGGTCTTTTTGTATAAGGCCTCTGGGCAAAAAGACATCGTTTTTGGACTGCCCACCGCTGGACAGTCGGTGACGGGCCATACCCACCTCATTGGTCACTGCGTCAATATGTTGCCCATGCGGAGTGCTCCTACCCCCGAACAGTCTTTTACCGACTATCTGAAAGCCCGCAAGTCGGCGATTTTGGATTGCTATGAGCATCAGCAGCTTACGTTTGGCAGTCTACTAAAGCTCATCAATATCCCCCGCGACCCGTCGCGGGTTGCGCTCGTGCCCGTATCTTTCAATGTGGACTTGGGCATGACCAACGACGTTCATTTTGAGGGACTTTCTTACAGGCTTATCAGCAATCCGCGCCATTACGAAACCTTCGAATTCTTTCTGAATGCCAGCGGCTCTGAACGCGAAATGACCTTTGAGTGGTCGTACAATACCAACCTCTTTAAGGCTGAAACAATCCAAAAGTTACACTGGCATTTTGAAGCTATTTTGCAACAGGTGGTCGAAAAACCAGCCATCCTGCTCCGCAACCTGCCAGGAATCGTGCCCATTTCCGACGGCCGTACCTACCAAACCTTAAATGATACCCTAACGCCCTACCCAGCCCATAAAACCGTTGACCAGCTGATTGCCGAAACGGCAGCGGACTTCCCCTCGGCGGTGGCGATTAATTTTAAGGGAACAAAGATGTTGTACGCCGAACTAGAGACTAAAGCCAATCAATTTGCGCATTATCTCATCGAAAGCGGTATCCGCCACGGCGACATTGTGGGGCTAGCCTTGGAGCGCTCTCTGTATCTGCCAGTGGCCATTTTGGGGATTGCAAAAGCAGGCGCGGTATTTCAGCCCATTGACCCAGATTATCCGTCCCAACGCGTCAATTATATATTGGAAGATGGGGGCGCAAAAACGCTGATTACGTCCCTCAAATTCAAAACTCGGTTTGAGTCGGTCATCAATACCCTCTGCATTGAGGTGATTATTCCATTGTTGAAAACGTACCAAACGACCCCACCGACGCTCTCCCGAAGCAGTCGCGATTTGATTTATATTTTGCACACTTCTGGCTCGACGGGCAAACCCAAGGGCGTGCAGATTGAACACCGCAATGCCGTCAATTTGCTGCTGAGCATGAAACACGCGCCCGGAATGACCTCCGACGATAAGCTACTCTCCATCACCAGCATCTCGTTCGACATCTTTTACCTTGAGCTTTTTTTACCGCTCATTTCGGGGGCCACGATGGTCATGCTCAATTCGGCCGACTCAAAAGATGCCCGCGAAATCATTGAGTGTGTTCAAAACGAAAAAATTACGGTCTTACAAACCACGCCTTCGGTTTGGAATAGCATCCTCGACGTGGCCGACAATCTTTCGTTGCCACTCAAAGCAATCTGCGGAGGAGAAGCCTTGTCGAAAGATTTGTCGAAAAAGATGTTGCGCAAAGTAAATGAAGTTTGGAATGTGTACGGTCCTACCGAAACCACCATTTGGGCAACGGTCAAGAAAATTTCTGACAACGATGAAGTCATTACCATCGGAAAGCCTATTTTCAACACTCGCATTTACCTGCTCGATGAGCAGCGACAGCTCGTTCCCGACGGAGCCGTGGGTGAAATATACATTGCCGGTGACAACGTAGGCCGGGGCTATCTGCACCAACCTTCCCTTACGGCCCAACGATTTTTGCCCGACACCATTTTGAATCAGCCCGAGCAAAAAATGTATCAAACAGGCGATTTGGGCAAACTCTTGGAAAACGGCGAGATTCAATGCCTTGGCCGGATAGACCAACAGCTGAAAATCAACGGGTTTAGGATTGAACCCGGCGAAATTGAACACTGCATGACGCTTGCCAATGTCGGAGTAAAGCAGGCAGTGGTCAAGCCAGTCACCCGAAACAACATTACGGTGCTTGCCGCTTTTTATACATCGGAGCCCAACCGGCAAGCAATGACGCCCGCCGCTTGGAAACAACTGCTGCAAGGTTACTTGCCAGCTTATATGATTCCTGAACAATACGTTGTTTTGCCAGAGTTTCCGTTGACACCCAACGGAAAAATTGACAAAAACAGTTTACAATTACCCGGAAATCTGCCCGCGCCAGCTCCGCCCAAAGTAAACTCTACGTATACTACGACCGAATCGACCGTCGCAAAGGTATGGCGTAAAGCACTGAACAATAACGACATTGAGCTTGACGACAACTTTTTTGAAGTCGGTGGGCACTCATTGATTGCGGCGCAAGTAATGCAGCAAATTTATCAGGTAACGGGTAAAAAACTTCCACTTGCTATTCTTTTTGAAAGTCCAAGTGTTCGATTGCTTGCCGCCGCCCTCGACCGAATCCAGGGAAAGGCTACCTACCGGGCACTGGTTCCCATCCGGCCCAGCGGCACCAAAACGCCCCTTTTTCTAGTCCACGGGGCAGGTCTAAACGTGTTGATGTTCTCTCCGCTGACCTCCTATTTTGACGAAGAGCAGCCCATTTATGGTCTTCAGGCCCTCGGTCTTGACGGCAAAAAAATAGAAACCGACACCATAGAGGGCATTGCTGAAATCTACAACAAAGAAATTCTGGAAGCTAATCTGGGAGATGAATACGCCATCGTGGGCTACTCTCTGGGCGGAGTGATCGCTTTCGAAATGGCCAAACAATTGAAAAAGATGGGTAAAAAGATAAAACTTCTCGGAATGATTGATACGTTTATCGACAACGAGGACTACCATTTATCGACCCTTGAACGTTACAAAACCAAGATTTTAAGACAACCCAAAAAGCTTACATTTATCTTTCAAAACTTGATAAAAGACCCTCAGGAAACCCTTCGCTATCAGGCCTATATCTCAAAAGCAAAGGTTAAATCAATGCTTAATAAAGCCATTCCTGACAAAAGCACCCCCATTCCACTGGAAGACCGCATTAATCGTCATTATGAAAACGCCTATCTCAATTATAAGCTCACTCCCTACGACGACGTGATTTGCCTTTTCAGAGTGGCCAAAAGGATTTATTACGTTGATGACCCCGTCTACTTGGGCTGGAAACCGTATTCGCCCCAAGGTTTGATGATAACCAACGTCCCAGGAGACCATAAGACTTTCCTTCTGCCTCCCAACGACCGGGTGTTTGCCCGGAAATTACAAAAGGTTCTCAACAAGCCTATCATCAAATAATGGAGGTATTTTCTTTTCGGGAATGGGATACCGAGGCTTTTTTAGAACTACAAAAGGTAAAAACCCAAATTGTTTTTATCCATAGAAACCACTACGTGACGCTGGAAGATGCCATTTTAGCGAATGTGAACTCGGAAGAAACGGCACGCGCCAGCCGTTTCTTCCACTCCAAAAACCGTGAAGTATACCTGCTCGGCAAGTACGTTTTACGGAAAATCTTAGCCGCGCAAACGGGCCTTGCCCCCCAAAAGATTATTTTTTCGAAGACCCACACCCATAAACCTTTTTTTGAGGGGCAGGAGTTTAACCTCAGTCATTCTGGCGACCATATTTATCTTGCTTTCAGCCCTTTTGAGGTGGGGATTGATGCCGAAAAAAACAACCTTGACTTTGACCTTCAGCCCGTTGTCGATGCCTGTTTTTCGGAGGAAGAATCTGCAATGCTTTCAACCAAAGAAGATCACAGACACAATTTCTACACGATTTGGACCCGAAAGGAAGCTTTGCTGAAAGCCACGGGCGAAGGGCTTTGTGATGACATGAAACAAGTACCCGCCATACCCAGTCAGGTACACCGAAATGGTCAACTTTATTTTCTCGCTACTCGCCGCCACGAAGACTACATTGTCAGCTATGCCACATCTCATACCGACCCCGAAGTCATAGGGTGGGAATTTGCGTAGCCAAGAGAATTAAGTTCAGCATACATTCTTCAGGTTCATATTAAAGAATCGAATTTTTTAATGCCTAATAGAATTTCAAAAGATTCTTCCTGACAAACTATTCCTAGCACACGGCTAGTAAGTAGTATAATTTTCAGGCAATAACAGGTAAAAAAAGAATAGGCGATGCCTTATATTGCTGTTATTCATATACGTTTCAACCTATAACATCATCTAAACCTCATAACCACATGAAAAATAAACCTACCCCCGAATCGCGGCGGGAGTTTTTGGTCAAAGCCGCCACCGCCGCCATGGCCGCTCCACTCCTGTTTAGTTCGGAGGCCAATGCGGCCCCGTCAAAACTCCGTCATGCCTGTATTGGTGTGGGTGGAATGGGCTGGGGCGACTTGCAACAATTCAAAAAACACGCAAACGTGGAAATCGTGGCGCTGTGTGACGTAGACGAAAAAAACCTCAAACGTGCCGCTGAGTTTGTTCCTGGCGCACGCACCTACACCGACTGGCGCGAATTATTCAAGGCCGAATCGGCCAACATTGATTCCGTTAACGTCAGTGTGCCTGACCATAACCACTTCCCCATTGCGGTAGAGGCCATCCACCGAAAAAAACACGTGTATTGCCAAAAACCCATGTGTCATGATGTAGCTGAGGTTCGGGAATTAACCAAAGCCGCCGTCAAAGCGGGCGTTACGACCCAGCTTGGCACGCAAATAGCCTCTGGTATGGGCGACCGTACGGCAGTGCAGTTAATCAAACAGGGTATCATTGGCAAAATAAAACACGCCTATTTGTGTTCCAACCGCCCAGGGGCCGTAGCCAGATACCGATTGGTGGGTCCGCGCCCCACGGAGGCCCACGAAGTACCCGCCCATCTGCATTGGGATCAGTGGCTGGGCACCGCACCCGTGCGCCCCTACGCGCCCGACATTTATCACCCCGCCATCTGGCGTACGTGGCAGGATTTCGGTACGGGCTGGTCGGGCGACATTGGTTGCCATATTTTTGATGCAGTGTGGAAAGGCCTCGGCATGAAAGCCCCACTGTCGGTGATTGCCGAAGTCCAAAAATCATGGAAAGACTCCCCCGAGCGCCGTGCCGACACTTGGCCGCAGGGAAACCACATTACGTGGCAATTTCCGGGCAATGAACTAACCGCTTCAAACACCTTTCAGGCTGAGTGGTTTGACGGTGAGTTTTACCCGCCGCAAGAAATCCGGGATTTATACAAAGACGGCGAATACCCCGCCGAATCGGCGATGTTGATTGGTACGGAAGGCGCGTTATTGATTCCCCACCAAAAAATGCCCGTAGTCATTCCTTTCCCCAACGGTAAAGTAAAAGACTACACCCTGCCCACATTGGCCGAGCGCAACCATTATCATCATTTTGTGGATGCGTGTTTGGGTGGTGAAAAAACCGAATCTCACTTTGCGCAATCGGGCCCCATGACCGAAGCGGTATTGTTGGGTACGGTGGCGATTCGTGTTCCCGACCAATTGCTTGAATGGGATTCTGTCAAAATGAAATTCCCGAATTATCCCGCTGCCGAGAAATACCTACGCCGCACCTATCGAAAGGGCTGGGAGGTTTAACAAATACCGTTTGAAAAAGCGAAAAACTGCTACACCGCTCTATCGACTCATAAAATGAACCGATAGAGCGGCTTTTTATGAGCCTCATCCAAGTGTTTTTTAGTGTGAGGCAAAGTTGTGATTAACACAATTCATCCCATTTTTATCCCGGTTTACATCATTTTTTCATGCAGCTGATAATACCTTAGTATTCTTGCCATCGGAAACTATTGCCTAGCTATTCGCTAACCTTTTTATCAACCGGGAACATGATTGGAAGCTACATCAAAACATCGAGACGCAACTTATGGCGCAACAAGCTATTCTCGGCCATCAACATTGTTGGCCTTGCTATAAGTATGTCGGTAGGGTTACTGCTAATCGCGTTTATGCTCGACCTGCGTTCTTACGACAGGTTCCACCACAACGGTGAGAGAATCTATCGTATTACCAACATACTGACCGAAAATCATGAGCAAAGCGGCAAGTTTGCCACCACGTCAATAAAGACCGCAAAACTTATCCAACAGAAAGTAGCTGGCGTTGAAGACGTGGCTATTATGCACAACGACTTTTCGCAAGACGCGAAAGTTGGCGACAACATTCTCCCTATCAAGGGCTTCTGGGCGAATCCGTCACTATTCAGGGTATTTACGTTTCCGATGTTGGAAGGCAACCCCCACACGGCCCTAAATGACCCTTACTCGATTGTTCTTACAGAGACCGCAGCGAGAAAGCTATTCGGCCACCAAACGGCGCTTGGTAAGTCAATCAATTTCAATGCACTTGATTACAAGGTGACCGGGGTAATGAAGGACGTGCCCTTTTTTTCGCACATCAAGTTCGAAGCGTTGGTGTCGCTCTCGACCGCCGAGCAGCTCAATAAGACCAACAACAACTTCGAAAAATGGACAAGCATGTCGTCGAACTATGTATACCTCCTGCTGCCCGAAAATGTCGACAGAGCTTCTATCCAGTCGCAGCTTGACGCCCTTGCAAAGGAAGAAAATCTCGCCGAAGAAAACATTGAAATCCAACTTGAGCTTCTTCCTTTATACGATATTGTGGTCGGAGAGAATCTCCGTCACTCCGAAGGTGGGCCTGGCTCCGTGGGTCCTCACATGCCTCTGGTCATGCTGTGGATACTTGGCGGGCTTGCACTCATTGTGATATTGTCGGCGTGTTTCAACTATACCAATCTTTCGATAGCACGTGCCATGCGCCGCTTTAAGGAAGTAGGGCTTCGCAAAGCTATCGGCGCTGGAAAGAGTCAGGTATGGCAACAATTTTTAGTGGAAGCAATTATGATTTCCCTAGCCGCCCTTTTTCTTTCATACTTCATCTTTCTCTTCATGCGCCCCCTGCTGATAAATCTGGCTCCAGAGATTCAGCTCATGGTGAAGCTGGAGCTTACTCCGCTTATGGTCGCAGCTTTTATCGTCTTTTCGGTTACGGTAGGTGTGATAGCAGGCCTTATGCCCGCACTATTCTTTTCGAAAGTCAGCGCAATCAGTGCGCTCAGGAATGTATCCTCGGTAAAAGTGTTCAAACACGTCACCCTCCGACGCGCCCTGGTGGTGATTCAATACTCGCTCACTTTGATTTTTATAACCACCACCGCTATTGGCTACGTTCAGTATAAAAACATCCTTGCCTTCGACCTGGGATACCGCACCGAAAACATCCTAAACATCAATATGCAGGGTAATAAACCCGATGCGCTTCTCAAAGAACTAAGCGAGATGCCAGAAGTTACGGCCCTGTCGCGGTCGTTAATCATCACCAGCGTTGGAAATGCCTGGGGTGGATTTATGAAATACAAAAATTCGCGAGACTCCGTTTTGGTTATGACCAACCACGTCGATGAAAACTATTTGACGCTGCACGAATACAAGCTCGTGGCGGGCGGAAATTTTATGGCACGACCCACTACAACCACCGCCGCTACAGAAGTAATCGTGAACCAACAAGTCTTAAAACGATTTAACATTGGCAGCAACGACCCCCAGAAAGCAATCGGGGAAGAAATCACATTCAGTAGTTTCCACGGAACACGCAAGATGACCATTGTTGGCGTAATGAAAGACTTTCACTACGGAAAGGTCGACAACCTTGTGGGGCCAGTAGCCTTCATGTTCTGGACACCCGAAGACAGAGCAATCATTAATGCCAAAATACAAAGTAGGGATATTCCGACGACCATGGCTAAAATCGAATCGGCATGGAAGAAAATCGACCGTGTTCATCCATTTCAGGCTGAATTTTATGACCAAGCAATAGAAGAGGCATACAGCGAATTCTCAACCATAATCAAAATCATTGGCTTTCTTTCATTCCTAGCCATTTCGATTGCATCAATGGGATTGTTCGGCATGGTGGCGTTTACGACCGAAACCCGGCTGAAGGAAATCAGCATCCGCAAAGTGATGGGCGCAAGCTCTGTTACCCTTATTTACTTATTGAGCCGCAGTTTCCTCATACAGCTGTCGTTATCGACACTCATCGCACTGCCCGTAACTTACTTTTACTTCGTAAACGTTGTGCTCACCCATTTTCCGTATCACACACCCGTCCAAATCACCGAGCTGTTGGTGGGTTTGCTGGTGGTATTGCTGATTGCATTCATTATGATCGGTTCGCAGACGATGAAGGCAGCG
The DNA here is from genome assembly GCF_024158025.1 of Runella salmonicolor. Classification (NCBI taxonomy): domain Bacteria; kingdom Pseudomonadati; phylum Bacteroidota; class Cytophagia; order Cytophagales; family Spirosomataceae; genus Runella; species Runella salmonicolor. The sequence continues at coordinate 28,535 of NZ_JAMZEL010000027.1, forward strand.
AGGAGCAATCCAGTGGAGGTCCTCAAGAGCGAATAAGGGTTTCCTATATATCCTATCAAGCGCAATTGGCAACCTAACGCCCACAAGGGCAAACACGTAGAAAAGCTCCCGTTACCTGAGTTTCGGAAGCCAAGTGCTACGTAAGCTCGTGAGGGATGGTACGTAGCACTACACCCCCATAGGAGATCGACCTGATTGTAGTCGATAACCATTAGAACATGTTTTATAAATTATGTTGCAGGTCTGAAAGACATGATTAATTAGGTTGAAGCTATTTTAGAGATAGCTATTCATCCTCCATCACTCTACCTTCACAAATTTTTTGGTTATTATTCGCTTATTTAGCTCCGTACGAATCAGATAGGAACCCGAAGATAGCTTATCAATTGATAAAAGGAGGGTATTGACCCCTTTTTTAGCTTGCAAACGGTGCTTTTGTAGAGTAGTGCCTTTTAAGTCAATCAAATCAAAGACAACAGGCGCATCATTTACTTCCGAAAAGTACTTGATCGTCAATAGGGTGGTTGCGGGACTAGGATACGTAATCAAACTACGCTCTTCAGGCAGAACGTCAACACCCTCCGATTGGAGAAGGCGGGCGGCCAAGTCCCTCAAAACAAGGTTCAACGTAGTCGGCTGCGCAAATTGCTCTAGAGGTAAGGCTGATGCGGCAGGACGCTGCCCTGATCGTGAGTAAAAACTATTACCCACATTCAACGACAACGTTTTATCTGCAATCTGAATGAAAGGGTCATTCCTATCCAATACCTGTACTTGCTCTGGATGTTCTGCAGCAGAACTTCCTTCAAAACTAAACAGTGCTACTGGTTCGTCTCGCTTAAATGCACCATAATTCGTTTCGTTGGCTGATTTACCAATCACATAGTATTCATAGTTACTACTCAAACCTGCCTTTAAAAAAGCGGACTCTTGCCCCAATTTCGCAGGATTTTTATCCCACGAGCCTCGAATATCTTTCAGATTCGACAACACAAAGCCTGCTGGTACTTTCAGCGTAAACTGAGCCGTAGCTCCTTTTTCTTCAGTATCGGGATTATGGACGTTGGGCGTATCATAATCAGGCACTACCCATGCCGTGTAAGTTTTGTTGGACTCGTCGTAGGTGACTAAATATTTAACACGGAATGAAGACAATTCCTGTGCAATCACTGTCTTAACCAATCCCCAAAAAGCAATCAATAACAGGTATTTTTTCATAGTGGTCTATTTTGTATGAGCAGCACTACTTGTCGAGGTGCTGCTCATGATGTTACTTTCTAATTTTGGTGACAATTACTGGCACACAGAAATTAACTGGACAGCAATTGTCGCCAGCCTCAATGATTAATGGACAACATCCACTAATAGGACACGCCACATTCGTAGCCGTAAAAGTGTAACTCCCCGTTTCTGACAGTAAAATTGTATTTCCTGTTCCCACCTGAGTTGCTCCTTTAAACCAGACCACATTTGTATAAGTCGTGGGGACAGAAGCTTCCAATTTATTACCCGAACACAATTTATAGGGAACCGTCACACAGGTCTGATCCTCATTATTGGCCTTGTTTGCGTCGGTTTGGTCTAGACTTTTAACTATGGCATAGTTAAAAGATATTCCCTCAGCAATCACTTTTGCCGTTACAGTCAATAAGGCACTGTCGCCCGAGGCCAGCACAGGGATGGTCCAAAGCGGCGTAGTAAACGTACCTTTGGTTGGAGTTCCCCCTGTCAATTGCAATCCTACCCCCACACTGTCTTTCACTACTACATTTGTGGCAGGGTCGGGCCCCTGATTTTTGACCACTATCTGATAGCTTACTACGTCATTGAGGGCCCGGGTTTTGCTTCCTACCAACGTTTTGGTTATTTTCAAGTCGGCATTTCCAGGAACAGTAAGGCCCGTAATAATATAAACAGTGGCCTGGCTGCAACCTTTTGGGTTAGCATTGTCACAGACTTCATATATAAACTGATCGAAGCCTGTATAACCAGCGTCGGGCGTATAAAGAAACGTGCCATCAGCGTTCAGCGTTACCGTTCCGTTGGAAGGACCTGATATAGGCGTTGTATTCACCGTAATTTGGTCTCCTTCAGGGTCTTTGTCGTTGATCAGAACATTTCCCGCAGCCGTACCAGTAGGTGTCCTGATAAAGGCATCGTCGTTAGCAAGAGGTGGCGAATTACTAGCATCACGTCCTAATACCTCTAAATCTACGGTTGCGGCCGTACACAACTGTGGGTTACCATTGTCGCAAGCTTGGTAGGTAAATTTATCATTGCCAAAAAAGCCTGGAAAGGGTGTATAAGTATATGTACCATCTGCATTGAATGAAACGCTACCATTAGTAGGATCGGTTAGTTTAGTAGCAGTCAATGTTTGTCCTGGATCAGGGTCTATGTCATTAGTCAATACATTTCCTGAGACTGGTAATTCGAACTTTGTAACTGCTATATCCCCCAAGGCAATTGGTGGATTATTGGTCGCAACTGGGTCCCGCACGATGATAGAAACCTGAGCGGTATCACAAACAGCAGGGCTTCCACTGTCGCAAACTCGGTATTTGAAGATAGCGGTTCCTACAAAAGTAGCAGTAGGTGTATAGAGATAAGTACCGTCGGCGTTGAGGCTCAACGTACCAACGCTAGGCTGCTGCACCGGTGTAGTGCTCACTACCAAAGGTCCTGTACCCGTACCTGTATTGTCATTGAGTAGTACATTCCCCGCTACAGCTACGCCCTTATTGGTAATGTTGTTATCGTCATAAGCGTAAATTATGGGCGAAGCACAAGAAGCCACTGGTCCCAAAATGGCGACAAATTGTTCTAAAGGTACGATGTTTCCTCCTGAAGGCTGACCAGAACGAGAGTAAAAGCTATTGGCCACATTTAAGGAATAGGTTGCATCAGCAGCTGAGATAAATGGGTCACCAGGGGGCAATGGTTTTACAGGGCCAAAACAGCCATTACCTTTAAAGCTAAATAAAGCCACGGGAGTTCCAGCAGTAAAAGTACCGTAGTCAGTCTCGGCAGGAGTTTTGCCCACCACATAGTAATTCAGTGTAGTGTCTAGTCCTGTCCAAGTTTGACCAGCATTGCCTGGACCGAATTTAGTAAAACCCGAATCGCTTGGCTTAGCCCAGGTCCCTTTAATGTCGGTAATTTGGGTAATAACAAAGTTTTTCGGTACCACAATTGTAAATTGGGCCGTGCTTCCTTTTTCAGTGGTCCCTGTATTAAAATTATTGGGGGCAACGTTGGGAACAGAATAATCGGGAACTACCCAAGCCGTATAGGAAGCATTAGTGGCATCGTACGTAATTTTGTACTTAACCGTGTTGGCAGAAATTTGGGCTTTGATGAAAGTAACAGCCCCCAACAAAACTGCCCATGTGAGAAACGAGAATCTTAGAATTTTTTTCATTTTAATTTTACGTTCTTGTTGTCTGTGCATATTTCAGTTTAGAGGCAGAGGGGGCCATAAGACCTACCTCTGCCTTTTATTTAGTTAGGGTATCTGTTCTTTTATCTTGAAGAAAGGTTGCACCAATACATTTCCAGGGTGGTTCTTGATGACGTTCTGGTAAATGAACTCTACATCGTTGGTCGTCCCTTGGAAAATAACTTCTCCGTTCAAGTTGATATCACCTGCGTAATACCCTTTGAGTTTGTAGAAAGGAGAGACAAAAATGTTTCCGGTAGCATTGATGACTTGCTGATAAATCACGTTTACATCGTTGTCACTACCTTGGAAAATTACTTCGTGTCTGTTGTCTAACGTATTGGTATAAAGTGCATTTCCTGCCCACAAAGCTCTTCCCTGCTCTACCACTACCTGGGCCTGATTGATACTGGCACTGCTGAAAGTAAAGGTGGGAGTATTTGCCTTTCGGAAATCAATCACCGTGCAACTTTCGTTCAAAGCTGTCTTTTGGGACATAACTCCAAGGTGATTGCGGTGACGAATAACAACGTAGTAATTGCCCGAACCTGCCTGACTGAACTTCACCGAACTGACTCCATCCACATCTACAATGTCGCCATCACGTTGAATTAAAGCCGAACGACTGTCTACCACTAAGGTCGAGTCATTACCACTTCTCAATTCGACAAACACCCAATCCACAATTGCATTGGCCCCTGCTGGACTAGTTGGCCCTACCACAGACAAAGTAGTGGTATTGGCATTGGTAATTCCGCTCATGCCCATGGCAGGGTAAGGACTTGTGACAGGAATCAATCCTTTCGTGCGCAAATCGTCACGCATCAACGTATCAGGAAGAACAACACCGAACAAGGCCCCTTGCAGGTAAGCTTTCGGTAACAGACATACATTATTCGCTGGCTCTAACACCGTAATGACCAACGTCGCCGTGTCGCACGCTACGGGACTGCCGCTGTCGCACACTTTGTATTTCTGACTCACCGTCCCCACAAAGTTCGTCGCGGGTACGTAAGTATACGTGCCGTCGGCGTTCAGCGTCAAGCCCGTCACCATACTACCCAACGTACTGAACGTCAATGGAGTATTGTTGTCAGGGTCGCTGTCGTTGGACGCTACCGTACCGCTCACCGAGGTGTTCTTCGTCGTTACGTTCGCATCGTCGACCGCTACTGGGGGCTTATTGCCCGCCAACGGTGTCGCCAACACTTCTACGCTCACCGTCGCCGTGTCGCACAAACTTGGACTTCCATTATCGCAAATCCGATACGTGAAGCTGTCTTTGCCCACAAAGCCCGTCGTGGGCGTGTACGTTACCGTACCATCAGCGTTGAAGACGACCGTTCCGTTTACTGGATCACTCAACTTCGTCGGTGCACCCAACGTGCCGTTGCCATCGGGGTCAAAATCGTTGGCTTTCACCACAATCACCACGGGCGTGTTCTGGTACGTCTGACTGTTATCGTCCGTCGCTACTGGCTTGTCATTGGCCAACGTCGGTAACGGTAGAATGTTGATCGTCACGCACGCCGTGTCGCATTGGCTTGGATTACCGTTGTCGCACACCTGATAACAGAATTTATCCGTCCCCGTTACCCCGGGATTAGGTGTATAGGTATAGCTGCCGTCAGCGTTCAGTACAACCGTTCCCTTCGTCGGTGGAGTCGTCGGCGTGGTACTTACCGTCAATACGCCTCCCTCGGGGTCTAAATCGTTCGGCAATACATTGCCACTCACTGGCTTATCCTGCGGCGTCTGCGTGATGTCATCCGTCGCAATTGGCTTCTGATTGGTAGAGTCTAACACCGTAATGACCAACGTCGCCGTGTCGCACGCTACGGGACTGCCGCTGTCGCACACTTTGTATTTCTGACTCACCGTACCCACAAAGTTCGTCGCGGGTACGTAAGTATACGTGCCGTCGGCGTTCAGCGTCAAGCCCGTCACCATACTACCCAACGTACTGAACGTCAATGGAGTATTGTTGTCGGGATCGCTATCGTTGGACGCTACCGTACCGCTCACCGAGGTGTTCTTCGCTGTTACGTTCGCATCGTCGACCGCTACTGGGGGCTTATTGCCCGCCAACGGTGTCGGCAACACTTCCACGCTCACCGTCGCCGTGTCGCACAAACTTGGACTTCCATTATCGCAAATCCGATACGTGAAGCTGTCTTTGCCCACAAAGCCCGTCGTGGGCGTATACGTTACCGTACCATCAGCGTTGAAGACGACCGTTCCGTTTACTGGATCACTCAACTTCGTCGGTGCACCCAACGTACCGTTGGGCGTACCACTTGCATCGAGGTCAAAATCGTTGGCTTTCACCACAAGCCTCACCGTCGTGTTCTGGTACGTCTGACTGTTATCGTCCGTCGCTATTGGCTTGTTGTTGATAGACGGCTGAAACGCAAAGATGTTGATCGTCACGCACGCCGTGTCGCATTGGCTTGGATTACCGTTGTCGCACACCTGATAACAGAATTTATCTGTGCCCGTCGCCCTTGGATTAGGTGTATAGGTATAGCTGCCGTCAGCGTTCAGTACAACCGTTCCCTTCGTCGGTGGAGTCGTCGGCGTGGTACTTACCGTCAATATGCCTCCATCAGGATCAAAATCGTTTGGCAATACATTGCCACTCACTGGGGTATCGTGTAGCGTCTGCGTGATGTCGTCCGTCGCAATTGGCTTCTGGTTCGCTGGCTCTAACACCGTAATGACCAACGTCGCCGTGTCGCACGCTACGGGACTGCCGCTGTCGCACACTTTGTATTTCTGACTCACCGTACCCACAAAGTTCGTCGCAGGTACGTAAGTATACGTGCCGTCGGCGTTCAGCGTCAAGCCCGTCACCATACTACCCAACGTACTGAACGTCAATGGAGTATTGTTGTCAGGGTCGCTGTCGTTGGACGCTACCGTACCGCTCACCGAGGTGTTCTTCGTCGTTACGTTCGCATCGTCGACCGCTACTGGAGGCTTATTGCCCGCCAATGGTGTCGCCAACACTTCCACGTCTACCGTCGCCGTGTCGCACAAACTTGGACTTCCATTATCGCAAATCCGATACGTGAAGCTGTCTTTGCCCACAAAGCCCGTCGTGGGTGTGTACGTTACCGTACCATCAGCGTTGAAGACGACCGTTCCGTTTACTGGATCACTCAACTTCGTCGGTGCACCCAACGTGCTATTGCCATCGGGGTCAAAATCGTTGGCTTTCACCACAATCACCACGGGCGTGTTCTGGTACGTCTGACTGTTATCGTCCGTCGCTACTGGCTTGTCATTGGCCAACGTCGGTAACGGTAGAATGTTGATCGTCACGCACGCTGTATCGCATTGGCTTGGATTACCGTTGTCGCACACCTGATAACAGAATTTATCCGTCCCCGTTACCCCGGGATTAGGTGTATAGGTATAGCTGCCGTCAGCGTTCAGTACAACCGTTCCCTTCGTCGGTGGAGTCGTCGGCGTGGTACTTACCGTCAATACGCCTCCCTCGGGGTCTAAATCGTTCGGCAATACATTGCCACTCACTGGCTTATCCTGCGGCGTCTGCGTGATGTCGTCCGTCGCAAGCGGCTTCTGGTTCGCTGGCTCTAACACCGTAATGACCAACGTCGCCGTGTCGCACGCTACGGGACTGCCGCTGTCGCACACTTTGTATTTCTGACTCACCGTACCCACAAAGTTCGTCGCGGGTACGTAAGTATACGTGCCGTCGGCGTTCAGCGTCAAGCCCGTCACTAAACTACCCAACGTACTGAACGTCAATGGAGTATTGTTGTCGGGGTCGCTGTCGTTGGACGCTACCGTACCGCTCACCGAGGTGTTCTTCGTCGTTACGTTCGCATCGTCGACCGCTACTGGAGGCTTATTGCCCGCCAATGGTGTCGCCAACACTTCCACGTCT
>NZ_JAMZEL010000028.1:0-33148 GCF_024158025.1 Runella salmonicolor
GTGAAGCTGTCTTTGCCCACAAAGCCCGTCGTGGGCGTGTACGTTACCGTACCATCAGCGTTGAAGACGACCGTTCCGTTTACTGGATCACTCAACTTCGTCGGTGCACCCAACGTGCCGTTGGGCGTACCACTTGCATCAGGGTCGTAATCGTTGGCTTTCACCACAATCCCTACGGGCGTGTCCTGATACGTACGACTGTTGTCGTCCGTCGCTACTGGTTTGTTGTTACCCAATGTCTGTAGCCCAAGGATGCTGATCGTCACGCAGGCCGTGTCGCACTTACTTGGACTGCCGTTATCGCACACCTGATAACAGAATTTATCCGTGCCCGTTACCCCGGGATTAGGTGTATAGGTGTAGCTGCCGTCAGCGTTCAGTACAACCGTTCCCTTCGTCGGTGGAGTCGTCGGCGTGGTACTTACCGTCAATACGCCTCCCTCGGGGTCTAAATCGTTTGGCAATACGTTGCCACTCACGGGTGTGTCCTGCGGCGTCTGCGTGATGTCATCCGTCGCAAGCGGCGGCTGGTTGGTATCACATATGATACCCGCATTATCATAGTTACTTTGGTAAACATCTGCAAAATTGAGCGCATTCCCCATGTAGTTATTAAAATCTCCAAATAACATACCTGGTGCATCAGATTGAGGGTCGGAGGCGTTTTCAAACAAACGTACTCCACTTACGCAACCACCTGTCAAAGTGAATTTATATAATAACTTCTCTTGTCCAGCCACCCATGCAATGGGTGCGCCCGTAGTGGATACCCCGTGAAAATCGGAATTTGGGGCAGCTGTTGGTGCGTACACCTGTGAGTTATCCACCCAAACCCCTCCACTTACTGAAGTAATCGTAAGCGGAGCGTCAGCGATGCTTTTGGGAAGTACCACTGTAATTTGTGTTCCCCCGCCTACATTAAAAGTAGCGGCAGAAAAATCGGGACGACCATATACTTCGTATTCGCTCGTCGTTGCATTGAATCTGATGGTGAAGTCAATTTTTTGAGCCATTGCAGTACTCAAAAAAAGGAAACCAACCAAAGTCAATATCAGATTAAAAATTCGTTTCATAATTTTAACGATATAAGAGTAGAAGTATTAAGGTATTTGCTCAAACATGTTATTGAAATTGTAGAGCGGGCCAGTATTAAGGCGATACAACAGCACGTTGTTCTGAATGTAGATAATGTCGTTGTTTGCCCCAGCATATTTGACCTTCCCATCCATGTTGATGTCCCCCAGTTTGTATCCAAAACCATTGTTAAAGTTGTAAGTACTCGCTGAGAAGTCAACTAAAACCTCGTTTAGCGGTTTGGTCAAATCTGTGTTTGCCCCATCATATTTTAATCGAAAATCTGACACGGCATTACCAGCCCATAATACCTTTTTACCCGCCCAAATGATTGTGTTCATTTCAACCCCATCATAATTTAACGTGGAAATATTCGGTTGATTCCACACATCTGAGCTATCCATTACCGTAAAATCAACCAAAGTACCTACAGTTGTCATAGGAATGGCTTTGTTGGTCATTACCCCAAGGTGATTGCGATGTTTTACGGAAACAAAATAAGAGGTACTTGTTAATCCAGTAAATGTCAACGGAGAGGTCCCATCGATCGGTGAAACAATGTCTCCATCTCTTTGCAACAACCCTGAGGCTGTTTGTAGCACTTTTGTGGAATCAGAAGATGAACGGAGTTCTACAAACACCCAATCGACTATGGCATTGCCCGTTCCTACATTTGCTGCAAAAACTGCCGCAGTCGTTGTTTCTCCTCCTCCTTTAACGTGTTTAAAACGGGTACTTGATGCACCAAGTGAATCATTCAAAGCAGTGTATGGCTCTTTGATTGGTAGAAGATTCAATCTACGCAAATCATCACGCATCAATCCATCGCTAGTCGCATATAATGCCCCTTGCAAAAGCACTTTCAGCACCAATTTTGCAACTGGTGGAGGTAAAATCGTCAGTGTTACGGTTGCTGAATCACATTGTACAGGAGTTCCACTATCACAAACTTTATACGTGAAAACATCGCTTCCAACAAAATCACTGTTAGGTGTATACGTATAGGTTCCATCCGCATTAAAAGTGACTGTACCGTTGGCAGGTGAACTTACCTTTGAGAAGGTTAACGGCGTGTTATTATCCGGATCAAAGTCATTCGTTGCTACGGTTCCGCTCACTGGTGTATTTTTGAATGTCACATTTGCATCATCAACTGCAACTGGCGGCTTGTTACCTGCGATTGGCGCTGGTAAAATAGTCACCGTTACTGTCGCAGTATCACACAAGTTTGGAGTTCCATTGTCACATATACGGTAAGTAAATGTATCATTTCCAACATAACCCGTCGTTGGTGTGTACGTATAGGTACCATCAGGATTCAAAGCAACGCTACCATGAGCTGGATCAGTCAACTTTGTCGGAGTCCCCAATGTACCATTTGGTGTACCTGTTGGGTCGGGATCCACGTCGTTGGCTTTGACTTTAATAACCACCGCTGTATTTATGTACGTTTCAGTGGCGTCATCCGCTGCAATTGGCGGGTTGTTCTCAATTGTAGGCGCGGGTACAATGTTTATTGCCACACATGCCGTTGACTTCAACCCTGCATTGTCCGTTATTTCGTAACAAAAGTTATCTTGCCCTGTCGCCCCAGGATTGGGAGTATAAGTAAACGTTCCATTCGCATTTAAAGACACCGTTCCTTTTGTTGGAGGACTCACGGGTGTGGTTGACACCGTTAATGGGCCACCCTCTGGGTCACGGTCGTTTGTTAAGACAGTTCCAGAGACTGGCTTATCTTGTACAGTATTAAAAATATCATTTATTGCAATTGGCGGTAAGTTTATCTCTGTACATACACGATAGTGAACTGTATTTGAAACTTCATAACAACTATCTAGTTGTGTTACTTTTTCGTAGAGAATATCACCAATTACAAAATTTATTGGCTTGGTTCTATACACCGCCACTACCGCATAATATCCCGTATCTACAGCCGCGAAAGAAGCGGTTCCACTTATCGCTTTTATGGTGTTCGTTTTTTCATCAATCAACACATACGTCGTGGTCACTCCTGGGGTTGTACTTGGAGTTGAATTGAAAGAAATCGTCGCAGGGGCAATATAATCACAAGCCCCGCACACTCTGAACGCCAATGGATCTGAATATTTCAAACATCCGCTTGTGCTATATACTTCTGTTATGCGTTTTCCAACGGTTGCATCTTTCAACGTATCTGCATAATAGGCGGCCAAAACATAATAATTACCCGCATTTACCCCCATAAAACTAGGAGCCGTTGGATTAATATTCACAATTTGGCCATTCGCCATGTCAACAAGGAAGTAGGTTTTTAGGTATCCTGCGGGTTCATTTGACACTGTCAAGCTTACGTTGGCTGGTGCTGAACTGTAATCACAGGCCGTTGGCGTAGGTGGCAATGGTGGAAACGGAGATATACAATCATCAAGTTGCACCGTTACCGAATCGGCTGGGCTATAACAACCCGCTGAGTTCTTGGCATATACATAATATACTTGCGCTACGGTTACGGCATTAGGTGTTGATACTACACTCGCTAATGTTGTATTTTTGGCCGAATGCCACTCATAAGTGATACCCGATGGAGCCGCTGAAAGCGTACTCGTCAAATCGGCCGTTAACGTTGGACAAGTATTTTTCAAAATATCCAAGTTTGCCGAAGGGACAGAAGGAGGTGTTGATACCGTTACCGTTGCCATAACTCCAGTACTCTTACAACTTTCACTCACACAAGCCGCATAATACGTCGTCGTTACCGTTGGATTTACCGACGTCGAACTCAACAAGGTCGTTAACCCTGCGTCTGTGTACCATGTCAAGGTGCCTGAGGTACAAGCATCGGCCGTTAGAGTTGTAGTATCTCCTAAACAGATTGTTGAGGACGTTGATTTTACGTTGGTAGGTGCACTCAAGGTTGGACATCCAACTGCCACAGTCACAAGTGCGGTGTCGCATATACTCGTTTCAACCTTGTCACAAATTTGATACTCAAACATCACAGTACCAATAAAGCCTGTTACGGGTGTAAAATCTATGCTCCCATCTGCCTTGACGGTGGCACTTCCCTTTAGAGGATCGGGCTGTACGGTTATCGTTGGCGCATTGACGGTTGTTAAAGACACCGCAACACCATTTCTGGTATCATTACCCAACACAGGAATGTTTACAAGTGTATTGAGTGTAGTTGTTGATGCGTTAGGATTCGCCAAAATACAGGCGTTAATAGTTATATCTACCGAATCGGCTGGGCTATAACAATTATTTACTTTATCGTAATATAATGCATAGTATTTACCCGCTCCTACGGTAAGGTTGCTCAGGGTATCGCTCGCTGATGTAGGTACATTATGAGTACTCCAAACTAAGCTGGTACCCTCTGGCTTGGTCCCTGTATTGGCCAAGCTCCCCAAGTTGACAGTAGTATCTGCGCATACGTTGCTGACCGTAGTACTGGTAATGATCGGTGCATCAGTACCTGCAACGCAGGTGTTGCACGCCCCAAAAATTGCACAAGGGTTGTTAGCCAGAACCGCTCCATTACCCCCTGCTCCACCAACGCCAGTATAAGTGGCAGTTTTAGCATTTAAGCTAGCAGCTGCCATAGGCCCTGCATCCACACAAAAAGTTAAGTTAGGAACAATTGGAGGAGCCCCTGTACTATTATCCACAACACCTCCTAGGGGATCTTGCACCCAAACTAGCCCACCACCACCACTACCTCCGCCGCCGCCACCATGTGAGGTGCCATCTCCTTGAGAACCTGGCTGGCTAGCTCCTTGTCCGCCTTGACCTCCTTTGGCACAGAGTTGAAGTGGCCCATTGGTTACTACCTGTGCATTGACTACCAGTAGTCCACCACCACCACCACCACCACCACCAGAGGCGGGAAAAGATGGATATAGCAAACTACCCGGATCGCCATTGGCCGATATCATCTTATTGTTGGCCTCAATCGTATTGGCACTCATTAACACAATCCCCCCCCCTTGGGTGTTGTTTTGCCCCCCTCCCGCCATCCATATCCGAGGATCAGGGCAATTAAAACTCCCATCACAGTATTGATATTGATGATAAGCCGATGGTGTTTGACCGCCTCCTGAACCACCAATAACTTCTTCAATATAACTATTACTACTAGAACCTCCCAAACCGCCATTTGTACCCGATCGACCTACAGCGTTGTTGTCAGTTCCAGAAACACCACCACCACCACCTACGTAACGGTTTCCACCACCACCACCACTTATTGTATAATTCCAAGGATCAATAATACTGCTCCCATCAGTATCTCCAACATTTCCTATACTACCTTTACCACCCACTGATGTGCCTGTAGTGTTATCAGAGGCATCGCCTCCTGACCCACCACCGGCATAACCTGCTCCGCCGCCGCCGCCGCCGCCGTGAGCCGCTGCTGCTCCGCCACTACCTGCTCCGCCAACACCTGCTCCACCGCCGCCGCCGCCAGAAGTCTTGAATACTGTTATACTTCCACCAAATCCTCCACTTAACGTCCCGTCTGTCAAGTCATTATTAGAAGGAAAGAACTCTCCATTAGCAGTGCCTTTTTTTCCAGCTGAGCCATAGCCACCACCGCCACCGCCAGGTCCCCCAAAAGAAGTACCCCCAGCGCCGCCATAATAGATATCGGCGCCATTGATGGTATTGGTGCCATCAGCGTAGCGAAAGCCCGCCCCGTCGGCATTCACAGTACCATTTAGGGTAATCGTGCCAGGGGTCAGGATTGATACAATACCGCCTGTGGTACCGTCCCACTTTTGTGCCCAAATACCCCCTGAGGGTACCGTAATGCTCGTTGGGTTATAAGGCACCCATACCAACTGCACTTTCTCCGTGGTTGGGCTGTAGGAACGAGTAATTGGTGATAGGGTTAGATTACTGCCACTTACGGCCGTCAGAGTCGCGTACTCAAACTTACCTCCGTTGGCTGAAGTATTGCCCGTCATCTGCACCAACAACACGCGGTCGCCTACCGCCCAAGCGTGGGTAGCACCACTCTCCGTTCCCAAGGTAACGGTATTACCCGAAATCGCGGTTACTTGCCCGTAGCGGTTTACCACCCCGCTACTCAGGGTGAGTTGTGCCTGTAAAGTATAACTACTTACAAGTAGCAGCAAGTAAACCAGAAACTTTTCTCGTAGGATACGAGAAAGCAAGTACGATTTTGTCTTAGCTGTTTTAGAATTCATTGGAAAATAGAAATAAAGGGTACATATTGTTTTATTTATATTCGTCTTACCTCCACCACACCACACTTACATGATGTCTGACATGGTTGATTAGGTAGTGTATCAATACAGCCACCTTCAGTGAGGTAGAGGTATTGATCAATGTTTGGATTAAGATAAGTATCCACTTGACCAGAAGGCCATTGAAGTACTACCTTAGTAACCATTGCTTGCTGACCCAGCCCAATAATCTGGGTGTATGTATTTGTGATACCATAACTTTCACCCGCCCTCACTTCACGTACTTGTATCGTTTGGTCAGAGAGGTAAGCCGTGATTTTAGCTCCTACACCATTTGTATTGGATTGTCGCCCCTGTAACGTAACCGCCAAGAAATGATTCGTATTTGTAGGGTTAAGCCAAAGCGAATCAGGCTTATTGAGACTTGGATTGTAGGAAGTATAGACATCATAAAATCCGTCGTGGTTGAGGTCACCCACCGCAAAAGAATTTGTAATAGCACTACCAAAAGCATTGGCCTGTTTGGTAAAGGTTTTATTATGATTATTGCGCCAAAGTTGCCCCTCCGTGTTTCCTGCAATTAGAATATCCACATAGCCGTCGTTATCAAAATCACGCATGATACCCTGAAGCGGATGCCCTAAACCAGCCAACTGGCTGGTGGTGGTTATATCAGTAAAATGCCCTGTTCCGTCATTTTCTAGTAGCATCGTTGGTGATTCATGATTTGTTACGAGCAAATCTTGGTCTCCGTCGTTATCAATATCCGCAAAATCAGCACTCCATGATTGCCCACTAATTTTAACATTGTAGGCCAAAGCTGCCTCTGTAAACCATCCAGTAGGGTTTATCGAAAAATCCTGCGGGTTTTTGATAATCTCTCCGTTGAGACTACTGTAGGTATTATTGATAAATAACTGATTGATTCTCCGAGGGTCAGTGGGCGCATTCATGGCATAGATACTACACTTGGCTATGTATAAGTCTAAATCGCCATCGTTATCAATATCTGACCACACCAAACCATAATTCCCCGAGTTGTCGGAGGTAGGGACTGTTTTGAAGTCAATCCAATCAAAAACAGGAATAAGTTTGCCAGTTTTATCATTTTTCCACAACTGATTCAGCCCATTGTCATTACAAGCTGAATAATCTAGCCAACCATCGTTGTTAATATCAACCATACTGGCAGCCTGCATTAGTATTCGAGGATTCATAACCGTATCTTCTCGAAATACCCCGCTTCCTTGATTGTATTGAATGGTTAGGCCATCTCTATTACTACCAGTTATAATGTCGTTGCGCTTGTCATTATTGAGATCACCAACGGTCGTTGAGAGAGGCCATAGCGTTGTAAATTTTTTTATTAACTCAGCACGAAAAGTACCTGGCTGCGTCTGATAAAAAACATACATGCTTTTGTTCCCTACTTGGGTACTAATAATATCGTCTAATCCATTCCCATCTAAATCCACAACGGCTTTGCTCCAATACCCAGCATAGTTAGCGTTGGGTAGTTGTGCCGTAGCATTTAGAAAGCGGAGCTGCCCCCAAAGAGACGATAAACTAACAAGCAATACTCCAATAGTTTTTATAACTAATTGATTGATGTTAGTCATTTTCTCTTTATCTACCTTCATGGAGTTGTTTATGAACATCATCTATAAAGTATTTCTTATTTTCTCTTCTTACATCAACCATGTATACACTTTTGGCACAACTACTTACTCAACACCCCTGGCGTAATGGCCGAGCAGTTGGTCAGGCTCCATACGTTGGTAACTTGCTTGTTGGGTTTTGTTGTTAAATCAGCCGTACAACTACCCGCGCTACCCACCGTAAACTGGAAGGCGTTGGTAAGCGCTGAGCCATCGTACTGAAGAGGAATATAAAAGGTTTGTACACCCGTGGTGGTGGTGCTTACGCTCGTGATGCCGTTGCCGAGGCTCATGCCCGACCCACTCACCGTAATGGGCGTAAACGTACCCGCCGTGGTGACATTGATAGTCACCATGAGCGTGGTTTGTGAAGGCGTACCCGCTACTGGCGCTGGAGCAATTTGGGTCTTGCTACAATCTATCGTTCCTACGGCAGGAGTCGTATCAGTAGCGCCCAACCCACCTGTACCAGGGCTTGGATTGCAATTATCCAACAGCTCATTGGCAATGGGAGTCGGAAATCGAAGATTAAAGATAGAACCAGTACCTGGGTTTATCTTTCCTAAACCTGAGTTTGCAAGGCCTTCTCCCTGAAAATAACCTTTACCAGATTTTGAAATAATAAATGCCTGATCGTATCCTCCTTCGTAAGAACTCTCGTTAAACATTCGATAAATTTTGGATGCGCCCTGAAAATTGATGGCTTCCACAACCCAAGCATAGGGAGAGTCAATCCAATACTTGTCTACCGACCTACATTCACCAGCTACCGTACCCATACTGATATTCTCACCACCGTACTCAATAAAATTAGGTAAGTCAGTTCCCTGGTCGTAAGCATAAGAATTGCGTCCTGACCAATACGTTTTATTGTTATCTCCCACAACCAATGAACCATGGAAAATTGACGAGGTAGAAGAATGGCCCCATACCGCCACGTCAATAATTTTGGTAGCACCGGGGGGAAGCGCCAACTCTACAAATCGTTTAAGCACAAATAAAGAATCGCCATTTACAGAGTAGAAAAAACTACCCACTTCTGTATTGGGTATAGGAGGCTGTTTTAGGGCAAATGCCGTATATTTATAGTCTTTAAGTCCGTTCACATCGCGCCACAGGCCCGCTCCATAACCCTTGCCACTGGCACTTAGGGCAAGGGTATTGTAGTAATTTCCACCGCCTACATAGTCAATTTTTACAATATCTTCACCCGCGGGAAAGGGCACCAATACAGGCACAGCCGTACCCATTGGAACCGTAGCAGGAGGTGTACCATTAGGATACGTAAGCCCCGCTTCTCCTGTTAATGTAAAGTAGAACTCAGGTATACCAGTCGCCATTGACTGATGGGCATCGCCAGTAAAATATATTTTTCCGTCGTTACCCTTCAGATAGGTACTCGTTCTGGCCTTGGCACACCAAACAGCCACGTATTTAAACGTATTTACATCAGCCCCTGCTGGTAAAGGAATCTGGGTGAATGTTTGATTGAAACTGGCTATATTGTCGTCTTTTCTACCAATATGATACGCTTTGCCTGATGTCCCGATTACAATCCAATAATCACCAATCTGGGGCATATCAAAATCAACAAAGCTAGTTTCTCCCAAAATAGTCAGTTGAATTGGGGCTCTTCGAGCTTGGGTCGTATCTCCGTTTGTAAATGTAGTTGTCATTGGCCATGCTGTCCCCATTAACCCTGAATGTAAACCCCATCCGTATAGCTTGCCACTTTCAGTAAGACAAGCAAATGTTGGAGTATTGAGATTCGTTCCTCCAGATGTAGTCAAATTGTAAAGGGAGGCTGTTACGCGAACTTTCTTGGGGGTCTCACCTGCAGGAGCCGGAACAAAATAAGGCGTAAGTTGCTGTTGCGGCCTAATGCTTCCGCTGGCAATGGACTGCTTATTATGAATGGAGTAATATCGATTATCCCCCCAAACATATATTTTCTTATCGGTTGTTAAACCAATACTTGTTCTGGCAGTCGCAGTGGAAGAAATATGATCCCAAGAAAGGGTTGACATAGCAGGCTTTCCTAGATCAGAGCCAAATTGTGCACTGGCGCCCGTTGCTGCCAGCAAGCACAGCAGCAGGGGCAGATGAAGCCTCAGCCAGACTCGCAACTGGCTAGTGATAAGATATTTCATATTAATTTTCATAGTAGGGTAGCATTATTATATTTCTCGATTGGTCAATTAGTATTGGTATTTCCGTCATTTACTCAACATCCCCGGCGTAATGGCCGAGCAGTTGGTCAGGCTCCATACGTTGGCGATTTGCTTGTTGGGTTTTTGGGTCAAATCAGCCGTACAACTACCCGCGCTGCCCACCGTAAACTGGAAGGTGTTGGCGAGAGCAGATCCATCGTAGTTGAGCGGAATGTAGAACGCTTGTACACCCGTGGTGGTGGTGCTTACGCTCGTGATGCCGTTGCCGAGGCTCATGCCCGACCCACTCACCGTGATGGGCGTAAACGTACCCGCCGTGGTGACATTGACACTCACCATCAGCGTGGTTTGCGATGGCGTACCCGCTACCGGCGCTGGCCACAATTTCGTTTTGCTACAATCAATAGTACCTACGGCAGGAGCCGAAGTTACCGCTGCACCAGCATCACCTGGATTGGGATTACAAACATCTAGCTGTTCATTGGCAATGGGTATAGGAAAAATGGTAGTTGACTTAACAACTTTACCTAAGCCTGAATATGCCTTTATCCCTCCTTCAAAGTAGCCTCGCCCCGTTTTTGATATGATAAACATACGCCCCGAAGCAGGTGGAGCACATATTTTTGCAGCCCCTCTGTAGTTGATGAGTTCTACCGTCCATTGGGTCTTTGATGGGGTTGCAATAGGTCTTGTGTCATCACAACGTGGTGTGTTGTAAGGGTCGTTAAATTGAAGAAAATTTGGAAAAATCAAAGCATTAAGGGTGTTAGCGTTTCTTCCTGCCCAATATGCTTTGTATTCATCCGTTATCACCACACAACCCATATTTACGGCATCTGAAGCAGTTACGCCATTGTCATATATATCAATAATCTTTGACGCCGAAGGAGGCATGGCTATTTCGCAGAAACGCTTAAGAATATAGAGCGTATCACCGCCATAAGGTACCTTAGCCAACTCAGTATTGAGCGTTGGCAATTTTGCCAGCGGGTAAGTAAAATATTGCTTGTTAGTGTAACCGGTTATGGGGTATGTATAAACCCTCCCCCAAAAACCAGAAGCATACGCTTTTCCTGAAGCACTTATGGCATAATAAGCAGAAGCAATAGAGGTGTTACCACCTGTGATTTTCATTTCAACAATATCTTCTCCTGCTGGAAAGGGCACAAGCCGAGGAATATCAGTTCGCAAATTCGGTATCGCGGGGGGAGGATTGCCCCCTGCATCGGGGTAAGTACTCGTAGCGGGATCACTATAGTAAGATGGCACCCCTACTGACACCCTTTGCGTTAGACCGGTGTAGTATATGTTTCCATCATTTCCTTTCAGATACACCTGATGTCCTTCAGTCACAGCCCCATTTGCTGTCCATACCCTTACATATTTGAATGTAGCAGCGTCTGCGCCAGCAGGAATTGGGATAGCAGCAAACGTACCATCGTATAAAGCAGCAGCGTTGCCAATGGTGTAGGCCTTACCCGATGCGCCAATGGCTACCCAAAAATTAGAGTACGAGGCACCAAAGGCAAAATCCACAAACTGGCTCTCTCCAAGAATGGTAATTTGCTGTGGTGTACGTTTTGATAATGTTGAATCTGGTGCAAGACCCGTATAAGTGGTACTGTTAGACAATACAGGCCAAGAGGGAATACCAGGAAAATAACCCAGGTTCAATCCCCAGCCGTATAATTTTCCACTCTCGGTGAGACATCCAAAAAAATTATTAAATACATTAGCACCAGTGGCAGTCGAACGGCCATGGCCTGCAGCTACTTTTATCACTTTTTCGCCTGCCGGCGATGGCACGTAGTACGGCGTAGTTTGTACAATAGGAGCGCCAGTTGAAGCTACATTAGTATGAATGGTAAATACATAATTACCACCCCATACGTACATTTTGTTGTTTTTTGTCAGACCAATAGTGTGATCTGCATAGTCAGAATCCACAGTACTTATATGGTCCCAAGTAAGGGTTGACATAGCAGGGCTTCCTAGATCAGCGCCCCATTGTGCATTGGCGCCCGTTGCTGCCAACAAGCACAGCAGCAGATGGAGCATTTGCCAAGCACGCAACTGGTCAGTGGTACGGTATTTTGTATTAATTTTCATCATAAGAAAGACTTATTTTTATATCTTCCGAGTGGTATTTTCGTCATTTACTCAACACCCCCGGCGTAATGGCCGAGCAGTTGGTCAGGCTCCATACGTTGGTGACTTCCTTGTTGGGTTTTTGGGTCAAATCAGCCGTACAACTCCCCGCGCTGCCCACCGTAAACTGGAAGGCGTTGGTAAGCGCTGAGCCATCGTACTGAATAGGGATATGAAAGGTTTGTACACCCGTAGTGGTGGTGCTTACGCTCGTGATGCCGTTGCCGAGGCTCATGCCCGAACCACTCACCGTGATGGGCGTAAACGTACCCGCCGTGGTGACATTGACACTCACCATCAGCGTGGTTTGTGAGGGCGTACCCGCTACCGGCGCTGGCGATAATTTCGTTTTGCTACAATCTATCGTACCTACACCAAGTACCGAAGTTACCGTTCCAACAGCTTCACCTGGATTGGAATTACAAACATCTAGTTGTTCATTTGCAATGGGTATAGGAAAAACAGTAATTCGGTTGTTTTCACCAATTCTACCTAAGCCTGAATATGAATATATAGCCCCTTCAAAGTAGCCTCGCCCCGTTTTTGATATGATAAACTTACGCATAGTAATCGAACCATAAGCAGGACCGCTTATTTTTGCCGCCCCCCGGTAGTTGATGAGTTCTACCGTCCATTGGGTCTTTGATGGGGTTGCAATAGGCCTTGCGTCATTACAACGTGGTGTGCGGAAAGGGTCACTATATTGAAGATAATTTGGAAAATACAAATCTGAAATTTGATTATCGTTATGTCCCGCCCAATAGGCTTTGTATTCATCCGTTATCACCACACAAGCCATTCGTCGGGGGTTTGTACCACTCTGGCCATAGTCATATATATCAATAATCTTTGACGCCGAAGGAGGCATGGCTATTTCGCAGAAACGCTTAAGCAAATAGCTCGTATCACCAGCGCTAGAGGATACCTTAGCCAACTCGGTATTGGGCGTTGGCGATTTTGCCAGCGGATACGCAAAATATTGTTTGTTAGTATAATTAGTGATGGGGCTTACAAAAACCCTCCCCCAAAAACCACAACCATACGCTTTTCCTGAGGCACTTAGGGCATAAAAAGCAGCATAAGGGTCGGCACCACTACTACCGGTGATTTTCATGTCAATGATGTCTTCCCCAGCGGGAAAAGGCACAAGCTTAGGAACATCGGTTCGCAAATTTGGTGACGAGGGTGGAGGATTGCCCCCTGCATCGGGGTAAGTATTAGTAACGGGATCAAAATAGTAAGATGGCACCCCTACGGTTCCTAGCACTCGGCCAGTGAAGTATATGTTTCCATCATTTCCTTTCAGATACATCTGCTGTCCTATACTCGCACCTGTGCCAGTTGGTGCCCATACCCTTACATATTTGAATGTAGCAGCGTTTGCGCCCGCAGGAATTGGGATAGCGGCAAACGTACCATCGTGAAAACCACCATAGTTGCCGATGGTGTAGGCCTTACCCGATGCGCCAATGGCTACCCAAAAATTAGAGGACGCGTTAGCAAAGTCGAAATCCACAAACTGGCTCTCTCCAAGAATGGTAATTTGTTGTGGAGTACGCCTTGATAATGTTGAATCCGATGCATTATAGCCCGCAGGCAATACAGGCCAAGAGGGAATACCAGGAAAATAACCCAAGTTCACTCCCCAACCGTATAATTTTCCACTCTCGGTGAGACACCCAAAAAAATCATTAGCTCTACTAGCACCAGAGGCAGTACTAGCTGCACCGCCGGCAGCTACCTTTATCACTTTTTCGCCTGCGGGCGATGGTACGTAGTAAGGCGAATATTGCTGAATAGGTTCGCCAGTAGTAGTAGCTGCCTTAGTGTGAATGACAAAGGAAGCGTTCGTACCCCATACGTACATTTTGTTGTTTTTTGTCAGACCAATAGTAAGACCAGCTGTAGGATCGCTGGCAGTACTTATATGGTCCCAAGTAAGGGATGACATAGCAGGGCTTCCTAGATCAGCGCCCCATTGTGCATTGGCGCCCGTTGCTGCCAGCAAGCACAGCAGCAAATGGAGCATTTGCCAAGCACGCAACTGGTCAGTGGTACGGTATTTTGTATTTGTTTTCATTGGTTAAATAGCTATAAATATTTGTTGAGCAGCGACGCAAGCCACGATGAGTTTTCCTCCCTGCCTCATATTTGTGTTGGTCTATCTTTCTTACTTAAAATTTTATAGCGTGGGTTTTTCTGAAGGTATCACGCGCAAAAAAATTAGATAAGTCCGTTCGATTTGCTATTCGTTTTTCAGTCTTCATAACTTTGATTCGGTTTATTTTTAAACAATAACCCCACTTTGTCATTTGTTAAACGCTATCGCTTCGGGATTTTCAAAAATGAGAAGCAGGGAAAATATTATCATTAATTATGTTGTTTATTAGATAGGTAGACGACAATTATTGCTCCACAGTCACAACAAAAAAGAAGTTAATTAACCAATTGAGAGCGAAAACCAACGAATTTTCTTAAATAAAGAATGAAATTGCACATTTGGCATTTTTTTATGCTTTTGTTATTTGGCAACCCAGCTATTTATTTTTTACATTTTTTATACCAAATAACAGACATTATGTATCTTTGACCAAAATGGCATGATTTTTGCCAATCCAAAGCCAAAAAAGACGCTGCCGTTGGTGTGTTTTTTGGCTCATTGTTGTAGGCGAAAAATTAGGATGATACAGACCGAGGCAATGGCTAAAAGTTAACCGTTCCCTTCAAAGTACGACTTAAATTTGCCCGCATAGGTAGTGCCTACTTCGATGTGTTTGTCGCCGATGTATATTTTTTGGTAGTCAAAACTTGTAATTTTGGCTTTATTGACAATGTAAGAGCGGTGTAGTCGAATAAAGTCTGAGGTCGGGAGTACCTGTTCAATTTGTTTAATCAGTCCATTGACAACCAGAACTTTGCCACCCTCCAGATGAAACTTGGAATAAGTGCCGTAGGCCTCGATATAGATGATATCGGGCGTGTTTAACACTTCTATTCTCCTGCCCGACCGAATGAGGAGTTTTTCAGGAAAAACCACGCCGTACTCGCCTACCCGAGCATTCAAGCCCCGTAAGACCGCTTTTTCTAAGCGTTGCGGCGTGTAAGGCAAAGGCAAAAAATCAATGGCTCCCAATTCATACGCCTTTAGGGCATCATTGGGATTTTCGGAAGTTATTACTACCTGACCCAATTTGTTTAAATCGGTCGATTCCAAGAAGCTATCGAACCCCTCGGTGGCGGCATCGATGATAACCAACGAAGGGCGGCTTTTTTGGAGGATTTTGGTAAACTTTGATAAACTTTCACAATGAGTACAGGACACCGACGTAAAAGCAATCGACAACTGCTCAATATCGGTGCACAAAGTACTTGTGAGCGGAGAATTTCCAACGAGCAGACAATAAGCTTGGTGAATCATACGAATAAAAACAAGACTGGCTAAAAAAGATACCATTACCATGGCAATAATGCATCAATTTTATTCTCAATATGCTAAGCCCTGTCAGTCGTCAAATGTAATGTCATTTTTTTATGTTAAGTTGGCCCATATTTTACTTGAAATGGCCTCTTTGCCAAAGGATTTTAGAGAAAAGCAATTGGCTTTTATCCTAATTCAATCACTTTTTACCAAAAACAGATAATTTTCCCTGGGGTAAAAAGGCCTTTTTCTGTTTTAATTTGACCTTAAATAATACCATTTAACAAAAGATTAGTCCACTCCCTACTATGAATAACCTATCTGTACTTGTAATTGACGACGATACTGAACATGCCGAATACCTTGTAGAATATCTATCACAAATTCAGGCGCTGTCTCACATCAAAGTAACACAAAGCCCACAGGAGGGCATGAAAGAACTTCTGCAAACTCACTACGATTTGCTATTTTTGGACATGCATATGCCCGAAATCACGGGTATTGAGCTGCTCAAAAGCCTTAGCCTTCCTCCCACCATCGTAGTGACAGCCCACCCTTCTTTTGCCTTAGAATGCTTCGACATAGACACTGTGGTTGACTTTATAGAAAAGCCCGTAACCCTCATCCGCCTGACACGCGCGGTACAGCGAGCCACCCAGGAGATTTCACCCATGCTCCCCAAAGCATTGTTTTTGAAAGTAGGGCACAAGATGCAGCAATTCAACATAGACGATATCCTGTACATAGAAGCAGATGGAATCTATTGCAAAATCCACACAAAATCTGAGGTAACCCTTGCCAATATCAACATATCGGATATAGAGAAAAAACTGTCAAATACCAACTTAGTACGTCTCCATAAATCTTTTATTTACAACCTGACCCGCATTACGTCGTTTGATAACCGCCACCTCTGGATAGACAAACAGCGTTTTTCGCTGGGGGTGCAGTACCGAGGTAAGCTATCCCAAATCTTAAACGCCAAACCAGCGGAGTGATGAAAAAGCTGGTTTGGCTATTACTGCTGTGGCATCTGATCCTGGGGTCAGAAAAGTTGTGGGCGCAACATTCATCCGTAGAATTTCGACAGGATACGGCGCGCATTTCTGGGTACATTGCGCAAGCCCACAAGTACTTCCTTAGAAGGTCGGCCGATAGTTTACTGTATCAAGTACAGCAGGGCTTTCATTTATCCAAAAAATGGAACATCACTACCTATCATTCCGTTTTATTCCGCTATTGGGGGCATTACTACCGAAACCAAAAAAAATTTGACAAAGCATTGGTTTTCTACAAAAAAGCCCGCCAGTGGGCTTGGAAACACGGTGACAAAAGAGAAATTGCACACAATGGTTACATAATAGCAATGGCTTATTTTGGGAAGTTAAATATCACCCTTAACAAGGCCAATCAAACGGCTTTGATTCGGCAGCTTTATGAAAACTTACGTTTTTCGTCTCAGTATGGTACCTCCTACCATCTTTACGGAAACTATGGCCTGTTGGCCCTTGCCTATGAGCGAAATGGTAATGACTCGTTGCGGTATTATTACTACGATAAGTTGTTGTCTGTTTCAAAGAGCGGAAATACTCCCATAGACAGCCTGCTCGATCATTATTATGTATTTAGTTTAAACCTCTACCGAAAAAACGTTGAAAAAGCTCAAGAATACTACCAGAAGGTCATCAACATTGAAGGTAAAAAAGACTTTCCGCTTGTTTATATCTATACTTTAGGGCTTATGCTTAATGACTGTGTGAAGTTGGGGTACTGGGACTTGGCCACCCAACTCGCCGCCCAACTAAAGCAAGGTGACGAAGCTTATGGAGACAAAGGTGATCTGGCAAGGCTCTATGCCAACCGAGCCAAGATTCATCTGCATCAGCTACACTATAGCAAAGCCGCAAAAGCCATCCAAAAAGCACGCAGATTCGCTCAGCAAATAATACCACCCGATAAACTAATCCCAACCACCGAACTGGACCTACTCGAAGGAGAACAAATAATAGCCGAATACCACAAACAATTCCCGCGGGCTATCGCCCTCAATAAACGTATTATGAGTCTCAAAGACAGCCTCAGAGCTACCTACGGAAGTTTTGACCTAATTTCTATAGAGGAACGCCTTGCGAGCGAACAAAAAGAGCGGGATTTCAGACAACAACTCCAACTCAAACGCCTCGAAAACCAACGCGAAGCGGAGAGAAATCAACGTAAGATCTGGGTAGCAATGGTTATTATCAGCCTACTGTCGGGAGTAGTGATAGTAATCAGCTTACAAGCCAAGAAGATTAACCAACAAAAACGCAAACTGGAAGCCCTCAATCAAACCAAAGATCGTTTGTTTTCAATCATTGGCCATGATTTGCGTACCCCTATTGTGAGTACCAAAATCAACCTGCGTCGGTTGGCAAATCAAAAACAAATCTCCGTAGCCGAGTTCAGCAGCGCTATTCAAAAACAGCTCCCACGGCTCCACACGCTGTTGCTTACGGTCGACAATTTACTCTACTGGTCGCATAATCAAAAGGATACCTTTCAATTCCAGTATCAAAAGGCTGTTCTAAATGATGTTTTGATGGAAGTACTCGAAATGCTCGAAGAGAGCATCGAAGTAAGCAAAATTACCCTTCAAAACTGCCTCACTAATGAGCTAACAATCATGGCTGATTCCAATCACCTGCGCATTATTCTGCGAAATGTGATTCAGAACGCCATTAAGTTTACGCCACAGGGAGGGATGATTTCTTTTCACGCAGAAGAAGTAATGCCGCAACGCATCGCGTTTGTTGTGAAAGACACTGGTATGGGTTTTGAGCAAAGTCAAAAAGATATCTCCAAAAAAGGCACGGGATTGGGATTGAAGTTAGTAAAAGAACTAATGGAATTGAATAACGGAGCTTTGGAGATTGCCACCGTGCAGGGAGAGGGCGCAGAAGTTCGGCTCCTTTTTCTAAAAGATTAACGACTTCATTTACACCAAGTTGGTTTATATTTTGCTTGAAATGGTGTTTTTTCAAGTAATTTCTTAGAAAAACTATTGATTTTTATCCGAAACCAATCATTTTTTGCTAAAACGGAGAATTTACTTTTTGGGGATAGAGATGAAAAAACTGGTTTTTTTACTACTGCTGTGGCATCTGCTCCTGGGGTCAGAAAAGATGTGGGCGCAACAGTCATCCGTAGAATTTCGCCAAGATACGGCACGTATTTCCGAGTACATTGCGCAAGCCCACAAGTACTTTCTTAGAGAGGAGGGCGATAGTTCACTGTATTGTGTAAAGCAGGGCTTTCAGTTATCCAAAAAATGGAACATCATTACCTATCACACTTCTTTGTATAATTATTGGGGACATTATTTTAGACTTAGAAAAGAGTTTGATAAGGCAATAACTATGTATAAACGGGCCCAACAATGGGCTTGGAAGCGTGGTGTCAAAGAAGATATTGAGGGCAGTGGTTATAATTTAGGTGTGGCCTATACTGACAGGCTGACCCATTCTATGACGAAGGCCAACCAAGTGGCGGCGATTCGACAACTCTACGAAAATTTACGTTTTTCGTCTCAGTATAATACCTCCTACCATATCGACGGTACCTATAGCCTCTTGGCTCTTCTCTATGAGCGCTACGGTAATGACTCGTTGCGGTATTATTATTATGAAAAGTTGGTTTCTATTTCGCAGAAAAATAAGGCTCCCGCCGACCGTCTGATCAATCTCTATTTTTTATTTAGCTTAAGCCTGTACAAAAAAAACGTTGAAAAAGCTCAAGAATACTATCAGGAGCTCATACACATTGAAGGTAAAAAAGACTTTCCAGCTATTCATTTTACCATTTTAAGATCAATGCTCGACGATTGTGTGAAACGGGGTTATTGGGACTTGGCTACCCAACTCGCCGCCCAACTAAAGCAAGGTGACGAAGCTTATGGAGACAAAAAGGACCGCGTAGGGCTCTATACCAACCTAGCCAGCATTCATCTGCATCAGCTACACTATAGCAAAGCCGCAAAAGCCATCCAAAAAGCACGCAGATTCGCTCAGCAAATAATACCACCCGATAAACTAATCCCAACCACCGAACTGGGCCTACTCGAAGGAGAACAAATAATAGCCGAATACCACAAACAATTCCCGAGGGCGCTCGCCCTCAATAAACGTATTATGAGTCTCAAAGACAGCCTCAGAGCTATCTATGGAAGTTTTGACCTAATTTCTATAGAGGAACGCCTTGCGAGCGAACAAAAAGAGCGGGATTTCAGACAACAACTCCAACTCAAACGCCTCGAAAACCAACGCGAAGCGGAGAGAAATCAACGTAAGATCTGGGTAGCAATGGTTATTATCAGCCTACTGTCGGGAGTAGTGATAGTAATCAGCTTACAAGCCAAGAAGATTAACCAACAAAAACGCAAACTGGAAGCCCTCAATCAAACCAAAGATCGTTTGTTTTCAATCATTGGCCATGATTTGCGTACCCCTATTGTGAGTACCAAAATCAACCTGCGTCGGTTGGCAAATCAAAAACAAATCTCCGTAGCCGAGTTCAGCAGCGCTATTCAAAAACAGCTCCCACGGCTCCACACGCTGTTGCTTACGGTCGACAATTTACTCTACTGGTCGCATAATCAAAAGGATACCTTTCAATTCCAGTATCAAAAGGCTGTTCTAAATGATGTTTTGATGGAAGTACTCGAAATGCTCGAAGAGAGCATCGAAGTAAGTAAAATTACCCTTCAAAACTGCCTCACTAATGAGCTAACAATCATGGCTGATTCCAATCACCTGCGCATTATTCTGCGAAATGTAATTCAGAACGCCATTAAGTTTACGCCACAGGGAGGGATGATTTCTTTTCACGCAGAAGAAGTAATGCCGCAACGCATCGCGTTTGTTGTGAAAGACACCGGTATGGGTTTTGAGCAAAGTCAAAAAGATATCTCCAAAAAAGGCACGGGATGGGGATTGAAGTTAGTAAAAGAACTAATGGAATTGAATAACGGAGCTTTGGAGATTGCCACCGTGCAGGGAGAGGGCGCAGAAGTTCGGCTCCTTTTTCTAAAAGATTAACGACTTCATGGATAATTTAGGGAGCCCTCTCATCAAACATTTACCACTCAAAGCACGGTTTATCTGCAATTTTTAGCTATTTAGTCATTCGTACTTTGATGTATTCATTTGACATTTCAATCCATTTTTCTGTACGTTGATGGTATAAGACCCAATTAGTCATTTTTTGGCTGGCCACTTGTAACTATATATTGTAGAGATTTTAAATCAAACCTTTACAATAAAATAGTTCAACCATATGACCACTTTCCCTACTTCCTTACCACCTACTGAGGAGGTAATAATCACGATTGACCCGGCTTTTGTCAAACAAGTACTTGATATGCTCATTAGCCATTCGATTCCTTTTCGGGCAAACTTTTCTTTTCCTTCCAAAGAAGAACCCGCATTCTCCCCTCACTTCCCATTGAAGAAGCTTCCCGAAGTAGTAAAAGATGAGCAAACTGAACTTTGGGAAAGCATACCTCAATTTATTGTCGACAGCTTAAAAAAAGGAAATTCTTTAAGCATTGAAGAGATGGCTTCGTGGGTAAAATTAACTCCCCACGCCTTTAAAACAAAGTTTATCACTTATTATGGTAAGCCATTCTACCAGTATTATTTAGAGCAAAGAATGAAATATGCCTCCGAACTATTGCTTCGTGGTTATAAATCAACGGAGGTAGCTATACAGGTGGGTTATGGCGAAAAATCAATTATCAAATTCACGAAGATGTTCCACAAACATTTCGGAATTACGCCAAAAAAGTATCAGATGAGTCACAGTGTAAAGAAATAAGAAGTGCCTTGGCAAGAGCAGGTTGTTTTTGGGCGCTGTTGACGTGAATCATTATTATAGGGTACGCCAAACTAGGTTTATAGGTGTACGACTACGCAGTATACACAACAGAAACCAAACGATAGGTAGGAAATTTTCTAAAATAAGATGGTCGCCAGACTTGGTTATGCTTTGGAGAGAAACATAGAACGCCCTAAAAAAGACAAAGCACAGTGTATATCACTGTGCCTGTACTACTATACTCAACGTTATGAAAAATTTTTATATCCGAAAAATGACTCTATGCTATCGACGCATGAGGAATTTTGTTCGGTACTACTAAGGAAAGAATCGTCGTTTATTTACGGTAAGTCACACTTTTGGTCGCTTTAGCATCTCCTCTATCTCTCCATCTCAGCGAAAGTAACTACTTAATTATTTTGTTTTGGTAAAGTGAAACCGAGAATATATGTATTAACAATTATTTTTAAGAATGTGTTTTAATTGACCATTCTTTTTTTACAAATATATGTTAAAACTCATATTAATCTGTTCGTATATAATGAATCGTGTTTTTTTTTATATGAAAGCTATGAAAATTTGAATGGATGCCTGAAAATCAATAAAAGCTGTTTATTTTTGATGAGTGCCTTTTTTACTTAGAAAATTAACCTATCTAATGAAGAATAAATTCGCTGCTCTTATTGTTGAGGATGACCCTGTTGCGGAGGCAGAATTGACTCTTTTTTTAGGTAGAACAAATATGTTTGAGAAACCCACTGTTTTTGCCTCAGTAATGGAATCCTACAGCCATCTCGTCGGTCAAACAGTAGACATCCTTTTTTTAGACCTTGAGTTACGCGATTTTTCAGGGTTAGAACTATTAAGGCTCATTGAAAGCCCACCACCCGTCATCATTACGTCTTCCCATGTCGAACTAGCCATTGATTGTTTTGAGTTTGACGTGGCTGATTTCTTAAGTAAACCTTACTCTTATACCAGATTGTTGCGGGGTATTCATCGTGCAATCCAAAAACAGCCCTCCAGCCATACCTCAGGGGAAGATGCGTCATCAAAAAAACATATCTTTTTACAAACTGGGCGTGCCTCGGAGCGGTTTGAGTTAAATGATATTTTATACATCGAAGCCTACGGCATTTATGTAAAAGTAATAACAAAATCGGGGGTTTCAGTAGTCAACCAAATGTTGTCAAGCATAGAAAAGGACCTTCCGCCCACCTCTTTTTTGAGAGTGCACCGTTCTTTCTTAATTAATCTTGAACATCTCAAAAGAATCGAACCCAATGACCTGTGGATTGGTAGTTTTCAAATTCCGATTGGCTTGTCACACAAAGATAAGGTACGTCAAACACTGAAAAATAATAGGATAATTGATTAAACTTTTCGGTTAGGGACCGTAAAATAAAAGGTACTGCCTTCTCCTTCAAGGCTAGTTGCCCATAATTCTCCCCCGTTTTTACGAACAAATTCCTGGCTTATCCAAAGTCCCATTCCGTTACCTTTTTCTCCATTTGTACCGAGTATACTTGAACGGGAAGCGCCAGTTAGGACCCTTTCTAACTCCTCTGCTCCAATCCCAATACCCGTATCCTGAATCGAAATGACCGTTTTATCAGATTTTTCTTCAGCTTCAATGATAATTTTGCTTGCAGGGAAGGAAAACTTAACTGCATTACTCAATAAATTCCTCAAAATCAACTGCAAATGATTTTCATCACCCCATCCTAAGGTTCTGGTAGGCACTTTATTGAGCACCTGCATCTGTTTAGCATTTATTTCCTCCTTTTGAAAAAGAATAGCTTCTTCCACCACTTCCCTGATGGGTATCTCAACAACAACACTTTTGTATCCGCTCAGCTGCAAATTTGCCCAATTCAATAAATTACTCAGCAGCAGGCCTACATCTTTAGTTTTAAAATCTATTTCATTAATAATCTGCTTAGATTGCTCTACAGTGAGGTCACCTTCATTGAGTCGTCTAATGGTTGACTGCAAATGATACAGAGGAGCGCGAAGGTCATGGCTGATTACGGCAAATAACTGGTCTTTGTACTGATTTATTTCCTGCAAATCAACCGTCTGCTGAGATAGTTGCTCATTTCTCTTGATTAACAACGCCTGAAATTGTCTAAAAATTGACTTATTAAAATAGACGCAAACACAGATAAAAAAATAACAAACTGTAAAATTTACAATTACTGAATAGTAATTGCCATAGGTCCAACCCCGAGATATATCTTTGATAACCAACACAATAACCCAATAAACT
The DNA here is from genome assembly GCF_024158025.1 of Runella salmonicolor. Classification (NCBI taxonomy): domain Bacteria; kingdom Pseudomonadati; phylum Bacteroidota; class Cytophagia; order Cytophagales; family Spirosomataceae; genus Runella; species Runella salmonicolor. The sequence continues at coordinate 23,781 of NZ_JAMZEL010000028.1, forward strand.
GCTACATTAAACACAATTGCCACTGCTTGAAGATACCTATCAAAAAGCACCATGCCCATGGCAGATAGCCCCACTACAACGATTTGCAAATCATCGATTTTGCCCAAATTCTGATTATATACGGCAACTGCTATTAAAATGAAGTGGGTAACCGCAAATATGTAAACAAAACCAACTCGGTAATGGTATGCTTTAAGCATTAAATAAAGTGGTAAATTTATAATGGCAAAAACAACCATTAAAATAACCGTAATGGCCCCATCTCCCCAAAAAAAATCCATCAAAGAAAGAATAATCTGTAACACTAAACAGCAGATATTAAGCACATTACACAAAAGAATACGCTGTTCATCCAATGGCGATAAGCTAGGGTGTACCCCTGTAGTACATAGGTTTTTCCAAGACAAATTTTTCATAACTATACTCTTTTTCCGACGCCCAATGTAACCCATAGGGATATATACGTCAATAAATGTTCTATTCGACGCTTTATACTCAACTTAGTCACAAGATGAGGCCCTTAAAGAATGAAATTGTGCTATCTTCTCAAAACCACTGAAAAAGAAAAAACTTTTAAAAAAGCACAAACAACCATCCCAAGATTCGTGTTAGGATGTTATGGGTACGTTCATTTTTGGTGAAATAAACGTACAAAAGCATAACTCAAAAACTTAGTTAAACTTTGGCAGAGAGAAAGGTTGACTAACAACCAAGTAGGGAAAAAGAAGAGGAGAAACGATGATTAAACAAATCACCAACAGGCATCCTACTAAAACACGAACTAATCGCTCAAAAAGGTTCATTATATGAGGGTTACTAAAGATGTATTATGTTTTTTTGATAACAACCACTTATTAGACCTCTTCAAGGATTTTTCTGAATATGTCTTTTAACAGCATTTTCAGATTGGGATGCTACGTGCGTATATTTTCTAAATAAAATTTAGCCTCTAATTAAAGATTATTATTCGAAAAACCAAAATATATCTTGGATTCATTAAACAATGCCGTAATTTACTTGGCACGTTTTGTTTTGAATTCACTAAGAAGTTTGATAATAATTTGAGGAAGTATAAGTAAGGTAAAGTGTTGGTACAAAAATACATTGGGTATTTTTACCATTCATGAAATACTAACGAACGAGACCTTTTTTTATGTAAAACATACAATTAAATATATAAATGAGTAAAATAAGGCAGCTTAAAGTTAAAAAGCTTTGCTATATTAACGCATCTATTCTTTTTTGAGACACTATTTTCTGATTATTTTTCAAGCATACTATTAATATATACATATTTATTCAACGATATGGAACATAAACTTGTCCCTTTAATTGTAGAAGATGACCCACTTGCTCAAAAAAGCTTAGTCTATCTCCTCACTAAAACCAATATGTTTGAAGACGCTGTTGTGTGTGGAACAGTTACCGAAGCATTTGAATATCTGAATAGAAAAACGGCCGATCTAATTTTTTTAGACATTGAACTTCCTGATCTGTCTGGGTTAGAGTTATTGAAACTATTTCCAGCCCATGCGCCAGTCGTTGTTACTTCTTCACACGTAGAATTAGCGGTGGACTGCTTTGATTTTGATGTTATTGATTTTCTTACTAAACCTTTTTCTTACACCCGTCTCTTAAAATCTATCCAACGCGCCACTAAAAAAATACCAAGTCAACAAGTTATTGCGGAGAAAACACCCGTTAAAAACTATGTTTTCCTTCCAACAGGCCGTTCAACGGTTCGATTTAATTATAGCGACATTCTGTACATTGAAGCTTACGGCGTATACGTTAAAATTGTCACCCCAGAGGGTACGGTAGTGGTAAACCAAATGCTGTCAAACATTGAAGAGGTATTGCCTCAGGAGCCATTTATACGAATCCATCGCTCGTTTATCGTAAACATGAATCATATCAATCGTATTTCTTCCAATGAGCTGAGAGTCAGCACCTACTTTCTTCCCATCGGGATGTCTTACAAAGATAAAGTAACGCAAAAACTAAAAAGCAGTGGGTTACTCAGTGAGTAAAAACTTACTCTTTAGTTTGATTTTCACTTCTAACCCTTGTTTCTGACTATCCATTAGCTCCATTATTCATCGGGGTCCAGTTCTCCATATCGTTTGTCCATTTATTTATATTTTCCTTATCCAAATAACCTTTTATGAAAAAAAAAACCTTTTTACTCTCTCTATTGGTCGTTGCCCAGTGTTTTCTGGTTGGTAGCACATACGCCCAAACAAACTTTATAAACGGTGATTTGCTTCCTGATGCCCCTGAACTCGCAGTGAGGGGAAAGTACAACATTGGGGTTCAAACCCTGAAATTGGTCAACAATAATCAGTTGGATGTACTCCATTCAAAAAACGGGAAAGACTCCCTCTATAATCGTCCTTTAACCGTAGAAATTTGGTATCCTGCCGTCATTCCGTCAGATAAACAACAACTCGTAGAATACGACCAGGTACTTGGCTCTAGTAATGATCCCAAAAGGCCATTAATCCCATTCAAATTTATGGGGCGGGCTTTACGCAATGCCCAAGCCGACAAGACCGACGGGCCCTACCCTCTCTTAATTGTATCTCACGGCTACTTAGGCTCTCGGTATTTACTCACCTACCTGACCGAAAACTTAGCTTCCAAAGGCTATATTGTCGTGGCCATTGACCATACAGAATCTACCTTTAGCGATGCAGCAAGTTTTGCCAGCACATTACTCAACCGTTCGCTCGATGATTTGTTTGTTCTCAATGAAATGGCCCGATTGGGGAATAAAGAAAGTAAAACTTTTTTGTCTGGATTGGTAAACGCTAACAATACGGCTTTGATTGGCTATTCAATGGGTGGTTATGGGGCACTCAATGCCGCTGGTGCGGGTTACAGTGCCCAAGCCGTAAAGTTTTTTGGCCAAATGACAGGCGGTAGCAAGGCCTTAGAAAAAAGGATGTCAGGAAATGCCGCCTTCTCGGCTTCCCTTGACCCGAGGATCAAGGCAGTTGTCGCTTTTGCGCCTTGGGGAATGGAGCGGGGCGTTTGGGATGCTGAAGGATTAAAAGGGCTTACCGTCCCTACATTTTTTGTAGCAGGTAGTCAAGATGATATTTCAGGATATGAGAAAGGAATCAAGGCCATCTACGACGGAGCAATCAACGCCGACCGTTATATGCTAACCTACATCAATGCCCGTCACAATGTAGCCCCTAACCCTCCACCAACCGAATCTATCACGCCAGGCCTCCCCCTTGATGAATATTTGCGATATGCTGAACCTGCTTGGAACGAACGTCGTATCAATAATATCAATCAGCATTTTGTAACGGCGTTTTTAGGCGTACAACTCAAAGGCTTAGACTATAAAAAGTATTTAGAGTTAAAAGAGAATTCTAATGAAGCAACATGGACGGGATTTAAACCTCGTACATCAGTTGGCTTGGAATTAAGACATGCCAAACCTTAAACTGCCCGACTCCTAAAAAACAGGAGGTTTTATTTTTCTTTACAACAGAAACCCAACATTTACAAAAAGGGTCATTTTGCTAAGCAAAATGACCCTTTTTGTATCAATTATATTTCGAATTTCTTATCTCTGACGTTTTTCGCGAGCTGGCTTAGTTGCCTCTTGCTCTTTCTTTTTACCCGTACGGAAACCTGCAGGATAAGTTGAGCGCAAGTCGTTCATCGGTAAAATTCTGATTTCTACACGACGGTTACGGCTCATTCCTTCTACTGATTTGTTATCGGCAAGCGGACGAAGCTCTCCGTAATATTCAAGCGTGATACGGCTTGGATCCTGCAAACCGTTACGAATCAAGTAACGTTTGGCGGCTTCTACCCGGCGTTTCGAAAGTTGTACGTTATAGTTATCAGAAGCGCGAGCGTCGGTATGGCCTACGATAATCGCCCGGCAATTTGGACGAAGATTGAGTAAGTCAATCACCTGGCGAAGAATCTGCTGCGAAGGATCTTTTACAATCGCCTTGTCGGTATCAAACTCGATATTACCAAACATGGCTTCACATTCTTCTTTCGGCAAATTACGGGCAATAATATCTTTGATGTACTTATCAAGGTCCATTGCTACCCCACCACCTGAAACAATGCTGTTGGCAGGAGTACTTGGTTCTTTGTCGAAAAGGTCAGCAACACCATCACCATCTGAGTCTGTAAATAAACGCGGATCAACGGGCTTGGGCATATTGGCTTTAGCAATTGAGTCAGCTTCTTTCATCGTAGGATTATACGGCGGCGGAATCAATGCCAATGGGTTGGTGTAACGCAAATGATAACGTCCTTTGGCAGGATCATGAACCCAGTTTCCTTTTGCATCTTTCTTGGCCATTACTGCACTCTTGCCCATTTTGTAGGTAATTGCCAATCCGACACTCCCCCATTTATCCTGTTTTGAATCTCCTTTTCTAAACAACCAAATATCTTGTCTTGGATATTGGTCAGCACCTCCACCACCATACGTAACGTCCAATTTTTCGGAATTGACATGGTTCAAAGTAAAATCTAAACCAATATCAATACGTGGAGAAACTTCAAAATGAATAGCCGAACCGATAGGAACAACAATTTCACGCGTATAGGTAGACCCATCTCTCTCCCATTCACCCGCCGTTTTCGAGCTTCTATTCGTGTTACTGCTAATGAGGAGCGTGCCGTTGTTGGTTCCCAAGCGGTACACTTTGGAGTTGAACCACATGTATCCATAACCTACGTAGACATCCCATTTCCAACGTTTGAGTTTATCGTACCCAAACAAAATAGGCTTGAGATTGGCATGAGCGTTGATTGATGTCTGCAAAAAACCTTTCGACTCAAAGTGAGCATTGTAAATTCGCTGTTTGGAGCCATTCAAGTTTCCAGTCCAGAAGTTAAGACTTGCGCCGAAAATAGGAGATACCTGTTTGTGTAACGCCAGGCCTAAACCACCCGTTAGATGTTCTTCTGGCCCCAGTTTAAAGTCGTGCTGACGTAAATCACCGTAAAATTGAGTCAGGGCGGGGGTGATGGTAAGTGCCCATGTGTTCAATTTATTAGGACCTTCATAGCCTGCGCGTTTGGGTGCGGGGGCCTGAGCATTAATTTTCGTCAATGCAAACGATACAATTAATAGAGTGGACAGAAAGTTGACTTTTTTCATGGGCAATGAATGATTGTTATTTACTACAAAAAGGTAATACTAACATTTTCTTAAATAATAGTGTATCAAGTCTTATAAGCCGGATTCTGTTTCCCGATTTTCATCGGGACTCTTATCATTTATCTGGTTCTGACGTCGCCGTCCGAATCTATCAACCTACCCATGCCGATACCCCTTTGAGGAGGATTGGAGCGAGTAACTCCAAAATCGGCACTTATTTGGTCTTTCAGCCCGTAAGGTTTACCATGCCTCGCTTGTCACCAACCGAGCGGTGGGCTCTTACCCCACCCTTTCGCCCTTACCCAATTTCGAACGAATTCGAAACTTGGCGGTTTGCTTTCTGTTGCACTTGCTGTCAAGTCGCCGTCACCAACGACTTGCCTTCCTGTTAGGAAGTACGGTACTCTGCGCTGTCCGGACTTTCCTTCCCAAAATTAATTTGGAACGATAAGACGGACCTGATTCACTATTGGGCACAAATCTATGAAGAGTTGTGCTCTTTAAAAATCAAATAAACAGAAAAAAATCGTAATAACCATAAACTGTCATTCAATTTTTTGACTTACAGGAGCCCATCAATTTTAACTTCGATGCGCCCTTTTGCAACAACTAACGCTACCAAGGAGGTTGGGGTAAGATAAACTTGATCAGGAACCAAGGTGTCTAAACGCCCTCCCAAATCTACCCCTTTGGCTACTTTACGGTTAGTAAGTTGTTGACGAATAGCTTTTTGGGCTTCATCAATTTGGGTGCCTATTGGAAACACAAATTGTTGTTCGATTTGTTTTGCAAACCGCCCCTGCAACAACCAATTGGCCGTTTGAACAAGTACATTTCGGGTACTTAAATCATAATCTACATTCTTCAAAGAAAGTAGGCGCGTGGTGGCATCATAATAGGGAACACCTTTGAGATATATAACCCCGTTTATACTTCCCTTCAATCCTGCTTTAATGACAAGTTTATCGTTTTGACCATAAATATCAATCTCCGTCACTTCAATTTTGTATTTTCCGTCTTTAAAATCAAATGTTTTCCCAATGAACTGAGTCGCCGCCAATCGAGAGGCCTCTTCATAAGGTACCACTCCAATCAATCCGATTTGAAAGCCTTGAGGTATGTCATTGGTGATAATCAGATTGGGGACATCTACGACGGGCTTCATGACTGGTTTTGCCCCAATTAGGGTTTGGGTAAATCCCCTGATTCCGATGGTGGCACTGATTTTGCCATTTTTAATTTCGAAAGGTGAAGCCAAAATATCGGTCGGAGTTACTATAAGCCATGATCTGTACTCTTCGGAGAGTAATCGTGGTTCACGAATTAAATTCCAGGCTTGGATGACATAAGGTTTAATAACAAAATTTTTCCGTACGTTATCATCAATGGATTTTGAAATCGTGCCTAGATTTTCGGAAATTTTACGGCTTACCAACCCCGTAATGGGTATATCGATTCCCGCTACTTTAATGCTCGGTTTGGTCACCCAATCAAAGCCTGCCGAAACGGTATTGGTACTCACTGTCCAGTCGGGATCTATACCTATACGGGTCATAAATTTCATATTCAACTGAAATTCAGTACTTTGACTACCCGAAATCTCAATACCCAACGGCGCTATTTTATAGGCCTTCTCAGCCCATATTTTCAGGGGTACGGTATAATAAAGCAATGAATCTCTGGCTTCCGCCACGATTGGCGCTCTTTTCCAAACTTTAATCTTAAAATTATCTTGGTTGTCGTCGCTGAAACTGTTGTCTTCATAAATCAATCCCTGCACCTGTATATTCAGGTGTTTTGTTACCTCAGCAATCGATAACTCGATGGGTACATGAACAACCGATTTATGTTTTTCGCTTTGAATTTCCATGTTCGTATGTTGATATGCCTCCGCAGGTGCTTTTGGCTGGGTAGTAGTTGGCGGTTTGCAGCCCATGACCCATACTGAAAGAACAAAAACCGAAAGGTAAATTAACGAAGAGAAGGGGCAGGAAAAAGTGTAGCGCAAATCTAAAGGTTTAACACCAATTTTATCTAAAAACATGGGAATAAATCAAAGTAAATGAAGGACTCACAAAGTTATTAAAACAACCTTATAAGTCCTCTTTTCAATCTTTAAAATACCCTATTTCTATTTTTTCAACGGCCACCGATAGGTAAATTTATGATTGATTGGCGCTTCGAAATAATTTACGTTTAAATGGTCAAGGCGCTTCTTATGAACATCTAAGCGTTTTTTGAAATCATCGATATTCTTGCCGTTTTTTGCCGTCCAACCTACTTCTGCCAATGCACATGCTCGCGGAAAAGTCATATATTCGACGTACTCAGAGGTGGGCATATATTCGGTCCAGACATTTCCCTGAACGCCAATAATGTGTTTAGCTTCATCGGGAGTGAGGGTGGAGGGGGTAGGTTCGTACAAATACGACTCTTCCAAGGGCGTAAACCCTCCGATGGCAATGGGTTGGGTTTTGGCATCGGCCTGATAATGGTCTAAATAGCAAAAGTTCCCTGGCGTCATAATGGCATCGTGGCTCTGTTTGGCCGCCGCCACACCCCCTTCAATTCCCTGCCAGCTCATTACGGTAGCATTAGGCGAGAGCCCTCCCTCCAAAATCTCATCCCAGCCAATCATTTTACGCCCTTTGGAGGTAATGAATCTATCAATACGGCGGATAAAATAACTCTGTAATTCATGTTCGTCTTTCAAGCCTTCTTTTTTAATCAACTCCTGACAAAAGCGACTTTCTGCCCACTGTTTTTTGGGGCACTCATCCCCGCCAATGTGAATATACTGGCTGGGAAACAAGTCAATCACTTCGGTCAGAATGCCTTCCAGAAAGCGAAATGTCTCTTCTTTAGGGGCAAAAACATCTTCATGTACTCCCCATTTCGTGCCTACTTGGTAGATTTTGTCGGGGTTATTCCCATATTCTGGATAGGCCGCCAGCGCCGCCAATGCGTGTCCGGGCATTTCAATTTCAGGAATAACGGTCACAAAACGCTCCTGTGCGTACTTGACTACCTCTCTGATTTCATCTTGGGTATAAAAACCGCCATAGGGCTTACCATCGTATTTTTGGTCGCTGTAATGACCCAACATGGTTTGTCGGCGTTGCGCGCCGACTTGTGTCAATTTGGGATATTTTTTGATTTCAATCCGCCATCCTTGGTCATCGGTCAGGTGCCAATGAAAGGTATTCATTTTGTGCAACGCAATCAAATCAATGTATTTTTTGATAAACGAGACGGGATAAAAATAACGCGCAGCATCAAGCATCAATCCACGATAGGCGTACCGTGGTCGGTCTTCAATCAGGCAGCAGGGAATGCTCCATTTGATATTATCAGCCCTCTCCACTCCATAAATTTCAGCAGGCATCAACTGTAACAATGACTGAATTCCGTAAAAAAAACCTTTGGGCTGCTCGGCCGTAATGATAATCCGCTTGGGCGTTATTTCCAAAAAATAGCCTTCGTCGCCGAGCTTATCATCCTTTGAGGTGACAAAATTGATACCATCCTTGACCCGAAAATTACCCGCAAATACCTTCGTATCTTTCCCTGTGACACTCCCAATCTTGTTTGCCAGCGCTTCGGCTAGGCGGCGCAGTACGGGGTCGGTGCTGGCTACGGCAATTACTGGATTCGGGGGAAGAATAAACGTTCCTTCTTTTGGCACTAACTGTAACGGCTTCGGAAGAATTGGGTAGGACGTTTGTGCCAAAACTGGGTATAGTACCCAAAATGACAGCAAAACGAAAAGCTGAAAGCTCTTTTTCATAAGTTGGGATAACGGTTTAGGCATGAATAAAGGACTGATCAATCAAACTTTTAGGTTAGACGGAGGCGTTGGGTACACTGCACTCAGGAGCAGGAATCAATTCCAAAACTGGTGGAGGAACTTGGATTAAGCATATAATTGAGTTAGTCGGTAAAGGAAAAACTCTACACTTCTTACCCTTCTGAACTGACTTCTAAACGCTTAGATTTGAGCATTAAAAGATTCGGCAGAAGCATTAGTACTTTAATAATAGCTTTTTTCCATTGCCCCGTAAAAACGCCCAATGGTATGGGCATCACTCGGTGCTGTATCGGATCAATTCCAAAAGTTGTGGAGTAACTTAGATTAAGCATATATCTGAGTTAGCCGATACAGGAAGAATTCTACGTTTCTTACCCCTCTGAACTGACTTCTGAACGCTTTGATTTTGGCGTT
>NZ_JAMZEL010000029.1:0-29246 GCF_024158025.1 Runella salmonicolor
CGTGGTGGTCAACGGTGACCTAAAAGTAGAACCCAACGAAACCTTTACGGTGCCGCTGAGCTCGGTAGTGGCCTCCGGGCGAAATGTAGTCATTTCAGGGCCTTCGGGCACCGGTACTGGCACTATTACCAACGATGATGCCGCCACGATTTCTATCAACGATGTGACGCAGGTGGAAGGGAATGCGGGCACTATAACTTTTACCTTCAACGTAACTCTCAGCCAAGTGGTTAGCTCCGCCGTGACGGTTGATTTTGCCACTGCCAACGGTACTGCTAACGCTGGTGGAGATTATACCCCTAATTCTGGTACATTAACGTTCCCTGCAAACGGTGCTGGACAAACGCAGACCGTTTCAGTGTCCGTCTTGGGAGATGTTGTGGGCGAAGCAAACGAAACTTTCTTTGTGAATCTGACCAATATTATGGGAGCAGCGGATGTCACCTTCGCTGATAATCAAGGGTTGGGAACCATTCAGGATGATGACCTTTCTTTCAGCATCAGCGATGCCACCATTTTAGAAGGAAATTCAGGAACAACAACCCTGACTTTTACGGTAACGCGTAACAGCACAGCAACGGCTGAAACCATTGATTATCAAACCGCTGATAATACAGCCACCACTGCCGACAATGATTATGTTGCCAAAAATGGAACGCTTACTTTTGCAGTTGGGGATGCCTCAGAGGATATTGTCATTACGCTCAACGGAGACCTAAAGGTAGAACCCAATGAAACATTCTTCGTAAACCTGTCCAATTTAAGCAATGGTTCCATTTCCGATGGGCAAGGGCAAGGTACCATTACCAACGACGATGCGGCCGTAGTTACGCTCAGTGGCGGCACTGCCAAAAACGAAGGAGCAGCAGGAACGACCAGTTACACCTTCACGGCGACGCTTAATAACCCCGTACAGGGTGGCTTGTCGGTAGCTTATACCACCACTAACGGCACCGCTTCTACGGCCGATAACGATTATACCGATAACGACGGTACATTGACATTTACGGGAACGTCGGGAGAACAAAAAACGATTACGGTGTTGGTCAATGGCGATAACAAAGTCGAATTGGATGAAGCCTTTACGGTGGCTTTGGGAGCTATTACGCTTGCTCCTGTGGAAGTGACTACGGCGGGCAGCCCACAGACAGGCACCATCACCAACGACGACGCGGCCACGGTTGCTTTGGTCGGCAATGTGAGTCAGTCAGAAGCGATAACGCCCCAAGTGTTTAGTGTATCATTGAGTAATCCAGTGGATGTAGCAGTGACGGTAAATTTCTCAACCACAGACGGCACCGCCACCACGGCCGATAATGATTACACCGGCATCACCAACCAAGTAGTAACCTTTGCTGCGGGTACAACAACGGCACAGACGGTGAATGTGACGGTGGTCAACGATGCTAAAGTGGAAGCAAACGAAGGTTTTAATGTAGGACTTTCCAGCTTGGTTGCCTCGGGCCGCAATGTGATTTTGGGTACGAGTACAGGCACAGGAACGATTCAAAACGACGATGCCGCAACGGTGACCTTATCGATACCGAGCACGCCCTATTTGCAAAACGAAGGAAATTCTGGCACAACAGCTTATGTCTTTACCGCTACGCTTAACAATCCCGTACAGGGAGGTTTTCAGGTAGCCTATACGACCAACGATGGTCTGGCCATAGCCCCCGAAGATTATACCGACAACGATGGTTCATTGAGCTTTGCGGGGACGGCGGGCGAAATGAAAACCATCACAGTGCTTGCCAATGGGGACCTGAAAGTAGAAGCCAACGAAGATTTTACTGTTGCGCTGGGAGCCATTACGGGCGCTCCTGCGGGCGTTACGGTTGTTGGTTCCCCCAAACAGGCGGTGATTACCAACGACGAATTAGACTTTGGCGACGCGCCCGATACGTATAACACCTTGCTAGGCAATAATGGTGCTCGCCACAATACCTCCATTGCCTTCCATTTGGGAGCCACCGTAGACGGAGACGTGGACGGGCAACCTACCCCAACTGGCAACGGTGACGATATTGACGCCGAAGGTGACGACGACGACGGGGTAACGCTTCCGTCGGCCTTTATTACGGGTACCACGGCCAATATCACGGTTAATGCCTCAGGGGCAGGCTTTTTGAATGCTTGGGTTGATTTCAACAATGATGGCGATTTTGGCGACATGGGAGAGCAGGTTTTTACCAATCAAGCTTTAGCCACTGGCGACAACAACTTGACGATTGCCGTACCATCGGGGGCCGTACCCGCGCTGACGTTTGCGCGTTTTAGATACACGACTGCAACCGTAATGACGCCCTCCTTCGTTGGCTTACAAACGACGGGAGAAGTGGAAGATTATCAGGTCAATATTTTAAATACGCAGTTTTCAGTCAGCAGCCCCACGGTAGCCGAAGGCAATGCGTCTACCACGAGCCTTACCTTTGTTATTAGCAGAACCAACAATGCGAATGCGGCTTCGGTAGATTATGCCATCACGGGTGGTACGGCTAGCTCTGGAACGGATTATGTGGCTTTAGCCTCAGGTACGGCCAATTTTACGGCAGGAGGAGCCTTGACTCAGAACGTGACGGTGACGGTCAATGGTGATTTAATGGTGGAAGACAACGAGACGGTAATTCTGACGTTGTCAAATCCCGTAGGGGGCGGCATTAGTACTGCCACAGGAACGGGCAGCATTACCAACGATGACGCGGCTACGCTCACCTTGAGTGGCGGCACTGCCAAGAATGAAGGCCTTTCTGGAACCGTGAGTTACACCTTCACGGCGACCCTGAGTGCGGCGGTACAGGGTGGTTTCGGTGCTCCTTACACGACCACCAACGGCACGGCCACGGTGGCAGATAATGATTATGTTGACAATGACGGTAATCTGAGTTTTGCGGGAACGTCGGGAGAACAAAAAACGATTACGGTATTGGTCAACGGGGACAATAAAGTGGAATTGGATGAAACGTTTACGGTGGCTTTGGGAGCACTGACTGGCTTGACGCCTGTACAGCTGGCTGCGATTACGACAACAGATAGCCCACAAACGGGCACCATAACGAACGACGACGCGGCCACGGTGGCTTTGGTCGGCAACATCAGTGAGTTGGAGTCAACCACGCCCCAAACATTTAGTGTATCATTGAGTAATCCAGTGGATGCAAATGTGACCGTAAACTTCTCAACTTCAGATAGTACCGCTACAACTGCCGACAATGACTATACGGGAATTACGAATCAAACGGTGACATTCATGGCGGGTAGTACCTCTGCACAGACGGTGAATGTCAGCATTACCAACGATACCAAAGTAGAAATAAACGAAGTCTACAAGGTTGCGCTAACAAATCTTGCAGCGAGCGGCCGAAATGTGATTTTGGGCACGAGCATAGGTCGGGGTAATATTCAGAACGATGACGGTGCAACGTTGACGTTAAGCGGCGGTACTTCCAAAGCGGAAGGTAACAGTGGTACGACGAGTTTCATCTTTACAGCAACACTCAACAATGCAGTTCAGGGGGGATTTTCGGTAGCGTATACCACAAACGATAGTACCGCAACCGTGGCAGACAATGATTACACCGACAATGACGGTACACTGACGTTTGTGGGAACTGCGGGTGAAACCAAAGACATCACCGTGTTGGTCAAAGGAGATTCTAAAGTAGAAGCTAACGAGGCATTTAAGGTCATTTTAGGCGCACTTTCGGGTACGGTATTAGATGCCTCTATTGCTAGAAAAGACACCATACAAATTGGAGACATCACCAATGATGAAATAGATTTTGGGGATGCTCCCGCATCTTATGGTACATTAACGGCCAATAATGGGGCACGTCACGCTACTCTTTTGGGAATGTATTTGGGTACAGCTATCGACGGTGATGAAGATGGACAACCCACTGCTACTGCCAACGGCGATGATACAGATACCGACGGCGATGATGAAGACGGAGTGACGTTCCCTAACTTTTTATTGACTGGAACCAGTACCTCCGTTACTGTGACTGCCTCCGTAGCGGGTAAACTTGATGCGTGGATTGATTTCAATCAAGATGGCGATTTTGATGATATTGGAGAACGAATCGCCAATACTCTTTCATTGACCGCCGGCAGCAATCAAGTTAACTTTAGCGTACCAGTCGGCTCGCCCGATGGTAATGCACCAGCCCGTTTCCGTTTTAGCAGTGCGGGTGGTTTAAACGCAACGGGATTAGCCCCCGACGGGGAAGTGGAAGACTACGTGGCTGCGGTCATTAATACCCTTCGTATTTATGTCAACGCTGCTAACGTCAACCCGTCGCAAGATGGGTCTACTTGGGCGAAGGCATTTTCTAATTTACAATCGGGCCTGAACGCCGCAGCTACATCGATGTTTCCTGATATCGAAATTTGGGTAGCACAAGGAACTTACAAACCTGGTACACTGCGAAGTGATGTCTTTAAGATTCCTTCCAAAGTACGGGTTTACGGAGGTTTTGTCGGTACAGAAATCAATTTGTCGGAACGTAACTGGGTAACGCATCCCGTAATTCTCAGCGGAGAAATAGGCACCATACAACGCAACGATAACTCCTATCATGTGGTGCTGTTTAAGTCTACCGATTCACTGACACGTCTGGATGGATTCCGCATTGAAAGAGGCTTCGCTGAGTTCGTAGCGGGTACTCAAAATATCAATGTACCTGATTTACTTGCCTCAGGAGGCGGTATTTTGGCCATTGAAAAAAGCAAAGGGTTGATTACCAACTGTGTTATTACTGATAACCGAGCCATCGGGGGCGGTGGTATGTTGCTGCGCGACAGTTCGCAGTTAGCCATTACCAAGACCATTATCTACGGAAATGAAGCTACTTTCGGGGGTGGGGTATACGTTTTGGGGGGCAGTAAACCCTATTTTGAGAACGTATTAATGGTGATTAACAAAGGCTTAGGCGGGGGTATGTACGTTAACGGCAGTCAGCCTTCTTTGATGAACTGTACGATTGCTTCCAACAAGGATGATGGAAACAATGCGGGAGGTATCTTCAATGCCAACTCGCTGACGACAGTGAAAAACAGTATTTTGTGGGGTAATACAGCACCTCAAAGTACTACTGGAAGTGTAATTACCTATAGCACGGTTGAAGGTGGCTTTTCTGGGGTTGGTAATAGTAATCTGAATCCGCTTTTTGTCAATGCCAACCCTGTTGGATTGGCCCCGTTGGGTACCTTGGGTGATTATCACCTGCAAATATGCTCACCTGCAATCAACGGTGGTGATAATGCGGGAGCTCCTAACGAAGACTTGGAAGGTAATGTAAGGCCATTCCCCGTTGGTTTAGGTATTGTCGACCGAGGTGTGTTTGAAAGTCAAAGTAGCGGCAGCAGTGGCCCAGCCAATTTGACGGTGACAGAACCCATCACGAGCGGAACGGTGCTGAAAGTAGCCGACAAAATAGTGGCTACCAATCAGGTATCAGGCGCAACGGTAGTATATCAGGCGGGAAAATCCGTGACGTTATTACCAGGCTTTACGGCGACGGTAGGAGAAGGCAACAGTTTTCAGGCACTCATCGGCGGCTGCGATAAATAAACCAAAATGAGCAGGAAATGAAAGCACTGACTATTCCAGATTCAATAATGCCACTAGAAGGCTTTTTGTATCTACCACGCTTCCAAACCAAAGACGGCAATAGAAGTGTAGATTTGAGGCGGATTGTCTATTTGAGTGCGCAGGTCAATTATACTATTTTTCATTTGGAAGATGGAGAAAGTGTAATTACCTCGCTTCCCTTAAGTTTCTATGCTTCTTTGTTAGAAAAATATGGCTTTCTGAGGCTTCATAAATCCTCCCTTTTGAACTTGCATTATTTGAGTCAATGCCATATTCTGCGTTTTGAGATGTTGGTTTTACCTTCGGGACATTCCATTGAAATTGCCCGTAGGCGCAAAGCAAAACTCAGAGAAATGATGAAATCTTGTTAAAGACTTGATGCCGATAGTGCGGTTTGATGAGCTTTGAATCCAAACTCTGAGGGAGGCCAAGAATAAACTTTTAAGTGGTGCCGGTGTTTTTGAAGACGGCACCACTTAAAACAAAAAAAATGTACAAAAATCAATCGACCTTACTGCCAATTTGAACCCCTCTGTGCCGAAGATATTTGTAGAGGGTCATTTTTGAAATGTTCAAATCAGCGGCAATTTCATTGACCCCCAATTTACGTTCATTGTATAAAGTCTGGGCAAGCATTGCTGTTTTTTCGGCTTCCTTAGACAACCCCCTTCGGCGGCCACCTTTTCGGCCCCGGGCCCGAGCCGCCTCCAATCCAGATTTTGTCCTCTCTCTGATGAGGTCTCTTTCAAACTCTGCCAAAGAAGCAAAAATATTGAAAATGAGCCTGCCCTGGGCAGTGGTGGTATCAATGTGGTCATTGATTGAAACCAGGCCTATGCCTCTTTTTGAAAAATCGGAGGTAATTTCAAGCAAGTGCTTTAAAGAACGCCCCAACCGGTCGAGTTTATAAATATAGATGACGTCCCCTTGTCGGAGCATTTGCTGCATGGCTTGCAGTTGGGGGCGGTCCGATTTTATACCAGAAGCTTTTTCCTGAAATATCTGTTCACATCCCACTTTTGTCAAGGCATCAATCTGCATTTCCAAATTTTGATCTTGGGTAGATACCCGGGCATATCCTATTTTCATTTGTCTACCTGAACTTATTTTATATCTCAAAAAT
Organism: Runella salmonicolor; assembly: GCF_024158025.1. Taxonomy (NCBI): domain Bacteria; kingdom Pseudomonadati; phylum Bacteroidota; class Cytophagia; order Cytophagales; family Spirosomataceae; genus Runella; species Runella salmonicolor. The sequence continues at coordinate 6,717 of NZ_JAMZEL010000029.1, forward strand.
AATATACGTAGATTTCTATACAAGTTTATTTTACAAACAAGTGACTTTTCAAGAGAGGATTTACTTCCCTTTTAGAAACAAAAAAGCCATCATTGCATATCTGACTTAGCAATGATGGCTTTGATTTATTCGTACTCTATTTATGATTTTGGCTTATCAATCTCTACTTTGAACGGCTGATTATAATAGCGTTTACCCGTCGTTTTAAACAACGCATTGGCTACTGCCCCAAAAACTGGTGGGAATGGCGGTTCGCCAAGACCCGTCGGGTCAACATCGCTTTCTACAAAATGTACATCAATTTTCTTCGGCGCTTCGTTGTGGCGAATGATGCGATAATTGTGGAAATTACTTTGTTCGGGGGCTCCGTCTTTGTGGGTCAATGCTCCGTAAAATGCATTACCGATACCATCAACTACCGCACCTTGTACCATATTCCGAGCGGCATCAGGGTTGACAACGACGCCACAATCAACGGCACTCGTTACTTGTTCAACATACGGTTGGCCGTCGCGCATGACCATATCAACCACATGACCAGCATATGAAGCGTGACAGAAATAAGCAGCTACGCCACGTTTTTTACCAGCATTTTCGGGTTTGCCCCAGCCTGATTTTTCTTTCAGCAGTTCCAAAACGCCAATGTATCTGCTTGCATCGTAATCATTGTTTTTGCCTACTGGATTTTCTTTTGCCTTTTTCAATAAATCTAGGCGAAGTTGAATAGGGTCTTTGCCCATGGCTTCGGCTACTTCATCCAAAAACGATTGCTCAGCCGCCGCATTGAAGTTGGAACGGGGCGCTCTGAAGGCTCCAATGGTCACGTTAGAAGGAATTTCCCACCCCTCAGCCAAATAGTTATCAACCGCTCCCGCTGGGAAACGATTGGCATGAACGGGGTTTTCGGGAATTCCGCCGCCAATTACATGAAACCCGATCAGATTTTTGTTGGCATCCAACGCTGCACGATACGTAGCGGTGTACATCGGGCGATAAATGCCGTACGTCATATCGTCTTCACGGCTATAAATCAGTTTGACGGGTGCTTTGAGTTTTTGAGAGATTCGAGCCGCTTCATATACGTACGACCCGTAGGCTCTACGACCAAATCCCCCTCCCATTCGAGTCATTTGAATTTCAATCTTGTCGGCTGGTAGGTTTAAAATTTTGGCAAGGGTAGGTTCCATCCAACCGGGCGCTTGCAAAGGCCCAGCCACCACCGCTTTATCTTCCATTACGTGCGCAAAGAAATTCATCGGCTCCATGCAGTTATGAGCCAAAAACGGTGCATTGTAGGTGCGTTCGATGATTTGAGCCGCATTTTTGAACGCCGTTTCGGGGTCACCGTCTTTTCTTAATTGCTGGGCTGGTTTTTTTGCGTATTCGGCCATCATTTCAAATTGACGGCTTGTGGTTTCTAATCTACCTGGAACGGTTACTTCTCTTTTTCCGCCTCTTCCCGACATGGTTTCTTTTAAGTCGCCGGCGGCTTCCCATTGTACAATCAGCTTTTTGCGAGCGTTCATTACTTCCCATGTACTATTGCCCACTACGGCAATCATTTCATTGAAAGTACGGGTATCAAAACCGCCTTGTTCAAAACCATCATCGTATAGTTTAAAGCTAAATACATCTTTGATACCGGGCATTTTCAGGGATTGCGAAGCATCAAATGATTTAAGTTTCATACCGAAGGCTGGCGGATGCTGAATCATGGCAATCAACATACCATCAACCCGATAATCCATTCCAAATAGTGGTTTGCCCGTAACTACTTTTAGGCCTTCCGTATTTTTCTTTGAATTTCTGACAATTGAAAAATCTTTGGGAGCTTTCAATTTTACCTCTTTCGGCACGGCAATGGCAGCGGCTTTGCTTGCCATCTCTCCATATTTTGCCGTTTTTCCGCTTGTGTGCGTTAAAACCCCTGCCTTGGTTGTGATTTCAGACGCAGGAACGCTCCATGTTTGAGCCGCGGCTTCGATGAGCATTTGTCTGGCCGCTGCGCCAGCGTTTCTCAAGGGTTTCCAGTACATTCTAACCGAATTACTGCCGCCCGTAAACTGTGGTCCCAATTTCACGTTGTCGTGTGGGCCCATTTCCACGACCACATTTTTCCAATCTACATCCAATTCCTCCGCCACAATCATTGGTAATGAGGTCATTACATTTTGACCGAATTCGGGATTAGGGCAAAGAATTTTAACGACATTATCGGGGGTAATTTTAATATAGCCCGTAAGTTCTGACCATTGATCGGGAAGATTTAATCGGGCGGCGTTCCGCTCTTGTATTTTTTCGGCGGCTTTCGCATTCGAGAACCAGCTGAAACTTAGCATCATTCCACCACCAGCCAACGCCGAAGATTTGAGGAATGAACGGCGATTATGTGTATTTTTCATTGCTATTTTGCTTTTTTTTAGTGCTACCGCTACACAATTTATACTTTAGAGGCCGTTTTTATCGCTTCTTTGATTCTCAAATACGTACCACAACGACAGATATTCCCACTCATTGCGGCATCAATATCTTCATCGGTTGGTTTGGGATTACTTTTGAGTAACGCCGCTGCACTCATAATTTGCCCCGATTGACAGTAGCCACATTGAGCCACGTCGTGTTCGAGCCATGCTTTTTGTACGGGGTGTTCTCCGTTGGCAGATAGACCTTCGATGGTGGTAATTTCCTGTTTGCCAATCGCCGAAACAGGCAACACGCACGAACGAACGGCATTTCCGTCTAAATGAACAGTGCAGGCGCCGCATTGAGCCATGCCGCAGCCAAACTTAGTACCTACCATGTTGAGACTATCGCGTAGTACCCAAAGCACTGGTGTACTTGGATCTACATCCACTTGGCGGGCTTTGCCATTGATTTTAAGATTATACTTTGCCATGAGTCAGGAATATGTTTTAAAAATAATTTAACAAAATTATACCGAAAATTCCGTAAAAAACAACACTTTTCAATCGAATACTTATGAAAATCAAACAGAAAAATAACGAATTTGTCGCTGCTTTTTTCTGCCGTAAAATAGGGTTACAGTAGGTTTATTTTCTGCAACCACTTACTTCTTTATCTGATGCGTATCGCGTACACTGCTGAACGTTAGGGCCAACATTTTCCAGCTTTCACTTTGTTTTTGATAGACTTCGGTGACGGTAAATTCAGTGATGGCCTCATTTCCTCTAACCATAGCTACCAGCGTAATTCTGTTCCATACAATGGCCGTATTTCCCGAAACTTCTACCGCTGTATCATGCACTTTGGCCTCTTTGTACCAAATACTTCCACTTTTAATAATTTCCAGTTCTTCGTCCGTTTTCCATGTGCCACTCATGTGAACAAACTTGGCTTTGGCATCAAATAAATTTTTTAATTTATCCACGTTTTTATCGGCCATCCACTGCCATTTGTCTTTAGAGAGTTGGATAAGTTCTTGTTCTTCTTTTGTTGATTGAGCAAAAGCTGAGATAGAACAAAAAAAGAGTAATGCTAAAAATTTGATATTTGTTTTCATTTTAAAAATGGTTTTGTTTTTTGAAATACAAATCTCTATGAACTTTCTTGCTTTGATAGTATATAAATTACTGCTTTTACTACCAATTTTACTGATTGCGGTATTCATGCGAAGTATGGCATTTTTTATATCTTAATTTTGAATGGATTTCAAATGAAAAGAACATGGAAAAGATAGTAAACATAGACAGCATCAGCGGGTTCAATGCCGCCAATAACCACAAAACGCTGCATCCTCTGGTAACCGTAATTGATTACTCAAAGGCGAATCCCCGAGAATGGGGAGATGTGGATTCCATAAAATTTAATTATGGATTGTACAGTATTATTTTGAAAGATGTGGTGTGTGGAGATTTACGGTATGGTCGCCATTACTATGATTATCAGGCTGGCACACTGGTTTTTTATGCTCCGGGTCAGTTTATAAGTATGGAAAATCCCAAAGTTTCGTATCAACCTATGGGGTTTGGATTATTGTTCCATCCTGATTTTTTGATTGGTACCCCTTTGGGAAAAACCATTCAAAACTATAAGTTCTTTAACTATCAAACCCATGAAGCCCTTCATCTATCTGATGATGAGAGAACAATGATTCTTGATATTTTTTCGAAAATAGAATTTGAATTGAAACAGCCCGTTGATAAACACAGCAAAAAGCTCATTGCCGCTAATATTGAACTGTTTTTGGATTACTGTCAGCGATTTTACGACCGCCAGTTTATTACAAGAGATGTAGCCCACAAAGGCATTTTGGAAAAATTTGAAGCGTTGCTGAATGAGTATTTTTTGTCCGAAAAACCACAAACTCTTGGATTGCCTTCGGTGGCCTATTTTGCGGATGAACTTCATTTGTCGGCCAATTATTTTGGAGATTTATTCAAAAAGGAAACTGGACAATCTGCCAAAGAATACATACAAGATAAAGTGATAGAAGAGGCAAAAAACAAGGTGTTTGGAAATGATAAAACGGTAAATGAAATTGCGTATGAGCTGGGCTTTAAATATCCACAACACTTTACAAGGTTGTTTAAACAGCGGGTAGGATATACCCCAAACGAGTATAGAAATCTTAACTGACGCTCAAAGTCAACTCATTGAAACAGCCAGTGGTTTTGATCAATAAACCATGGTTTAAATGACTGAATTCGGCTAAAGCCCAAATTAATTTCCAAAAAAATTGGAATCAATTTGGGCTATTGGATCGGCATATTTCGTACTATTCAAGTAAAGCAGGCGTGAAGGGCTGGTTATAAAATCGCTTACCAGTAGCTTTGTAAAGGGCATTGGCCAACGCCCCGAAAACGGGAGGATAGGCTGGTTCTCCCATTCCAGACGGGTCTATGGTGTTTTTCACAAAATGTACGTCAATTTCTTTGGGCGCTTCGTTCATGCGTATCATGCGGTAGCTGTCAAAATTGCTTTTATCGGGCACTCCTTTGGTAAAGGTCATATTGCCAAACAAGGCCGTACCTATGCCATCCACTATTGCTCCTTCAGTCATGTTTTTGGCCGCATCTGGGTTGATAACGATACCACAGTCTATGGCACAACACACTTTTTTAACAACGGGCATTCCTTCTTTCATTTCCAAATCAAATACATGAGCAGCATACGAATCATGGCAGAAATAGGCCGAAACCCCTAAATGTCTGGTGTTTTTTGCTTGTTCGTACCCCGATTTTTCCCGAACCAACTCCAAAACCCCTGCGTAGCGTTCGGGTTCGTATTCGTTGTTTTTACCTACTGGGTTTTCTTTGGCTCGTTTAAGCAATTCCAATCTGAATGTTATCGGGTCTTTGCCTGCCGCTTCGGCTACTTCATCTAAAAAAGACTGCTCGGCAGCCGCCATAAAATTTGAGCGAGGAGCCCTAAAAGAGCCAACGGTAAGGTTGGTTTCGACGCTCCAATCTTCGGCCAAATAATGATCAACGGCCCCCGCAGGAAAACGATTGGCATACAAAGGCGACTCTGGCACTCCGCCCGCTTTTACATGGAAACCGATTAAATTATTGTTGGCATCCAAGGCTGCACGATAAGTGGCCGAATAGGCCGACCGATAAATACCCGAAGTCATATCATCTTCTCGCGTATAGAGCAGCTTTACGGGGGCTTTCACTTTTTGAGAAATCAGGGCGGCTTCTATCAACCAGTGCGCATACGAACGTCGTCCAAAACCGCCCCCAAGGCGAGTCATCTTAATGTCAATTTTCTCTAAGGGCATCCCCAAACGAGAAGATAAAGCCAGTTCTGTATTTTCAGGTTTTTGGATTGGCCCTGCCAATTCGGCTTTTTCATCGGTTACATGCGCAAAGAAATTCATGGGTTCCATGCAATTATGGGCCAAAAAAGGGCCCGTAAAGGTGCGTTCCAGTACTTTTGCCGCGTTTTTGAAAGCCGTTTCGGGGTCGCCGTCTTTGCGACGAACCGTGGCGGGCTGGGCCATTCTTTCCGCCATTTTGGCCGTATGGTCTGCTGTACTTTCCAATCCTGCGGGGATTTTGGCCGTTAGCTTTCTTCCCATCATGTTCTTCTTTTCGGTGTAGTCGGCAAACGGCTCCCATTCGATTTTTAGGGCTTTTTTGGCTTGCATCACCTCCCAAGTAGAATTGCCCACGATGGCCACCACTTCCAGAAAAGTAGTGGTATCGAAAAACTGCCTTTCGTAATCGTCTTGAAATATTTTAACGGGAAAAATGTCTTTAATCCCTTTCATTTTCCTGACAACGGCCTCGTTTTGGACAGACTTAAATTTCAATCCAAAGGCTGGCGGATGCGTAATCATTGCAATGAGCATTCCTTCCTTTTTGATGTCAATGCCAAATAAGGGTTTTCCTGTGACGATTTTTGGGCCTTCTACATTTTTTTGAGAATGGCCAACAATCACAAAATCTTTTACATCCTTCAATTTTACGTCTTTGGGTACTGGAATCTGAGCGGCGGCCGTGGCCATTTCGCCGTATTTTGCCGATTTTCCGCTTTTCTTATGATACAAAACCCCCAATTCTGTACTAATCTCTGCCACGGGTACTTGCCATTGGTTGGCGGCGGCTTCTCGAAGCATCTGTTTGGCGGTGGCCCCTGCCATCCGTAAAGTCTGCCAGCCTTGGTGAATCGCCTGGCTACCTCCTATAAACTGCCGGGTAAAATGCTTGGTATCTAAGTCTGCCTGCTCCACAACGACTTTTTTCCAGTCTGCGTCCAATTCCTCCGCCACAATCATGGGCATGGAGGTTTTTACGTTTTGTCCCCCTTCGGGATTGGGCGACATGATTTTGATGATGTTATCGGCCGTAATTTTCACAAAACCGTTCAGTTCATTCCAATCAGGAGGTAGGCTCGCAAAGTCTGGCGTTTCGGCAGGGGTAAAGCCTGATAACCACCCAATACTAATCAACATTCCTCCGCCCGAAAGGGCTGAGGCTTTCAGGAAAGAACGCCTGTTATAGGTTGTTTTTACTTTTTCCATGTTCAAGGTTGTTTTGTTCTAAAATGGGGCCTCGATGTCTACCAATCCATTATTTTTTTGCGACTGTTTTAATAACAGCTTTGACGCGGGCATACGTACCACAACGGCCAATATTACCACACATGTTGGCGTCAATGTTCATAATTTGTCCAGTCTGGCAGTAACCGATTGAGCCAAGTCGTGTTCGAGCCTTGCTTTTTGTGCGAGGTAGTCGCCATTATGCGACAAGCCTTCGATGGTCGTTACTGCATAATAGTCAAATAATCAGTAGAATACTTAAGTTATAAAGTAAAACAGACTTTCCAAGTTTTAGTTGTAAAACAATGATAATCAAGAGGTATTACAAACCGCTCGGCCACATTCTGGACAACGTTTGTCGTGTGTGTATTTTCTTGGACGTGCTATAAAATTGTACTTTTATAGTAAAGTTACTGCACTAAAATTATTAATCATCATTTATAAACAACATCCATCAATGAGTTATTAGTCTCATATTGTCATTTCATTTATCAATGTCTCATTTTTAAGCGAGTCTAAGTTTGTAGTATTTTTTAGACGTAACCTATTTATGGCATTTTAAGAACGGTCGTTTATAAAATGCCATAAATTAATTATTTTTACAAAAATGACCGTAAAACACCTGCTATTAGGGTAAAATATGAAATACGTTTGCTACTACCGGGTATCTACCAAAGGGCAAGGTAAAAGTGGTTTGGGGTTGGGCGACCAAATGGAAATTGTGCAAAGATTCTTGCGCGAAGGCGATGTGATACTGGAAGAACATACCGAAGTAGAATCAGGTCGGAAAAGCAATCGACCAAAGATTCAGGAGGCAATCAGGGCCTGTCAAAAGTTCGGCGCAAAATTATTGATTGCCAAACTTGACCGTCTGAGTCGTAACGTGGCTTTTGTGATGACACTTAGAGATTCTGGGGTGGATTTCGTCGCCTGCGATTTACCCGATGCCAATACCCTAACCGTGGGAATTATGGTCACCTTTGCCCAACACGAAGCTGAACGCGGCTCAGAGCGAACGAAGGCTGCATTAGCACAGAAAAAAGCACAAGGATTTAAACTCGGAAAGCCTGAAAATCTCACAAAAATAGCCATTGAAAAAGGACGAGAAATTAGGGTGAGAAATGCCAAAAATCATAAAGCCAATGTGCAGGCTACTGAACTGTCGATGTTATACAGGAACATGGGCATGACATACGCCGCCATTGCCGAAAAACTGAACCTGTCTCAGTATTTGACCAGAAGAAAAAAACGGTTTGATGGCAAAGCAGTGTATAGATTATTAAAGCGTGCCTAAGTTGTGAAAACGACAATGTAGCTTCAAATGCTTAAGATTTGAAATGTTGGTAGCAACTTTGTTAAGTTTTGTCAAACTTTCTTGACAAAAAAAATAATTTGTCCTAAATTTAGGACAAATTACTGATTTATGCTTACCCACGAAAAAGCCATTTCTTTCTTAAAACAAAACCCTGCCCTTTCCTTATCTGTATTGGAGAAAGAGGCCCAATTGCCAGGTAGCACCCTTTCAAAAGCCTTAACTGGAGATCGCCAACTAAATCCTAAGCACTTGGCGAGTTTGTATCCTATACTCATCAAATATGGATTTAAGGAGTTTGCCAGTACCCGAGCAAAGGTTATTTCCGTGGTGAACCATAAAGGGGGCGTAGGTAAGACTACGACTACCCTGAATCTTGGCAAAGCATTGGTAAAATTAGGTTATCGAGTGCTACTGATTGACATGGATTCTCAGGGCAATCTCTCGCAGGCATTGGGCTACGATAGTCCTGATAAACAAGTGGTACAGGCACTTTTGAAGGGAGATACATTGCCAGTGTACGCCATCGCCGAAAATTATGATTTATCGCCCAGTGATTTAGAATTGGCGTATGCTGATTTAGAATTAGTACAGGCCGTTGGTGGCGTTAATCAGCTCAAAAACGCCATTGCGCCCATTCGTAGTCAATACGATTACATTTTTATTGATTGTCCACCTGCCCTAAATATTTTTACCAATTCTGCACTAGTGGCCTCTACTGGCTGCTTGGTTACGCTCCAGCCTGAAGCGTCGGCGTTGAAGGGTGTCAATAACTTGTTTGACCGAATTACGCAGGTACGTGACCGTATCAATTACGAATTGACCATTGAGGGAATTGTGTTGACGATGGTGGACGCACGTCTCAAAGTGCACCGCGACATGATTGATTATATCAAAGAGTCGTTAGCCAGTTTTAAAATTTTCAATACCATCATCCGTCAAAATGTTGCGTTGAAAGAATCGCAGATTGCACAACAGGACATTTTTGAATATGCATCGGATTCCAACGGAGCGCAGGATTACCTCAAGTTAGCACAGGAGCTTTCGAGCCACTAAAATTGACTGTTCATGAAAAAGTATCAGATTTCTCTGGGGGAGAAAAAAATCATCAAAGATCAGGGTCTGTTGCAGTTTGAAGAAATCAAAAAACAGATTCAGATTTTGCCAGAATTAGAACAACTCATCCCGCCTTTACTGCCCGATGAATTGCACCAATTGGAGCAAAATATATTGCGAGAAGGATGTCGAGAGGCCTTGCTGATTTGGCAGACAACGGAAGAAATCATTGCCCCCGAGTCAAAAGGAATAGCCGCTATTTATGTCCTAATCGACGGACACAATCGTTATAGTATCTGCTCAAAACACGGAATAGACTTCAAAATTCATTTGGTGGATTTTAAAAGTTTATATGATGTGAGGCAGTATATGATTGATAATCAATTGGGTAGGCGCAATTTAACTCCCGAGCAAATTTCTTATTTGAGGGGAATGAAGTACCTCACGGAGAAGAAAGAAAAAGGAAAATATGAACGCATAGAGCATAAGGGACATTTTGTCCCTTATGGTAATGAGTCGGTTGAAAGTGTCCAAGTTTTAGGGGGTGAAGAGCATAAGGGACATTTTGTCCCTTATGGTAATGAAGTAGTTGAAAGTACCTCAATTTTAGGTAGCGAAGAGCATAAGGGACATTTTGTCCCTTATGCTCAAGAAACCCTTTCAACATCCGAAAAACTTGGGAAACGTTATAACGTTAGCGGGAAAACAATCAAGCGTGATGCTGAGTTTGCGTCTGGGTTGGAGAAGCTAGAACCTGCCTTGAAATCTGAAATATTGGCGGGTAAAACCAAGGTTAATAAGACGCTGATTCAGCAGATTGGTAAGTCAGAGGTGCAAACATTACCAATAGCCACGATTGAAGAAATTGAAGACATGGCAAAGTTGCCGAGCATTGTCAAAAAAGTAGTTGTCAAGTCAGTGGAAGAAACGCCTCGCGAAGCCCTGATTCGGCGGTTGACTGAATTAACTAAGCAACTGCAACAAACGGGAGATGCTGCTATTTGTGATGAAATTATACGTTGTGCGTCAAAAATCAAGAAAATTATCCCTTAATGGTCGTAATCTTATAGTGGTAATGAGTGGGTTTAAACTTCCTATTTCATGGAAAAACTAACTTTAGAAGGAAAACACCAATGGGAATATTACAAAGCGCAGGTCGATTTAGTTGAATTTGCGCAGTGGAAAGGTTATACCATTAATTCTCTAAAAACATCCCGTAACTATGTGGTGTTGAAGAAAGATGGGGATATAATTGTTGTTTACCAAAACCAAAATACTGGCTATCAGGGCTACTTCAATCCGTTGGATACAAAAGATAACGGCAGTATCTTGACTTTTGAATACAACCGTAGCAACCGTAATTGGCGGGTTGTTTTTGCATCGCTAGATGGTTTTTTGAATGAACAAAATACTGGTAAACTTAAAAAACGTAAGAATGTATTACGGCCCACAGCCCCGCCCGAAGCGCAATTTGACGCTGAATACGACTTTAAGTTTGAGCCACTTTTTGACATCTCTTACTTAACTCAACGTGGAATTGGGACAGACACCATTATGGCAGATTGCTTTCATGGCCAAGTGTTTAACAAGACTTTTGAACACAGCGGAATCCATTATGTAAACACCGTTTTTCCGTTGCGAAATCAAACGGGCGTGGTAGCGGCGATTGTTCGGAATACGCATTATAATAAGATTGAGCGCCCGCGCGGTGATGCTTGCTGGATTTCAAATTTGGAATTGCCTCCCTCCAAAAAGTGTACGATGGTAATTACCGAAAGCCCCATTGATGCCCTTTCGTACCATCAACTTTATGGACCTGGGCCCGAAGAAAGCCGACTGTATGTAGCTACTGCGGGTAATCTAAGCGAAACCCAACCAAACCTTATTCAATACCTGATTGAACTCTACCAACCACAACAAATCATATTGGCTAATGATAATGACAAAGCGGGTACGCAACAGAATGTAAAATTGATGGGACTGCTCCTGCATCCTACTTGCCCATGTAACCTGAAAACAACCATTCATTTACAGGGACAAAAACTATTTTTTTCATTGCGTTATGAGGTCGAGAAGCCCGAGTCGCTGATTCCTGAGATTGAAGCAATGGTCAAACGCTATTTTAAAACTGCTCAAAAATTTGTGGCTCCTCGAAAAGACGGTTGGGTCGATGTACATCTGGATACTGCACCGATTCACTTTGAAGAACTTGAAACCTTATTGGTGAATGAAAAGCCACCTCATCATTGGTTGAAAATACACCGGCCCTACACGAAAGACTTTAACGAAGATTTACAGCTGATGTCAAAGCGAGACCCTAATTACAGCGATATGTCATTTTGATACATTATACCCCTATGAATTCCAAATCAGAACCCTTAGTCTTTATTCCAAATAACGCACAGGAATGGTTGGACCGGGTCCGACTAGACCGGAACCTTTTTTACAACCTGCCCGATATACAGCGTAATTTTAAAGAAGATGCCACCTTGGCCCGGGACATTATTATCTTTCTGGCGCATTCATATAAAACTGATTTGTTTGGGTATACCAACTTTGGTATCAATGATTTTTGTAAACTAATGGGCTACAAATCGCCTAACTTACAGAAAACACATCCTGTTTTTGAGGCGGGTATGATTAAGCCGCCTACGCTGTTGGGGCATGAGTTTAAAAGTGTATTTGAGTATACGCTTTATCGACTGGCCGCCAATAATATTCCGCTTTCCCGTATTGAGAAAACTCAAATCCCGAGCATGAAAGAACTTAATGTATCTTTTGTGCAGATAATCAGTGACATACGGGTGAGTTACAACGTGAATCGTCCTCAGAAACGCTTTTATTCGTTTAAGCTTGGCCGTGGATTTGTCGAAAATTTAATCAGTTTTTATGTCACGCTGAGCCTCAAAGATTATCTTCGGGTAGCCTCAAATAAAAACAGTGGCCGAATCAAAAACCTGTATATCTATTTGGCAGGTATGCAAAATGTGCTGATTTATAACAACACAAACGTGCTTACGCCCAATTTTGACCTGCTTTGTGAGATTGCCAATATTGAAGACCAACTTCCAAAACACCGAAAATTTACGCTACATAAGTACCTTAAAAACATCGCAGACAACTCTGATCTAAAATTTCAGATTGAATTTTTTGCCGAAAAAGGCCAGAAACAAGCCTACAGTATTCGCCTTGTTTTTGATTCATCACAACTTCATCTGGAGGGTAACAAAAAGAACCTGTTCTTTAAATTGCTCAATGAACGCTTGCGCCAGGCGTTTGATGATCAGTTTCCACAGTATGACGACAATTTTGAGTTGTTTCAGCAGTGGCTTACCAATCGGGAGTATGATAAAGAACTAAAAGACCGAATTATTCGGGATGTTTACAAGGCAAGTTTTATGTCTGAACATGAAAAAACGGAGGATTTGAGCCTTCAAGACCTTCTGGATAGCTACATCAAAAATCTAAACGAAGAAAAACTAGAGGATTCTTAGAAAAATACAACTCACCCCTATAAGATTGCGACCGGAAGGGGGGTTTACCGCTATAAGATTGCGACCAAAGTGCCTTTTACCGCTATAAGATTGCGACCGACCGCTATAAGATTGCGACCGGAGTGCCATTTACCGCTATAAGATTGCGACCGGAGTGCCATTTACCGCTATAAGATTGCGACCAAAAGACAGAGCACTATAAGATTGCGACCAGATTAAATTTTTTAATTGCTTGATAAATAGGTATTTAAGTTTTTTCACCGCTATAAGATTGCGACCATATATATAATATAATATAATTTTTATATAGTTATAGGGGAAAAAAATATTTATATTTTTGAAAAATTATTAAAATGATTTATGTATATTTAAAACGAAATAGTAACGATAAAAAAACAACTATAACGATGCCAAAATTAGACCGCTCCGATTTTAAATACAACGCCAAAGTGTTTGAAAAAAACTGCCTTTGGTGCGGTACGCTTTTCTATGCCAGTCGCTCAACGGCCAAATATTGTTGCGGTACTTGTCGGGGATACGCAAATCAAGCCAAACAATCAGAAGAAGCCGTACCATATGACGAAACGGAAAAAATGATTTCGGCTTTGCTTTCTGAAAATGCCTACCTAAAAGGCCAGCTACAACGATACATTTTAGAAAATGAACAGTTAAAACGAAAGATAGATTATGATCAAAAGGACAGAACGATACAGGGAGAAATAGAAGATTGAAATTGTATTTTAAAAAAATAAATTATGAATATTTTGCTAAAGCAATATAAATAGTAATATATTAGCACTACTTAATTGTTTATGAACTCTGTATTCCATGAAAAGACGTTTTTTTATTAGTAGTACGTTATCGGCAATGTCATTGACATTGATTGATTCGTCACTGGTACAAGCAACGGAAAAAACTAAAAATTTAGACAAAAGGTTGTTGGAGCGTCTGGTGGAAGCGTTTGAATTTAAGGTATCCGATGCATGTTGGTCTGATCCCGTTTTTATGAAGGTCTTCGAGGAAACATCTCTGAATTTCCTTAAAAGTAATTACCAATTATCTCAAACAAGGGCGTTTCAGTTAGCTCCCTTCAACTTAGTGCTCGTACCGATGCAGTTGAAAGTCGCTTCATTGGGGTGTATTGATTGGGCTTTTGTGTTTTACGAACAACTTCAAGATAAACAATGGAAGCACGTAAAATCAATCAATGCTTACGAAGCAGATACAATTCTAAAATCAGCTGATGCGATTGCGAAGCAGCTTCCCGAGGGACAGTTGCCAGATTTTTTGTTGCCTGTTTATGTCAGTAAGAAAAAGTCCGTGAGTTTTGCAACCCGAAAGGGGCACGTAGACATAAAAATAATATTGGAACAAACTGGTTTTCAGTCAAATATACAGATTTGTAACCAGTCAGAGATTTTATTTCAAGAGACGTATCATTTGTCACATGCTTTGCAGATGGCTGTATAGATACGGCTACATTCAACGTTTGTAAAATTTGTTACCAGAACCTAAACCTTTCCGTAATTTTCGGTTTTTTCCTGCTTTGAGCAACCGCTTGATTGTTGTTTTTATTATCTCCCCTACTTTAAAAGTCTTTTAACAGACAATCCATTATTTCTTAATAAAGTGCTGTGATTTGTGGACGGATTGATTTATTTGATTTTTTTCAAGGTACTAAAAAGCATTTAAAAAAAATCAAAAGCCCATCCAAAACTGAATATTGGCATGTACAATGCACTTTAAAATATGTGTTTTTCTATTCCTACTTTTCAGTTTCGTACTTATTCATATATCTAAAAACTCATTGTTATGGCAGAACCTTTTTTATCAGAAATTCGAATTATGAGCTTTGTGTTTCCGCCCAAAGGCTGGGCATTATGCAATGGTCAGTTATTGCCAATTAACCAAAATCAGGCGCTCTTTTCATTGTTGGGGACCACATTTGGCGGAGATGGGCGGGTCAATTTTGCCTTGCCAGATTTAAGAGGGCGTACACCGATTCACGTTGGTAGCGGGCATACCTTGGGCGAGCGTGGAGGTGAGCAGGCGCATACGATTTCAGTAGCAGAGTTGCCTACGCATAGTCACCTTGTAAGTGCATCTCCATTAACCCAAGATTCTATCACACCGAACAGTTCGACGTATTTTGCTGTTACAAGTCCTTCGGAGTTTTATGGGGGAGGGGCATCAGCGTTGGTTGCGATGAATCCCGCAATGGTTACTTCTACGGGAGGGAGTCAGGCTCACCTCAATATGCAACCGTTTCTAACGCTAAGTTTTTCGATTGCATTGCAGGGAATCTTCCCGAGTCCGAATTAAAACCCATTTCGCAAACCTATAACGTATGAAAAACCATGGCACAACCTTATGTTGGTGAAGTAAGAATCTTTGCTGGTAACTTTGCTCCCGCGGGGTGGATGTTCTGTGAAGGACAATTGCTGCCCATTTCAGAAAATGAAACCTTGTTTCAATTGATTGGAACAACCTACGGTGGTGACGGTGAATCTACCTTTGCCTTGCCAGATTTGCGCGGCAGAATCCCCATTCATCAAGGAAACGGCTTTGTTTTGGCCGAAACAGGAGGGGCAGAAGAAATTACCCTTACCACGCAGCAAATTCCTGCGCATAGTCATTCATTTATGGGTACAGATACGAATGGCAGTGGTGGCAGCCCTGCGGGGGCGGTATTGGCTAGAAATGCCTCCGCAGATGCATATACAACAGATAGTTCGGGTGGTTTAGTGGATATGTCTCCCTCAATGGTCAATCCTGTGGGAGGCTCACAACCCCACACCAATTTTCAACCCTATCTGTGCGTTGATTTCATCATTTCATTATTTGGAATTTTTCCATCACCTACCTAATTGTTTGAAAATTAAAAATAGATTTTTTCATCCCCGTCTAGTAGGCCAATATGCTTAAAACACGGCTACTGACGACAAAATATACATAATCATGGCAGATCCATTTGTAGCAGAAATACGTATCTTTCCTTTCAATTTTGCCCCTAAAGGCTGGGCTTGGTGCGATGGTCAGCTTTTGCCACTTTCACAAAATACCGCGCTTTTCTCTCTCTTGGGAACAACTTATGGAGGCAACGGTAAGTCAAATTTTGCCTTGCCTGATTTGCAAGGACGTGCTCCAATGCACCCTGGACAAGGGCCAGGATTGTCCCTACACGATTTGGGAGAAACTGGTGGAAGTGAAACGGTAACGTTGCTGGAATCTGAAATACCGTCGCACAGTCATATAGTTCGGGCCGCCAATGACAGCGGGTTACAATCAACTCCCGGAGGGGCATTTGTTGCCCGGGCCAATGTGTACAAGACAAATCCACCCCCTGGAGGGCCCACCTACATGTCGGTCAATGCGATTGCCCCCGTAGGTGCAGATTTTCCGCACAATAACATGATGCCGTATCTAACCTTTTATTTCAACATTGCATTGCAGGGCGTTTTTCCGCCAAGAACCTAGTTAAAAGTAAAGTATGGTATCGTTGAGACCCATCACGGAAGCAGACCTTCCTACGCTATTAGACATTTATGCCAGCACCAGGGCCGATGAAATGGCCCTGGTGCCTGAATGGAGTGAAGCCGATAAACGAGCGTTTCTGACGCAGCAATTCATGGCCCAGCACCAGTATTATCAGGAGTTTTATCAAGGTGCAAATTTGCAAATTATTGAGAATGATGGAGTTGCTGTGGGTAGGATGTATGTACATTGGAACTACAGCCCCAGCGAAGTCAGGATAATGGATATTGCTTTATTACCCGATTATCGCCGTAGAGGCATTGGAAAAAAAATGCTCGAATCGGTGCTTAACAAAGGAGCAGAATTAGGTAAAACAGTAACTATTCATGTGGAATATAATAACCCCGCTATGAAACTTTATAAACGCCTCAATTTCCGAAAAATTGGGGAGTTTAATTCTGTGTATTACTTATATGAGTGGAAGCCAGCGGCCAATACTCCTTAAAACACTATTTATTATGGTAGAAAAAATTACTGTTGCTGATTTTCAACCCTACTTAAACCAAAACTTTTCTATTCGTTTTACGCCTGACGCAATTCAGTCTTCCCAACTTACACGGGTATCGACATGGGGAAGTGAATCAGATAAATTTCGTCAGCCATTTACGCTCGAATTTGAGACGGGGCTGACTCAAACCTACTATTTACAGGGAACTTTTGTACTGGTGCACCCCACCGTAGGCGAGCTGGTACTTTTTATGGTACCCATCGGACTTGGTACAAAAGGTATGCGCTATGAGGTGGTTATAAGTTAGCATAAACATCGGGAGCAAATGAACCAATCGCTCTGTAAAAGGTAGGATGGAAAGCACAGGACAATAACAATGCATAAACCAAAATGCATTAAATATAAATCATTGATAACATTGCATTTTATGACCTTAGATACCTTGAATTCAACTTAAATCACATTGAAATCAGGCGGAGTTTTTAAGGCCATTTTATTGAATTATGGGTGCATAATTACTGCCCATAAATTAAAATCAGATTTACTTCTCAAACAAAGAAAAGCTCTATGTCATGAAATTTACACTACCTTTTTCTGTGAGTATTCTGCTCAGTTTACTGATTGGAATGCTGAATCCGCCGGAGGAAACGCTTTTGGTCAATGGCACAACGCAACGTTCAAATCCTCATGTTGTCAATGCCACCAAAGGGACATTTCCTGCCTCTCCTCGTCGCCCCAGCCCATTTATCACCGAACCGGTTACTTCTTCCGTCATCACTCAAGGTACGGCCACGTTGTTGGCACCGGCCGTTACAGCCATTAAAACCGCCGTGTTGGTAGGAACAGACAACGGTACTGCGGGCCCTACCCCCGGTGATGTCATTGAGTATACAGTCACCATTGCCAATACGGGTCCGGACGATGCCACTGCGGTGAATTTTACAGATACCGTTGATCCCAATACTACGTTGGTACCCGGCTCAGTCAAATCGGCACCAATTGCGGTTAAGGATGCCTATTCTACCGTAGGTAACGTATCTATTTCTGTTCCTGCGGCATCGGGACTTACCTCAAATGATGTCAACTTAGATGCAGGCGACGTGATCAGTGTAACCGCAGTTAATCAGACCGGTACGGAGGGGCAGGTTACATTTGCTGCCGATGGTAGTTTCACATTTAATCCCAATCCGGGATTTACAGGTGCCACTACGTTCACTTATACTATCTCCGATGGTACATTCACCTCCACTAATACGGTCACCATTACAATGACTGGCATGATTTGGTTCATCAATGCCAGCGCTCCCGCTGGAGGCGATGGGCGCCTTAGTACACCCTGGAATAGCATGAACGCCTTCAACGCAACTTCTCTGGATGATCCGGGCGACAATATCTTTGTCTATACCGGTACTTATACCAATACACTTAGCACGATTTTATTGGGGCAGCAAAAACTGATCGGACAAGGTGCAGTAGGTGCGAGCCTGGCGGCTTTGGCCGGCGTTACTTTTTCCACTCACCCACCTATTTCACCCGCGACCATTCCTACGGTTAATGGTACCCGCCCGACCATCAATCAGGCTCTCAACAACATCAACATGCAGTCACAGAACCAAGTGCGTGGGGTCAATATCAACAACACCGGTGGTACGGCGCTGCAAGGGAATAACTTTACCTCTGCCTTGGTTCGGGAAGTTAGCATTACAAATACCGGAGGTGTAGGGGTCAATTTTAACAATGGTGCTTTGGATGTGATTATCCAAAGTATTACCGCTTCCAATTCTGCCAATGCCATTAGTATCTTCACTACCACGGGTAGCTTTGAAGTAACGGGTACGGGAACTACGGATGCTTCCGGCGGTACTTTGACCAATATTTCCGGCCGGGGTATTGAGATAAGGAACGCTACCAACATCACCCTGAGAAACATGAGTTTGCCTTCTGCCAATTCAGTCAGTGATGCCGGTTTTGATACCCAATGCGACGAAGACGATGTAGCGGCTTGTTTTGCGGCTATTTACATGAATATAGTAAATACGGTTGCATTTCATAATATTGACATCGGGGCTACTAAAGAGCACGGTATTGTGGGCTTGAATGTGAGCAATCTTACCATGGACAACTGTACTGCCGTGAACAATGGTGATGCTAGTTCTGAAGATGAAAATGCCCTGAAGTTCCGCAACCTGAGTGGCACCTGTTCCATTACCAACTCTACGTTTCAAACATCCGCCGTTCGAACTTTCCACCTCATCAACAACACCGGGTCGCTTAATTTGACGGTAAATAACTGTACTTTCAATGACCCAACCGGAGCGGATTGTTTTGAAGCCCGTACTCAATCATCGGCTACGGCTACGATTAATCTTACGAATAGCCTTTTCCAAAGAGCGGGCACGAAAGGTATCCAAGTCATTGCTGAGGGTAGTTCTACCATGAATATTAACATTAACAACTGTAAGGTTCAGCGTTTTGGAACCCCTATGGCAGGGATTGAAGTGGGGTCAGTAGGTACGGCAACGATAAATTCCAATATCATCAACTGCACCGACATCGAATCATCTCAAGAAGTAGCAGTGCTTGGCTCTACTTTCAATACTTCTACTTTTAATGCTCGGCTGAACAACAATACCAATATTGGCCATAGTAACGCTGCAGCTACAATATTTGCGACCATACGAATGCTGCATGAACAAAACAGTTCAGCCAAATACGAAATCCGCGACAATAGCAATATTTCCAGTGTCAATGCTCAAGAAACCGTCTTAGGAATTGCCCGGATTGCTACAACTACAGCCGGTCGCCTCGATTTTTTTGTAGATGGCAATAACATTACGAGAGATGCAGCCAGTTTAGAAGGTATTGAACTGAGAGTGGGTGGAACCGGAGTAGCTAATGATGAATTTAACATCCTCTGTAGTGATGTACTAAACAACAATGTCACTGGTCCTTCAGGCACGCGAGCCATCCGGGTTAGAGATCTTGACCCTACCTCGGGTGATTTGCGCCTGCAGGGAGACGACGGCCCCAACGTCCCTACCTATTGGGCAGATAGGGGCAACACTAACTCAGGAGGTATGTTGCAAACCGAAACCGGTACTCCTGCCTACTTTGTTAGTACCGCTACCTGTCTTACACCCGGCCACTCTGCCGCCCGCATTGCCGCCGAACCGCTCGCTATTATAGAGAAAGATAGGCCTGAGGTTGAAGTAGCTCAAGTGCGGGAAGAAGTCAAAAATGAACCCGATGCGCTGACAACCATTCCGGGTCCTTCCAAGGCAACCAACGAAGTGGAAGAAGCCGCTCGCCGAGCTGTAGTATTATCCGGAGAAACTGTAACGGTGGGTGGTGTAGGAGGCTTTCTGCTGCCTGCCGGACAAAATATTATAATCAAATTCCAAGTATCCATCGATACTCCTTTGCCTGCTGGTGTATGTCAAATCTCCAATCAAGGCACTGTGAGTGGCAGCAACTTCACCACCATTCAGACGGATGATGTAGCTGGAAGCCCTGTTAACCCAACGGTGACCCCACTCAGCAAACACAGCCTTGGCAATCTGGTATACCGTGACAACAACAAAAATAACAGCTTTGACGGGGGCGATGTGGGCATCAATGGAGTAGTGGTCAATCTCTATCAGGACAATGGCTCAATTCCGGGAGTACTGGATGGTACAGACGCTTTTGTAAGCACCACCACCACTGCCGGTGGAGGTCTATACCTTTTCTCAAACCTTTGCTCCGGTGATTACATCGTGCAAATCCCTTCTGCTGAATTTGGAACGGGCGAGCCCTTGAATGGCTTGATCTCAAGCCCCGGTGGCGCAGCTCCTGATCCGGACAACAATACGGACAACGATGACAATGGTCAGGATGCCATTGGCAGCTCAATCGCCAGTCAAGCCATTACCTTGAATTATTCCACGAGTTTTGTGGAAAACAACACCACGCTGGACTTTGGGTTCAAAACTCCTACGCTTGTTACCATCAATGACGTAACCATGAGTGAAGGGAGTGGCGGAACCACCACCTTTACCTTTACCGTTAGTCGGGACAATACCCTAGATGCTTTTGCTCTGACTGTCAATACCGGAGTGATTAGCCTCAACAACGGCGACTATACTGCTATCAGCGGCGGTACGGTCAACTTCACCGTCGGTGGCAGCTCCACAGCGTTAATTGATGTTACGGTGAATGCCGACGAAACAGTTGAAGCAAATGAAAGTTTTAATGTCCTGCTTTCTGGAGCACCCGATGGAATCATCATTAGCGATGGCACCGGTTTGGGTACGATCACCAATGATGATCAGGCTGTCTTAAGTATCAACAGTGTGTCTAATGCAGAAGGCAATGCAGGGACTCAAACTTATACTTTCACAGTTACTTCGGATAAAGCCGTGGATGTACCATTTACGGTGAATGCAGTTACTGCAAACGGTACCGCGACCATCGCCGACAATGATTATGTGGCCAACAGTACAACCCTCAACTTTACGGGCACGGCTGGAGAAACCAAAACCTTTAACGTGGTGGTCAACGGTGACCTAAAAGTAGAACCCAACGAAACCTTTACGGTGCCGCTGAGCTCGGTAGTGGCCTCCGGGCGAAATGTAGTCATTTCAGGGCCTTCGGGCACCGGTACTGGCACCATTACCAACGATGATGCCGCCACGATTTCTATCAACGATGTTGCGTTGGCGGAAGGGAATGCGGGCACTACAACTTTTACCTTCAACGTAACCCTCAGCCAAGTAGTTAGCTCCGCCGTGACGGTTGATTTTGCCACTGCCAACGGTACTGCTAACGCTGGTGGAGATTATACCCCTAATTCTGGTACATTAACGTTTCCGGCAAACGGTGCTGGACAAACCCAAACGATTACGGTTCAGGTGATCGGAGACGCCGTGGGTGAAGCCAACGAAACCTTCTTTGTGAATTTGACCAATATTTTAGGTAGCCCGAGCGTGAACCTGTCCGATGCGCAGGGTTTAGGCACTATTCTGGACGATGATCTTTCTTTCTCCATCAATGATATGACAGTGGCCGAAGGAAATGCAGGGACAACGAATTTTACCTTTACCGTAACGCGCACCGGGACGGCTACCGCCGAGACCATTGATTTTGCCACGGCAAACAACACGGCGACGACGGCCGATAATGATTATGTACTCAACAGCGGCACTCTTAATTTTGCCGTCGGCGATAACAGCGAAACCATCACGGTGGTCATCAACGCAGATCAAAAGGTAGAACTTAATGAATCGTTTTTTGTCAACCTCAGCAATGCCAGTAATGGAAGTATTGCTGATGCCCAGGGGGTAGGCACGATCACCAACGATGACCAGGCGACGCTGAGCATCAACAGTGTGACCAATGCAGAAGGCAATGCAGGGACTCAAACTTATACTTTCACAGTTACTTCG
Source organism: Runella salmonicolor (assembly GCF_024158025.1). NCBI lineage: Bacteria > Pseudomonadati > Bacteroidota > Cytophagia > Cytophagales > Spirosomataceae > Runella > Runella salmonicolor. Next base: position 28,987 of record NZ_JAMZEL010000029.1, read on the forward strand.
GATAAAGCCGTGGATGTACCATTTACGGTGAATGCAGTTACTGCAAACGGTACCGCGACCATCGCCGACAATGATTATGTGGCCAACAGTACAACCCTCAACTTTACGGGCACGGCTGGAGAAACCAAAACCTTTAACGTGGTGGTCAACGGTGACCTAAAAGTAGAACCCAACGAAACCTTTACGGTGCCGCTGAGCTCGGTAGTGGCCTCCGGGCGAAATGTAGTCATTTCAGGGCCTTCGGGCACCGGTACTGGCAC
>NZ_JAMZEL010000003.1:0-300610 GCF_024158025.1 Runella salmonicolor
AGCTGAGCAGTACTAATTGCCCAATAGCTTCTAAGTAAACTGCTTAATTAATTCCATTCCAATGTCAATAATTTAGGGCCTACTAGTTACTAGTTAGTCAATGATTTAACAGTGCGGGAGTTTGCGAGTGATTGCTAACTCATTTCCAAACTGCAAATGCCAATAATGACCTTGAAGGGCTTCGTGCTCTGGTGGTTACAGTGGGGGACGGTGCGACGAATCGCTTCACCTGATCCCTAACCTGCAAACGCCGATAACGACCTTGATGGTGGTTACAGGGCGGGTGTTCACCTCTTCCCATTCCGAACAGAGAAGTTAAGCCCCGCTCCGCCGATGATACTGAGATAAAACTTGGAAAAGTAGGTAGCCGCCACAATATTAAAAATGAAAGATATGCCTCCGTCGAGTCGGAGGCATTCTTATTCGGGATGTAGCGTAGTCCGGTCATCGCGCCTGGTTTGGGACCAGGAGGTCGCAAGTTCGAATCTTGCCATCCCGACATTAAAAGCGTTCACTATTTAATTAGTGGACGCTTTTTTTTATGCTCCTAAAACCCAGATTTCTAAAATTTGGGAAAGTCTTGCATGGGGGGAATAGGTGGTGTAATTTTGGCCTTTGAAATTTATAAAATTTGACATTTAGCACGTAATTCATCTGATGATCTTATATAGTACCAAAAACCCACAGCTTAAAGCAAACCTTGAAGAAGCAGTATTCCGGAGTCTTCCCTCAGATAATGGATTATATATGCCTGAGTATATTCCCAAGGTTTCAACCCAATTTTTAGAAGGTATTGAGCATTTATCGTTTAATGAAATTGCGTTTGAGGTTTCAAAAACCTTGCTAAATGATGATATTTCAAAAGCAGATATTCAAATGATTGTAGATAGAGCGTTTGATTTTGACGCTCCTGTTGTACCTATTGAAGAAAACATTCATTGTCTTGAGCTTTTTCATGGTCCTTCCATGGCTTTCAAGGATTTTGGGGCTCGATTCATGGCCTCTTTGATGTCTTATTTTTTAGTGCGTTCTCAAAAAGAAATACGGATTTTAGTGGCTACTTCTGGCGATACTGGTGGAGCTGTGGCGCAGGGATTTCATAACGTACCAGGCATAAGCGTCACTATATTGTATCCAAGTGGTAAAGTCAGTGATATTCAAGAAAAGCAATTGACAACACTGGGCGGAAATGTTACAGCGCTTGAAGTTGATGGAACATTTGATGATTGTCAAGCATTGGTTAAACAGGCTTTTTTAGATGCAGAATTGACGCAGAAATACAATCTTGCTTCTGCCAATTCGATAAATATATCGCGTTTAATTCCCCAATCTTTTTACTATTTCAGGGCCTATGCTCAAGTAAAGCATTTAGGACTTCCTGTTGTATTTTCGGTGCCCAGCGGAAATTTAGGAAACCTGAGTGCAGGTATATTAGCATATAAAATGGGGCTTCCTGTAGAACATTTTGTAACAACGACTAACCGTAATAATGTAGTCCCTAATTATTTAGAAACTGGCGTTTATAATCCTGTTCCGTCCATAGAGACTGTTTCCAATGCCATGGATGTAGGAAACCCGAGTAATTTTGTGCGGCTAACCCGTTTTTTTGGTGATGAATGGGAGCAGGTGAAAGAAGTTGTTTCAGGATTTTGGTTTAATGATGACCAAACCAAAGCCGCAATGCGTGATGTGTACGAACGTGAGGGCTATTTGATGTGTCCTCATACGGCGGTTGCTTATTTAGGATTGAAGGAATACATGAATTTAACAAAAAAAGACCTAACAGGGGTGTTTTTATCAACGGCTCATTACGCGAAGTTTCTCAATGTTGTGGAAGAAGCGCTCGGGAGCGCTGATGTTGAAATTCCTGCGCGTTTGTCAGAATTGTTAAATAAAACTAAAGTGGCTACTCCGATGAGTACCCGTTTTGAAGATTTTAAAGATTATCTGCTGTCATAGACTTAAAATAGGCATTTTGATAATGTCTTTATACTATGCAAGTTATCGTTGCTCGAACTTCTGAACACTACGCTGCTGCCGTTATGCTATTCAAGGAGTATGCGTTAGGGTTAGGAATTGACTTAAAGTTTCAGAAATTTGATGATGAACTGCAAATACTACCCACCATGTACGGCCCTCCAACGGGGGAGCTATGGCTTATACAGGCCAAAGAGCAATTCGTAGGTTGTGCGGCGCTGAGGCAACTGGATAAACAAACGTGTGAACTGAAGCGTATGTTTATCCAGCCCGCCTTTCGCGGGCTTCATTTGGGTGAGCAGCTCATGGAGGTGGCGATTGATACTGCGCGTAAACTAGGGTATACGTCCATAAAACTGGATAGCCTTCGACGTTTAGTACCTGCCGTTAAATTATATCTTCGTTATGGATTTACCGAAATCCATCCTTATAACTTCAATCCTGAAGAAGACGTTGTTTATTTTGAGAAAAAGCTCTTAGGCTTATAACTTCATCACCAAAATTTTCCATTCATTTTGTTCTTTAACCGTTGGTCGTAAAATATATTTTATTACCTTGCATTGCATAGTACCTTTGATTCAATAATAAAACAAAGAAAAGATAAAGAGCATTGACCAATTGACGTTAAAACGAAAATCAAGCAGTGCTCATCGCCTAAAATCCAACATCTTAACATTGCAAAGCCATGAACAGCAAACAATTGCGTCGTATTCCGAATGAAGGAGTCCTTGGTGGGGTAGCCGCTGGCCTCGCCGATTATTTTGGTATAGATAAAGCCATAATGCGGGTCATTTTTGTCGTATTAATGTTTTTTACCAAGGGATTTCCCATCATTTTAATCTATATTATTCTGTGGGCGGCGTTGCCTACTGGCGAGCCTACAGTGACCGTTACAGACCCAGAAAACGTTTATTTGAATAATCCGCAATCTAAAAAGGACTTTGGCAAAGGAGCCGAAATCATTGGCTATGGCCTGCTTATTATCGGTGGATTTATGCTTTTTGACCGTCTTTTCTATTGGATTGATTTGGAGCGATTTGTGCCAGCAGCATTACTCATTGGTTTGGGTCTTTTCTTGATTTTGAGAACAACATCTCATAAATCAGCGACGACTTTTACCGCCGATACAGAGCGTGCCACTCCTTCATGGACTGATTCAGCTCCTATCAATGATTGGGAGCCTCCAAAGACGACAACAACGTCGAAAGAATCAGAAACACCTGATGGTTCTGAAGAGCCCAAAGTATAGATTTTCAAGCCTGCCGCCAATATCCTGCGGCAGGCTTGAAAATAATCCTCTAATAATCTATAAACTTTTCAACTCAAACTTCCTTTTGCCATGAACTATCAAAGCACTTTTTGGGGCGCGCTCCTTGTACTTATCGGCGGGCTACTGCTTATGCGTGAACTTTTCGATTGGTTTGATTTCGAGCGATTTTTTTGGCCAGTATTGTTTATTGCGGGTGGGGCACTCCTGATTTTTAAAGACAAACTTAAAAAAATATCTTAAGCCAGAAAGCCATGAAACAATCTTCAAATGCCCTGTTTTGGGGCACTTTTTTACTGGCTGTCGGACTGATACTCTTGGCCAAAACCCTCGGTTGGTTTCACATTGATTGGGGAATGACCTTACGCTTCTGGCCAGTATTGTTGGTATTGGCAGGTTTCAGCCTTTTACTGAAGCAAAGTTGGTCAGGAATTTTGACGGCCATTCTGATTGCGATTGCCATTCCATCGGCCATTATCAACGGAGCGAACAAAAAACTTCGTCACTGGAATGATGACGGAATCGAGTTTAATCTACACGATTTTGATGATGACGATGATAACAATAATGAGGATGACGAGTATGACAAGCGCTCCCAAACGTATTCGAAGGACGGTGAAACGCATTTCTCCGAACCGCTGGCCGAGGGTACTACCGAAGCGACGCTTAATTTTGGGGCAGGTGCGGGAGAGTTTAAAATAGAAGGCACAACGTCTCAATTGGTGGAAGCCGACGCTGAAACAAAGTTTGGTAACTATGTGCTGACAACTAAGCGGAACGAAAGCACCAAAATTAGCTCCGTTAATTTTGAGATGGAAAGTAAAGATAGCACTAAGCGCGTTCGGATTAAGGATTTTGACAACATGGACAATCACGTCGAGATGCGACTGAGTGATAAGCCTGTTTGGTCATTTGACTTAGGTTTGGGAGCTGGAAAAGCCGAGTTTGATTTGTCGGAGTACAAAGTCAAAAAGGTAAAAATCGGAGCTGGTGCGGCAGAAGTTGATTTGAAATTGGGCGAAAAAATTGAAAATAACGCCGAAGTAAAAATTGACGCGGGGGTTGCCTCCATCGAAATCAATATTCCAGAATCAATTGGCTGTGAATTTACGGTTGACGGGGCTTTTAATTCTAAAGAGTTGGATAATTTTGAAAAAATAAGCGATGGACTTTATCGTACTTCCAATTATAATTCGGCTACCAAAAAAATCAAAGTATCATACAACGGTGGATTGTCAAAGTTAGAAATCAATCGGTATTAAATTAACACCAATAAATAATCCAAAAATGCTGTCAGTTAAAATAACTGGCAGCATTTTTGTTTTTTGTACCTTTGTCAATCACGCAACAAACAGCCCGTTTTTTCGTTTAAAATTGGCAAACATTCGCATTCTAATGAAAAATATACTGACCGCTGCCGCTTTTTTTACAAGCGTTACCCTTTTTGCCCAAACGACGGCAAAAGACTTTACCATTTCGGGGACGGCCAAAAATCTTCAACCCAATGACAAGGTATACCTTGAAATTGCGGGTACTCAGCCACTTGTGAGAATAGACTCATCAAAAGTAGGGCCTGACAAACGCTTTACTTTTAAACGTAAAGAACTAGATGAAGGTACCGTGTACCAACTCAATCTTGCCAACGCACAACGGGTTATTGTGCTGATTGAAGGCGGAGAAACCATTGAGATTGCAGCGGATGGAACGGAGAAAGGGGCAGCAAAAGTAAGTGGCTCCAAGAACAACGATTATTACCAGCAATTGATTGGCATGTATAAAGAGATGAACGAAAAGTCTCAGAAATGGCAGGAAGAATATGCCCAGGCCGAACAAAAGAAAGACAGTAAAAAAATAGCGAAGATTCAGCAGGATTTTGAAGCCGCAAGTCAAGGATTTACGGGGAAAGTCAAAAGTATGATTCCTGAAATGGGAACGTCGTTGGCAGCGTTGTTTGCGACCAATTTTCTGAATCCAGAAGTTGATTTTGCGACCATTGATGCGCTGGCAAAACGCTTTGAGGTAGAGCGCCCAACCATGAAACAGGCGCAGGTTTTTGTCGGAAATGCCAAACGTATGCGCGGAATTCAGATTGGCGATGCCGCCCCTGAAATTACGCTCAACAGCACACAGGATAAACCCGTAAGTCTCTCTTCATTGAAAGGAAAGATTGTGTTGATTGATTTCTGGGCTTCTTGGTGTGGGCCATGCCGTCAGGAAAATCCGAATGTGGTGCGGGTTTATAATCGTTTTAAAGACAAGGGGTTTGAAATCTTCAGCGTGTCGCTCGACCGCGACAAAGCGGCTTGGTTGAAAGCCATTGAAAAAGACGGATTGATTTGGCCAAGCCACGTTTCAGACTTAAAATATTGGCAGTCAATTGCGGCTCAAACTTACGGTGTCAATGCCATTCCTGCTACTTTCCTGTTGGATAAGGATGGAAAAGTAATTGATAAAAACCTACGCGGTGCCGCATTGGAGAAAAAGCTCGAAGAATTATTGAAGGTAAATAATTAAGAGTAGGTCTAGTTCAGACGCTTTTTATGCTTTTCATCAAAACTTTTCAGGTTTTCAAAACTTGGAAAGTTTTTTTATTTTCAATGAAATCTTAATCTTTACATTCCAAGAAACAGAAAAATGTAAAACAGTAAATGTTAATGGTTAAAAGCCCAAAATGGGGCACTGAACCCCAAAAAACAATATTGTTTTACAATTATTACTAGACATAGACCTTTTACTTTCATGAAATTGCATTTCTACCCTCGCATACCTTTTTTTATTGCTGTCTTGTATTTTTCGTCGTTTGCGGTGCAAGCCCAGACCTCTGATTTTACGGCAGAGCATGAGTTTACCCAAAACTGTGAAGGACCATCCGTCGATTCAGACGGGTCGGTGTATGCCGTTAACTACATCATGGACGGTACCATTGCCAAAATTTCCAAACGTAATAAAGCATCTATTTTTCTCACTTTGCCAAAAGGAAGTACAGGAAACGGGATTCGGTTTGGCAACGCTACGACCTTTTACGTAGCTGATTTTACGGGGCACAATGTTTTGAAAGTAGATGTCACAACCAAGCAAGTGAGCGTTTATTGCAACGAACCTAAAATGAACCAGCCAAATGATTTGGCTATTACCACAAATGGGCATATTTTTTGCTCAGATCCAAACTGGAAAGAAGGAACGGGGCAGGTTTGGCACGTGTCGCCAGAGGGCAAGGCCCGAATCGTGGCGCCCGATATGGGAACAACCAACGGAATTGATGTAAGTCCAGATGAAAAAACACTGTACGTCAATGAAAGTGTCCAACGCAATGTTTGGGCCTTTGATTTGGCGGCCGATGGCTCTCTTTCCAATAAACGGCTGTTGCATAAATTTAGTGATGGTGGTATGGATGGAATGCGCTGTGATGCCAAAGGAAATCTGTACATTACAAGGCATGGCAAGGGCGAAGTAGCAGTAGTGTCGCCCGAAGGAAAAGTCATAAAAACGATTAGTACAAAGGGCAAAAGTGTTTCAAATATTTGCTTTGGAGGCAAAAAAGGGCGAACTTGCTACATCACTCTCCAAGATCGCGGTTGCCTCGAAACTTTTCAGGCAGAAGCTCCTGGACGGGAGTGGCTGATGATGAAAGCGTTTTTGGGAAAGAAATAAACCTATTCTATGTACAAGTTTTTAACTGTTTGTTTATCCTTAATTTCACCATTATTTTTGATGTCAGCGGATGCTCCCGGTGCCCAACTATTGACTTTGGGGCAGGCGTTTTTGCAGCTTAATGCGCAGATTAGGGAGCAAACCATTGAGCCAGATTCTGCCCAGTTACGCTTTCGGTTGATTTTCAGTGAACTGCGCGAAGTAACCGACGGCTACCGTCAACAAACGTGCAGTGATTCTATTCGTTTTGTTTTTCCCATAAAATCATACGATGCTGAGCAAATCGGTGGAAATGGTTCAGGATACCGTCCGTTTGGCTTTAATCTATTTGACCATTCGGTACAGGGTAGCCACCCAGCCCATGATATATTTGTTTATGACCGCAATCAGGATAATTTGGATGACCAAACCGAACAACCCATTGATGTACTGGCGATGCGCCCCGGTATTGTAGTGGCTACCGAATCTAACTGGAGTCCCGAAAGCACCTATCGAGGCGGTAATTTCGTGTGGATTTATGATCCGTGTTTGGATGGGTTGTTTTATTATGCACATCACAGCCGGGTAACGGTTCAAGTAGGTGACCAGGTGACGGCAGGGCAAAAAATTGCGGAGGTAGGAAGAACGGGCTTCAATGCCGCCAAACGCCGTTCAGGAACTCATTTACACCTTATGTACCTTCAGCTTACGCCCGAAGCGTTGCCCATGCCGCTCAATACATACGATTGGCTGGCATCTGCCGAAGTGATAAAATAAAAGGAGTCAAAGTGAACCCTTAACTCCTTTTGTATTCCATTATTTTCTGATTAAATCCCTAAGTTCGACTTGTAACGGTTTGTTGTCGGGGAACTCTTGTGGAATCCATCGCTCCACTATCTTTCCTTGCGCATCAATGAGTACAAAAGGGTAGCGCATCGTAGAAGCATAGGCCTCTTTAAGCATTTGTGCATCATCGTCGGAGGCCCATAGATGCAATACACCTGGGCGTTTTTCGGTGGTTGGCTGCCACATTTCATACGTCGTTGCTGGGGTTATGTTGAGGTAGACAAAATTCAAACGGCCACGGTATTTTTCTTCCAAAGGTTTAAAATCATTTTCGTGCTGTTTTAGATTATAGCAGAAAGCAATGCAAACAGGCTTGCCCCGCAGACTTGACAAAGCTACGGTGTTACAATCGCGGTCTTTAAGCATAAACTCGGGTGCTAGAGCGGCTACCTCCATCTTCTCTTTTGCTTCGATAGTACGTTTAAAATAAGGCACCAGAGCTGATTCTGGATATGTTTGTTCGTACTTGGCCAACAATCCACGGGCTGTGCTCATATTGCTCCGAAACGTGGTAGAATAATTGAGCCAATGGGTCAACAAATATTCTTTTTGTTTGGGATAACTCTGGAGTTCTTCGCTGCTCAGTTGATACGCCATTTGCACCGCCTCCGGGGATAATATATACCGCTTCGCGGAGTCGGTAGGATATTTTTGGATGACGGGTACTTGAATAAAATTGCGCAGCTCGTTGCGATAAACCTCACTTAGCAGGGCCGCATCGGGCATAATTTTAAAATTCTGAAGTGCTAGCTCCTGAATTTCTTTTCGTTGATTGGGTTTTAGCTGCACACCCTGACTCTCACGGATTTTTTTGTCAGAAACTACAAGTTTAAGCAGATAAGGTTCCGTATTTGTAATGGCCGTCACGTAGGTTTCAAATGCTTCGTCGATGGGTTGTTGGCCCTTCAAAGTTTGCAAGCGTTGTTGACGTGTACGTTGTAGACTGTCAACCTTGGTGAGAATGTGAAAATTATCAATTTGGGAAGGATTATACCCAAATTGGGGCAAATAATCATACATATTTTCCCGAAAATAATCTCTAAGGTACTCTTGGTAGCGGGCATTGGTGCCCGTAAAAGTTAGTGTTTTGTTAGGAGAAATGCCGATTGCCAGGTTATCATTTGGGCTGATGAACAGCAAATAATTTACACTTTCTTGGCTTTTATTGGCATTTATCATGCGTTTGTTGACGATATTCAATCGAACAACCTGCGGTTCTTTCAGTGCAAATTCGGTCTTTGCCCATTGTTTTGTACTGTCGTCAAATACACCGATGTTTAGAAATTCTACGTCGGTAAGACCAATGGAAGGCGCATCAAGATAACGGACTTTCTCGGCGGTTAAAGAGACAATAAAATCATTGTTTTGGGGCAATTTGAGCAGGATTTGAGCTGTTTGGGCCTTTGCCGTTAAGCTTAAAAAAAGGCAAAAAGCGAACAATTTTTTCGTCATAAAGATTTTTGTTAGTTGTATAGTGAGTTAAATGTGGATACTTGCCGAAGGTGTTAACCCAATGACCCAAGATAATAAAACGAATAAGTTGACTAAAACGTGTCTTTTTGTTGCGTCAATTAAGTTTCGGCAGTTCCTAAAAGAGTACTGATGGGTTTCCATGAAGGAACGTGGTCGGCAATCACTTTCAGGATGGCTGCAAAAGGTAAGAACAAAACCATGCCAGACACTCCCCATATCACCCCGCCGATAAACAATGCAATGATGGATGCCAGTGTATTCACTTTCAATTGGCTACCAACGACCATCGGAAAAATGACATTGGCTTCCAAATATTGCACGACCCCAAACACGGCTACCACTGCCAAAGGATACCAAAGAGAATCATAAGAAATCCAAGCAATCGAAATAGGCAACAGCGCTCCTACCATGATACCCACGTAAGGAATGATGGTCAAAATGGAGGTAATGAACCCAAACAAAATGGCGTACTCAATCCCGATGATGGCCAGCCCGATGGAGTTTAGAATACCGACCGATAGATAAACCAGCAGCAGCCCCTTGATGTAATTATGATAAGTTTGGACCGTTTGATGCGTAACCGAGTAGACAAGTTTTTGGTTTGATTCGCCAAAAAGTTCGTATAAAAATTTCATGATTAAACCGCGATAGTACAGAAACAACGCCGTAAATAAAGGAATCATGAAGGCGTTGAAAAGCAGATTGGCTGTGACATTAAACGTTCCTACCAAAACAACCCCAATTTTGGAACCTGCTTCTGAGCCTGTTTTAATCAACCAATTGTCCAACATTTTTTCGGTGAGATGAAAACGGAATCTAAGCCATTCCTGTATTTGAGGCCAATTTTCTTTGAATTTGGTAGTGATTTTGGGTACTTCTTTTTGAAACTCGTCCAATTGCCAAACCAATAATGTCACCAATGCGGCTACAATCAGGAAGACGATGGCTAAGCAAGCAGTGATGGCTAAACTGCGGGGCCATTTCCACTTTTCTAACTTCTGACAAAAAGGTGCCATGACGATAGCAACCAATAAACCAAAAGTCATGGGTATGGTAATGGATTGCGTAAAGTACATAAAGACAGCTACAAAAAAGACGATTTGAAGATACCGGACGCTTTGTTGAGTAGTTGGCATAACGAATAGTTTTTTGACAATATTGGTAAAAAATCAGCAAAAGCCCTCTGATGAATATCAATGTCAGGATTCGAAAGTACAAAAAACGAAACAGCCGTTCTGCAACGGCTGTTTCGTTTTTATGGCATGAAAAGAGCAAGAGAGACGATTACTTGCCCGTATTTACGACCCCGGAGGGATTAAATTGAATCCATTCTAAACCAAACAAGCCTTTGTTTTCGGGAACGGATTGGGCGGTAGTGAACACAAGATAAACGTTGTGAAGCTTTTCATCGGGTCGACGAATAGACGCATTTAATACCCCTACTTTATTGTCGGGTACTTCTACTTCACCAATCAAAGCGCCCGTTGGGCTATCGAGTCGCACTTCGATTTTGCCACCTACTGTACGGCTTGGCTCGGCATAGACCATAAACGAAAGCGTACTGATGTCGGTCAAATCAATGTCTTTGTATACCGCATAGCTGCCATTTTTGACGGGTGCCAGTACTTCGCTTTTGGTTGGCAATTCTACCTTGGTAGCATCCTTAACTTCGTCATTTTGCACCGCCTTCACTTTGGCGGGGCGCAGGGCTACCGTGGTGGTAGAAGTCTGCGGACCTAGGTTAGCGTTTCCTTTGTCAGTATAGCTTGCCGTAAAAATATATGAACCTTCTTTTTGCTTGGCCGCAGTTACGTATTCTCCTTTGACGGGTTTTTTATCGGGGCCTTTTTCGTTGGCCAACGACATAATGTAACGCACTATCTCCTTGGCGTCGTCTTTCTTAATTTGGGGGTGGGCACTCATGGCTTGCTCGCCCCAAACACCGCCGCCACCATTGATGATTTTATCGGCAAGCATACTTACCACGTCGCGCTCTCTTTGGTATTTTTTTGCTACATCGCGATACGATGGGCCAATTGATTTTTTGTCAATGCTGTGACAGGCCATACAATCAGAAAGCTCCATAAGGCGTTTTCCCGTGGCAAATCCCAAATTTGCTTGGTGGCCCTGGGCCAGAATGGTCTTGTCAAATCCTTCCAAATAATCGATTGTTACGATGACATCCTCGGGGCTGATTTTCTTATTTGCCAAGCTACCGTCTTCTTTATCAGCCACTTTTACTTCGTAGCTAACGGGTTTATTTTCCCAATAAAAAGATTTATTACCTGCTACGGCTACTTCCACTTTTGGAGGCTCGTTGCCCACTTTTACTTCTACATTGCTTGACGAAACATTTCCTTTTGCATCAGTTACTTTCAGCGTAGCGGTATAGGTGCCAGGTTTTGTATAAGTAAAAGTTGGGTTTGGCAGGGTGCTTTTAGGAAGACCTTTGCCAAAACTCCACTCATAGGTGAGTGCATCCCCGTCATAATCTACCGTTCCTTTAGAAGAGAAAACGGCTTTCATGGGCGCTGCACCTGCTTTTTTGTTGACAGTGGCGGCGGCCACTGGCTTACGGTTTCCGGCATTGTACGTAATCCGCGACAAACGCGAATCGTCATTCTGGGCAAACCAAGTGTTTCCGTATTCCATGACGTACAACGAACCGTCAACGGCAAACTGCATATCAATCGGGTGGCTAAACTTAGTGCTTGGCATGAAGGTTTCCATGCTTACAAAATCGCCTTCTTTGGTCATCGTAACGGGGTGAATCCAATCACGAATCCATTCGTATGCAAACAGTTTTCCATCATAATGGCGGGGAAATTTTACGTCATTTTCTGGATAGTCATCATAGTAATATACAGGCCCAGCCATGGCGTTGCGACCGCCTTTTCCCACGATGGGGCCAAATTCAGGTGACTCGGCATAAGGATAATAAATAAAGGCTTTTTGGGCAGGAGGCAATTCAATCAAACCCGTGTTGTGCGGGGAGTCGTTGATGGGTTTTGCGGGGTCAAATCTTTCGCCCGATATTTTGGTTCCCATATCATAACGATTGTAGGCTCTATTGTCGGCCACAAATAGGGGATACCCAAAATAACCTGCTTTACGGGCCTGATTGACTTCATCGTACCCGCGCGACCCGCGCGTTTCACTGTCGTTGCCAGCATCTGGACCTACTTCGCCCCAGTACAGAAAACCAGTACGCTGGTCTACTGAAATACGGTAGGGGTTACGGTTTCCCATGATGTAGATTTCGGGGCGGGCTTTTTCGGTGCCTGGAGCAAAAAGATTCCCAGACGGGATGTCATATCCACCTTCGGCGCGGGGTTTGATGCGGAGGATTTTACCCCGTAAATCATTGGTGTTTGAAGAAGTAGAGCGACCGTCCCAGTTGGCTCTTCCAGGGCGTCCGTCGAGTGCGCCGTAGCCATCATTACCAAACGGGTTGATATCGTCGCCAGTAGAGAGGTACAAATTGCCTTGCTTGTCCCAAGCAATGGAGCCTCCGGTATGGCAGCAATCATTGCGTTTGACGGGTACACGAAGCAGCACTTGCTCGGTACTCAGCAGCAAAGTATCGCGCTCGGTATCGTACTTCATACGTACCAGCCGTTGTGAAGTGTCAGCCTCTGAAGAGACGGGAGAATAGTATAAGTAAACCCACTTGTTTTGTTTGAAATCAGGATCAACGTTGATGCCCATCAACCCGTATTCTTGTTTGATATAAACAGGGATATTGCCTACAACTTTATAGGTGTTGGGCTTTTTAGGATTATAAAGCTTTACTTTCCCTTTTCGCTCAGTAAACAGGACACGGTGGTCGTCTAGCACAACCAGCTCCGTGGGCTCGTCCAATTTTTCAAGTAAAATGTTTTTTGTAAAACGATTTTCTTCGGGAAGGGCAGGGGACTGGGCTGAAACGGTACTACTTAGCAATGCGGCTAGCAATAGCGAACTACTACCCATACACATTGTTTTTTTCCAAAATGGATTTTCCATGAGGTCACTTATGTTTGTTATAATTTTAATACTAAAGTACAAAAGCACCGAAAACTAATGATGTAGCCGGTGTACATATAACGTTGAAAGTCGAATATGGTACTATTGGGCGCGTATAACAGAAAACTATTTTTATCGAAAACGGTTTGTTTAATGAATTGTTTGACCGCAGAAAAACTGTAATAGGTTGTATACCAAGCATTCTGTCTTTGTTTGAACTAATGAAAAAAATAAATCGTTTATTTATTGGATTTAGAATACAATTTAACCGATATTTGTCACGTTTTTTTCAAAAACCAAATACAAAAGTGGCACAAACTCTCTCACATACTCGCTGCGCGCACATTACGCCATTTTTTTGTAGGTCCGAAAGGACACATTAATACTGTTTGCCTACGCGGCGAACGCTCTCGCCAGATTCCCAAAAATCGTTTCTTTTTTTTCTCAACACCAAAGCGGATTTGTTGTCTCCGCAGAGGATTCAATTCCAATAAATGACAATGTCAAACATCGAAATAGTAGCCAACGAGTACATCGTAGAAACAGCCGAAGACAAACACTTCCATCTCGCCGAAACCATCTGTAAAGAGATGGAAGAAAGTGCCAAACAACGCGGAACTGGAATCGCCAAACGCTCACCTGTGTATATTCAGGAAAAAATGGCCGAAGGCAAAGCCATCATCGCCACAACGTTGCTTGGAGAATGGGTTGGTTTTTGTTATATCGAGACCTGGGAGCATGGCAAGTTTGTGGCCAACTCTGGGTTGATTGTTCACCCTGATTATCGCAAAAGCGGTATCGCGAAAGCCATCAAAAGAAAGGCTTTCGAACTCTCGCGGACCAAATATCCAGAGGCCAAAATCATCGGAATTACGACCAGCTTGGCCGTGATGAAGATTAACTCAGATTTGGGATATGAGCCCGTTACGTTCAGTGAATTACCCGCCGACGACGCCTTTTGGAAAGGCTGTTCGAGCTGCGTAAATTATGACGTACTCACCCGGACCAACCGTAAAAACTGCCTTTGTACGGGGATGATGTATGACCCGTTGCAAGTACCGAAAACGGAAAAAAAGGCACCTTGGGACTTTCTGAAAGAATCTAAATTGTACGAGCGCTGGATGCGTATCAAACAGCGGATTCTGTTGCGTCGCGAAATACGTGAAGCCAAAGCCCGTAAACGTCAGAACGAATTGGAGTTGGTACACTAGACTCCCTGTAAAGTACATACGGTCCTAATTGGTAATTTAAACTGCCAGTTAGGACCTTTTTTTTTAGTAACCTTGTCGTTATTCTCCTAACTTTGCGCTAAAATAGTGAGTATAACCTACCAATTTGTCAAAGGTAATGGTTGCCCCGATGGCGTGATTTTTACAAAACCTGCTTAATGGGTGGCCGCAAACAAAATAACATTAAAGAAGTCCATGTCTGAAAGTAAAAAAGTTGTTTTAGCGTTTAGCGGAGGTTTGGATACCTCTTTTTGCGTCAAATATTTGTCGGAAGACAAAGGCTACGAAATTTACTCCGTATTGGTGGATACGGGCGGTTTTTCGGACGAAGAACTGAAAGCGATTGAAGCCCGCGCGTATTCGTTGGGCGTCAAAAAACACGCGACCATTTCCAAAACACAGGATTATTATCAGCAATGTATTAAATACCTAGTGTTTGGCAATATTCTCAAAAACAATACCTACCCGCTTTCGGTGAGTGCGGAGCGTATTTTTCAAGCCATTGCGGCTGCCGAGTACGCCAAAGAGATTGGTGCTGAGGCCATTGCGCACGGGAGTACGGGTGCTGGAAATGACCAAGTTCGGTTTGATATGGCGTTCCGTATCATTATGCCAGAAGCCGAAATCATTACCCCAATTCGGGATTTAAGGTTGTCGCGCGAGGCGGAAATTGATTATTTGAAATCAAAAGGAGTCGATCAAGAATGGCACAAAGCGGCCTATTCTATCAATAAAGGCCTTTGGGGGACGTCGGTTGGCGGTAAAGAAACCCTCACATCAGATAAATATTTGCCCGAAAGCGCTTTTCCGACGCAAGTGAGCAAAACAGAAGCGGAACGCGTAACCCTGCAATTTGAAAAAGGAGAATTGGTTGGAATCAACGATACGGCTTATTCACCCGTGGAAGCCATCCAAAAACTGGCCGAAATTGCGGCGCCGTTCGGCATTGGGCGCGATATTCACGTGGGAGATACTATCATTGGTATCAAAGGCCGCGTAGGCTTTGAAGCAGCCGCACCTTTGGTCATTATTAAAGCCCACCATACGCTCGAAAAACACGTACTGAGTGAGCAACAATTGTATTGGAAAGAACAACTGGCCAACTGGTACGGAAGCCTGCTGCACAAAGGTCAGTTTATGGAGCCTGTGATGCGAAATATTGAGACATTCTTAGCCGATACCCAACAGCACGTAACGGGCAAAGTGCACCTTACGTTGGCACCTTATCGTTTTTATGTGGAAGGAATTGAATCAAGTTACGATTTGATGTCGCCAGTGTTTGGAAGCTATGGCGAGATGAACAATGCTTGGACGGGCGACGATGTACGGGGATTTGCCAAAGTTGCCTCCAATCAAGTGATGATTTATCAGAAAATCAGTGAGTTGAATAACACACATTAACTACAAGAATGATTATGGGAGCACTCGAATTAAGAAATGCAATTCTGGAAAGAACGGCTCTTTTGCCGGAAAGCTTATTGCAGGAAGTATATGATTTTGTAGAGTTCCTCAATCTAAAGCAGCAACGTTATCTGTCTGATTTAGAGGATAATCTATCTGTGTTTACTCAGTCTGAAATCACTCACGTGGAAGAAGAATTTCTGAACTATAAAGAGTTATATCCTCGTGAAGGAAGAAGTAATTGAAGGAATTCGAGTAGTTACACCCGATAAGTATGTCACAGATACGATGGCTTTGGTGCTTTGGTTAGAAAATCGTAAGCTTCCACCCAAAGTAAAAGACATTTTTGAGAAAACTTTATCAATACCGCCCTGGGAATCTATTATTTATATCCCAAGTATTGTATTGGCAGAAGTAGGCTATTTGTCGGAAAAGGGGAGAATAGAAACAAATTTACTCGAAATTGAAAAAAGGCTTTTACCTCCGAACACAGGCGGTTTTTACGTTTACGGACACCAGTTCGAGGAGATAAAAACAACTTTTGAAATTACAGATATTCCTGAACTACATGATAGGCTCATTGCGGGCGTTGGAAGAACTTTACAATGTAAAATACTCACAAATGACCCGAAAATGATTAATTCTAACTTTGTGGAAACTTTATGGGAGTAATCCTAAATAATAAATGAGAAAAAAATTACTCTTTGTTTCCCTATTCTTATTGGTTTCGTTGATTACAAAAGCCCAAACCGAAGGCTGGGCTATCTGTAACAGCGGCGCCAATTTATATTTCAAAATCGTCGGGAGTGGGAGCCACGTATTGGTCGTAGGCGATGTGGGCAATTCGTCGGCCTACCTAAAAGACTTGATTAAAAAATTGTCGGAAACAAACCGCGTGGTTTATTATGACCCGCGTGCTACAGGCAAAAGCCGTTTTCCCGTTATCAATGATTCAACGATTAACTTTACGAAAGCGGTGGCTGATATCGAAGCCCTTCGTATGGTGTTGAGGATTCCTAAATGGTCGGTGATTGCGCACGGATTTGGAGCCAAAATTGCCTGTGCTTATGCTTCGCAGGCAGGAAACCACCTAGCGCAATTGGTGCTTATCAACCCCACCGCCATGACCGAATCGAAACCCATAATAGCCAATAGCTATTTTGATAATTACGAAGAATACGGTTTTTCGCGCATGTTATCGCAGGAGGTCATCAATCGGCGTTTTGAAGGGTTACAACATCAACTCCAAACGCAAATAATGCCCACGGATTCTTTGGCTAGGGCCAGAGCGATTATGGCATTTCAGGCCGCTACTTATGTGCATGATACGCTCCATGAACCCATTGCTGCCGATTTTTTATACGAAAAAGTGCGTAACGTAGGGATTAAAAGCCGGGTAAGCACTAAATTTGTTCCTAACCCGCTTGATTGTATTACTGCTTTACGACAAAGGAACGTACCTGTGCTGGTGGTTGTATCGCGACAGCGCTATGACCTCAATAGATTGGTAAATTTTTGGAAAAAATCAGTTCCTAATGTCACAATCAGTTTGATTGACCGGGCGCATCATTTCCCTTGGTTAGACAATCCCGCCGCATTTTATGCGCAGGTAACTCCATTTTTACAACGTTTTGTAGAGGAAACTTATGCCGAACAAAAAAAAGCTAGTCGTCCTGTCGGGCGCGGGAATCAGCGCGGAAAGCGGTATTAAAACATTTCGCGATTCGGATGGACTGTGGGAAGGGCACAGCATCGAAGACGTAGCCACCCCAGAAGGTTGGCGTCGCAATCCGCAATTGGTGTTGGATTTCTACAATGAACGTCGTAAACAGGGATTGGAGGCCGAGCCCAACGCCGCCCATTTGATTTTGGCGGAACTGGAAAAACACTTTGACGTACAAATCATTACCCAAAACGTCGATAATCTGCACGAAAAAGCAGGCTCAACGAATGTACTTCATTTACACGGCGAATTGTACAAATCGCGCAGTACCAAAGACCCCTCGTTGGTGTACGACGTGAAAGGCTGGGAGCTGAAATTGGGCGATACCTGCGAACTGGGTAGTCAACTTCGCCCCAATATTGTGTGGTTTAGAGAAGAGGTTCCGATGATGGTTCCCGCTGTAGAACTGGCCGAGCAAGCTGATATTTTTATTGTGGTTGGCACGTCGTTAGTGGTATATCCAGCGGCAGGATTGGTATATTACGTACCTCCTCGGGTGCCGATTTTTGTGATAGACCCCAAAACCCCCGAAATGTCGGGTAGCACGAAATACGTGACGTTTATTCAGGAAAAAGCCACGGTAGGCATGACAATGCTGAAGGAGAAATTATTGAAAGAGTATTTATGAAACTACTCGGATTGAGAACGGTTATTTACCCCGCCGCTGATTTATAGGCGACCAAACAGTGGTACATTCAGGCATCATTTTGTTATTTAATAAAGTAAGCAGAGCTCTTCTGCGCCTTCAATATATCTTCCAATGCAACTATTAGACGGTAAAAAACTTTCTGCTGAAGTGAAAGCGGAAATCAAGGTAGAAGTAGATAAAATCAAAGCCAACGGCGGAAAAACCCCGCATTTGGCGGCTATTTTGGTGGGCAATAACGGCGCAAGTGAAACCTACGTGGCCTCAAAAATCAAAAGTTGTGAGGAAATCGGTTTTAAGTCAACCCTCATCAGCCTGCCCGATACCACCTCAGAAGCGGAGTTGCTTTCGCACATTCAGGATTTGAATTTCGACGAAGATGTCGATGGCTTTATCGTGCAATTGCCGCTTCCTGCGCATATTTCAGAAAATACAATCATGGAAGCAGTTGCGCCCGAAAAAGACGTGGATGGTTTTCATCCTATCAACGTGGGCCGGATGTGTAAGGGCTTGCCTGCCTACATTTCAGCTACTCCTTACGGAATTTTGGAAATGCTCGAACGTTATAAAATAGAAACGGCCGGTAAACACTGTGTGGTGGTAGGGCGCAGCCAAATCGTGGGTTTGCCCATGAGTATTTTGATGCAGCGAAATGCCTATCCGGGCAATTGTACCGTCACAATTTGCCACAGCCGTACGCACAATCTGAAAGAAGTTTGTCAAAGTGCTGATATTTTGATTGCGGCCTTGGGTCGTCCCGAATTTATCACCGCCGACTACGTCAAAGAAGGGGCCGTGGTGATTGACGTGGGCATTACCCGCGTGCCAGATGCATCCAAAAAAAGCGGATTTGCCATCAAAGGCGACGTGAAGTTTGACGAAGTAGCACCTAAATCTGGTTACATTACGCCTGTGCCGGGTGGAGTGGGCTTGATGACCATTTGCGGCCTATTGACCAACACGCTGTTATCGTCAAAGAAAGCTATTTATAAATAAAGTTTAGGGTATTTATTTCAAAAAAGGCCGATTGATTCAATCAATCGGCCTTTTTTGAAAACGTATTTTGGAAACTGACTTTTTATCAGCTTGGCATATAGTTCAAGTCATTGTTCCGTTTTAACTTAATAATTCCCGTGGCGTTGAGGAATAAAATAAACGGATAAGTAGGGTCAAATTCGTGCCATTTTACACCAAAATTGGCGCGACCTCCGAGTTTGTGGTGGTTGTTGTGGTAGGATTCGCCCATCATCAAAAAGTCAAAAGGAAGGAGGTTGCGGGCGGTGTCGTTTACTTTAAAATTGGTATAACCGTATTTGTGGGCGTACCAGTTGATAATCACCCCGTGAACGGGACCCATCAAAAAGTGGATTGGCAACAACAAAAACATCCACCAAGCCGTGGCAAATTGTATATAAAACAAGGTGTACAATACGCCCCAACCAATGCGGATAACCCAATAATCGCCCAATCGTTCCATAAATGCCCAGTGTGGAACATCTTTTTTGAATTTGGCAGCAATGCTATCTTCGCGGTGCAGTATATTGTTGTAGTAATTCTTTGTTTTCCACATCATATCCACCAAACTCGACGAAAAACTTGGTGAATGGGGGTCTTCTTCCGTGTCGGCATAAGCGTGGTGGAGGCGGTGCATTACGCCATAAGCGTAAGGACTTAAAAACGAGGAACCTTGAAATATAAAAGTGAGGGTGTAAAAAAACTTCTCCCAAAAAGGGCTCATCGTAAACATTTTGTGGGCGGCGTAGCGGTGCAAAAAGAAGGTTTGCATCAAGAGAGATAAATACCAGTGGGCTACGAAAAATACAAGAACGTACATAGTTTAAAGATTGTGTTATCGGTAATGTATAGCAAAAGTACTAATGCCATTTCTTAAAAAAGATGAGTAAAATCAGTTCAAACCTTTTTTTTAAGGGTAAACCTCTCTACTTTTTACCATGGATTTTATAACGTTTCAATCGAGTCTGAAGGATTCACAACCTCCCAAAGACTGCACGCCAGTAGTGCAAGCGCTTTGGTACGATGCCAAAGGAAATTGGGAAAAAGCGCACGACATTGCGCAGTCGCGGGAGGGTACCCGTGATTACGACCGTTTGCACGCGTATCTGCACCGCAAGGAAGGCGATCAATGGAACGCGGGCTATTGGTACCGCCGCGCCCGTGCCGAAATGCCTACCTATACGCTAGAAAAAGAATGGGAAGAATTGGTGAAAGGGTGGCTGTAAAATATGGAAAGGTAGAAATAAACTGGGCAGGGGCAAGCCCTGCTGAATTTGGCAGAGTCAAGCCCTGCCCCTACTTTCTGGCATAAAAATATAGATTGACGCTAGGTACGTTGCGGCGTTCGCTGAGGGTAAAATAACCCTTGCCGTCTTTGTCAAAACACACGGCCTCGCCCTGCGGCTCAAAAATATAAGGCAAACTTTTGGTAGGATTACGGAGCAGCACGTCGCCTACTTTTTCTTCAACCTTGCGTTTCCAGTAATAAATCGCGGTGTATCCTCTCACAATAATCTCTTTGCCATTGGTCGAAATACTGCCTCCCGTCAAATCGCCGCCCACGGTCAAATTTCCTACTTTTTCGGCCATCATGACTTCACTCGTAGATTGAGGGTAGGCAAGACGATACAAATGTGCTTGGCCTTCCCATTTAGAAACGATAAATAGGTCGCGGGTGAGGGGGTCGAGTAGCAATGTTTCGGCATCACGGGAGCCGTCTGGATAGCGAAACTGAATGCGGTCGTAGTTGGTGATGGTCGAGGTAAGACTGGCAGGTTCGGGAAAACGATAAATGCGTTTTATGTCAAGATTAATGGCATTGTCGCCTATGTCGCCCAAATACAGGTAGGTTTCGTTGGCTTGTGGGCCTGGGCCGATGGCAATGTCTTCCCAGTCAAAATTGGTAAAAGGAGTTTTTATTTTGCCCGCAATCTGCCCCTCTCGGTTTAATAAAAATAGCTCATCGGGCGAGGCGGCGTCTTCGTGTGACCATAACAAACCGGGTTGTTTGAAACTATCGGCCAGTCCAGAGGCTTCATCAAGGTCGTCGGCGGGCTGAACGGTCTTGGAGGTTGGCGTTTCGGCAAAATTCTCAGATTCAGGGTCTACTGGCTTTTCTTCTCTTTTGCAAGATAAAAAAAACAGGACGAGTAATGCGGATAAAAAGAGTGGGTTTCTCATTTCAATTTTTTAATGACAAATTCTACCCGTCGATTCAGCTGACGGGTTTCTTCACGGTTGTTATTGGCAATGGGACGCGTTGAACCAAATCCGCGCCCGCTGATGCGTTGACTGGCAATTCCCTTCGAAACCAAAAATGCTTTGACGGATTCTACGCGCTGCCTCGACAGGGCCAGATTGAGGTCAAAGTCGCCCAAATTGTCGGTATGCCCGTGCAATTCGATTTCGGCGGCGGGGTTATCGCGCATAAACATCCACAAACGATTCAAGTCCTCTTCCGATTCGGGAAGCAGTTCGGGCTTTCCCTGCACGAAGCGAATGTTTTTCAACACTATACTTTCACTGATTGTAACGGGTTTTAGGGTGAAAATAGTGCCGTTTTTTGATTTTTCGGTTAATTCCTTGGCCGTATAATGAATACTTGTGGGGAAAAAACCATCGGCTTCTACCATAAAATACACATCCTGACCCACTTCAAACGCGATTTTAAACAATCCATCGTCGGTCCCTTTGAGTCGTTGTTTTTCGATATTATTTTTATCCAATACCACCACCGTTGGCTGTTTGACGGGCTTTCGGGTCGTTTCGTTCTGCACTTGCCCACTCAGCACCAATGAGGGCTCTTTTGAGGGCAAATCATTGGCACTAGGAGGTGTTTTCGCTTGGGGCAGTGTGGTAGCGGGTAGAGGAGAGGTGGCTACGGGCTGAACGGTCGGCTTTTTGAGTACCGACTCGTTCAATTTGAGGTAGCTTTTTTTTACTTCGGTAGGTTCAACTACGTAGTCGAAGATTTTGATGATAGCTACGGCCCCTGCACTGGCTTCTTCTTTGACGATGAGGTCGTCATGAAAAAAGTTCAACACCCCGTCTTCGTCAATAACACCTTCGTCATTTTGGTCCGTAAATTCCACTTTAGATTCCCCATCCACGTACATTTTAAGTTGTTTGGTTTTTCCATTGCGCGAAATCACGTAGTGGGTGTATTCGTTGGCGCGCACGGGAGCGCGGGTTCCCAAGGCAAAATTGTAGAAGTTGAGTTTACCGTCGTAGATGTAACAGCCATGGTCAGACTTACGGTTTTTGAAGTCAATGACGCGTTTCCAGCTATCGAGTGCCGAAAATTTAAAATAAATTTCGATGGTGTACGACCCTCCCAGAAAGCCGTTGGCGGCTCGGTTGTCAAATTGAAGACCGTAATTTTTTTCAAATACGTAGACTGAGCGCTTGGCATTTTTGAGTTCTGGAAGCACATCTTCTTGAAATGTACCTGCTTCTTTCAGTACTTTCAGGGGTGGCAATTGCCCCGATTCTTCTTCCAGATTTTTCTCAAACTGATACACACCCGCCCGTTGAGCGTAAGTGCCTTGAGAAATCACCCAAAAAAATAAACACCAAAGAAGTCGATTCATTCAATAAAAACGGTTGGTACAAATACCCTTCGCCATTAGTAACGAACAAAAATAAGGGTAAATTAGCTTCAAGGGCGTTTTTTTATTTAATGACAAACTCCCAAACCGCCGCTGTGGAGTCAACGATAGCTTGGGAGTCAGGTTGTTCTAAAATGAAATGACCAATTATTCTTCGAGTAAAAACGGCAGGTCGTATTCGCGGATGATGGGCGCTTTTTTGCTCCGCACTTTTACTTCAACCCGGGCTTTGGGTGTTTCGTCGATGATTAAATAATTCTTGATGTAGGTATCTTCGTAGGTTGTCCAAGAATTGTCGGCAATAAGGTATTCCTGAACGTTTTGTTTTTGGGCCTGATATGCCCAGCGCTGGACGTGAAGCGGCTCAAAATTGACGATGGAAGTGCCGCCCGCAATGGTATACCACACCTGAATGCCCGGCACGCCACGGTTGCCCATTTCGGTGTTATGCTCTACATAAATACGTAGGATACCGTTGTCTTCAAGGTCACGAACCTCAAATTCGTCTATTTTTGTTTTGATGTTTGACATGGCTATATGAGATTGAGAAGTTGTTGTTGATAAATGTTAATGTTTAACAAATCGAATGTTTTCAAAAGGCATGAAATAATTGGGTAAGCAAGTAAGCGTGTCGTTGTCGAATGTAAAATCAACGCCTTTAAAACTCACCTTCTCCAACGAAGGGTTAAGGCCCACTTCGAAGTAGTTGTTGTTGTTGATTTCAGATTTTATTTCGCTGGCGATGTCTGGAAATAGCTCGTGCTGGAGGTAAATTCGGTCAATGTGCCCGTCGTTGAGGTGCAATTCGCCCTTTTTATTCACAAACTCTACTGATTTTTCTTGTCCTTTAAAAACAATCGCTTTTACGTATTGCGCCAGCATCGGATTTGGGGCTACTACTTTGATGGTGTAGCCTTTGCCAACCTTACTTTGTTTGGTGATACTAAAATCCTTCCCAGCCTCTTTGCTGCTTTTGAGCTTGATGGTTTTGCCATCTACGGTGTAGGTGCCTTCGGCAAATCGGTCGACCGCACCATACACGTAGAAAAATTCAAACGTACCTTGCTCCGTTAAGGTAAATCCTGCGGCCATGTCATGAATACCGGTCAATCGGTATTCGCCCGCTACTTTGGTCTGTGCCATGCTGTTAAAATGGATAAATAATGAGGTAAAAAAGAAAAAAAGGGTTCTCATGACTGAAAGAAATGTTTCGTAACGGTTATTTGTACCTGTTTTTGGCTGCTTTGATGATACAAAATTGTACGATGAAATTCGGCTGCCGAAACGAATGAGTATGAGGTGCGTAAAAAAACAATTGAAGTGCCGAAAATGAGGAGGTAAGGCGTAAAACCAGAAGACAAAGGGAGAATGAACAGATAGAAGTCTGCTAAAAGCAAGGGGCCGTAATGGGTGGCTAAGAATGCACTAAGAGGTTGAAGTAATCAACTCAAAAGATGGGTATATACTCTATTTAGGTGTCTTCACAGACCTGAGAAAGGATTCATGCAAAGGCGCTAAAAAGCAGCGCCTTTGCATGAACTTTGTATTTTTATGCTTCTTCTTTCTTCATCGACTTTTTGAAGCTTTTTAGTCCTTGTAATGGCGTATAATGGTCGCTCTTTTTGGGATAATAGCCCGTGCCGTTATAGACCCGTTTGTTGGGGCTGCATTTACATTCTTCGGAGCAGGCCCCTTCCATTTTCCAGCCGCAGTCTTCACACATTGCTACGTGGATGTTGCAGTCGTTGTTGGCGCAGTTGACCATGCGGTCGGAGGCCGTACCGCACACGTAGCATTTTGAAATCACTTTAGGATTGACGTGGTTGACGTCCACCGTGAGGCGATTGTCGAATACGTAGCATTTTCCTTCAAAATCTTCGCCGCCTGCTTCCAAGCCATATTTGATAATGCCGCCGTGGAGTTGATAAACGTTGTCAAAGCCTTGGTCCAATAGGTACGCACTGGCTTTTTCGCACTTGATACCGCCCGTACAATAGGTTACGATTTTTTTGCCTTGCCCTTTGAGATGCTCGATTTCCTTGATATGGTCGGGAAGTTCGCGCAGATTTTCCATGTCAAACGTAATGGCTCCTTTAAATTTTCCTACGCTGTGTTCGTAGTTGGAGCGCATATCAATCACCACCAAATCAGGGTCTTCCTGCAACATCTGCTTAAATTCGGCGGGCTCTAAGTGGGTTCCCGTTTGTTTCAAGGGATCAACGGGTAGGTCTGAATTAACAATTTCTTCTTTCAGCCGCACGTGCAGTTTCTGAAACGCGTGCGCTTCGTGGTATTCCACTTTAAAGTCAATCGTGGCAAAACGTGGGTCTTCTTTCACCCATTTCATATAGGCTTCGCAATCGGCCACCAACCCCGATACGGTTCCGTTGAGCCCTTCGGGAGCGATGATGATACGGCCAAGCAAATTATTATTTACGCAAAACTCGTGCTGCGCATCACGATACGCCTCGGGATCTTCGATGGGCACGTATTGATAATACAAAAGGACACTGTAAGGCTTCATCACAAAAAAACGGTTGTTTGTTACGCAAACGGCTGGCCATTTGCTCTTTTTCAATCAGTTAAAAGAAAGATTGACCAGATAAGTTTCCTGCAAAAATACAAATTTATAACCAGTCAATAATTGACAACGGTCATATACGGCAGAAAAAGCGCAAAATCTCTTTATCTTCGCAGACTTTTTGTATATTTCTACGTTTCAAACAGCAAATCTCATACCCCAAATATATTACTACTAACGGTTAACTTTTTTACTTCAATGCACATTGCAATTACTGGAAACATTGGTGCGGGCAAAACCACACTGGCGCGTAAACTATCAGAACATTACAAGTGGGGCGTATTGTATGAAGCCGTAGAAGGCAATCCTTACTTAGCCGATTTCTACGAAGATATGGCCCGTTGGTCGTTCAATTTACAGGTTTTCTTTCTCAACAGCCGCTTCTCGCAGGCCCAAAAAATCCGCTCCATGCACTACCAAACCGTGGTGCAAGACCGTACGATTTATGAAGATGCGTTCATCTTCGCCAAAAACTTGGCCGATTCCAAATTGATGGAAGAGCGCGACTACCAAAATTACCTGATGCTGTACGAAACGATGATAAACGCCATCAAAGCCCCCGATTTGATTGTGTATCTACAAGCAGACTTGCCCAAACTCCGCAGCCAAATCCAAAAACGGGGTCGCGATTTTGAGCAAAGTATTTCTGACGAATATTTGTTGAACCTGAATGAGTTATACGAAAACTTTGCCCACAGTTATCTGGACGGGACGCTATTGACTATCAACGTCAACAGCCTTGATTTTGAAAACAATGCCGAAGATTTTGACTTCATTGTTCAGCAAATGAATAAGGCTTTGGGGTATCGGTAGTAGAAGTCAGAAAAGGGAGCCGAACGCTCCCTTTTCTGTTTTTATTAAACTGTAAATCTGACTTAGAAATCAGCGTCAAAGCTCAGTTGTTGTACTTCTCTTTCTTTGCTGGAGTTTTTCACGCCTGCTTTCTGGTATTCGCCCACTTTCTTCTCAAAGAAATTGGTTTTTCCCTGAAGCGAAATCATGTCCATAAAATCAAACGGATTGACCGCATTATAGACCTTTTGCAAGCCCAGTGACAACAACAAGTGGTCGGCTACGAATTCGATGTACTCGTTCATCAACTTGGAATTCATTCCAATCAACGACACGGGCAATGATTCGGTCACAAATTCCTGCTCAATGGCTACCGCATCTTTGATTAAACTATACACGGTTTCTTCAGGCAACTTATTGACAATGTGGTCGGTATAGAGCAAACAAGCAAAGTCGCGGTGCAAGCCTTCGTCACGCGAGATAAGCTCGTTGGAGAATGAAAGCCCTTTCATCAAACCGCGTTTTTTCAACCAGAAAATAGAGCAGAATGACCCCGAGAAGAATATCCCTTCAACGGCCGCAAAAGCAATGAGGCGCTCGGCAAATGTGCCGTTGCCAATCCAACGCAATGCCCATTCGGCTTTTTTCTGCACGCAAGGGATGGTTTCAATGGCCCGCAACATACGGTCTTTTTCGGTCGGGTCTTTGATGTAGGTATCTATCAACAAAGAATAGGTCTCGGAGTGGATATTTTCCATGGCAATCTGAAATCCATAGAAACA
Source organism: Runella salmonicolor (assembly GCF_024158025.1). NCBI lineage: Bacteria > Pseudomonadati > Bacteroidota > Cytophagia > Cytophagales > Spirosomataceae > Runella > Runella salmonicolor. Next base: position 26,975 of record NZ_JAMZEL010000003.1, read on the forward strand.
CTTCGCTTCGGCGTACTGAACTTCTTTTAGAAAATTAACGGCCAAATTCTCGTTCACAATTCCATCTGATGCAGCAAAGAAAGCCAGTACGTGCGAAATGAAGTGGCGCTCACCATCATTGAGTTTTTCCCAATCCTGCAAATCAGAGGCAAGATCAATCTCTTCTGCTGTCCAAAAGGCCGCTTCGTGGTTTTTATAAAATTGCCAAATGTCGTGGTGCTTAATCGGAAAAAGCACAAAACGGTGGGGGTCTTCAACCAATAACGGCTCTTCAGAAGCATCTAATAAATTTGACATACAATAGGTCTTTTAAAAAAGTGTGTAAAAAAATTTAATTATCAATGAATACTCAACTCTGTGTCTTAGTTCGACGTAACAAATTTATTAACTTTGGTGCTCAGGTAATTACCCTTTGGGGATTTATTGAGAATATTCCTATTGTGCATTTTACAACTCAAAGGTTATCAATACATTCACCAAATAAATTCCTTTTTTTTTACCATTGATACGTATAAAGGTTATCCGTTGGCGGTCTTTGTTGGGGTACTATACCACATTTATTTTCTCCCAAATCGGCCCGCTTTGCACCATAGAATAGGCTTTGTCAATCTTTAGTATAACCCGCGATAATAACTTTAGTTTCATTCATCCTGTTTAAAAAAATCACAACTCTCTGATTGTCCCCTAGACATCTAACGGAGATAGAAAACATGATTAACCGTTTGCGTTTATGACCCTCAATCCTTGGTATATTCTTCAAAATGAGTCAGAAGCCGACTCTCCTTCTCTGCTGATTTATAAAGAGCGTGTTCAGCAAAATATCCTAAAAATGATTGCCATTGCGGGCAGTGCCGACCGACTTTACACCCACGTAAAGACCAACAAAATGCCCGAAATCGTGAAAATGATGCTTGAAGCGGGTATTTCCAAGTTCAAATGTGCCACCATTGCCGAAGCTGAAATGGCCGCGATAGCAGGGGCCAAACACCTCATTATTGCCCACCAATTGGTCGGGCCAAAAATTGAACGATTGGTTGCGCTGTGTCAAAAATATCCCGACGTATTTTTTGCCTCTCTTATTGATACCGAAGCCGTCGCCGATGACCACAATCAGATTTTTGAAAAACATGGCCTTATCAGCAACGTTTTTGTAGACGTTAATAGCGGCATGGACCGCTCAGGCCACCCGCTCGACAACACTATTTTTTCTTTATACAAACACCTACACGAACTGCCAAACCTCAAATGCCACGGCTTACACGTCTACGACGGGCACCTGCGAACGCCCGATTTTGAAACGCGCAAACACGAGGTTGAAACGGGCTTTGTGGATGTACAACATTTTATAGAATCTATTGAGGAAGCAGGCTTGCCCAAACCCATTATCATCGCGGGCGGTACTCCTACCTTTACTGCGCACGCGTTGCATCACGAAATCTATTGCAGTCCTGGCACGTGCGTATTGTGGGATTGGGGCTACGGCGACAAACTTCCCGAACAACCTTTTGAATACGCCGCCTTGGTCTTGACCCGGGTGATTTCAAAACCTAAAAAGGGAATTATTACCATTGACATGGGGCATAAAGCGGTAGCCGCCGAAAACCCGATTGATAAACGGATTCGTTTTTTAAATTTGGAAAACTATGAGCTCATCGGCCAAAGTGAAGAGCATGGTGTGATTCAAGTCAGTGATTGGGAAAGTATCAACGTAGGTGATGTTTTGTACGGAGTTCCGTATCACGTCTGCCCCACGGTCAACCTTTATGACGAAGCCTATGTCGTCGAAAATCAGTCTATTACCGATACTTGGCAGGTATTGGGAAGAAAAAGGAGAATTACGGTTTAAAAATAAAAATCACGCAAAGGCGCTGAGACCAAAGGGCTTTAAACTCTGCATCTTAGCGACTTTGCGTGGCTCTCCGTAGCGGTGATTAAACTGACTACGCCACAAAAATCTCCTGCGTGGGTTGTTCAGAGCCAGGAATAATTGGTAAGGTCACCTGCAAAATTCCGTTTTGATATTCGGCCCTAATTGCGGCCGAATCAATTGTTTCGTCGACAAAGAAACTACGCTCAAACGACGCTTTTTTAAATTCGGTCCGAATCCAATTTTTGTTTTGGTCTGCTTCTTCTTTGGCCTGATACGAAACGGTCAATTCATTGCCTTTCAGACTGATTTTGAAATCATCCTTGGCGCGGTCGGGCGCAATGACGAAAATTTGGTAGCTACTGTCGGTTTTCAGGACGTTGACAGGGACACGGAAAGAACCGCCTCCAAACGGCCGGCCAAATCGTTTCCCTGGGTGGCCGTATCCCATTCCGGGATGTCCATGGCCACATCTTCCTTGGTGATGCATATTGTTGTAATTTAGTTGGTTACTGATTTTTTTGAGGTTCGGTCTGGGGCTTTTCGGAGCCTTGGTGACCGTGTTTGTGCCAACGGCTTTCGCATTGTTGATGACCTTCAGCATGATGACGACGGCCTCGCCAATGATGATGCCCGACGGTAATGCGCAAACTCGCGGCGGTAATGAGCGCGACTGTCACGCCCAAGAGCCATTTGGTTCTTCGGTTCATGTTGGTTTCGTAATTTTAGGGGATGTTTAGATTTTGATGGTCGGGCGTTGAAACTCGTCCTTCAACCCTTCTTTTCGGTACTGCGCCGTTACGTCTTCATAGGGCGCAAAATGGGTTTGGTATTGTTTCCAATAACGGCGGCGACGCCCCGCAAATAAACGGAAAATCAGCCCCGCAAAAAGAAAGAACAAAAAGGCCTTCAACAATAAAAAGGGAAGAATAAATAAAAATAGCCCACCCAAAAGACCTGCAATAATCACTCTCGAAACTTGTGTTAACATAGCTGTAATTGGTTTAAATGATTCGTTTAAATGCGTACAAGTTGCTGTACATAAAGGATGACGAATGAAATCAAAAATTACTTTAAAGAATGTAGAGAAATTTTCATTTTTTTTGAATTAGCCCGGGCAGAGGCAGGCGAGACCACGCGGGCGGCGCTACTTTTACATTTAACATTTATTATTTTTCAGTTTTTCGGTTCGCCCATTTCGGGCGGAGGCAAACGGTACGCCGCCGCGGACCCGCGCCTACTTTTGGCAGCGTTTGCGCCATTCTTCTTTCAATTTGGCGCGTTCTTCATCTGTCATGTTTCGCCATTTTTCTCGCCACGCGCCCCCTCTCTGAAAGCGATTCTCTTGGTTCCATTGGTGATTTCCCCCCATAGAGCCGCGTCCAAAATTCCCGAATAAAATACGGCACAAAACGAGCAGACCCACCGCCTGCCAAAAAGAAATTATCCCCACCCCCAGCAAAGGCGGCAGAATAGCATTCCAAAGCCATTTTACAACCCCTCCCAATACCAGAGCCGCTATCGCTGCAAAAAAGGGAAATAGCCAAAAGCGAGGCCTGTAGTTACGTGGTCTGTTCATATCCTTACTGTTTATCAATCAAATTCATTATTAAATTCAAAACATTTATCCCCCCTCGGTCAAATCCTGATACAGGCTTTCGAGGCGTTGGCGCAGGTGCTGAACGGCATAGCGTTTACGAGAAATCAGGGTTTTGATGTTTTCGCCCGTACGGTCCGCAATCTGCTGAAAGGTTTCGTCTTCCAACTCGTTCCAAATAAATACCTGTCGTTGATTTTCAGGCAGTTCGTCGAGGGCGTCAAACAATTGTTGCCAAAAGATTTCCCGCAAATATTCCGTTTCGGGCGTACCGTCGTCGGCGAGTAACAAATCTTTAAAATAGATTTCGCCCTCATCGTCTTCGTAGCCGTAGTCTTCCAGTCGTTCGGGGCGTTGCTTACGGTAGCCGTCTACAATACGGTTTCGGGCCACCCGATACAACCAACTCCCCACTTGCTCAATGGCTTCCACTTCGGGTTGACTGCTCAACTGATACCATACATCCTGCAAAATATCCTCGGCATCTTCGTCGCTGCTCACGCGCTGCCGAATAAAGCCGAACAATTGCTTGCTGTACTTTCTTATGGTCTGTACGATATTGGATTTTTGTGATGCCAAAGTCAAAAATAAATGCTTTTCAAGGTAGACGTATCAAGGCAAAAATTACTTTATTTGACTCAAATATTTTTTTAATAGCCCCCGTAAACAAGCCCCCTGAATATTTATTTACGAAAACATCGTTGAAATCTTAGGGTGTAGTTCTTCGTTATTATCTTTGTAGTGTACAATTTTTTCTAAACATCAACCTAAATTCCTATGACAGTTACGATTGATTCTTTTCCATGGCTTAAATTCTATCCGCCAGGAATGGCTTACGAAGTTATTCCTGAGGTTTATCCATCCCTTTTGGAGATGATGGAAGAGGGCTTTACCAAATATGCTTCTAAACCTGCGTATGCTTGCATGGGCAAGCAAATTAGCTACGCACAACTTGATAAAATGTCGAATGATTTTGCCGCTTATTTACAACAAATCGGACTAAAAAAAGGCGACAGGATTGCCATTCAAATGCCCAACGTTCTTCAATATCCCGTAGCGATGTTTGGGGCATTGCGGGCGGGGCTTACCATTGTCAACACCAATCCGCTCTACACGCCCCGCGAGATGGAGCATCAATTCAAGGATTCGGGTGCCAAGGCCATCGTTATTTTGGCCAACTTTGCCGATAAACTTGAAAAAGTACTTCCTACCACCCAAATTCAGCACGTGTTTGTGACCCAAATTGGCGATATGCTGGGCTTTCCCAAAAAGCAGATTGTTAATTTTGTGGTGAAGAACGTCAAAAAAATGGTTCCTCCGTACCACCTTCCTAAGGCGGTGTCATTCATGGATGCCGTGGAGCAGGGCGCTTCTATGTCGTACACAAAACCTGCCGTAAATCAGTTGGATTTGGCATTTATTCAGTACACAGGCGGCACAACGGGTGTTTCGAAAGGAGCCATGCTGACCCACCGTAATATCATCTCCAACGTAGAAGCCAATTGCATTTATCTGGGGCCTCTGCTTGATACGATTCCTGAGGGGCAGCCTAATGTTCTTGTGGCCGCGTTGCCGTTGTACCATGTGTATGCCTTGACTTGCAATGCCCTTTCTGCCCTCAAAAACGGTGGCATGAACCTCCTCATTACCAATCCCCGCGACATGGAGGCCTTCATAAAGGAGCTAAAAAAATACCAAGTGACGGTTTTTACTGGACTCAATACCCTTTATAACGGGCTGATGAACCACCCGAAATTTGGCGAAATTGATTTCAGTCAATTGAAAGTTACTTCGGCGGGAGGCATGGCCTTGCAAAAGGTGGTGGCTGAGCGTTGGTATAAACTGACCGGTAATTTACCGACCGAAGGCTACGGTCTTTCCGAAACCTCTCCCGTTTTGTCGGCCAATCCACTCGACCCCAAGCTGAACCGCATCGGCACCATCGGTATTCCTTTTCCAAGCACCGAAATGCGAATTTTAAGAGAAGACGACACCTGGGCAGATGTAGGTGAGTCGGGGGAAATCTGCGCCTTTGGCCCACAGGTAATGCCTGGATACTACAACCGTCCTGACGAAACCGCCAAGGTGATGTTTACCGACCCCGTTGATGGTCGTCAGTGGTTCAAGACGGGCGATGTCGGCATTATGGATTCCGACGGTTATTTCAAAATCGTTGACCGGAAGAAAGACATGGTATTGGTTTCGGGCTTTAATGTGTACCCCAACGAAGTAGAAGATGTAGTGGCTCAGTGCCCAGGGGTGTTGGAAGTAGCCTGCGTGGGTGTACCCGACGAAAAAACAAGCGAAGCCGTTAAAATATTCGTGGTCAAAAAAGATGAAAGCCTTACCAAAGAGCAAATTATGGCATTCTGCCGCCAGAATCTGACCGCTTACAAATGCCCCAAACACATTGAATTCAGACAAGAACTCCCCAAAACCAACGTGGGCAAAATCCTCCGCCGCGCCTTGCGCGATGAAACCGTAAAATAAGACAGTCGAGCCGCCGATGAGGCGGCTCGACGTTTGTTTTTAATGTCAACAAAAATGCCTTCATTCTTCTCCAAACGCGACCTTCATTTCAATTTATACGAACTACTCAAGGTTGAGCAACTCACGAGTTACGACTATTTTCAGGACCATGACCGGCAATCCTTTGACATGGTTCTGGACGCAGCCGAGCAGATTGCCAACAAGATGCTCCACCCCCTCCTGACCGAGATGGACCGCAAAGAGCCACAATTGATGGACGGGACTATTCGTGTACACGAAGGAATGAAAGCGATTACCAAACGTTTTGGCGAAGATGGCTGGATCAATGCCACGTTCAGCTACGATGAAGGCGGTCAGCAGCTACCCGTTACGGTTCAAAACGCCGCCGCATTTATTTTTCAGGCCGCTAATTATTCGGCCAGCGTGTATCCTTTTCTGACCACGGGAGCGGCCAATTTGATTCGTAGTTTTGGTTCTAAAGAACTTATTGAACAATATACGCCGCTCATGTACAGCGGACGTTGGCAGGGCACCATGGCACTCACCGAGCCCAACGCGGGCAGCTCCCTTTCCGACATCAGCACCGCCGCCGAGCCTACCAGCGAGGAAGGGGTTTATAAAATCACTGGTCAAAAAATCTTTATTTCCTGCGGTGACCACGACGCCTGCGAAAACATTGTGCATCTGTTATTGGCCAAAATCAAAGGTGGGCCCGCTGGTACCAAAGGGATTTCCTTGTTTGTGGTTCCCAAAAAACGAATTACCGAAAATGGACATACCAACAACGGGGTAACCACCGCGGGCGTTTATCACAAAATGGGCTACAAGGGAGCGCCCATTGCACACCTGATGTTTGGCTCAGACGAAACTTGCCTAGGCTACTTGGTGGGGGAGCCTCACAAAGGGCTCACGTATATGTTTCAAATGATGAATGAAGCCCGCGTAGGCGTAGGCATGAACGCTACCGCTATCGGTACGGCCGCATATTATGCATCGTTGGCTTACGCCAAAGAACGCCCGCAGGGCCGCCCCATCACCGCCAAAGACCCAACCCAACCCCAAACCCTTATCGTTCACCACGCCGATGTAAAACGAATGTTACTGTTTCAAAAATCGGTGGTAGAAGGTGCGCTTTCGCTGCTACTCCAGTGCGGATTGTGGGCAGACTTGGCCCACGTAACCGAAGGAGAAGCCAAAGAGCGTGCCGAGTTGTTGCTTGATTTATTAACGCCAGTTGCCAAATCATACCCTTCCGAAATGTGTTGCCAGACCACGAGCGCTGCGGTGCAGATTTTAGGCGGTGCGGGCTACACCACCGACTTTCCAGTAGAACAATATTACCGTGAAGCACGCATCCATCCCATCCACGAAGGCACAACGGGTATCCACGGCTTGGATTTATTGGGTCGAAAACTAACCCTCCACGGAGGAAAAGGATTGCAATATCTGATGGAGGAAATAAAGAACACAATTGCGGAGGCCAAGCAGTCCGACCAGCCTCAATTACTCGATTTAGCGGCAAGGTTGGAAGGAGCTTTGGAGCGTGTTCAAACCGTTACGACCTCGCTCCTGAATCTTGCCAAACAGGATAAGGAATTATTTCTGGCCGATGCCACCCTTTACTTAGATTTTTTTGGAATCGTGACGATTGCTTGGCAGTGGTTAAAGCAGGCCATTCAGGCCCAAAAGGGGCTAATGATGACTAATTCGGAAGAAAATCGTAATTTTTACCAAGGAAAAGTAGCCACCGCAAATTACTTTTTTGATTATGAGCTAGTCAAAATTTCCTCTTTGGCACTGCGTCTAACAAGCCATACTAAGGGTACGGTTGAAATGCAGCCCGACTGGTTTTAATCATCAATACTTGAATCCAAATAAAATTAAAAAAGCCGTGCAGAATGTCCGCTCGGCTTTTTGACTTTACTCAACGTTATGAAAAACTCTTTTTAGAAAAACTTAAATAGACATAAAAGTCATACTGTTTTTGTTTTTCTATTTTTGGTATATTTTGTATCTCTTTTTAGTGAGAATTAACAATTTCTTAACTCTTAAACAGGTACGCAAAGTTAGCATTTTCATCGAAATGCTATTCTTTTTTTTATAAATTCTTATAAAATAAATATTTAAGACTCAATCTGTTACCTTTCAGGAATAAAAGTACAGCATTAATAATTTTCATTCAGTGCTTTCAATAATATAACACATATTTGATAAAATTAGTGTTATTGATGTCAAAAAAATAAAAAAACAAAATATTCTACTTTGATTCTCCATTTTTAGGCGTTATCAATTTTTGATGTAAGACATAAAAAAAATGACCAAGCGGTATAGCTTGGTCATTCCTACATCAATCTCAATTAAAAAATTAACCCACCAATTCTTCTTCTAGTACCTCTGTAACCGAGGTGAAATCAAGGCCAAAAGCGTCAGCAACGGCCTTATAGACCACTTTACCGTTTACTACATTTAACCCTTTCTTCAAATCTTCGTTTTGAGCACATGCTTTTTGCCAGCCTTTGTTGGCCAATTGAATGGCATAAGGCAGGGTGGCATTGGTCAACGCTAAGGTAGAGGTGTAAGGCACCGCTCCTGGCATGTTGGCAACGCAGTAATGCACAATTCCATCTATTTCATAAATCGGATCTTCGTGGGTCGTAGGCTTGCAGGTTTCGATACATCCACCTTGGTCTACGGCTACATCCACCAATACCGTTCCTTTTTTCATCAATTTCAACATATCGCGTGTCACCAAGTGGGGGGCTTTGGCTCCAGGAATCAGTACGGCTCCCACAATCAAATCGGCACTTTTTACCAAGTCACGGATATTATATTCGTTTGACATCACCGTGTCCACATTGGCGGGAAGAATATCTTCCAGATACCTCAGTCGATTCAGATTAATATCAACAATGGTTACGTTGGCTCCCAATCCAGCCGCCATTTTGGCCGATTGCGCACCTACGATACCACCGCCAAGCACTAACACATTGGCTGGTTTAACTCCCGCAACACCGCCCAACAAAATACCGCGTCCACCCATGGGTTTTTCGAGGTATTTGGCTCCTTCTTGAATCGCCATCCGTCCCGCTACTTCCGACATAGGCACCAATAAAGGTAGCGAACGGTCGGCTTTTTCGACGGTTTCGTACGCCAAACACACCGAGTTACTTTTCAGCATGGCGTGCGTCAGTTCTTCCGATGAAGCAAAGTGAAAGTAGGTAAACAGCAACTGGTTTTCTTTGATAAGGCCATATTCGGAGGCAATAGGCTCTTTTACTTTCACAATCATTTCGGCAATCGCGTATACTTCCTCAATCGTGCCCAAAATCGTGGCACCTACGGCTTCGTACTCACTGTCCTCAAAACCGCTTCCTTGCCCAGCCGTAGCTTGTACATATACTTTATGGCCGTTTTTACGAAATTCTGCTGCTCCTGCGGGCGTTAAGGCCACGCGGTTTTCGTTGTTTTTGATTTCCTTTGGTACGCCGATGATCATAGTAGTAGTAGGCTTAATGTTCAGAAATTTATTGTGTTTAAGTCTTGGCTGGAATTACGATACAAAATTAGGTGAAAGAAAAATATTTCCTGTTATTTAATGATAAATAAGAAAATATTTCTTATTTTTAAGGATAAAAATGATTTATTACTGTTTTGTCCTGATTTAAAGGTTATGAAACGAAAAAAATTCGGGTAAGTGTAAAAATTAAAAATATCGTACCTAAAAACGACTGAATCAGATGCACTTAGACGAAACCGACTACCGTATTTTGCAGTTGTTACAAACAAACGCGCAATTGACCATTAAGGAGATTGCCGCCGAAATCAATCTATCCATTACGCCCGTCCATGACCGAATCAAAAAACTTGAACGGGAGGGCGTCATTGAAAAATACGTGACCATTTTGAATAAAAAACGCCTTGGCAAAGGGCTTACGGTCTTTTGCAACGTAACGCTTGATAAACAGCAACGGGAGAATTTTCAGGAATTTAGCGAGGCCATGCTTCAAATGCCCGAAGTCGTGGAATGTTGCGTGGTATCGGGTACGTTTGATTATCTCATTAAAATTATCGCTACGGATGTGGAAAGTTATCACACTTTTTATCAGGAAAAACTCGCCACCCTCAAAGCGATTTCGCACATAAGCAGTTTCTTTGTAATGTCGGAAGTAAAAAATACGACGTCGTTACCAATATAAATCAGGTGTGAGGAGCGGCCGCCGCTGCGGTTAGAAGCGAGGAGCGAGAATAGTAGTACCCACTGCGGTCTTCTCTCCTGACTTCTTACTCCTCATTCCTCACTTCTAACAAAAAAATGCTTCTTCAACCTATCAACAATATTGCCGAAATATGTGCCCGCAAAGGCGTTAATAATGTGGTTATTTCACCAGGGTCAAGGAGCGCAGCCCTGACCTTGGCCTTTGCGCGACATCGTGGTATAAAAACAAAAGTCATCCCAGATGAGCGCGTAGCGGGGTTTGTGGGTTTGGGCATGGCCCAATACAGCCACCAAACCGTGGCGCTGGTATGTACTTCGGGGAGTGCCGCTTACAACTTAGCTCCTGCCGTGGTGGAGGCGTATTTTCAGGAAATTCCGTTGCTGGTTTTTACCGCCGACCGCCCCAAAGAATGGATTCACCAGCAAGACGGACAGACCATTTATCAGAACGAGCTGTACGGTAAACACGTCAAAAAATCGTTTGACTTACCTTCTGACTACGCGCATCCGGATGCCAATTGGTATATTGAACGCGTCTTAAATGAAGCGATTAATTTATCACAAACGGCCCCCAAAGGCCCAGTGCATGTCAACGTGCCCATTCGGGAGCCGTTTTATCCAGTAGCAGACGAAAAAATTACGTACGACCGTCACGTCAAATTGGTCGAGCGACTTGCTACCGAACCAACCCTGAGCACCGACACTTGGCACCGATTACAAAACGAATTTGAGAATGCCAATCGCGTGCTCATCGCCGTGGGGCAATTGCCGCCTGCATCGGCACTGTGGACGGTTCTGAAAGAATTTAGCGAAGAAATGGGCGTGCCTGTCTTGGGAGATATTATATCAAATGTTCCTGTTAATGAGGCCTTTGTACGGCAACACGATGTGTTCTTACGCGGGAAAAATGAAGAATTGTTAACGACACTCCAGCCCGATTTGCTGATTACGGTCGGTGACTCGTTCATTTCTAAAAACTTTAAACTTTTTCTTCGAAACTATTCTCCTGCCCGTCATTGGCACGTTAAAACGACCGAACAGCTCATTGATACGTTTCAAACGCTCACCACGCAAATTCCCGTGGAGCCGTTGTATTTTTTTCAAAAATTATTGGAAGACCTAGATTATCAGCAGTTTGTGCAAAATGATTCTGACGACGACGGGCGCGGGGCCTTTCGGGAAGCATGGCTGCAAGCCGACCGACAGGGAAAACGAAGCGTACACCAATTTTTACGGCAAGAACCTCGTTGGAATGAATTTGCATTGGTAAGCAATGTCTTGGAAAACTTACCCGAAAACAGCGTTCTGCACCTTGCCAACAGTATGCCTGTGCGTTACGCCAACCTTCTTGGGCTTTCGCGCCCAGCCGAGGTGTTTGCCAATCGCGGCACGAGCGGCATTGACGGCTGCACAAGCACGGCGTTGGGCGCGGCCTTGATGACCGACAAACCCGTTTTTATCATTACTGGGGACGTGGCTTTTTTCTACGACCGCAACGCTTTATGGCACCCGCACATTCCCCAAAATCTGCGCGTAGTGTTGTTTAACAACGCCGGGGGGAATATCTTCCGACTTATCGACGGGCCAGCGGCTCAGCCTGAATTGGAGCAGTATTTCGAAACGCGACATTCTACCACCGCCCGCCACACCGCCGAAGATGCTGGGTTGGGTTATTATTCCTTAAGAGAAGGCGAAGATTTTAGCACTGTTTGGCCTGAATTCATTGCTCCAAACGGGCAAGCCAAATTGCTGGAGATTTTTACCGACCCAGTGCTAAATGGGGAGGTTTTTGAAGCGTATCGACGCATGGGAACGGCTTAGGTTCAGCGTTTAATGGCTTTCAAATAAGATAAAGTCCCAAAAAGAGTGGACTGATTTCCTTTTATTTCTACATTTTCAAATCCCTCAATTGCCAGAAATTGAGGGATTTTGCCTTTTATATTATCGTTGGTGGTGTAGAAATTGTCAATCACTTGTACCACAAAAAACAGAAACCGCATCAAACCGTTTTCTGCTTTGCCCCAATCAGCAATGTGCAGTTCACCTTTAGGCTTAAGCACACGGCGTATCTCACGAAAAGCATGAAGTTTTTGCTCGGTGGTCAAATGATGAAAAACCCAAGCCGACACCACTTTATCAAAGGAAGCATCGGTAAAAGGAAGCGTTTTTCCGTCAAATTCTTTTAATTGAATCGATGAATTTTTAAGCTTTGCCTTTTTATTTGCAATTGTCAGTATTTGAGGGTCAACATCCAAACCCACAATGGTACCATCAGGATGCAAGTCTTCTATCAAAAGCGTAAGGGTAGCGGTTCCGCAGCCAAAGTCTAAAATAGCTTGCCCTTTTTTTATATCCGCCTGTTGAATCAACCGCTTTTTTACCTTTATCTCGGGCATAGTCAGCCAAATAAACCAATCGTAAATGGGCGTCAGAAAATGGTATTTCAGGGCGGGGATGTAGTCGGAAGGCATTGACTGCGTTGGCGATTTTTAATCCACAATTGGCGTTATTTCAATTATCTTATCTGCATTACCGCCGTTGCTGGTACAAAGATACACTTTCCCATTTGGCGCAATGGCAATGTCGCGCAGGCGGCCGAACTGATTTACCAAATACAGGTTGGCAGGACCTTCAATGGTGTTTCCGTTGGCACTTACTTTGAGACTGTACAACGTTTGGTTTTTCAGAGAAACCAACAACAAATGGCCTTTCCAGCGCGGATAGGCATCATTGTTGTAATAGTCTAACCCGCAAAATGCCCACGTACCGCCCGTTCCTGACGAAAAAATGGGTTCGATCACCGAGTTGGCGCTACAAAATGTGATTTCGGAAGGGGTATCACAGAAACCTTCCACGTTGGGCCAGCCATAATTGCCCGACTGTTGGATGAGGTTTATTTCGTCTTCAATCCCCGCCCCGTGCGACGAGCAATATAATTTCCCATTGGCATAGACCAATCCCTGCGGATTTCGGTGTCCTTTACTCCACACTAAACTACCCGCAATGGGGTTATCGACGGGAACTGAACCATCTAAGTTCATTCGCAGAATCTTACCATTGAGGTTTGTATCATTCTGAGGCGCATTAAGGTCTTGTGCATCACCTGTAGTGACAAATAATTTCAATTCGGGGGTAATGACCAATCGACTGCCGTCGTGGGTGGAATTGCCTAAAATATTCTGTACCAATATCAGCGGACTACCCAAGGTAGCGGTGCCGTTGTTGTAGGTAAAACGTACCACTTTTACCCGCATTCCCGAAACGGTATTGTCAATGCTGTAATTGTACGAAACATACACGTAGGGATTATTGGTAAAATCGGGATGCAACACCATACCCAATAAACCACCTTCTCCGTTAGAAAAAACATCCGAAATGGTAATCAAGGTTTGAACGGCGCTCGTTTGCGGATTTACTCGGCTGATTTTTCCACCCTTCTCGGTCATCCAAATAAAGTCATCAGGTCCCCAGAGTATTTCCCACGGCAATTGCCGACCAGTCAGTACTTCTCTCGTCTGTAATTCAGTACATTTACCCGTAAACGCTTTAAAAACACTTCCTGACTTTGCTTCAAATCCAGGGTTTAACTGTACGTAGTTCTGCGCCTTAAATTGTACACTTGCGTTGGCTTCAATGTCGCCAGTACCAATGATATAATTACTTGATTCGTAACGGTATCCTATATTTGAGAGATTGGAGGCAACCGACACGTTGCTGTTGCAGGGGGAAGTGGTCAGCCCCACCTGCACAAGCACACTGTTGGAGGCGCCACTCAGCTGCATTCCGCTCGTGCAGGTGGCCGTAAAACGGGCACTTTGTTTGGGAGAAACGGAAATCGACGCACCTGTTTGTCCATTAGACCAGTTGACCGTTCCGGCACAGCCCGAAGCGGTTAGGGTGACGGTGGAACCATAACTAATAAAAGCGCTCGTGGGCGTGACGGAAGGCGGTGTTTGTCCAAATCCATAAAATACAAAAAAGACAGGAATCAAGAAGATGTAAATCGTTTTCATACGCCTGAGTTTTTTTACCCTAAGATACGATTTTAACAGCCGTAAAGTTTTTGGCGTACCAAAGTAAATTCAAGCTTCTGCTTTATTCCTGCCTTTTAATCAAAAAAATGACTATGGCTCTAAAAATCAATTTATTAGAAACCCATTTATACATTAATCTTTCCTCCGAACATATACATTATTGCTGATGGATTCCAGCCTCAAATCTGGCCCGCCGCCGTTGACGGTTCCCTCCAATAAATAGCCCACAATCGGATTCTTTTGTCTTTTGGTTTTGAAGTCAATGTTCAAATCTGTGTATACCTCCCCCGTGATGGTTTTCATGGCGATGTTGGCTCCCTTAGTCTTGGGCCAACTAAAATCTACATAGCCGCTGATGGTTTTGGCAAATACTGGCCCAGAAGCGCCTTTGATGTCGATATTGCCATTGATGGTTTCCAGTTTTAACTTGGCATTTTTGGGCAGATAGACTTGATAATTGATTTTGCTGCACACATAATGGTCGGCTCCGTTGTGTTCGGTCCGCCATTTGTGTTTTTCTCCGGGACAATCTTCGACATTCCCTTTTTTCAAAAGGTCTTTATCAAAGTCGGTTTTGAGGGTGATTTCGTCAGCGGTGGCCCCTGATTCTACCTTTAAGGCATCATTAAGCCGTCCGCTGTTGATGACCACCGCGATTCGTACCGATACCTCGGCTTTGTCCCAGTACCGCACCTGAATGCTGTCGGCAAATTTGAGGTTGAGATTTACGGTTTGGCTGGTAGAAAACGGAAATTTTTTTTCAATGATTTTTTGGGCAAAAGCTGCGCTGGCCGTAAAGCCTAAAAGCAAAAGCAGAGAAACAATTTTCATGGCTGTATGCGTTGGGGTTAGGTTATTTTTGTTTGCGTAGATAAATATTGCTGCTGATGCTTTTCAAGTGAACCGCCACACCGCCGCCGTTGGTGGTGGCCTCAATGTCGTGTCCGCCGCCTACTTTAGGGAGGCCATCTTTGGATGCTTTTTGGCCGAGGTCAAAATCGGTATACATTTCTCCCGTGATAGACCGCATGTTCAGATTAGCTTTGGCGTTGGCGGGTAGCGTCACGTCGATTGCGCCGCTAATGACGGAGATAGAAGTAGGTTTTTCTTGGCTCAAGCTCGAATACACCACTTTAACATCACCCGCAGTACTATTGGCCACGACGGGACCCGTTACGTTATTCAATTCTATTTTCCCGTTATTGGTCTTTATTTCCAAATCTCCCTCCACATTATTGATGGTAATATTGGCTCGATTCCAATTGGTTTGCTCATAAAAAATAGCCGCTTTTTTGGGAACCCGTAACGTATACGTAACGTGCTTTCGTGAGGCTTTTTCGATTTTTAATACCGTAGCCTGAGAAGTAACCGCCAGTCCAATGCCCGTGTTATCAACTGCCGTATTGTAGAGTGCCTTTAGTCCTTTGGCTTGTTCGGGTGGCGCTTCAAAACCATTTCCTTTGATAATCACTTCATCGCCATCGTATCCTTCAATTTTTAGGTCGCCAGCGTCCATTTCTATGCTAATTTTGCGGTCTTTGGCGTTGGCTAATTTGGTTTTAAATTCTTGGGCAAAGACGCCCCCAAAGCACCCTAAAAACAGGGCACTTAATAACATGTTTCGTTTCATGGTTTGATTGTGAGTACTAAGGCACTCGTTTGTGGTTATTTGCTAATTCGTTGGTAAGACTTTTTTGATTGCGATGTTTAACGACTCTCATTTATTATCAGGACTCAACACTTTTTCCCCTAGACTCTTTTTTTCTTCAATTGGGTTAAGTGGGTAAACCCTTCTTCGGCTTTCATACGCACTACCTCCATCACTTCTTTATTTTGGGCCAATCGCTGCATTTCTTCCGTTGCGCGTTTTTCTTTGATAGCAACCAAAATTTCAATCAAAGTCAGCTGCACATTGGGGTCGGTCTGAATACTGAGCGATTGAATGAATCCTTCACGCACCAAAGGCTCATTTTCAAAGCGGCGCAGTGCCTGACACGCCGCCAGACGCACGTTTACATTGTCGTCAAAATTCATGGTGTTGATGAGCATTTGCGTAATATCTTCGTCGGCATGGTGGAGTTGGGCGCTCAAATTGACGGCCTGAATCCGTTCGCTCGCTGAGGTTTGCTCTCCTTGCTCAAATCGCAACACTTTTTTCATGGCTACTATCTCTTTCGGCTCATTATCAGCTGGCTGCAAACTCCGATTTGTATAGAGTACTCCTCCTCCAAACCCCAAAAGAATCAGCGTAACTCCGGCTGCGATGCGCATTCCCCAAAATGTAAAACGGCGTACGTTGCCTTGTTCTTTCAGATTCGTAACTATCCGAAAACTTGTTGTTGCCGAGGGCTGCTCTCGGCGAACCTTTTCAAAATATTGGAATTGCCCAGCGTGAGATTGTAAATGCACTGGAATGTTATTTCCTTGGAAGAATTCCCGCAATTCGCGCTCTTCTTCCAGCGTGGTATCGCCTTCGTAATATTTATCTAATAACTTCTCAATAGCGTGACTCATAATTGTTTGCTTTTAAATACCCATCTCTTACTTCCTTCCGCGCTCTCGACAGAATCACTCTTATGTTATTGATATTCAGTCCTGTTGCCTGTTCAATTTCTTCGAAAGTATACTCCTCTACATCCCGTAAGTGTAGAATCAATTTTTGGGGTTCGGGCAAAGCATCTATCAGTTGACGCATCAGAGCCGCGCTGTCTGCAAACTCTGTTTGCTGATACGGCGATGCACTCTCCTCACCCAACTCATACAATTCTACCTCGCCCGTTGTGGTTTGAAACGCTTTTGATTTCAGTTTATCTAAACACAGATTTCGGGTCACTTGTACCGCAAAGGCCTCTATACTTTGATACGATTCCAATTGTTGTCGATTGGTCCAAAGCTTCAACAACACTTCCTGCAAGGTATCCTCGGCTTCTTCGCGATTGCTAAGAAACAGCTTGGCCAACCTAAAAAGTCGGCCCTGAGTGGGAAGCACCAGTTGTGTAAAGGCTTTTAAATCCATTTCAAGAGCATAGACGATTGAGTCGGAAAAACATTACAAAAAAACGCAACTTTTTTTGTACCACCGATTTTAGGTACATTTCATTAGCTATTTTCTCTTTAGCAAAAAATATTGCAACAATTTTTCCAAATCGCTGTAACCTTCTTCCAAGCCCGAAGTTACCACGTACAAATCACCTGACAAACCATTCTCTAAACGCTTGAACGCTCTCACGGATAATGCACTTATGCTCCGGGTCAAAGCCGGCGACATCGACCAGATGGGCTTGCTCTTTGAGCGTTACCATCGTCCGTTGTTTGCTTTTTTGTACCACATGACGGGCCAAGCCCACGCTTGCGAAGACTTAGTCCAAAATGTGTTTTATAGAATGTTGAAATATCGCCATACTTTCAACGGAGAAGGTGAATTTAGAACGTGGATGTATCATTTGGCGCGAAATATTCTAAATGATTCGTTTCGACAAACAGAACGTTGGGGAGGGCATCCTTTCGACATCGCCGACCTGACCGATAAATTGGGCGGGGGAATCGCGGCCGACGAACAGCTTGAAAAACAGCAAGAATTGGATGCGCTCCATGCGGCACTTGGCAAATTAAGCCCCGAACACCGTGAAGTATTGGTACTGAGTCGGTTTCAGGAATTAAAATACGAAGAAATTGCCGCCATCTTGCATACCACCGAAGGCGCCGTAAAGGTGCGCGTCCACCGGGCGTTGGGGGAGTTAAAAAAAAATTTCTTAAAGATTGAAAATGGAAGCAAAGCTCATGAACTGTGAAAACGCAAAAGAACGGCTAACGGGCTGGCTAAATCACCAACTCTCAGAAACCGACCAAAAAGAAATAGAGAGACATTTGGCGAGGTGTGCTGATTGCCAGCAAGAATTTGAAGCCGACCAGCAATTGTGGAAACTACTAGGGAAAGTATCTGCCACGCCCGAACCCAGCGGAGCTATGCGCGAGGGGTTTTATGCAATGCTTGATACCTACAAAAAAACCGAAGCTAAGAAAAACCGTAATACGTGGCAGGATTTTGTCCAAAAACTCCAACAATTATGGACACCTCAACTGGCTCTTCGCGTTGCTTATAGCGTGTGTTTGTTGAGTATAGGACTATTTGTGGGCTATTGGCTCAACCGCCCGCAGGAAGTAAAAATGGAGGCGCTCTCTGCCGAAGTCCAGGAAATGCGACAAATGATGATGCTTTCAATGATTGATAACCCTTCGGCAACTGAGCGCCTCAAAGCCGTCAGTTATACCAAGGAAATCCATGAAGTGGACGATAAAGTTCTGAAAGCTTTGTTTACGACCCTCAACAATGACCCAAATGTTAATGTACGCTTGGTGACATTGGATGCCTTGGCCGAACTGGCCCACGACCCGCAGGTGCGGGAAGGCTTGGTGCTTTCGCTCTCACATCAGGAGTCGCCCTTGGTACAAGTGGCTTTGGCCGATGTGATGGTAAAATTACAAGAAAAACGCTCTATTAAAGCATTTAGACAAATGCTGCGCCGTGACGATTTGAACGACCTCGTCAAAACCAAAATTCAGCAGACCATCAAAGATTTATCTTAGAAACCAATCATCCATTTTAATAGCTATGAAACGTTCCCTTATCCCCTTTTTAGCGGGGGTGGTGCTGTCTTGTACCCAAGCCCCCGCCCAAACGCACGAATTTAAAGAGCAAATTGTCAAAGAATATGCACTTATAAAAAATGCAGCAAGTAGTACGCTGGCAATTTACAACATCAACGGTTCTATCACTGTGGAAGGCTATGCGGGTGATAAAGTAGTGCTAGAGGTAGCCAAAACGATTTCGGGTAAAACCAAAGATATACTAGACCAAGGCAAAGAAGAATTTAAGCTGATGTTTGAACAAAATGAAGATAGCGTCATCGTCTACATTCTTGAACCTTATGATTCACGGCCCAATCGCAACAACTGGAAAGGCCGAAACGATAATCGCCGCATTGAATATAAATATGATCTAGACTTCATAGTCAAAGTGCCATTTGCCATGAATCTGCACGTTTCGACCGTCAACGGCGGCGATTTATCGGTCAAGGATGTGACAGGTACTCTGCATGTGTACAACGTAAACGGGGCCATTGCACTAATCAACGCCAAAGGTGCCACCGAAGTACGCACCGTTAACGGGAATGTAGAAGCCAATTATACCGCCATTCCTCCCGGAAAATCGGATTACAAAACCCTCAACGGCGACATCAAAATCAGCTACCCTGCCAATCTTTCGGCTGACTGCGAATTTAAAAGTTTCAGAGGAGAGTTCTACACCGACTTTCCCGATGTTGAGTCACTTCCTGTCAAAGTCATCAAAAACCAAGAATCCAAAGGCGACAAAAGCACTACCTACAAACTCAACACCGAGACGTCTATCAGAATCGGCAATGGAGGCAAGATATTTAGATTTGAAACATTTAACGGAAACATATACATTAAAAAGCAATCCTAACAAGATGAAAACCACCCACATAAGTATCGCAGTTTTAGCCCTGGCAATGACTTACGCTGCCCCATTGGTAGCACAAAACGAGGCCAAAAACGAAATCAAAGAACAATTGGTCGTTCCTTTGAGCGAGCCCAACAAGCCCGGTTCTTTACGGGTAAGTTTAATCAATGGCTCTATTCATGTGATAGGCTACGCTGGCAAAGAGGTCGTTATTGACGCCGTTGCCGAAGCCTACAGCGGTAAAAAAACTGAGCATAAAAACGACGAACTTGCCGCAGGAATGAAAAAAATCTCTACCAACGGCGGTATTGACATTACGGCCGAAGAGCGCAACAACACCATCAAAGTAACGTCGCAATTCATGAAGCGTCCCATGAATCTCACCATTAAAGTACCGCAGCAGTTTGGCCTGAAAGTAAGTACAGTCAACAACGGCGATATTTTGATAGAAAACGTGAGCGGAGAATTGGAAATCAGCAACGTAAATGGTGCCATCAAGCTCGTAAATGTGTCGGGCTCGGCCGTGGCTACTACCGTAAACGGTGGCGTAAAAGCAAACTTCAAAAGTATCAACGCCGAATCGCCGATGGCGTTTACGTCTCTCAATGGCAGCGTTGATGTTATGTTTCCACCTTCGGCGAAATTTGACGTAAAACTCAAATCTGATCGGGGCGAAATTTACAGTGACTTTGACGTAGACGTGGACAAAACCCAACCCAAAACCAATCGGGTAAGCAAAGACGGTATGTACAAAGTCAGCGTAGATGACTGGATTCAGGGAAAAGTCAACGGAGGAGGTAGTGAAATAATGATGAAAAACATGCACGGCAATATTTACATCCGCAAAGCCAAGTAAATTCGCACACATGGTAACGTCGGCGAGGACTGCGCCGCACCAGCCTACTGTTCAAAACCTTGCCGACGTTTTATCCACTGACGGTGGATGCCAATCCTAAAGTAATTTCAAGAGGAAATACAATAATATGTAATCACGCAAAGACGCTCACTAGCAGCGTCTTTGCGTGATTACAACTTTAAACTCCTTCTTTCTGCAAAATTTCCGCCGCTTCCGTATCTTCGTATTGCTTGATAACCTTCTTTAAATCAGTTAATAACTGTTTTTGAATGGTTTTGTAGGTGGGATTTCCGTATTGATTTTTTAGCTCATCGGGGTCGGTTTTGAGGTCGTAGAGTTCCCAATAGTCACCGTCTTTGTAAAAACGAATCAGCTTGTAGCGGTCGGTGCGGATGCCGAAGTGTGCTTGTACACTGTGCTCGGCGGGATACTCGTAATAGTGGTAATACGTTGATTTTCGGGGTGTTTTACTGAAAAATGATTGTCCCTGCATGTCTGCGGGGACTTTGAGTCCGGCTTCCTGCAAAATAGTGGGCGCAAAATCGGTATTGTTGTGAATAGCGCGGTCGATGGTTCCTGGTTTGATGCGCTTCGGATAGCGTATCAGCATCGGCATGTGGTGGGATTCTTCGTACATAAAACGTTTGTCAAACCAGCCGTGCTCGCCTAGATAAAATCCTTGGTCGGAAGAATAAATCACGATGGTATTTTCGGCCAACCCCGTTTGGTCCAGATAATCCAACACGCGGCCTACGTTGCGGTCAAGTGAGCGGAGTGTACCCAGGTAATCCTGCATATAACGTTGGTATTTCCATTCGTCGAGAGCGCGGCCCGTTAAGTTTTGCTTCTTAAAGTCGGCCGTCACTTGGTCATAATACGCCAACCACGCCTTGCGCTGGGCGGGATTCATACGCTTTACAAACTCATCATTTTCAGCGCCCACTTTCAAATCTTCTTTCAGACGCATGGTTTTGGTCACGGTCATATCTTGGCGTTTGGCGGCAATCCGACCTTCATAGTTATCGTAAAAGGTTTTGGGCAATTGAAATTTGACGTTGTCAAACGCCCGCAAATCACCCGTGTCGGGCAACCAATTACGGTGCGGGCATTTGTGGCCGATGACCAAGCAAAACGGCTTTGAATCATCGCGGTCGCTGCTTAGCCATTTCAGGGCTTTATTGGTGATAACGTCGGTAGCGTACCCTTCGTGTCTAACGGTTTTGCCGCCCATTTCATTAAAGTCTGGATTGTAATACGCCCCTTGGCCTGGCACCACCGACCAATAATCAAAATACTGCGGTGTGGCCTGTAAATGCCATTTGCCAATCCAACTCGTTTGATAACCAGCTGCTTGTAGGTATTTGGGGTACATATTCTGACCCGCGTCAAACTGGGTTGAGTTGTCTCTGTGGCCATTTTTGTGGCTAAATTTCCCCGTCAGCAGCGTGGCACGGCTCGGTGCGCAAAGCGAATTGGTACAAAACATATTTTGGTACAAAGCACCTTCCTTGGCCAATCGGTCGATGTTGGGCGTTTTGATGTATGGACTGCCGTAAGCGCTGATGCCTTGCAGCGCGTGGTCGTCCGAAAATAGAATCAGGATGTTGGGGCGCTTGTCTTTGGGTTTGAACGACAATAGGCCTGCGCTTACCATTAAAACGAGGGCCGCAAGCGTGATGAATGTTTTTTTCATGAATTGAAAGGGTTTCAGAGATTTTTACTTGCTATGGATAAGGTCGGCGAGCTAACGTCGGCGAGGTTCAAAACCTCGCCGACGTTATTCATAGCCCTTGCCGATGCTCATTTTACCAGCCACTCATAATTGAATTTAGCGTACACGATTTGCGTGTAGTCATTTTTCTCGTACAACACTCCAATGACATTATCGCGTTGTACCACCAAATCCGAATATGCCGATGGGTCTGAATATGCCTTGGCGGCCCCGTAAATTTGTTTGCCTGCCGACCAGCTTTTTCCATCATCATAGCTGACACGAACGGTCAGTTTATCGCGTTGGGTTTGGCTGTTGTTGTTGGAAAAAAGCAACACTTTTTGCCCTTTTTTGGGTTGAAAATCAATCATGCTTCCTTGGCAAATCGGGTCGGGGAGGTCGGTCATGATTTTCACTTCATCCCAACTTTCGCCCGCGTTTTTGGTAAAGGCTTGAATTCGGTACTTGGCGTCGCCCGATTGGTTGCGGCAATTGAAAACCAAACTGCCGCCCGAAGTTTCGGCGGCAATGGCCTCGTTACTGCCCGGGTAGGCCACGTTGGGCGAAAGTTTAAAGGTTTTGCCGTGGTCATCGCTGTAAAAAGCGTGGGCCACATAATCACGGGACTCCTTTTGGGGTGGTCCTGCCGAGTGATTGGCGGGAATAAAAAGTCGGCCTTTGTACTTTCCTTTTTGAATTTGCAGACCGTGGCCCGGGGTATTGGCGTATGAGCGCCAATCTTCTTTGAAATTGTAGGCAGGATTTACGCTGGGTTTATTGGGTTTGGAAACCTGCGTTGTGATATTGACTGGCTCCGACCAAGTTTGTCCGCCGTCGGTGCTGGTCTTATACCACACTTCCCGAATGGCTTTCCCCTCGCGGACTTCCTGCTCGTGGGCGATGCCCGTGTTGTAAAACAAAAACAACCGACCTTTGGGGAACCGTTTATCTGTCAGGTCAAAAACGGGGGCTTGGTTGCCTGCTTGGTCGTTGCCGTTATCGGCCACGACTTGCAATTTTCCCCACGTCGTGCCGTTGTCGGTGCTGCGTTTCATCACGATTTCCACATCGCCAAAATCACCGCAATTGTTGCGGCGTGCCTCGGCAAAAGCCAATAAGTGGCCGTTGGGAGCTTTGACAATGGCGGGAATGCGGTAACATTTATAGCCGTTTTGGCCGTTTTGAAAAACCACGGTTTCTTTTGGCGATTGGGCATTTCCCCAAAATGGAATCAATAAAAGTAAAAATAGACGTAAATGCATCTTTGCGATTGATTAGGCGGTGTTTGGTTGGGCCTTGAAAAGCGTTTATGTTTTTATTTAAAGAAGATAATGCCTGCAAAGTACTACCAGAGGCGTATAAATCTGGGAGAATTTTGTCGAAAATGCGCAAAAAGTAAAAATTTGCCTAGGGGATGGCCCAAAATCATGCTGATGCTCTGGAGAGGAGGGGAGTACAGGCAGTAAGCTTAAAAATAAAAAATCGGAGAACGGACGTGTGCCATTCTCCGATTTTTACGTCCTGAACAATATTATACTTCGGCGGCTTCAAACCCAGCCTTCTCAATGGCGGTTTGGATGAGCTCGCAGGTTAAATCTTCGCCCGATACGGTCAGGATTTTTTCGGGATTGTTGGTGTCAACTTTCCACGTCTCTACGTTTTCGAGTTGATTCAAGAAAGGAGTTACTTTGGCTACGCAGCCTCCGCAATTGATATTGGTTTTGAATTGTAAGGTTTCCATGATTTGAATAATTGATGATTTATGATTGTATGATTTTTGATTTTTATGGATGTAAGAGGTAATAAATAGGAGGATTGTTTTTTAGTGAACGTCTGGTATCTTATTTTATGCCCCTTACTTCTTGATTATAAGTGTTTTAGTTTAAGTCTTAGACTATTTCCTACCACCGACACCGAACTTAGCGCCATAGCTGCCCCCGCAATCATCGGATTGAGCAGGAACCCGTTGATTGGGTACAACACGCCAGCGGCGAGCGGAATTCCGATAAGGTTGTAAATAAACGCCCAAAACAGGTTCTGATGAATCGCCGCTACGGTCCATTTGGAAAGGCGAATGGCCTGCGCAATTTTATGCAAATCGCCTGAAATAAGCGTCATTTTGGCCACGTCCATGGCAATATCGGAGCCGCGACCCATGGCAATGCTCACATCGGCCATGGCCAGCGCGTGGGAGTCATTGATGCCGTCGCCGACCATGGCCACCACTTTGCCCGTTCGTTGTAATTCTTCCACAAAGGCGGCTTTGTCGGAGGGTAACACTTGGGCTTTAAAATGGTTGATTCCCACCTGCTTCGCTACTTGTTGCGCTGTTTGGACATTGTCGCCGGTCAACATATAAACTTCAATTCCTTGGTTTTGAAGTTCTTCAATGGCTTTGGCCGACGTTTCTTTGATGGGGTCAGTAATGCCGAAAGCGGCGATTACCTTGGTTTCGTTGGCAAAAACGATGACCGTTTTGGCTTCCAATTGCCACTTTTCAATGGGTGATTCCGACAGCGAAAGTTGTCGCTCGGTCATCCATACGGGGCTGCCGACGTAATAATTCTCTCCATCGATGGTCGCTTTTACTCCACGACCCGTTACGTTTTCAAACTGCTGAACCAAGCGTGTTTTGACGCCTTCCATTTTCAAATGATTCACCACGGCCTCGGCCAATGGGTGAGCCGATTGACTTTCGATAGCGAGCAAAATGCTCTTTTGAGTTTCATGGTTTTCGACCCAAAAACTGTCCGTGAGCGTGGGTTTGCCTTCAGTAATGGTTCCTGTTTTGTCCAAAATGATGGCATTCACCCGATGGGCAAGTTCCAGACTTTCGGCGTCTTTGATGAGAATCCCGTTTTCAGCGCCTTTGCCCACGCCCACCATGATGGCCGTTGGGGTAGCCAATCCCAGCGCACACGGACAGGCAATGACCAGTACCGTAACCGCCGCCAGTAAACCCTGCGATAGGGCGTTTTCGCCTCCTAAAATGAACCAAGCCACAAACGTAAGAATGGCAATGCCGATGACAATCGGGACAAAAATGCCCGCAATTTTGTCGGTCAATTTTTGAATGGGTGCTTTGCTGCCCTGGGCATTTTGAACCATCTGGATGATGCCTGCCAGTAGGGTTTCTCCACCGATTTTTTCGGCAATAAATCGAAAACTACCCTGCTGATTGACCGTTCCCGCAAAGACTTTGGCCCCTTTGGTTTTCTCAACTGGAATAGGCTCCCCAGAAAGCATACTTTCATCCACAAATGAGGTACCAGAAAGTACTTTCCCATCTACGGCAATCTTGTCGCCAGGCTTGACGATGATGCGGTCACCGATGCGGACTTGGGCCAATTCCACTTCTTTTTCTTCGCCGTTTTCAATAATCCACACGGTATGTGGTTGGAGGCCCATCAGTTTTTTGATGGCTGAGGAGGTGTTGGCTTTGGCTTTTTCTTCGAGCAATTTCCCCAACATAATAAACACAATCACAACGGCCGCCGCTTCAAAATAGACGTGGGGGTGAAGCCCCCGGCTGTGCCAAAATTCGGGGTAAATGGTATTAAAAAGGCTGAATAGGTAGGCAATTCCGGTGCTTAACGCCACGAGCGTGTCCATGTTGGATTGCCCGTGGCGCGCTTGTTTCCAGGCGTTAATAAAAAAACTTTTCCCAAACAGGGCCAATACGGGCGTGGTGAGGGCCAGCATAATCCAATTGGCGTAGGGCATTTCCATAAAAAACATGCCGATAACCACCACGGGAGCGGTTAGGATACTCGCCCAAACCACATTGTTTTTGAGTGATTGCACGTGCGCTGTTTTTAATTCAGCTTGCTTTACTTGGGCATTGGCGGTATCCAAAATCAAGTCATACCCCACGGCCTGCACCGATTTTTTGAGGGCTTCGGGGGAAGTTTGGGCGGTGTTGAAGGTAATTTGGGCTGTTTCGTTGGCAAAATTTACGGCACATTCCAATACCCCTTCCTGTTTGTTAAGGACATTTTCGACACTGCTCGCGCAAGCCGCACAGGTCATTCCCGTCACAGGAATCGTTATTTTTTGTTCGTTCTCTATCGTGAGCGTTTCCATGCTATTGTTGATTTGACGGTACAAAGGTACAGTGCTGAGGTGAGGGAGTTGTTACACGATTTTTGGTAAAATTTATACTTTTATCGTTTCGGTCAATGCTTTTGAACTTGAGTATCTAAAAACAATTCTCACTTTGTGAATACGCAACATTTAAACACCGAGTCGGGTTCTCAAACCTCAGCGTATCAGCCAAATATTGGCTTTCTCGGCAATCTTATTTTACACCATGATGGCAGCAAAAAACAGTTTTCTGTTACCTTCTTTTTCAATTGCCTGAAATAATCAAATATCTTCGTACTAAGATAAGAATGTGTCAGTTCCTTTTAATACCAAACAACTCGCCATGTTAAAACGCCTTCTTTGCCTATTTTTGGGTATCTTCTTAAGGTTGACCGACGCAGCCGTTGCCCAAGTTTCTGCCAAACACGATTTGGTTTTTGACAAACTCCCAACGCGTTGGGACGAAGCATTGCCGTTAGGGAATGGTTTTATTGGAGAATTGATTTGGCAAAAAGGCAATAACCTACGCTTCTCCCTCGACCACGCTGAATTGTGGGATTTACGCCCGATGGAGGGCATGAAAAAGCCCGAGTTTACGTATGCATGGGTGCAGGAGCAAATCAAGAAAAACAACTACGCCGCCGTACAGCAATACGGTGATGTACCTTATGAGCGCGAACCCGCCCCGAGCAAGATTCCGGGCGCTGCATTGGAAATAGAAAGCCAAACTTGGGGCGAAGTAAGCTCCGCTCGGGTGGATATACAAAAAGCCATCGCCGAAGTAAAGTGGGCCAACGGGGCCAAACTTACCTCTTTTGTTCATGCTTCCGCGCTGCTAGGTTATTTTCGGCTAGAAGGTGTGAAAGATTTTAAAATCAGCCTGTTAGCGCCCAAGTACGAAGGAGAGGTAGACAAAACCGCGGGTGGGTCGGTAGCGGGTGACGATTTGGCGCGGTTGGGTTACCAACAGGGAAAAGTGCTTAAACAAGGAAACGCCTATACCTACCGCCAAAAAGGTTGGGGCGGGTTTGAGTATGAAGTAAGTGTACGCTGGAAAACCCTCGGTGTCGATGTATGGGAAGGGGTTTGGGCGATTTCGGCGCATTACCCCAACAAGCCTAAACCCGCCGCCAATACATTGACCGCTAAAATAGTTGCTTTTGAAAAAGCCGCCTTAACGCATCAGGCTTGGTGGAAAAATTTCTGGGCTAAATCTAGTATTGAGTTGCCAGATGCCATCTTGGAAAAACAGTATTATCTGGAACAGTATAAATTTGGTAGTACGGCCCGTCGGGGGGCGCCACCGATTTCATTGCAGGCAGTTTGGACTGCCGACAACGGCCGATTGCCGCCTTGGAAAGGCGATTTTCACCATGATTTGAATACGCAATTGAGTTATTGGCCCGGCTACACCGCCAACCATTTGGAAGAAACCCTCGGCTACCTTGACCACCTCGACCAAAATCGCCCCGCATACCGCGAGTATACCAAATGGTTTTATCAAAGTGAGGGAATCAATGTGCCTGGAGTGACTACCCTCACGGGGGTGCCGATGGGCGGATGGATTCAGTATTCTTTCTCGCCGACGGTCTCTTCGTGGCTAGCGCAGCATTATTACCTGCAATGGCGCTACAGCATGGACCGTGATTTCTTGCAAAAACGGGCCTATCCGTGGTTCAAAGAGGTGGCGACATTCTTAGAAAAAAATACGTTTCTGAACGCACAGGGGCAGCGTCAGCTTCCCATCAGTTCGAGTCCAGAAATCAATGACAATCGGGTAACTGCTTGGTTTTCTGAGAATACGAACTATGATTTGTCTCTTATGCGTTTTACGTTTAGCAAAGCCGCTGAATTGGCGGCAGAATTAAAACTGACGCAGGAAGCCGCCCATTGGCGGGATATTTTCAGTCAGTTTGCTCCTTATGCTCTTTCTGAAAATGCCGAATTAAAATTTACACCATCGTTGCCCTATAATCAATCACACCGGCATTTTTCGCACGTAATGGCCATTCATCCTTTGGGTGAAATTCGCTGGGAAAATGGAGAAAACGACCAAGCCATCATCAAAAATAGCCTTGCCTTGCTCGATAAAATTGGCCCTGATTGGTGGTGCGGATACTCGTATGCGTGGTTGGGCAGCCTCAAAGCCCGCGCCAAAGACGGCACAGGTGCGGCCAAAACGTTGCGGACGTTTGCCACGGCGTTTTGTTTACCCAACTCCTTTCATGCCAACGGCGACCAAACGAAATCGGGTTTGTCTAAATTTACGTACCGACCGTTTACACTGGAAGGGAATTTTGCGTTTGCCGCTGGAGTACAGGAAATGCTGTTGCAAAGCTATGCGGGTTTTATTGAAGTGTTTCCCGCCGTACCTGCCGATTGGAAAGACGTTTCGTTCAAAGAGTTACGAGCTGAAGGTGCCGTGTTGGTCAGCGGAAAACGCACGGGTGGCTTGGTGGACGAAGTCATTTTAAAATCTGAAAAAGGCGGTATTGCGCGGCTGAAATTGCCCTTCAAAACGCACTTTGTAAAGGAGAAAAAAGGGGCTGTGCTGGAGAAAATGGAGAAAGAATTCGTGGAAGTCAGTTTTGAGAAAGGTGGGTTCATTGTTTTTAAAAATGGATACGAATAACCAAAAAGGCAATTCTAGCCAATAAACGCATAAAGGCCAGTCATTCAGTAGAATAATTGCCGCTGAATCTCGTTTATTTTAGTGCTTTCCCGATAGAATGACTGCGGTAATGCAACGGTAAAAATCAAAAGTGAAAATCTGATGATTTGTCCGTAACTTTGCCCGCCTAAAATGAGAAATAACCCATTATGTATCCTCCAAAACCGCTAATATTAGTTAGTAATGACGATGGTATTACATCGTTAGGAATCAGGACGTTAGTAGAGTTAATGCAAGAGTTGGGCGACGTGGTGGTGGTGGCCCCGGACAGTCCTCAATCGGGGATGGGTCATGCGATTACGATTGGGGAGCCATTGCGGCTTCATGCAACGGAGATTTTTAAGGATGTAAGGGCCTACGAATGTAGTGGTACACCAGCCGATTGTGTGAAATTGGGCAAGCATTATGTATTAAAAGACCGTACTCCCGACCTGGTAGTGAGTGGTATCAACCACGGGTCCAACAGTTCTATCAGTATTTTGTATTCTGGTACCATGTCAGCGGCCATCGAAGCAGCTATTGAAGGGATTCCCGCCATCGGATTCTCATTGTGCGATTTTGCCCCCAATGCTGATTTTTCGCACGCCAAACCTTACATTTTGCAGATTGCAAAGGCTGTTTTGGAGAATGGTTTACCCAAAGGAGTGGCACTTAATGTGAATTTTCCGAAAAAGTCTGGTGAGCCACTGAAAGGAACGCGCATTTGCCGACAAACCAACGGAAAATGGGAAGAAGAGTTTGAGAAAAGAAAAGACCCGCACGGACGTAGCTATTTTTGGATGGCGGGCAAGTTTGTCAATTATGATGAAGGCATGGAAGATACCGACGAGTGGGCATTGGCCAATAATTATGCCGCAGTAGTACCTTGCCAGTATGATATGACTGCCTATCAAACAGTTGAGTTAATGAAACAGTGGCAGTTGGAAGAAATTGAAAGTTAGTAATAAGGCAGAAAGGTAATTGAACCTTTACCGTGGTATCTTAAAAACTCTCTTGAAAATAGCCCTTTCAGCTTATGAAAAATCAACAATCATTTAAAAACCCCTGCTAGCATGGCACTTTTAGGAAACTTGTTAAAAGGAGGACTAAAGCTGACCGTAAGCATTCAGCGTGAGAAAAACAATCACGCAAAAGTGCAGCGAAAAACGTTGAGTAAGCTTCTTGCGAAGGCGCGTTATACGCAGTTCGGTGAAAAGTATAATTTTGAAGAAATACTTAATACCGCCGTTTTTGACGAAGGCAATACGTTTTACGAAAAATACAAACAGTTCGTTCCCGTTCATAATTACGAAAAAATTTTCCGTGAATGGTGGCATAAAGCGCACGCAGGAGAAAAAAATGTATGCTGGCCCGGGCGGGTCAAATACTTTGCGTTGAGTTCGGGCACGTCGGAGGCGGCGTCGAAGTATATTCCCGTTACCAAAGCCATGACCAAATCGTTTCAGCGCACGAGTATTCGTCAAATCCTGTCGCTGGGGCGGTACGAAGAACTACCGAGTGACCTCTACGAAAAAGGCTTCTTGATGATTGGCGGTAGTACCGACCTAAGCTCTATTGACGAGGGGCGTTTTCAGGGAGATGTGAGTGGCATCAATGCGGCCAATATTCCTTTTTGGTTTGAGCGCTATTATAAGCCAGGGCCTGAGATTGCCCGCGAGCGTGACTGGAGCCGAAAGCTAGAAAAAATCGTGGAAGAAGCTCCCAATTGGGATATTGGTTTTATGGCGGGGGTGCCGGCTTGGCTCCAAATTATCATGGAGAAAATCATAGAGCGCTACAAGCTGAAAAATATCCACGAAATTTGGCCAAACCTCAGCGTTTTTGGCCACGGTGGGGTTTCTTTCGAACCTTACCGGGCTGGTTTTGAAAAGCTCCTTGGGCGTCCGCTTATTTATATTGATACGTATTTGGCGTCGGAAGGATTCATTGCTTTCCAAAATCGTCCGCACGCCGATGGGATGCGTTTGGTGCTCGACAATGGTATTTTCTACGAATTTGTGCCTTTCAACGACAAAAATTTTACCGAAGACGGAGAGCTCGTTCCCAATCCACAAACCCTGATGATTGATGAAGTGGAAGAAGGAGTAGACTACGCGCTGCTGATTTCCACCTGCTCAGGAGCGTGGCGTTACCTGATTGGCGATACGATTAAGTTTGCTAATAAACAACGCGCCGAAATCACGATTACGGGACGTACAAAGCATTATTTGAGTCTTTGCGGAGAGCACCTTTCCGTCGAAAACATGAACAAGGCCGTGGAGCTCAGCGCCGAAGAGTTGGGAATCACCGTGAAAGAATTTACGGTGGCGGGTATTCGCCACGATTCGCTTTTTGCGCACCAATGGTACATCGGCACCGACGACGAAGTAGACGCCGATGCCCTGCGCGATAAGATTGATGGCCACCTCAAAGTGCTCAATGATGACTACGTCGTGGAGCGACGTCATGCCTTAAAAGATGTCTTTGTGACGGTGTTGCCTTCGGCTACTTTTTTGGGCTGGATGGCCAAAAGGGGTAAAATGGGCGGACAAAATAAGTTTCCACGGGTTCTGAAAAAGAACCTCATTGACGAATGGGAAGCGTATTTACTGGAACAAGGACTACAAGTTGAGACCGTTAATCTAAAATAAACGCCACTTTCTAAGCCTGCTTTATTCCGATTCATAGGCAGGAAATTACACTTCAGCGAGCTGCCAGTTGCTACTGCCCTTCGACAAGCGCCATCTTTGCGTTGTCGAAGGGCAGTATTTTTTTGCGTCGTTTATCGCATTAAGTTATTTCTCTCACGTCACATTCATACAACCACTTTAAAAAAATAAAAAAAGTAAGCCATGAAACGAATTAACTCTTTTATTGTGGCCGCAATGGCCTTTCTGTTGATGACCCTTGCAGGGTGCAAAAAAAACGAAATCGAAGGTGAGCCAGCAGATGGCCTCCCTTTTGTGGGTAAACGAATGGTACTTGCCTCCTTTATCATGGACCCAGCGGTCGACTTTGACGGGGATGGAAAAGTGGATCCCGATCTGATGGTTTTTTTGCCAGACTGTGAAAAAGACAACGTCATGATTTTTGAAAAGGGTGGCAGATTGTCGGGCGATAACGGCGCCAAGCGTTGCGATGATGACAGCCCTGGGCAGGGAAACACAGGTAGCTGGACGTATGATGAACAGACTAAAATGTTACGTATTGTGGATGGCGACGACAATACCGATATTTCGGAGTTGAAAGTCATTGAGGCTTCCTCTAAAACCCTAAAAGCGCAGGTAGAAGTTGAAGAAGATGGTTTTGTGATTAAAGCCATCATGACTTGGAAAGCGCTATAAACGAACTCCTCGAAATCTGAAAATTTGGAGTCGTTTGCCGCTGGCAGGAAAGGCAAAAAGAAGGTATTTTCAATCAAAACAACTACAAGATTGACCCGATTGAATGACAGATGGCTACGTATCATTGGCATCACATTGTTGATGCTGATGAGCGTATCTGTCAATAATTACCTCCAAATGCCATTCAGTTGGACGATTGCCGGGCGGTTGATGCTTACAATGACTTCTATTGTGGCTACTTGGCACCTCAATCGTTTTGTTATTTTTAAGTTTAGAGAACAGTATCCTCTGGGTAGCCAGATTATAAAACGGCTTGTTTTAACGTTTTTGACGGGGATGCTCGGGACTACGCTAGTGCTTTGGCTGACGGGTATTGCAAGGCATTGGCTTATTTATCAAACGCTGGATGATTCTACGGTCCAACACTATGCCACATTTACAATCAACAATCATCGGCTTTCACTGTGGTTTTATGGAGTCGATTTTGTAAAGGCAGCCATTATGTTTCTACTTTTTTTGCCGGTGTATGAGGCGCTTTTCTTTGCTGTCGAATCCCGAGAAATAAAAAAACGACTTCGGCAATCAGAGCGTGAAAAAGAAGCACTGGAGAAAACCAATCTTCAAAGCCAATTGGAAGCGTTAAAGCAGCAGGTGAATCCGCACTTTTTGTTCAATAGCCTGAACGCTCTCGGAACCCTTATTGAGGAAGACCCACCGCAAGCCTCCCTTTTTCTGGAAGAATTGAGCACAGTGTATCGTTATTTGTTGCGGAGCAATGAGCAGAATCTCACCACTTTGGGGGCTGAACTGGATTTTATTCATTCGTATACACATTTGCTCAAAACGCGCTACGGAGCAGGGTTAAAGATTACTATTCATGTCGATTCAGTTCACGAAGCATTTCTGTTGCCTCCTTTGACGTTGCAATTGTTGGTGGAAAATGCCGTTAAGCACAACATTATTTTGCCCGAACAGCCGCTCTCTATTTCGGTTTTTACGAACTCCGACAATCAATTGGTGATTACCAATAACTTACAGCGAAAAAACACCAAAATACACTCAAATGGCCTGGGACTCAATAATATTCTGACCAAATATAAAATGTTGGGGCAGACCGTTCCGACCATTCTTGAAAATGAAAGTCAGTTCTCGGTTATGTTACCTTTGATAAGATATAATTGACGACTCAAGGCCCTTTTGTACCGTTTTAAAAACTCTATTCTTGAAAAATTGGCGTTTATGGCCGATTTTTAACCCATTAATCTTTGCTCACTATGAAAATTTTAATTATTGAAGACGAGGAACTGGCCGTTCGAAAATTGTCAAAATTGTTGTTGGATTTGGATGAAAGCATCCAAATCGTAGGAACCTGCGCCAGTGTGAGGGCGTCAGTGGCTTGGCTGAATGCCCATTCAAACGAGTCAGCGGTGAGGCCTGATTTGATTTTGATGGATATTGAGCTGGCCGACGGGCAGAGCTTTGAGATATTTGAACAAACCACCGTGAGTGCTCCCGTCATTTTTACGACTTCGTACGATGAATACGCTTTGCGCGCTTTTAAAGTCAACAGCATTGATTATTTGCTTAAACCCATCAAGCGGCATGAGCTGGAAGCGAGCTTGGATAAGTACAAACGGACGCACTATAATCAAATCGGAGCCGTGGCTGGAAAAAACGAAGCCAGCAGTGGCGTCGACATTGATGCGCTAGTACAGCAACTCCGTCAACATATTCAGCCGGCGGATTATCGGCGGCGTTTTTTGGTGAAACATCTGCAACAATGGGTGCCCGTTGAGGTGAGCGATATTGCCTATTTTTACTCCGAAGAAGGCGTTAGTTTGTTTAAGACCGTTCATAATCAAAAGTTTTCACTGGATTATCCCTTAGATGAGCTAGAGGCGATGCTTGACCCCGCCCATTTTTTTCGGGCCAATCGTCAATACATCGTTCACATCAATACGGTGCAGCAGGTTCATCCCTATTTTAACAATAAACTGAAGTTAATTCTCAAACCCAACACCGACGATGAAGTGCTGGTAAGTAGAGAGCGGGCCACGGATTTTAAGCGCTGGATGGGCAAATAAATCGGAATATATAAAAATTATTGGGCTTTGGTCCAAACCGTAGTTTTGCCAAATGCCGCAATGCCTACATACCCCCTGATTTCTAACTTTCCGTCTTTTAGTTTCAGAAAACCGTCGTAGGTTTTGCCGCTTTTGGGGTCGTACACTTTTCCGTTGCGCCATTGGTCTTGATGGAATTCAAATTGTTCCAAAATGAGCAGATTTAACAAGGGGCGCCCCTTCAATAAAGCGTTGGCGTTGTTGGCATCTTTTCGGGATGTTTTGCCGTCGGCTTCGTAGAGTTCTTTACCCCAAATCAGTTTTCCGAAATAAAGGTTTCCTGATTTGTAAATTCGGATTTTACCGTCTTTTTCGGCGTTAAACCAATCGCCTAAAATCGCATCGGCATTTTGAGAGAAAGTGATGTTGCTGATTAGAAATAGGGATAATGCGGCAAAAAGTATTGTTTTCATAGTCTTGCTGTGAATGGCTGATTCAACTCTACATAACTAAAAATTGACCATTTAGTTTTGCAAAGAAAAATTTTACACAGCACGATACTCAATCACAACAAGCTCATTTCACCCGCCAAAGGTTTTGCCAATTCTTCGCGGATGCGCTCCATATCGCTTTCTCGCGCTAAAATGCTCATCATCTTGGTAATGGCGGCTTCGGTAGTGATGTCGCCGCCGCCCACTACGCCGATTTTTTGGAACCACGTACTGGTTTGGTAGCGTCCCTGCATCACGCGCCCGCCGTCGCACTGCGATACATTCATGATGACTACGCCGCGCTCCGTGGCTTCTTTCAGTTCATACAAAAACCAAGGTAGAGTAGGGGCATTGCCAGCACCGAAAGTCTCCAGTACAACACCGCGCAATCCGTTGATATTGAGGATTGAACGGAGTACATTTTGGGTGATGCCCGGAAACAACTTCAGAATGGTTACATTTTCATCCAACGGCAGTTGGACATGAAAAGGGCGTTCTGGACGATACGGCGCGATGTACGGGTAATTGTACTCAATCGTCACGCCCACTTCAGCCAAGGCGGGGTAATTTTCGGAGCGAAAAGCATTGAATTGGGAGGTCTCTTTTTTCTTGGCGCGGTTGCCCCGCAGGAGATAATTCTGAAAATAAATGCATACTTCGGGCACCAACGGACGGCCTTCCCACTGGGCCGCCGCGATTTCCAAGGCTGTAATGATGTTTTCGCGGGCGTCGGTTCGGGCAATTCCGATGGGCAGCTGCGCGCCCGTCAGGATAACGGGCTTGCTGAGGTTTTGGAGCATGAAACTCAACGCCGAAGCGGTATAAGCCATCGTGTCTGTGCCGTGTAGAATCACAAAACTGTCGTAAGAATCATAATGCCGCTGAATCAACCGCGCCAAGTCCATCCACACGTCGGGGCGCATGTTGGACGAGTCCATGATTTCTTCTAAACTCGTGAACGTAATCTCGAAGTCTAACCGCTTGATTTCGGGGAGTTTGTCCAGAATTTGTTCGAAATCAAAGGGGACGAGTTGGCCTTTTTCAAAGACCATTCCGAGTGTTCCACCCGTGTATATCACCAACACGGATGCGCGCGGACGGTTGGGTAAAACGGGATTGATGGTGACTGATTTATACGCTGGCATGGGTTGAGAAGTGTTGATGATAAAGAAATCGTTTTGAACGAGGGGATGTTTAATACACCATTTGGGTTGCATTCTGGGTTGTTATTCGGGCGAGGTCTTCGATCGTAATTTGCATTAAGTCAGCGACTTTCTGCGCAATAATCGGAATATACGCGACTTCGTTGCGCTTACCGCGATACGGGACGGGTGCCAAATAAGGGCAATCGGTTTCGAGCACGATATGTTCTACGTCTATGTAAGGCAAAACCTTGTCTAACCCACCGTTTTTGAAGGTAGCCACGCCCCCAATTCCTAGTTTGAAGCCTAATTCAATCGCTTTTTGGGCTTCTTCGAGCGTTCCCGTAAAACAGTGAAAAATTCCTTTCAGCAGTGGATTTCCCACTTGCTCAATCAACTCAACGACTTCCCAAAAAGCACTGCGACTGTGAATGTCAATCCAAAGATTGTGTTTGAGAGCCAGATGGCATTGAACCAAAAACGCTTCTTTTTGCTGCTCAACAAAGGTTTTATCCCAGTATAAGTCCATACCAATCTCGCCAATGGCTACAAATTTCGGCACGGGAGTTAGAGGCGATTGGGCTGCTTTATTGAGCCAATCTTCTACGATGTACAGTTCTTTTTGGAAATCTTCTTTGACATACGTAGGATGCAAACCCATCATGGGCAAACAGATATTTGGGTACTGCTCCGCCAACGCCATCATGCCGTCGATGGTCGTGTGGTCACAATTGGGCATCCAGATTTGGGTAATTCCCGCCGTAAAAGCACGGTTCAGCATTTGGGTGCGGTCTTCATTAAATACTTCGTCGTAAATATGAGCGTGGGTTTCTATCATGATTCGTGAATGGAGAAAGATGAAGCGCTTTGAATACAAATACTTCTCAGTTTTGCATTGGTTGCGGGTAGCTAATACGGTTTTCTATTTTACGGTTTCTCAGTTTTCTATTTTACGGTTTTCTATTTTACGGTTACTCGGTTTTCTATTTTACGGTTTCTCAGTTTTCTATTTTCCAGTTTTACATTTTACAGTTTTCTATTTTACGGTTTTTCCGTTTCTCAATACTCTCGCCCTTTCCAGACGGTGGTTTTTCGTACATAAAAATTAATCAGCATCACAAAGTTCATCAAGAGGTGGTAAAGCCAGAAAAAAGGGACGCCGATAAAAAAGTGAGGTTGTTGCAGCCAATTTAAAATACTGACCAACCAAGTACAAACCCACAGAACGTATAAGAATAAAATAACAAGGGCGGCTTTGGGTAAAAAAATGACTAGAAGCACTATAAATGGAAGGAATAATGCATTGACATACACCCCGATACGTTGCCCCCAAGGCAGGGTCATGGCGCCGTACATCCAGCGTTTTCGTTGAATCAATAGTTGAGAAAAGGTCGGAATCGGCTGGGAAAGGGTCAGTACGCGGCGGTCAAATAATTGGACGAACTTATAACCTTGGGTTACGATAGCGTGAAAAAGAGCGTAGTCTTCGGTGATTGAAAAACCTACTTTTTCGTACCCTCCCACGGCCTCAAAGGCCTTACGGCTTACGGCCATGTTGTTACCCATTGCCGTAATGGGAACCCCAAAAAGAGAAAATAACCGCATAAATGAAAGATAATACAACCATTCGAGGGCTTGCATCAGTCCAAATAAGCCTCCGCCTTTTATGGCCGTGATACCCGTTACGATGCCCACGTTGGGTTTAAAATGCGAAAGCATGTTTTCAATCCACTGAGCTGGTACTTCAATATCGGCATCCGTAAAAAATAGAAATTCGCCCTGTGCCCGCTGCGCCAATTGGGCCAACGCATTGGATTTTCCTTTTAGGGTCGATGCACCGCCTGAATCAGGAGCGGGGATAATGTTAATAAGTTCAAAATGAGGTTTGTCCCGAATAAACTCCTGCACCAACGCCCCCGTCTCATCTTCCGAAGCGTCATTTCCGATGAGGATTTGCAGGTGTTCTGGTGGATAACTCAACGCCGCCACAGACTGCAAACAGGCAATGATATTGTCCGCTTCGTTGCGAGCGGCGATAAGAACTGATACTTTTTTCACACCCTACTTTTTTGCAAAGGTAAGGGTTCTTGGGTTGTATTTTGAGTTTCAAAACTGGGTATTCGTCGGTATGAATGACAATGGAGCTGTCTTGCTAACTTAAAATGAGGCTTTTATCATTAATTTTAGTTATGGATTGAACGGGAAACGAAGGGGAAATTGTTAGGTGAAAATAGACTATTTACCCCCTTCATTGATTGCTCATTATCGTATGGCTACACATCGACTTATCACTAAAGTTAAAAACAGTAAACTTCTCGAAAAAGAGGAAGAACGCCGTGACGTAGGATTTGGAACCCGCATTACCAATGACCGCGGGCGATTGATGAAATCCGACGGGTCTTTTAATGCGCGTCGAGTAAATGGCTCATTTTGGGCGAGGCTCGATATTTTCCATCGTCTGACGGGGCTTTCTTGGCCGATGTTTTTTCTGGTGGTATTTTTAGTTTATTTTGTAGTAAACTGCTTTTTTTCAGTGCTTTACATGATAATAGGGGTAGAGCACCTTCAGGGAATTAAGGCCGTCAGTACGATGGAGCAGTTTTGGGGGGCGTTCTTTTTTAGCGCCCAAACATTGACCACCGTTGGCTATGGGCACGTGGCACCCGTGGGGCTAGTGGCGAGCGGACTTTCATCTATTGAGTCGCTGGTGGGCGTGTTAGGCTTTGCGATTGCGTCGGGTTTGGTCTATGGACGGTTTTCGCGTCCCGTTCCCAAAATTCTTTTTAGCCGAAATGCTATCTTTGCGCCTTATTTGGACATCAACGGTTGGATGTTTCGGATGATTAATGAGAGCCCAACGGAGTTGGTGGATGTGCGGGTTGAGATTTCACTTTCACGATTGGAAACCCTCCCCAACGGACAGCGTTCGCGGCGTTATTATCAATTAAAACTGGAACGTAGCCAGGTAAATTTTTTTCCATTAAGTTGGACCATTGTGCATCCTATCACCGAAGCGAGTCCTTTATACGGTGCTACGGAGGACAGCTTGGCCGAGTCGGATACGGAGTTTCTGGTGTATGTTCGGGCTACCGAAGAAACTTTTTTGCAATCGGTACATGCTCGGTATTCGTTTCGGTACGAAGAAGTGGTGTGGGGTGCAAAGTTTGTTCCCATGTTTGACAGCGGTAAGCGGGACGATATTGTGAGCGTAGATGTCCAAAAAATACACGATTATGAGCCCAAAGAGTTGAATTAATTTCAAATCCTTTGTTGTAAAATGACCGATAATGGCGACTCAATGCGTAAAAAGACGACCAATTACGCCAAATATTCGAGCATTGGCTTGCAAATGCTCGGAACCATCGGACTGGGGACCTACGCGGGAGTAAAGCTGGACGAGTGGCAGGGAAATAAAATTCCCGGTTGGACATTGGCATTATCTTTACTTTCTATCGCTGCCGCCTTGTATAATTTCATTCGGCAGGTCAAATCCTGATTTCTAAGGGAAAGATGACCCAATATATTTTTGTAATACTCAGCACTTACCTGCTGTTTGTTACCTATTTCGTTGATTAACTTTTATAAAATGTTTCGAACTATCCTTTTTACGTTCTTTTTGGGAATTGTACTTTTTACAGCCGATTACTTTTCAGTCGGTGCCTATATCCATCCTGAAAAATGGACTATTCTGGCCTTCTTCTTTGTGGTTTCGTTGCTTCAACACCGTTTGATGGAGCAGGGTTTTAAGGAGAATAGAGAAAGATTTGTTCAATTTTACCTAACCACGGTTGTCGTTCGTCTCTTAATGTGCTTGGTATTTGTAGGGGTATTTTTGTATTTCAAGGTGACCTCCCCCAATAGCTTCGTCGTTACCTTTTTTGCATTTTATTTATTTTATACTTGTTTTGAAATATACGGATTGTATCGTAACTTGCGCCGCGATTTGGAATAGGAGCGTATTCTTAATTTGTAATTCGTTAATCGTTAGTTATGTTTCAGACCTTACGTCATACATTTTTCGCGACATTCGCGCTACTTTTTGTTACTTTTTCCGTTGCTTTCGCCGAAGAACCGGCTCATGACCATGAAGCCAAAGAAAGCAAATTCAACATTGGTGAGATGATTATGCACCACATCGCAGATGCCCACGAATGGGAATTTGCGCATGGTTTGTCAATACCGCTTCCTGTCATTATTTATGACAATGGGGTGAAGGTATTTTCATCGAGCAACTTCTACCACTCGCCCGATGCTACCCACGAAGATCACGAAAACCACGTGTATCCCAACAAAGCCTTAGGCTACGTATTGGAGCATGAGCACATCTACCCAATCGGGGCAGATGGCAAAGCCAACAAAGAAGCACACGTATTGGATTTTTCCATTACTAAGAACGTAGCTTCTCTGCTTTTAAGTGCCGTTATTCTTTTGCTTATTTTTACCTCGGTTGCCAAAGGTTATTCCAAAAATAAAGGGAAAGCCCCTTCGGGCATCCAGTCGTTTTTGGAGCCTATCATTCTGTTTATTCGGGATGAAGTGGTGAAGCCTGCCATCGGCCCTAAGTACGAAAGATATTTGCCTTATTTGTTGACCTTGTTTTTCTTCATTTGGGTAAACAACCTGCTTGGGTTGGTTCCTGGTGGCGCAAACTTAACGGGCAATATCGCCGTAACGTTAATTCTGGCGGTAATTACCTTTATCATTGTTCACTTTAGCGCCAATAAGCATTATTTCGCTCACTTGATTAAGCCAACGGGTGTACCTGTTGCTTTGTTGCCGATTATGATTCCGGTAGAAATCGTGGGTGTATTCATGAAGCCTTTCTCATTGATGGTTCGACTTTTTGCCAACATCACGGCGGGTCACATCATCATCCTGAGCCTTTTAGGTTTGATATTTATTGCCAACAACTTAGGCGGTGGCGGTACCGGTTGGGCGGTGAGCCCGTTGGTGCTCATCTTTACGTTGTTTATGAACGTTATTGAGTTATTGGTGGCGTTTTTGCAGGCCTTTATCTTTACGCTCCTGACGTCAATGTACATCGGAAGCTCCATCGAAGAGAGCCACGAAGCAGACC
Source organism: Runella salmonicolor (assembly GCF_024158025.1). Taxonomy (NCBI): domain Bacteria; kingdom Pseudomonadati; phylum Bacteroidota; class Cytophagia; order Cytophagales; family Spirosomataceae; genus Runella; species Runella salmonicolor. The sequence goes on from NZ_JAMZEL010000003.1 coordinate 68,078, forward strand.
ACGGACACTAATTTACGCGTACCATTTTTCATTGAATTCTTTTGTTTCACTATATAATAAATTACAATCATGTTGCTTCAAATCTTACTCCAAGCTGCTGCTGAAAGCGGTGCAGGTCTAGCGGTATTAGGTGCCGGTATCGGTGCAGGTTTAGCTGCAATCGGTGCAGGTCTAGGTATCGGCCGTATCGGTGGTAGCGCAATGGAAGGTATTGCTCGTCAGCCAGAGGCTGCTGGTCGTATCCAAACTGCGATGTTGATTATCGCGGCTTTGATCGAGGCCGTAGCTCTTTTCGCTGCCGTTATTTGCTTGTTGATTTCTTTCAAGCTCTAATTGCAACAAAGGGATTTCGTACTGTGCGCATTAGGCGTCGGTACGAAATCCTCTCTTTTGTAGTAAACAAGAGGAATTCTAAATTATTATCTAAAAACTGTAAACTGTATTCAAATGGAATTGTTAACCCCCGCAATCGGCTTACTTTTCTGGATGTTGGTGGTATTTGTTATCTTGGTGGTGATCCTGCGCGTAGCCGCTTGGAAACCCATCATGAACGGCTTAAAAGAACGCGAACATCAGATTCAAAGCGCGCTTGATTTGGCCGAAAAGACCCGTGCCGACATGGCTAAGTTGCAGTCAGACAATGAAAAATTACTGGCTCAAGCCCGTGCCGAGCGCGACAGCATTTTGAAATCTGCCAAAGAATCTGCCGACCGTCTGATTGCCGAAGCAAAAGACCGCGCAGGTATCGAAGGAAAACGCATTATTGAAGATGCACGTGAGGCCATCAACAACGAGCGCGTAGCCATTGTTGCTCAAATGAAGAAAGAAATCGTCACGATTTCGCTTGATATTGCCGAGAAAGTGTTGCGCAAAGAATTAGGCGACAAGACCTCGCAGGAGAAATTGGTAGCTGATTTGGCCAAAGAAGCAAGACTTAACTAGTCAATTATCATTCAACATTGAACTGTTGATGTTCAATGGTAACTGTTCAATAAATTATGTCTGAATCTACCGTAGCATTACGATACGCCAAATCGCTTATTGACTTGGCACAAGAACAAAACGTGGTGGACACTGTTTATCAGGATATGCTTTTCTTCAAGCAGACAGCAGAAGAAAATCGTGGATTGATGTTGGCCCTGAAAAGCCCTGTGGTACGTCACGACAAGAAATTGGCTATTCTGGAAGGAGTGTTTAAGACCAGAGTAAGTCCGACTTCTTATACGATCTTTACCATCATCACGAAGAAAAACCGCGAAGGAATTATGTTTAGTATCGCGGAAGAGTTTATCAAGCTGTATGATGAGAAAAAAGGCATTGTCAAAGCGCTCATTACTTCTTCGATGCCATTGACCGCTCCATTACGTACACAATTTGTGAGCATAGTAGCAGAAGCTACTGGCAAAACAGTTGAATTAGAGGAGAAAGTAGATGAGAAACTCATTGGAGGATACGTGTTGCGCGTTGGAGACCGGCAAGTAGATGCGTCTATTCGCACGCGCTTAAACGATTTAAAATTGAAGTTGCTCAACTAAGATATTTTTTATCTGCTTAGAGTGACAGAAGCCCTCATTGCTTTGCGATGAGGGCTTTTTTTGTTGGTTATCAAAAAAATACCCCCTTCTTTTTAAGAGAAAGGGGGCTGAGTGTCGGTAGGAATGAGACTACATCGCCTCAAAAATTTCTTCGATGGCATCGGCCAAGGCTTCGTCTTTTTCGGTCACTTTATCGCCTGCATCGTGTGTAGAAAGCTCAAACGTCACTTTGTTATAAACGTTTGACCACCAAGGGTGATGGTTCATCTGCTCGGCTACTTCGGCCACTTTGGTCATAAATGCAAAGGCTTCTTTGAAGTCTTCAAATTCGTATTCTTTTACGAGCTTATTGTTTTGTTCTATCCACATATATCAATTTGTTATGGTCAAGATTAACCGTTGGTATCTCTACTAACGATTAATCTTTCAAAACTGACATACTTTATTATTCAACGAGGCGAAAGATGGGTAATAATTATTCCTTGACGTCATCGTTGAAAAAACGCCATTTATCAAGCTTCCATCGCATCATACACCACTACTTTGCTCCACAAATGGGAGTAGTTTTTGATGAATTCTTGGTGAATCGGATGGTCTTGGTATACCTTTTGCCCCGCCGTGTCGTCAAAAAACATCAACTCCGATACATCCCAACTTGTATCTACTACATCTCTTTTTTCGGTGCTTGCTAATACTCCCACGTGTAGTTTACGGATGGTCTCTATTTTTGAGAGGGTTTTTACGCCTTCTACCAGTTTATCACGGTCGGCTACGGAGCCTGGGTTTTTGAGCCAAAAGAAAACGTGGTGTACAAGCTGCTTTTTGGGCGCAGCTGCGATGACGTTGGCAACCACCCCCGTTCCGACGAGGGTAGCGGCGGTTAGAAATGAACGACGATTTGATTTTTTCATAAAAGAATTAAATAGGTGAGTACCCGACAAAAATACGAAAAGAGGTTTGACTTAACTTCCGTTATTCTACGGTGACAGATTTTGCCAGATTTCGGGGCTGGTCCACATTGCGTCCGCGCATTACGGCCACATAGTACGAAAGTAATTGTAGCGGAATGGATGAAAGCAACGGAATCAGGATGTCGTGCGTTTCGGGTACTTCAATCACAAAATCAACCATGTTCGGAATCAGCTCATCGCCTTCGGTCACGATAGCAATCACGCGGCCTTTACGGGCTTTTACTTCCTGAATATTGGAAACGATTTTTTCGTAGGAACTGTCTTTGGTAGCAATAAAAACTACCGGCATGTCTTCATCAATGAGCGCAATTGGGCCGTGTTTCATTTCGGCCGCGGGGTATCCTTCGGCGTGGATGTACGAAATTTCTTTCAGTTTCAAAGCCCCTTCCAACGCAACGGGAAAATTCAGCCCCCGCCCCAGATAGATGAAATTGCGGGCGTAGGTGAAAATATACGCAATTTCTTTGATGCGGTCGGCGGCTTTGAGCACTTGCCCCACCTTTTGCGGAATCGCCGATAGGTCGAGGAGCAATTGTTGGTAGAGTTCTTCGGTGATGCTACCCCGTTTGTGGGCAATGGCAATAGCCATTTGTGTCAACACAGTCACTTGTGCCGTAAAGGCTTTCGTACTTGCTACGCCGATTTCGGGCCCCGCGTGGGTATAGGCTCCCGCGTGGGTTTCGCGCGCAATGGATGACCCGACCACATTGCACACGCCAAAAATGGTCGCTCCTTTCGATTTAGCGAGCTGAATGGCCGCGAGGGTATCAGCGGTCTCGCCAGACTGAGAAATGGCAATGACGAAGTCGTCTGGGTTGATAATAGGGTTGCGGTAACGAAACTCCGAAGCGTATTCGACTTCTACGGGAATTCGGGCGAGTTCTTCAAAGACGTATTCTGCCACCAGCCCCGCGTGCCACGACGTGCCACAACCTACAATAATGATGCGTTTGGCTTCGGCGAGTTTGTCCATGTAGTCGCTCAGGCCGCCCAACTGCAAGGTTCCCTCTTCGCTGTTGACCCGTCCGCGCATACTATCGGCAATGGAGCGCGGCTGTTCGAAGATTTCTTTCAGCATAAAATGGTCATAGCCGCCTTTTTCAATGGCTTCCAATTCCAGTTCTAACTTTTGAATGTAAGGAGCTTGGCGTTCATTTTCGAGATTAACGATTTTAAGCTCTCCTTGTCGTACCAAGGCCACTTGGTTGTCGTCTAAGTAAATGACATCTTTGGTGTATTCAATGATGGGGGTAGCATCAGACGCAAAAAAGAATTCATTTTCGCCCACGCCAATGACCAACGGGCTGCTTTTGCGGGCGGCAATCAGCTGCGTGGGGTCATCTTCGGAGATTAAAACGATGGCGTATGCACCCACCACCTCCTGCAAGGCGAGACGTACGGCCTCTTCCAACGAACAATTGGTTTCTTGCTGAATGTCTTCAATGAAATGGACCAAGACTTCTGAGTCTGTTTGTGAACGAAATTCGTGGCCTTTTTTGAGTAATGCCTGTTTTAGACTGTCGTAGTTTTCGATGATACCATTGTGGATAATGGCCAGTTTTTTATGGTTTGAATAGTGAGGGTGAGCATTGATATCATTTGGCTCTCCGTGGGTGGCCCAACGCGTGTGGCCGATGCCGACAGTAGCGTGTAAATCTTTGTTTTGGAGTTCATTTTCGAGGTCAATGACTTTACCTTTCTTTTTGTAGATTTTTAGACCGTCTCCATTGAGCAGCGCTACACCAGCACTGTCGTAGCCTCGGTATTCGAGACGTTTGAGACCCTTCAGGATGAGAGGACACGCTTCGCGGTGGCCCACATACGCTACAATTCCGCACATAGTAAGAGATGTTTTAGATGAGTTGAGGGACTCTGCCGTTTTTAAAAAAAATTATCAACCTAAAGAGCCCTAAAAACTTTTTTAAAAAACTTATTTTAGTACAATAAATATACCTAAAATTCTCGAAATTTACTGAAATATTACAAAAACAAAAAGAGAGCGGAAGTTTTTCCGCTCTCTTTTTAAATCCAATGTTTATCGTTATTTTTTTACTTAGTCACGGTATAGAAGATCCTTAACTTCACGTTTTCTGGGGTGGGGTTTATGGTAAAACGGTCCACCTTATTGTTGATAAACGGATAAAAACTTGTTAAGGCTTGGTTGCCCGATACGTACGATTGTAGGGTAGACCCTTGACTCGTTGGCATCAGCAACAAAGCGTTACTTTTCTTAAAACCGATAGAAACCGCCTGTAAATACGTGGTAAGTACGAAGTTATAGTTACGGAATTTAGAGGTGTACGGGACGATTTGCGGCAAAACATACGACTGAAAAGTAGCGCCATCTACTGGGAGCAGTAATTCGGTATCTCCTTTTGACCTTAAGACTCGGTTGGTTTCGTCGGTTTCGGCCATCGTAAGGGTACTAGGTAATCCGTATAGACCTCCAACATGCTCAGGTTGATTGGGCACGATATTTAACTCTGCACGATTGATGGCAACGCGCCCATCTCCGAATAATTTTGATAAATACGGAAACTCAACCTTAGTCACAATACCGAGGGCATCCTGAACATAATTCAGGCCTTTGGTTTGGGCGGCGGGCAAAGGTTTCAACGGTTGAATTTGGCTCAAGGCAGTTCCTTGGCGGTCTGCTTGCATTTGGTTAAAGCGCTTCAGCACAGGAACCCGAAATACGTACGCGATGGTGTCGTTGGTAATGTGATAATAGAGGTTCAGGCTGATTCCCGAGGTTGCAGGAGAAAACCCTATCACCATTCCATTGCTTGCCGATGGCACCAACGTAAAACCTCTGAGCTGCTGCGCAAATTTAAGCGCCGTGCTGCCTTCCGTTTTTCCGCTCAAATCCAGCAGCTGCTGTCCTAATGTGTTAGGAAGTTTAAACTGGAACGTATTGTTGGTTGAAGGAGTCGGATTGAATTTGACACTGGCTAGCGCGGCCGCGTCGTACGGAATGCTGCTGTTGTTATAGTAATTTTTGCCCGTTCTGAGCGAATCACTCAAACGATGAAGTTTTACCTCAAAGGGTTGGAGCGTATCGCCATACAGGTAAGAATACGCAACATTCAGATGAAGTGAATCAAAGACGTAGGTATTGGTACTGCCGTCTGAATTGAGGTTGAGTGCTTGCCCCATCTCAAAGAAGGGTTGTGCCGAAACCCGACCAAAAATCGGGTCGCGGTAGTTCCCTACGAGCATTTGTTGCGCATTGGAAGTACGAACTGAATCCAAAAGAACGGTGCTGGTGCGAACGGTAACGGTGTCGGTAAACTGTACCTCTGCGATTACTTCGGGCGGGAGTCCGATTTCTTTCGGGGCTTCGCACGCTGCCAGCAGAATAGCAAAAGCGATGACCAGGAAGCCGGCTGTTTTAGCCGGCCAATTCATTATATAAGTTGTAATAAGCGTCGGTATAGTTTTCGTCTTCTTCAACCAGTTCAAGCTTGCGTTCGGGCAATTCATCAAGGATTCTGTTTAAACTTTCACTAAAATCATCATCAGCTTTTACTACGGCATCGGCATACGCACATCCAATTTTGATAAAACCTTCAAAATCGGCAGAACGCAGATGCGCCAATGCCTCATCGCTGACGTCCATGGCTTTGGCTTTGTCTAAAATATCGCCTTCAAATTTGTAGTTGAAAGCGTTGTTGTAGACGGTGAAAACACACTTTGTATCCTTAAACATCGGATCGTTTTTGTAAGTGGTTTTCAGGTAAAGGGGAATAAGGGCGGTCATCCAGTCGTTGCAGTGAACGATATCGGGAGCCCATCCCAATTTTTTAACGGTTTCGAGAACTCCCTTGCAAAAGAAAATGGCGCGCTCATCGTTATCGTCAAAAAAGTTGTTGTCCTTGTCTAAGAAAACGGACTTTCGGTGGAAATAGTCTTCGTTGTCGATAAAATAAACTTGTAATTTGGCGCTTGGGATGGAAGCCACCTTGATTACCAGCGGTTTCTCATCGTCACCGACTGAAATATTAATACCAGAAAGGCGGACCACTTCGTGGAGGCGGTTTTTGCGCTCATTGATGAGACCAAAACGTGGTACTAATATGCGTATCTCCATGCCCCGCTCTTGCATCGCTTGGGGAAGTTTTCTTACGTAGTCGGCTACCTCAGTGATTTGGAGAAAGGGATTTATCTCGCTGGCTACATACAAAATCCGTAGTTTACTCATAGGCTTTGGTAAAGCTTGATAGGATTGGTTTTGAAGAAAAATTTTGCAAAATTATACAAAATTTTGGCGATTTTCAACCATATTCCCCGAGATTTATTTGATATGGCCGAAAGATATTACCTTTGTTGCCTAAAATTCTCCTTTATCGAATCTATGAAAACTCCTTTGGTTGAGAGCTTGGTTGGTTGGGCCACGTTGGGCTTTTTTATTTTGTGGGTTATGGAATTCCGTCGGACTCAATTTCAGGAAAGCTATTGGCTCTTAATGCTTAGCCTATCGTGTCTTCTGGGTTTTCAATACCTGCGCTATCGTCGGGGGGCAGTGCCACTTTTGGATAAATATGATCCAAAAAAAGAAGTGAAACCCAAGGCGACAGTGAAGCCTTCGCTTAAAAAGAAAAAATAAGTCTATCACGTTGATTTTCTACAATAACCAGAGGCTAATTAAAAAAATACCGTCGCCCAAGGGGCGATAACGTTCGTCGGGAAGTACTTTGGCCGAAGAGCGTTTCAGCACGTGCATACACCCGCTCATCACAACGACGACGATTGCGGCCCTGACGCAATACCGATAAGTGGTGAAAATAATCACGGCCAATGCTCCGACGATAATCAATCCCAGCAACCAATTCAGGACCGAGGAGACCGTTTCGGTACCCCACGCGATAGCGAGTGAAAAGCCTTCGTCCAGCTCCAGGGACTCAAACCATGAGAACAGTAATAAATTCTGGAAAGCCAATAAGCCATATAAACCCATCAACACGGGACTTTCCCACGCGAGGGTAGTCTCGGTCAGGATAGCAGGCCCCCAGATGCCTGCGGTGTATACAATCGCTACCAGCGGCTCTTTAAAAACCTGAGCCGTATGTTTGGCAGAAATCCGGAAGGCAAACCCCAAATAGAGGCCCACTAAACTGGCTAACCCGACGCCAAACCAAAGGACTTTTGAGGGTATCCAGAACAGAAGTACCAATGAAATCAAGCCCAATCCCAAAAGAATTTTAATCAACCAAGCTTCGTTTTTAACGTGAAAATCGTGTCGAGGAGTAGGGGAGTGGTCGGATTTACGATTGTCTAATAAACGGTCGGCGACGTAAATCATAAATACGGCAATTCCTACCAAAAGCGTGGAGGCCCACGAAACTTTCCCGTGGCCGTCGGGCAAACGGCTCGCAATGATGTGGGTGACGACGGCTCCCGCTACCACGTCCAAACTAAGCCAATGTGCTCGTTTGAGGTAATAGTTAATGATAAAAGCCGTATCTTGAAGCCACTGCATATGGACAAAAATTGTTAGAATGAAGGATTTACGAGGTGAAGCGGAGACGGATTAGCCTTTCGCTTTCAGGCTGTGTTTTATTTCACGAATGCGCTCATTGAAGTTCCAGTTGTGAAAGTCGACGTTTGGGAGGCAGGTCGTTTCCAGATAATCCATAACCGTAGGCGGGTGAATCACGCGTTCTCCTTGCCGTACATCAATGTATTTGGAGGTTACCCAAAGTACATTTTTGAGTTGGGTACGGGTGTCGTCGGTCATGTAATACTCCGTGACGGTGGTATCTTGATTAAAATAAATCAATCGGGACGTAATCCGAACCCATTCGCTTACCATGGCGGGACGCACATAGGCAATCTGGTGTTGGTAAACCACCCAACTTTGGCCCAATTCCCGAAAAAGGCGTCCGAAGTTGAATTCGTAAAGTTTGGCTACTTGGTCTTCGCGGGCGTTGAAATAATAATCAAAGTATTTAGCGTTGTTGAGGTGTTGCAAGGGGTCGCAATCCTGAAAACGAATCACCATGCGCGATTCGGGTTCTTTGGGATATTCTTTGCCGGGTATACGTTCAAAAAACATGAGAGTAACGGTAAAACGTTGTAAAATAATTGATTGGTGAGGCGTTTTTAGGCCAGCACCAGGGTGAGTTAAACGTTAAAATGGGTTGTACGATTAATGGATGATGATTAATCTTTCACTTTACGGCAAACCAGCAGCCTTTTATCGGCGTTGGCGAGCGTTGTGGCCAGCAAATATACGTCACCCCCGTCTTTTAGTTTTAGTTTTTTGCGAAGTTCGTCGGTAGTACCGGGGAAATTTCGGAGGGTAAGGTTTGCTTTTTCGCTTGTTAGATAGGGCGTAAGCGCTTTATTATCAGCTTTTACCGTGGCAATTAGTTCAAAGGTTCTGCCAGGAAATAGCCGTACCAGCCTTTCAGAAGTATAGAGGTGACTGTGTGGGGCAATTTTAGCAATTTGGTATTTTGCGGCGACTGTTTTAAACGCTCCTGCTTTCAAAATGGCGGCGTTGGGTTCGTAAATGTACCGCAGAGGGGTACTGAATTCAACAACGGTATCTGACTCCTCTGACCAGTAAAAATCAAAGATTTGTTGGCTGCCGTCGTTCTTGAAATTAATGGTTTTGATGACAAGGTCGGTAGCGGGTGTTCCTATTTCCAATAATAATTCTTTGCACTCATTTTCAACCGCAACTACGTGAACGACCCTGATTTGCGGCACTTCCAACAACGTCTGTGTTAGGTCTAACAAAGGCGATACTTTCACAAGGATGTGGTGCGCCTTCTCCAAAAATAAAGTCAAGTGCTTGGTGACGTCGGGCTCGCAATCCCCCAATCCTACCACTCGACGTTGGTCGGCGGTGCGGCGGGCGGGGTCGAGATAAAGCCAATCCACTTTGCCCGTCAACCGTTGTAAAAAAGCGATGGAATCGTTGCAAATACATTCGATGTTGGGGGTGTTCAGGATGTCGAAATTGTGGCGTGCGCGCTCGACCAGTTTTTCATTTTGCTCGATGTAAGTGACGGATTCAAAATGTTTTGAGAAATAGTAAGAATCAATTCCCATGCCACCCGTGCCGTCAACAATCGTTTTTGAGGCTGTTTGACTCATGATGTCGGCTTTGTAACGAGCGGTGGCTTCGGAAGAGCTTTGTTCGACCGACACAGCGGGCGGGAATACCAAACGAGGCTCGGCACACCAGCTTGGTAGTTTTGTACGGGCCTTTTGCCGAGCCTCAATTTGGGCAATGACAAACTCTTTTTCTTTGCCGTATTTGAGCCGTAAAGAAGTCGGATTTGCCTGACTGTTTTGTTGAATAAAAGCGATTTGTTCGTTAGATAGCATTGTATTTAGCAACGGCAACCACGAGATCGCGCTCAGTTTTTATGTCTAATTTTTCTTGTTCCATCAGTGCTTTTAAGGCTTCCTCTTTGTCAGACAGAGCGCCGAGTACTGACTTTTTATTCTTTTTGATTTTCGTCAGGCTGCCGTCGGTTTTGAGTAAAAAATATTCGTTGGCATCCTCAAAGGTATCGTAGCGCACGTTGTTGCTGTAAGGGTCTTTATAATCGGCTTTTTTTAGGGTCTTGCTGATTAACTTTACCAAGCTGGTTTTCCCTTGGTATAAGGTCAAAAAATAGATGTCGCGCATGTCGTATTTTGAGGTATGTGCCGAGGGGTACCTTTTAAATTCAAAATTTGCTTTAGTGACGGGGTCATTGATAATGAATGAATTAACTTGGTAAGGAAATACAATGATTGAATCTCCGCCGGGGCGTTTCATGACCAATTCTTTGGAGTAAGCGTTGTATTTAAGGGGGACTTCTTTGAACACACGTCCATCCACAAAGGCCATTTCTCCGCTAATCCATTCGGAAATAAAAAAAGGAGAGCCCTTTAATCCTTCATAGCGGCTGTCGAACGACGAAGTCATGTAGTTTCCCATGTTTAGGCGCCCGTCTACGTCGCGGATGAGGTTATTGGCGTTTTCGGTTTGGGCCAAAAGCGAAGTACAAGAAGCGGTCAAAAAGGCAAAAATTAGTATTTTTTTCATGGCTTTTTATTTAAAAAAATCTTCCGCAAAGTAATCGAAAGTAGGTTATCTTCAAAAGCTTACAGGCGCAAATTTAATGAATAGGGATGGGTGCTAGAGATAAATGGAAAACAAAAAAATGGGGAGGCCGACAATCTGCCCGCCTCCCCGTTTTTTATGTAGTCCCGATGAGGGTTATCTCTCGCCTGATTTCTTAAAATAATTATCGGCTTCGCGCTTGTAGAATGGGGCAAAACTCGGTGGTACAGTGCGCAATAATTCCGTTTGCCGCTGCTTGTCTTTCACGTATTGTTCAAATTCTGCGGGCGGGTTGCGAGGTTGTGGCTTGGCCGTTTCAGACTTGCGTTGGGTATCTTCTTCCTGTTGACGCAATGCTTTTTCGGATTCCAATAACCGCGTTACGATTTCTTCCTGACGTTTGATGACCGTTGGATTGATACGTTTGTTTACCAAGTCGGTTTCGGTTTCGTCCATCTTGTCCATCAACTCTTTGACCTCATTCCCCACTTTTCGGCCGCCTTCTGAGCCTTTTTGCGAGTCCATCAACTCCTTGAGCATCTGACGAATACGCGCTTGCTCGGCGGCCATTTGTGCCAATTGCTCCGACATTTGTCGTCCGCCCATGCCGCCTTGGCCCTGTCCTTGGCCTTTTTGCAATTGCTGGATGCGGTTGTTGAGCTGTTTTTGGAGCTCGCCTAAACTGCCTGGACTTTTTCCTTTGCCTTTGCTGCCTTTCTTGCTGCCGCTCCCTGGGCTGGCCATCGCCATCATCGCCGCCTGCATTTGTTGGAGTGTTTGGCTGAGCATCAACGACAGGTTATTGATTGAGGTCATGGCAAATTGCTGTTTGCTGGTCGCCATGTTGAGGCGGCGTTCGCGGATGTAGCGCGTGCTTTCGGTCATGTGAAACTTCATGTCGTTGAGCTCACGGGTTACGAACGTCTGGATTTGCATGACACGCTTGGCGAGAGCGTATAGACTGTCTTCTATCACCTTGGCATCGTCTTGAAGTTTGAGTTGTTCCTGCGCCAGTTTAACAAAGCGCGGGTCTTGCAAATTAACACCTCTAAAATCCTTCATGACGCGCTCTTGGTCAAACGAAAGGTGAATCAGGTTTTCCAGAATATCGCGCAGGTTGTCCATGTTTTCGTCCATTTCCTGCATTTCGGCGCTCTCCATCGACTCTTCCATCTGTTTGGCCATCTTTTTCATGGACTTAGCCGCTTTTTTCTGCGATTGAGAGGCGCTCTTGTTCTGCTTTTGCTGGAGTTGTTTGGAGCTGTTTTTTTGCTCTTTTTCCACTTCCTGCTGTTCCTCCTTGCCGGTGTCTATTTCCTGCTTATCGGCAAGTTCTTCGTTCAATTTTTCGAGTTCTTCGATGTCCTTTTTGGTTTCTTCAAACTCTTTATTCAGTTCTTCCTGCTCTTTCTTTAGTTCTTCTTGCTTGGCATCTTCTTTGCCGTCTTGCTCTTGGTCTTTCTGGTCCTTACCTTCCTGATCTTTTCCCTTTTGGTCTTTATCTTTCTGGTCTTTACCGTCTTTATCTTTCCCTTTCTGGTCTTTATTTTCCTTGTCTTTGGCTTCTTGCTCTTTGCTTTCTTTTTCGGTTTTCTCCGCCAGTTTTTCTTGTTTTTCGGCCATTTCGTTCAAGTCCTTCTGAATTTGCTCCGCTTTTTGCTGAAGTTGAAGTTGCTTAAACATCTCCAGCGCTTTTTCGATTTCTTTCTGAGCGTTGAATTCCTTGTTTTTTAGCTTATTCATCAACTCCTGCATCTTATCGTCCTGCTGTTGTTGTTGAAGGAGTTTTTCAAGTTGGTCGTACAGCTTTTTGGTTTCGGGGTCGAGCAATTCTTTCATCAGTTTTTGCAACTGCTCCATTTTTTGCTTCATTTCGGGACTTTGCTCTGCAAAACGTTCCTGTTTTTCTTGGGATGTTTGCGTTTGCTCTTGCATGCTCTTCATGTCGTTCATGAGCTCTTCGCGCTTCTTGAGCAAGTCCTCGATTTGCTTTTTATCCTGAAAATCCAGCTCTCGTTCACTTTTCAGACGTTGGTCGAGTTTCTCCAACTCTTTCTGTAAGTTCTTGGCTTTCTGGAGGGTTTTGTTGATTTGGGCTTCGGTTTTCTCGGCGGCCTTATCAGCTTCGGCCCGCACTTCTTCTTTGGACGGAACCGCAAAATCAATCATGCGTGATTTGGCCGATTTGGGCCCATTTACACCGTCATTGTCCCACACCTGAACGTAGTATTCGATGCGGTCGCCAGGAGTAAGGCGCAGACTGTCAACGTACCATTGGAAGTAGAAAGTCTGGTTGGTCGTTGATTTGTTGAATGGAATCCCGAATCCTTTATAAACGGTTTTCTTCTCGTCGGTTTTGTCGCCTTTGCGGCGTAAATTATAAAACACGCGTAGGTTGGAGAAGCCGTAGTCGTCGGCAATGTTACCGCCCAATACGAAGTAGTTGTATAAAGTTGTATCCTGATAATTTTCTAAAGTCAGGGTCGGATGTTTGTCGTTGATGACGTTGAGAAAATAGCTGATTTTCTCGCGGTTGTTTGACTCGTCGTTTTTGAGCTTGATTTCATAGTTGGCAGATTTCCGAACATTTTTTCTGAACTCATACCCGCCCGTCAGTTTGCTTTCGGCCGTATACGCGTTTTTGTCGCCTTCAAAGGCCAAGGCCATTTCTTCGGTAGCGTCGGTGTTAAAATCCCAGGTGATGGTTGTTCCTTCGGGTACTGTTAGGTTGCCTACATTGCTCAATTGTTCGGCTGGCTTGCCTAAATAAGCGGGATACTGGAGGGTAACATCAAACGACAACAGGCTGGGGCGCTCGGCCACGGTGAGTTTATAATCGCTTGATTTATAGCCAGCAGCTTCAAATTGAAACTCGATAGGCCGTTGCACATTTTTGAAGGTATAGCTGTAAGTGTCGGCGTCTTCGGGTTCGAGCTTAAACTTGGCTTTATTATGAACTACATAAACTGCTTCGGGCAAAGCACCGCCCGCGAGCGAAACCTTCAACGTAAAGTCTTCATTGCGAAATGCTTTTAGATTTGTATTGTCGAGTTTGAAGGTAAAGGGGGCGTCGTTGTATTCTTTCTCAAAGTGAATAATGCGGTCAGAACTGTTGGCAAAAAAGCGTGGATTGATGAGCAATACCAAGCCAATAGCGGCCAATGGGTAAATGGCGTATTTGAGATAACGACGGTTTTGGTCAATTTTGACCGCGTCTGAAAACCGTACGATTAATAATTGTTTCGATTTTTGTTGAATACTGGCTTCAATCAGGTCGGTTTGTGCTCCTGATAAATTACGTAACTGTAAGGTATTGATGAGTTTATCGCCGATTTCAGGAAAAAAGTTTCCGATTTGCCCCGCCGCTTCTTCGTCCGAAAGTGATTTACGTAAACCGTACAAATGCACCAAAGGCGTAATCACCCAACGCGCCAACGCGTAGCCCAAAATGGCTAAAAATCCAAAGAAGAGGGTGCCGCGCACCGCAGAACTAAAGCGGCCGAAATACTCGATGGTATTTACAAATAAGTACGCCGACAGCACAAACGCTGCCGCAAAAATCACACCTTTGACGAGTTGATTCAGGTAAAATTTCCGCTTATACTCACCAATGCGCTCCTGCAATACGGAAAGGGGTTGGGTTTTCATATAGTGGTGTTTTGAACGGTGCTTAAAGGGTTAGAATATAGCTTCTAAAGTTAACAATAAATTTAACGCAAAAATGATGCAAAAAGTAGCGAAGGCTAAGAAAGATTCTGATAATAACGCAAATTGGGGGAAATTTATAGGGCACGGGGTACATCAGCCCTCATTATAAAACCGTAGAACCGCAAAATAATAATTGTAAAATGTAAACGTAGGGGCAGGCCTTGCGTCTGCCCCTACAAATTTATTCGCCGGGGCGATAAATGCGCTCGGCATTGCTCAGTACGTCTTTTTTGTAGAAAAAGATTTCTTTGAATTGCCCGTTGATGTAGCCTTTAACTTGGTCGGTAAAATGCGGTGAAGCTGGGTCTGTGCTGGCTCCACCCGTCAGAATGGTCTTGGCTTTGAGGGTTTTGCCAAATTCGATGACGGCCACAAAGGTATTGCCATTGACCCCGTAATGGGCTTTCGCCTGTGGAACTTTGCGGCTTGAATAGGCATTGAGCGAACCCAGCGGGCCTGGCGTGGCGGTCACGGCCCAACTCGGGCGACTGTCGCTGAAGGTCTCGCCTTCTTTAACGCGTTGAAAACGATTGATGCTACCCCACGGCACTTCCCAAGTGCCGAAATCTTTTTTCAATTCCTGAACAACTTGTGACAACAAATCGAGCTGTTCTTTTGGCGTGATAAAGTCGATGGAGAGGTTGGCGCCGTTGGTAACCGAATAGTTTTCTTCGTTGGCAATTGGTTTTTTGAGGCGGGCCACGTTCAACGGAATGATTTTCTCGACCCACATAACGCCCAATGTAGTGGCGACGGAGGTGGTATCGGCCCGAAAATTCCAGTTTCGTAATGCTTGAATCGGGCCAGAAAGCTGCACGGAAACCGAGTCTGTGGGGTTGGTATCAAATGCCTTGACCAAGGTTGGAATAAAGCGCTCGGCATTGGGCAAATAGGTGTCATGGGCGGCCATGATAACATCGTCAATCGTGGCGTTTTTTAGGTTGTTTAGCAGTCGCACGGCGTTCATGGCGCGTGGGGTATGGCCATCGGGCAGCATGTAGGCAGGCTTGCGGCTCATGAGCGTATCAAACGCCCCCGCGCCGTAGAGCGGGGTAGAATTACAGTTTTGTACCCAGCCGTTGGCGGGATTGATATAATGCGGAATCTCGCTAAGGTCGTGCGTACCTTGCCATTCGGTGGCATTGGTGCTGCCGTCTACTGGGCGTTTCCAGTCGTATGCTGGGTTTCTCTTTGGAACGTAGTTGCCGTGCCAGTACGCGATGTTGCCTTTTCGGTCGGCGTAAATGATGTTGTTGCCTACCATGACACGCTTGCCAATGGTCGATTGAAATTCTTCAAAACTTTTGGATTTCATCTTCTGCCAATGCAAGCCCAAAAGTTCAATGTTAGCGTCGGTACTTTTTAGGGTAATCCATTTTTTATCCCTGACCGCCACGACCGGGCCGTGGTGGGTGCGGTAAACGGTGAAGGTTTTGGATAACAGTTCATTGCCTTTTTTATACTTGACCGTAATGCGCGAACTGTCAATGCCGCGCTGTTCGCCATTGTAACGGTAGGAGTACTTCCCGTCTTTCTTTTCGACGGTTTCGGCATAGAGGTCTTTGGCATCGGAAAGGGTGATGGGGTGCATCCAACCGCAAAAATCATTGAAGCCCTGAAAGATATTGAATTGGCCCAGAAATGGCGCACCGTAAGAGTTCAAACCCTGTTTGCTGACCAAATGTATCTCGATTCGTCCGTAAAATTCGGAGTGAGGATTGATGAGCAACATTGCATTTTTACTCTGCGTTTTCGACGGGGCCAGTGCCCACCCGTTGGAGCCACCCGCTTCTTGGTAAAATTCATGATTGGCCTCTGGCACGTACGATAGCGAAAGCCCCGCCTCTTTCGAATAAAATTGACGAAATTCAAGTTCGGTAAGGTTGCTACCCGTAATGGAGGGAATATTATTCATTAAGACCATCCACGGCTCCACCCGGGTGATGAGTTTCGGCTTTTTGGCAGGATGCGAAATCATGTAAAAGTTGACGCCAGCCGCGTAGGCATCGCACAGTTTGCGGAGCCATTTGGGGGTTTGATAATAGAGTTTTATGGCGCGTGTCGAGTCAATAAAAGTCCGCGCCCACAGGTCTTGGTACAATTCCCGTTCTCCTTGTACTTCAGCCTGCCGCCCCAATCGCGTGATGAGGGTATTTTCCACTTTCTCAAAAAACTCCTCGCACTGCACGTACATCATGCCAAACACCGCATCGGCGTCGGTTTTGGTGTATACGTGCGGTACTCCCCATTTGTCTTTGACGATGGTGATGCGCTTAGCTTGTTTTTGGAGGTGAGCGATTTCGTCTGGGGAGAAGGTTTGAGCCTGAAGGAGGCCCGTGCCGAAAATCATAAAGGCTAGGAGGGAGGTAAAGAGTTGTGCCATCAATACGGATTTTTAACTTGTTGATGATAAGGGGAGTCGTAGTATGGCAATTTAGAAGATTTTTTGTAAAAGCAAAAAAGGAGGCTCCTTAAAAAAACACCGATAACGGCATAAAAAAATAAATGCTAATAATAATCCAAAAAACGCTCTATCGGCTACCCATGCTTCGCTTCTGGCGAGGCTTTTGGATTTTACCCACTCGTTTTTTTAGAGTTGTTTCGGCAACGGTCACTGCAATATTTCACTTCGTGCCACACTTTCTCCCATTTTTTTCGCCACGAAAATGGCCTGCCGCATACTGGGCAGGTTTTTTGGGGAAGGTTTTCTTTTTTGACATTTTTCATCCTCTACACGATAATAATGCCTTCCTGTATGTCTCCGAAAATGAGGTGTTGTTGATTCAGAAAGCGATACCCCGAAACCCACGCCAACAGTGCATCGAATTGATGCTGAGTTTTGGGATACTCCGCTAAACAAAGTTCAGGAATAGCTCTGGACAACATTCCGCAAAGGGCTTCCATTTCGTTAGTAGTCAGTTTTTTATGATAATGGTCTGGCAGCAATATTTGGGCGATGGCTTTGGGATACACTTCGTAGGTTTCAACGTTCATTTTGTCTTGGAGGTGTTGTTTCAATTCCATGGCTCGGGCGGTTAGCCCGCCCAAAAACATCGGTGACATGGCCTTGAGCGCCACGTCGCATTGGCGGTAGTGATAATTGGAGAAACCCACAATGGATTGATAAACAGCGGGTAAAGAAAGAGGCGCATCCAGAAAGATAGTCGTTAGTGCTGGACGGTTTTGATCCAAATTATATTTGCTTATCCAGTCAATGATGAATAAGTCCGCGTCTTTTTTGTCGGCTTCATAAAAGTGAATGGCTCGACCGTCGTGGTAACAAACCACCGTATTGCCCGATGTTTTGGAGCCATAGTCAATTCCTGTAAAAGTACTTAACATCAGCGTTTCGCAATTTTGTTGAGGCTGATGCTGCGTTGTTGGGAACAGTGAAAACGGTCAATGGTATCATTGCGGAGGGCCTGATGTTTGGTCGAGCGGCCGTTCATGCGTTTGCGCCACATCTCAAAACTGCTACGTTTCATCTGCGACCGCATGAGGGCAATCACTTCTTTTTCGGGCAGGCCAAATTGCGCCTCAATTGCCTCAAAAGGGGTACGGTCTTCCCACGCCATTTGTACAATGCGGTCGATGTCTTGTTCGGATAAATTCATTTTGTACAAAGCTTGTTTGTACGGGTTAACACTTTTGAAGAGGTTTTGTTTGTTTTAAAAACTCCTATTTTATATCCTTCACGCACCGAAATCCTACGTGAAAAAGGCTGGTTTCGGATGTAGACGAAGAACGGCCCGATACGCGGTAGCCGTGGCACCAACCAGGTTCGCAGAGAAATGAGCCGCCGCGTTGAGCGAGTTCGGGCGAGAGGTCGCCGTCGCGGGTGGGTGTGCGGAAGAGTGCTTCGTAGTTGAATTTTGGGTTGGACTGCCATTCCCATACGTTGCCGCTCATGTCGGTGAGGCCGAGGGGTGTTTTGCCAAACTTTCCTACGGGCGACGTATATGCAAAACCGTCTTCGTTGTAGTTCTTGACGGGAAATTTCCCCTGCCAGATATTAGCGTTGTATTTTCCCTTGGTTTGGATGTCGTTGCCCCATGAATAAATGGCGCGGCTGTTGCGGGCGTTGCGGGCGGCGTGTTCCCATTCCAACTCGCACGGTAGGCGCTTGCCCACCCATTTGGCGTAAGCGTTGGCGTCGTTCCACGAAACCTGCGTTACGGGATGGTCGTCGGCGGCGGCAGGAAAGTCAGGCCCCATAGGATGATGCCAGTTAGCTCCGTCTTTCAAAATCCATTGTTGGCCCGTAGATTCGTCGATGATGCCCGCATTGCCAAAGGTTTCGGCTTCGGTTTTGTAGTTGGTAGCTTTGATAAATTTCCGAAATTCAGCAACGGTTACGGGGTGTGTGTCCATCCAAAATGGCGCTATCTTGGCCCAAAAAGAAGGACGTTCCTGCTCCAAGCCTTCGTCAGAGCCAATCTGCACCAATCCTCCCTGAATGTAAACCATATCAGCGGGTGCGGTTCCCGATTTCACATTGACCACTGTTGTGTCCTTGGGCTTCTCTAAACCAAGATAGCTGACGGTTGAAGGGAAATTGAGTTTTTTTAGAAACTCATTATTAAGTTCAGTCGCTTGGGTGGTTGATGTGTCAATCTGTTGATTATCAGCTTTTTCTTGGCACGATAAAAAAGAAACCAACAATGCTGAGCTGTATAAAAGGGGGAGGAAGGTGCGTAACATAACCAAGTGAAAATAGTGGACAATTAAACCTTGTAAGGTTTGGTCCATCAAAGATAACGAAACAGAAAACAACCGCATTGACGGTATTAAAAAACCATGAAAAAAACACACATCATTCGCACCATTTTTGTAGTGGTGCTGGCCATTGGAGCCCAATTGTCATTTGCTCAACGCGAGCCCATGGACCCACAAAAGCGGGCTGAGCGCGTTTCGGCAGATTTAAAACAAGCGTTGACGCTCGACGACGCTACCACCAAAAAAATCTACGATTTGGAATTGGGCCGCACGCAGGAAGTTATGAAAATCAGGGAAACCAATGCGGGTGACCGTGAAGCCATGCGAGAGAGCATGAAAGGCATCAATGAAAAATTTCAAACGAGTCTGAAAGGTATTTTGAGCGAAGACCAATTCAAAAAATACCAAGAATGGCAAGCTGCCGAGCGTGAAAAACGCGGGCCTCGCGGGGGTGGAAATCGCAGAAGAAAGTAAGCGTTAATGGGCTGTAACGTCGGCGAGGAACGTCGGCGAGGTTTTGAACCTCGCCGACGTTTTTTTATACAACACTTTCCAAATGTCTCAGCCATTGTTTTTCTCCTTCTCTACACCATTGACGGAAGGTTTCGCCCACGGGTTGATGCTGCGGTAGATAATCCATCAAGACCGATAAATCAAAACAGTCGGCCGCCACACCCGCACCAACTCGCTCGGTATCAGCCGCATTGCAAGCTTGTTCGTAGTGAATTGGGACCACCATCACGGGCTTGTCCAAATACATTGCTTCGCAGACGGACTCAAAACCCGCCGTCGTAACCAAGGCTTTACAGCCCGATAGCTTCTCTAAAAATTTAGCTCCATCCAATCGGTATAGGGTGAGCGTTTCGTCAATTTTTTCTTCGGGCAGAGCGTCTGATTTGCTCCAAAAACAATGTAAAGGTACTTCTGGATACTTGAGGTGCCATTCGAGGATTTGGCCGTACAACGCAGGATGGTTGAGATAAATTAGAATATATTCTTTTTGGGATATAACCAATGAATGAATATCATGCCGCAACAGGGGCGATACTACAAAGAGCTGTTTGGAAGGTTGATCACTGAGGGCGTCAAACGAAAGCGCCAGCATTTTTTTTGCCCCCAAAGCTGTAAGTCGGGAATTGAAATTGACCAAAAAACGGTCGATGTACCCTTTTTGGGGAAACGGGAAGCTGGAATGAAAAAATAAGTACTGGTGACCAACGCAGACCATCGGAACGGGCGGGCGATACAGCCAATTGAAGAGCCCACCCAAAATTTCGTAAAAATTGACAATTAGGTCAGGCTGATAGCGTTTTATGGCCTGGTTGATTTGTTTTAGGCTTTTTCCGAAGTGAATGGTGTTGGGCAAATGATGCACAATGGTTTTTTTGAAGTCGACTTTTCCTTCGGTATTAAAGACCAGATTTGGACTGGAAAACGCCTCTACGGGGGCTTGAATTTGGTCATAAAAAAAGGCGGGAATGGGTCGTTCGACCGCACCTCCCACCAATACCGCTACGACCTGATACCCCGAATCGCGCAATGTTTGACTCATCGAAATGGCTTGGGTCAAATGACCACGCCCTTCGCCCTGTACCAAAAAGAGAACTTTTTTCAACTGCTTTGGCTAAAATTTAATGCTACCCCAAAGCACCGAAAAAGATATTAGCTCTTCATTACCAAATAATTATGGATTTGTTGTTTTTAGGAAACTCAATAGTTGAAAAGAGACTTGCCACTACTCACTACTCACTACTCACTACTCACTACTCACTACTCACTACTCACTACTCACTACTCACTACTCACCACTCACTACTCACTACTCACCACTCACTACTCCTACCAACCCACATAACCTTCGGGTGTGATGCCTTTGAGGCGCACATAACAAATGGCTTGGCCGCGGTGGTGGATTATGTGGTTTTCCATGGCGTAGAAAAATTGCCAAACTTGGATTTTGCCACCCGCAAATCCTTCCTCTTTGGCGAGCCGCTCGGGCGAAACTTCTCCCGCTACTTTTTCAACCCACGCATAAAACCCTTTGATTTCGTCGGAAAGCTGGGCTTTGGTCAGTTTTTCCCAATCTTTTTTATTTTCGTAGGGGTTGGGAATTTCCAACCGCCCCGCCAGTTGCATGGCCGTGAACGTAACACAATGCACAAATTGCGTCCGAAAACTCATAGACTCGGGTGTGTATTTAAAATCAATATGTTGTTCGGGCATTTGGTTAAACACCGTTAGCGTGTAGTCTTGTGAGCGTTTCCAAGCGACACCAAACTCCTGTTTAAAAGTCTGAAGTTCTTTTTTTGTACGTGAAAACCCCAAAAAAGGCATAGATACGAATGCGCCCGTGAGGGTATTGAGTGCGGCTTTGCGGCTGATTTTCATGGAATAGATGAAGTTTTGGAAATAAGCAGTTTTGGCGTGACTTCTACCGTTTGTGAGTAGTCATAAAGGAGTCAAAGCTAAATATACCTGTGTTTTAAGAGATTGAATAGGGGTAAAATAATTTTTACAGTAAGACTTGATAAGTTATGAATACATATACCCGCCTTGTTGCCTGGTTACCGATGTGTAATACTTTAGGTTTTTTATCTCTGTTACTGCTTTTTTCGATTGGTAATTGTATTGCCCAAAAGTATCCCACGACCCATTACACGCCCCGAGACGGCCTCTCACAAAGCCAAGTAACGGGTCTTTTTCCAGACAGCCGAGGGTATCTGTGGGTGGGTACGAAGTATGGCTTCTCTAAGTTGAACGGAGAAACATTTGAGCGTTATTCGCCTGATTATAAATACGTTACTAATCAAGTAAATCGTTTTGTCGAAGACAGTCGAGGATATCTATATCTTTATTCGGAAGTGGGTCGTTTGAGTCGTTTTGATGGTAAGAATTTCACCCGACTGCGCACGGGGCGAAAAAGGTTTTCCCATCTATGCATCAATGACCAAGACCAGCTCTTCTGCACCAACGACCAAGGCATCCTACATACCGTAGAGGCCGACTCGGTAGTAGCAGTTAATTGGCCGTGGCTAAAAAACAAAAAAACATACGACCTTTTTTACGATAAGGCAACCCGCTCGCTCATTGCTCACATCGACTCGGTGGGCTTGGCGCGTATCAACCCACTCAGGTACGAATTGCTGGCCCCCATTTTTGAAGCAAAAAATAAGTCATCCGAAGAAAAACGATTCGCATGGCGCTACGCGGCCAACAATCGGCCAGTGATAGTGGAGCAATCATTGGGCCAATACACCTACTATGCGCAGTTGGGAGGCAAGGAGTGGCAGCCTTTTTTGCGCACCAAAGACAATCGCTGCGAAGTGTTGCGCACGGTGCCCTTCGATTGGATTTTCAATTTCCAATCCAAGACCTACCTGCTCGAAGCCAATACGTCAAACTTTACGGTATTATTTTCGGTACCGCTGAATGATACAGGAAATGTCCTTTATACCCCACAGGGGGCGTGGCTTGGCACCGAAAAAGGGCTGGTGTATGTGGCGCTCAACGGTTTTCGGTACTTTCCTGAAAACGAAGTGCCTTATGCCTGGACGGTAGTGGAAGATGCGAAAAAGGATGTATGGATAGCGAGTTATGGCCATCCCCTCCAGCGCTACGACGGCCAACGCCTGCATACGGTGAGCGGCTATCAGGATATTATACGGCGGCAAATCCAAAAAGCCCAAAAACTCTCGGGTCTTAGCGGAGAATACAATAGTTGGTACTACCACGCCATTCGCGACAAACAAGGCCATCTCTGGCTACCCGAAGCAGGCGGTATTTTGTGGCACGATGGTAAAAAGTTTGAGTTTATCACGCGCTCCAATCCTGCTACTAAGTATCCCACGTCCATTGCTTTTTGCCTGCTCGAAGACCCCACCCGCAATTTGGTGCTGCAAGGCAGCGAAAAAGCCGTACATATTTTTGAAAACAAGCCGCCCTTTCGGCACCGAAGCCTCACCGCCAAAGAAGGCATGAACATCAATCTGTACATATTGAGTATGGCCTTGGAAAAGCCGGGGGTGTATTGGCTGGGTGGCTGTAACATGATTAGCTGCTACGATGATAACACAAAAAAATGGACGGAGTATGGCCGCGACAACCAAAAACATAAGGGCAGTTGCGCATTAGACATGGTTTTCGATAAACGTGGCACGCTTTGGCTCGCCACTTTGCGCGGTGGCCTGATGTATATAGACAGCCGCCGCGACAGTACCCGTACCCTGTCGTCCGGGGTGCCGGAGTTGGAAGGGGCAGGACATATCAATGCAGTACAACTCCTCGACGACGATCATTTGCTTATCGGTGCCATGCACAATTTGTATATCATGGATCTGAAGGCATGGTATGCCCGCCGCAAGGTAGTTCTGAAGAGCTACAACCACCACAATGGGTTTATGGGAATTGAGCCAAGCCAAAACGGCATGTATAAAGACAGCCGAGGGCAGGTATGGATTGCGTCAGGCTCGGTGCTGTCGGTGTTGGATCCTCAAAAGCTCGATCTCAAACCACAGCTTTCTCAAACCTACATCACCAAACTCAACCAAACGCCGCTGCCTTTTGTGCAGTTTGCGCGCGACAGTGTGTTTCAGTTGCCTTTTGGCACCAACACCTTTCGGGTAGATTTTGAGGCGGTGGGGGGCGATAAGCCCTTTCGGTCGCAGTACAGCTACTTGGTAGAAGGGTACAGCAAACAATGGTCGGCATGGCAGGAATCGCCTTTTGTTATCCTCGATAATCTGCCATCAGGCAGTTATAGAATGTTGGTCAAGTCGCGTATGGGGAGCTCTAAGGGGAACGATAGCCCCGTGGCGGCGGTACGTTTTTCAGTCCATATTTGGCTGTGGCATTCGCCCTATTTCCCATTTTATGCAGCGGGAGTGTTGGTTTTTCTGGTTGGCGTGGCAGGTGGGTACTTTCTGCGGCAGCAGAAAAAGGCCTTGCAAGCGCGTAAGCGTAGCCTGGATCAACAGCAAGATATTGTAAACAAAGAGCAACAGCTACAAATCCAAGCAGCCCAAATTCGCGCCAAAGAGCAAGAAACTGTCCAGCAGGCATATACCCTCAAAGTGCTACAACTCCAAACCGCTCAGTCGCAGATGAATCCGCACTTTACCTACAACGTGCTCAACACCATGAAAAACCTAGTGTATGAGGGCAGGGAGCAGGCTACAATCGCTTCTATCGTTAAGCTCGGAGATTTGATGCGTAGCTACTTGTCGGCTTCGATGAGTTTCGATGGTAGCCGTCGCTCGTTCAACGAGGGCTTGATTACGCTCGAACAAGAAATCAAACTCTTGCAGATGTATATTGATTTTGAGCAGTTGGTCTATCCCAATCGTTTCGAGGTGCATTTTGAAGTGGCAAATACCCTGCCCTTAGACTACGTCAGGATTCCGCCCATGATTATCCAGCCCTTTGTCGAAAATGCCATCAAAAAAGGGTTGTTTCCGCTCCGAGGCCGCAAAGGCAACCTGTGGGTGCGGTTTTGGCAAGAAGCCGACGAAACGCTGGTGTGCCAAGTCGAAGACGACGGTATCGGGCGGGTGGCGGCGCAGCTTAAGCAAGAGAAAGCACTGCAAACCCACCGGTCGGCAGGTACACACTTGGTCACGCTACGCGCTGAAGTCTGTCGCTCGTTAGATTATCTGATTGATATTGAGACCATTGATAAGTATGATACTGACGGTGCTGCCACAGGTACGCGCGTCATCATTCGTTGCCAAGATTTACATTTTTAGAAATCATGAAAACACTACGCACTATTATTGCCGACGACAGCGAGCCACAACTCAATGCCATTTGCCGCGAATTGAAGATGTTTTGCCCACAAGTGAACATTGTGGCCAAGACGCTCACCCTCGATGATACGGCTCTGGCCATCAAAACCTATGACCCAGAACTGCTGCTGCTTGATGTAGAGTTTCATTACGACGAGACCAGCTTCAATCTCATTGAGCAGTGCCGCTCTGAAGGCGACATTAGGTTTCAGCTTATTTTTATGTCGGGCCATGCCCGTGAGAAAAACTACGCTACCCTCGCCGCCGATTACTCCGCACTGCAATGTCTTCAAAAACCCATTGACCCCCAAAAGCTAAAAGAGGCTGTCTTAAAAGCCGAGGCATGGTTTGCATACCAAGAAGTGAAGGGGCAGCAAGAAGCCATAAAAATTTATAATCAGCAGGTTGAACTAATGACCAAGCTACTCAAAACCAAGGACTTTCGCCAGCCTTTTTTTGTAAGAAGTGTGCGCAGCCAATGGATAAACCTCGACCCCAAAGAGGTACTTTATCTGGAATCAGACGGCAAGCAGACTATCTTCTACCTCACCGACAAACGCCAGGTAGTAGGCATGGAGTTGATAGGTTTTTACGAATTTTTGTCAGAAAACTATTCTTTTCTACGGGTGCATCAAAGCTACATCGTCAATCTCGACAATATGAGTCTGTTTCATTCCCAAGAAAACTACGTCAGAATGAGCGACGGTAAGGTGATTTCTCCATCGCGCCAGGGGGCGACTTTGCTGCGCGAACGTTTTTCACAGCAGTATGCACCACTCCCAAAAACGACCGATTAATCCAAAAAACTACATAATTGGATAAATGAGTAGATTCTTTGTGGATTAAACATGCAAATTGGGTACAGTATTTCTAGTATAAACTTCTTAATTCCCATTTGTTATGTCAAGTTTTCTAATCTTTGGTTGGAATAGTAATTCTCTTGGTTTCCTAAAAGAAAGGGGATTATTTATCATCGCAGTTATTATGGTAATGTTTTTAAAGAGTTGCCAACCAGTTCCGCAAAAGTCAAAGATAGAGTTATCTACCGTGCCTGGTACTACATCAAATGCCGAAAATCTAACCCGCGAAACCAACGAGCCAAGTCATGAATTTTACCCTCGTATCAGTCCTAATGGTAAATTTCTCTTATACCAAAATTCTGAAAACGAAAAAGTAATCATTGAATCCGCCAATTCTTCAACAGTAGGGTCACTATTTAAACAGCCATCTGTTGTCAATAAAGTTGGTCATCGTAGTGCTATTGTCAGAAAAGAAGTAGGTTCTCAAATACGTAGCCCGTTGGTACAAGATGCACGCGATGCGACTTGGCTGGCTGACGGCTCAGGGGTTATCTTCTCTTACCGCAAACCAGCCCAACCCGTTATTGTACGTACTGGTGAAACTGGCGTAGGACTCAATTACATTTCGCAGGGTGCTATGGGCGGTGATGATGCAGAGCCTAATATGACAACCGACGGTAAAAAAGTGATTTTCACGACCTTAATAGGTAATAGCCGAATGATATGCTCTATGAATAGCCAAGGGGGAGAATTTACTGTTTTAACAGATGGTAATCATGTGGCCATAAATCCTACTGATAATGACCAAATTATTTATAATCTTACTATCAATAATCGTGTACAAATATTTACAATGAATCTCCGAACAGGTCAGAAAACACAGTTAACTAGCGGTGAGTACGACTGTAGAGATGGTGCTTTTTCGAAAGATGGTCGTTGGATAGCTTATAGTTCTAATCAAGACAATCCTACCAGTAAAAACTATCATATATATATGATGCGGCCAAATGGTACGGACGTTAAACAACTTACACAAGGCGATACTCACGAAGGGGATCCATGTTGGAGCCCTGATGGACTGGTATTTTTTTATTCAAATGCCAGTGGGAACTATAATATATGGAAGGTAAAGCCAAGAATGTAGTATTTTTAATACGGTGCTTGGTATTTGATTCCATTTCAAAACTTGCTTTTAATAACTCACAAAAAAATGAAAAAAACAACCTTAATTTTCGCCTTACTGAGTTGGAGTTGGTATTATTCTTATGCACAAACGTCTCCATTACCCGTAAAATTTATTGTTCATGCTGGACTAAATATTGCTAAATTAAAATATATGGGTGGGGTTACAAATACAATCCCAACACTGTCGCTGGGAATAGAAGTTTCCAAAGAGCTCAGTAAGTCAGTGTTTTTTACTTCTGGCATTCAGTACAATGGAAAAGGTGGAAGAATTAATTTCGGAGGTCTTGAGTACAACAAATTAGTTTTTAACTATATCAATATTCCGTTTAATATAGGCTACAAAGTATTCATCCGCGAAAACTTAAACCTAACATTAGCAGGCGGGGTATTTGGGGGGATGGCAATAGGAGGTCGTTATAATCGGCTTTTTGATGGAGATTTCACGTCTGGAAAGATATTTAGTGAAACGGATTCTCCTCGAAGAACGGATTTTGGTTTTAACATAGGTGTAGGAATCGAATTCAATAACAAAATTATGTTATCTATAAATCAAAGCCCTGGCATTATAAATCTAAGCCAAGATCCCACCGACCCTTTACACACGCGCTGCTCTACAATAAGGTTGGGATACGTTATCAATTAACCATATTGGTTAATTGATAACGCGATATAGTTTTCGGTGTATTATAGATTTTGGCATTTAATTAAAGTGTTTATAACCAGTGTCTTATATGAAAGAAATTTGTTTTTTTTTGATTGTGATGGCAACTACTATCAATGCTACATTTTGTCAAAATGAGCAAAATGAGTTTGCCATTGGTGTGTTCGGCTATGAAGGCCCAATATACAAAAGGGTTCAAGAATCAAAAGCTCTGAGATTGGGTATAAGTTTAACCCGCTCTAACACTGACAACAAGATTGGGACAACGTTAAAAAATCAATTTTTAGGATTTGCTTTATCAACTGGTTACGAAATAAGGCAGAAAATTGGCGATGATTTCACGCTTTACTACGGGGGCGATATTGTAACATCGTTTTCACAAGCAAAAGTTGAAAATATTCCAAACTCATTTACATTAAGTACAAAGGAAAGGTCTCTGGGGTTTACTATTGTTCCGATTATTGGTATATACTACCATTTTTCTAAAACAATGTTTTTTTTGACCGATGTGAGGTTTAGTACCCTAAACTATTCTCTCACAAAACGTTCAGAAGTACTAAATAGAAATAACGAAGAACGAATAACAACAGACAGTCGAAGACTGGCTTTAAGCATTTCGCCCTCTTACTCAGTTGGGGTGGGGTTCAGATTTTAGAGTCCAAACAGGGATGCTGAAAGTACAGTTTATGAATTCCAATAAAATTGCATTAGATCCAAGTCTTATTTCAGGCGAAAAAGATTTTATTGAAATATACAACGATATTTCTTCTATCATACAGAAACAACAGATACTGCTTACCCCCAATTACAAAATATATTTTTGATTTACTTACACTTTTCCTTGTTAAAGCGGCAAAAAGTCAAGAATATGGTCTCACAGATTAAGGGATTTATCGATACATTTGATGCCTTAATTCAATTAATGACACAGCAACTGGTTTTATATGAAAGCCCTACTACTATGAGAAAGACTACTTCAGATTAATTTAACAATTAAAACAATAATAAAATGAAGAGAAAATTTATTATTTTGCTAACCGTGCTTAGTGCCTTTTCAACAATAGTAAGTTCTTTTGGTCAAAAAAAAATTAATTGTCTCCCAAAAGCATCGGTTAAAACTGGCTTAGAGCCCGCATTAGAGACAAGGATAATAGACTTTATTAACACAGGGAATAATGAAAAATTAGAAATGTACCTTTCAAATTCAAAACCTAATTTGAATGTTATTTTTAATAGCCCCCACTCTGGAAGCCCCCTTCTTTACACTTTGGATAAATTAAATCCTAAATTTTATCACAGTCAAGAAGAAATTTCCAAATCATTTGAGATTATTAAAACATTAGTAAAATTTGGAGCAGACCCTAATGGAAAAGTTTGTTACTACAATTTAACCGATGAAGTTGAAGGATATTATACTGCTATCTCTCAGTCTACTTTTAACAATTCAATTAAAGAATATCTAATCTCAAATTCAGGAGAAATTGATTTTAATCGTGAACTCATTTTGAATTCAATTGCGAATGGAGATATCGCACTACTTCAAAAATTTAGCTCTACAAAAAAGAAAGTTAATGCAGAAGATTTCGTTTATTTAATTATAGATAACAAAAAGCTTTCAATAGCCAATAAAATCAAAGCATTAGATGTAATAATTGCAAAAGGTGGAAATTTGAACGAGAAATATTATAGTCAGTATAATAAAGGAGAAGCATCTACTCCATTAACTAGAGCATGTGAAAATGGAGAAATATTAGTGGTTAAACACCTCCTTGAAAAAGGAGCAAGTCCTGATTTAAGAGACCAATGGGGATATTCGCCGTTGAGTATGGCTGTTTTTAAAGATAATTTGGAAATTGTAAAATTACTAATTTCTTTTAAAGCCAATTTAAGACAGCCCAGTAGTTATCCAGGATATTTTAAAGATTCATATAAGCCATTAATAGATATTGCGAAATCTGAAACAATGAAGGACTTCCTCTACTTTGGTAAATAAATTTGAGGATTATGAAGTATTAGAATTTGCTGGCTTTGTTGCATGGGTATTTTATATCAATAAAATACAATATTAAATGTGTTTTGTACGGCGTTTATAAGAGAGAGTCTGTTTAGAATTGGCTGTTTGGCATGTAAAAATGTAAAAACTCACTTCTTACTGGTCTTTTAGCATTAATTCCTTTAAAAAGAGAGCCATGCAACAAAGCCAAATTAACCTATATTTTGGTACTTATTTAATCTTTTTTAATGACAAGCAAACACTCTAAGCGCAATATTAAATTCCGATTTACAGATAGTTAATATTCAGGAGAAAGCCCCGCTTCATTTAAACAGTCGAATGTATGAACAAAACAAAACCTTATCTATTATTAGTGTTGATTTTATTGGCTGGTTTAACTCCCGAATTATACGCACAAAATCGAAATTGGAAAGCATTTCAAATTGGTTGGGGAATACATCGCTCTCAAATATTGAACGTTGGGTTTAATAAACTTGTCCAAGATGGTAAAATTTCATCTGCCTATGGCCTTAATGTTTCAACAAGCTATATCGTAAATCCTATAATAATACGAGCTAATTTTTTTACTGAGCAATTCCAAACAGATGATGTGAATTACATTTATAACTCGAAAGAAACAAAATTGAGAGGATATGAAGGATTAATCGGATTCAATATGATTCCACATACACACCAAATTCTCAATATTGCCTGTGGATATAAATATAGTATTCTTGGGAGTTTCGATGAATCTTCAAAAATTATTACAAGTAAAATCTTGAAATTTCCGTATTGGGGTTTGGGTTTTACTTCAAACCCACAAAACCGACTTTCTATATCGATTAATTATAGCCACCCTCTCACATTGACCCAAGAAGATTATAGCCAAATATCTTTAAACGTTTATTTAAACCTTCATTAATATGAGAATATTTTTATGTATTTCACTTCTATTCCTATTTTCTTGTAGTATTGAAGAAACTGAACCTCAAATTATTGAAGAATACTTTTTCAAAAAAACAATAGAAAACCCGAGTTTACCTCCTAAAACAATAGATTTAATTGGCGATTATAATTGCAAAGTTAATCTAACAATATATTACTTATTAAGTAATACCTCAGATGTGACCAACTTTGAATTCGAGTCAAATGTATCATCACTAAATGAAAAGGATATTATTTTAACTTTTCCTTGGGAGTGTATTTTTGGTTGTAAAAAGTATGTAAATAAATCAAGTCAAGACATTAAGTTGAAAGCATCATTAAATGGATATAATTTGATTTTTAATAATCAACAAATCAATTTTAATCCTGAAATTTTTACATTATATAATGGTAGTGGCTCTACTATCCCTTTAAAAAAAAACATCTATCTTACATTCAAGATAAAACCAAATAAAGACCAAGAATATACTTATAAATGTACATTAGCTAAAAAATCCTAAAATATGAGAAAATTTCTTTTAGTATTTTGTCTAATATTTGTATTTCAGAGTTGTATTGTACGAAAAGCAAATTATAAAAATAAAGGTTCTATCAATAATAATTCCGCCATTTTTTCAATAAATGGAGCTACGTTAAATAACAAAAAATCTGTAATTGGTATAACAACACAAATTATTTCTGTTGGTGTTGGTGGTTATTTAGGTTATAAATATTTCCCAGTTGCATTAGGCTATTCAGATGGAAAATTAAATACTAATTCTATTGGTGGTGCGGTTATAGGTGGCATAGCAGGTTATGGGTTGAATAATTCATTTGATTATCTATTAGGCGACCGAAAACAATTTTTGGTGAATCAATCTAACTATGCGACTTGGAAAAGAAAGTTTGACCCTAACAAAAGATACATTGCATTAAACAATAATTATGGCAATTTAGAATTTGTGGATAAAAGCTATGAAAGTAATTTTACAGTTAACAATCTACAAGATGCGATATACTTTAAAAAAGCCTTTCCTCAGAGTCAGTATTCAAGTCAAGTATTTAACAAAGCAGTAAGTGTAAGTAACAGGTATTCATTACAAGAAATTTCAAAGGTTTATCCAAATGAAAACCAAGAAAACCTTTCTAAAAAACACCTTTTATCCTCAACAAATTTTGATGAGTATAAGCAAAGTATTGAATATTTTCCATCAATTAAGCCATTAGGGGAAAGTTATTTAGCGAATTCCGCAAAAGATTATTCAAACTTACAAAGTTTTGATGCACTTTATCCAAATAGTCTATTGACAAAGGATATAGCTAGAAGAATAATTCCCAATATAAGCCTATCAGAATTAAGGCCTTACTTAAACAATTATAAAAAATACTTAACTTTTGCGGATTTCCCAAACTATTTTAGTGCCGACAAAAAGGAATATTTATATGAATGGTTATTAGCTTTTAATGATAACCCACTATCAAAATCTGCTAAAATAAAATATCTCAATTTTAGCAATTCTTTGGAGGATTTCATTAGCTCTTCAAAATCATTGAAGTTAAATTTTGTAAATAACGAGTACGACCTTTATGAAAACAATAAATCACTTACAAATGGTGAAGTTTTATTTTATAGATTTAACGATGTTTCTAATCAATTTGAGTCAAACTTAATTAATAAGTTGAAACAAGAAATAATAGTCTCAACATTAGAAAACGTTACAAATAATTACAAAAGCTTAAATTCAGCTCGTTTGGAAGATTTGAGTAATACGCTTAAATCTAATACATGGCTGTCAAAAAATGCCAAAAATGAAACTTTGGGTTATACTTTAAGTATTGACACACAAAAAGCGTTAGCAAGTATTAGAGAATTTAATACTGAATTCTTAGCTGCATTAAATGAAAAAAATGAAACTTTGGTTAGAAAATATTTGAAAGACGGAGCTGATATACGAAACTTAAATTATGACCAATTTTACTTTGTTGCACAGATTGAACCCACAAAAGAAAATTCTGAGATTCTTTATCAAAAACTAACCAAATATGACCAATATGCAAGTTTTTTACGCCTTTTTCCATCATATACAGAAGAGTTTGAAAGAAAGGTTAGTGAATGGAAAAGAAAAAAATGTGAGTTATATGTGAGTAGTGTAAGCGAGACATCTTTTACTAGAACTGGGTCTTATCTTTGGTCTAAAAATGGCCTTTCATCAAAAAATAGTGCTGTTATTTATGATTTGGTTGTACCACAGGAGAAATTAGACGAATATAAAACTCATCAATTAATGATTCATAAAATAAATGAGAAAGAAACTAAGGGTATTTTCGATTTCGGTGGGGCTATAAATGGATATGATTATTGGGTTATTACAGATAGAAATGATTTTAACAAAGTTTATTGCAGAGCGGAAGAGAATGATGGATATAGATTGGAAAGTGAAAAAGATTTTGATAATTTCATAGAAAAAATAGTATCAGACTCTTATTTTCAATCTAAAATGGGTTGTAAAAACGAGATAGTATTTAAGAAAAAACTACATGACCAATTAAGCCCTGAACAAAAAGAAAGAAGACTTAGAGAGGCTGAATTAAGACAACAAAGGGAAGTTGAGTATAATGAACGAAAGAAAAGGATAGAACAGGAAGCAATTGTAAATAAAGAAATTAAAGATTTTCAAGATTTCAAAAGTAGAACAAGTTTTAAATTATTAGGAATAGTTGAAGACAAAGGGATTATTTTTAAGGATTTTACTGGTTTTTGCCCGTGTGATAAATATGAATTACGAAAAGAAAACTTTTGGATTGATGATAAATTTGATGTTTATCAAGACAAAAAAGGTAAATGGTACGTTTTGCGTAATGGCTTTTTCGCAACCGATGATGGACCTTACAACACATCTGATGAATTGCTTAGGTACATTTACAATAAATATTTTAATCGTTAAAAAAAGCAAGGTTTTCTTGTGAAAACTAAGTCTATGTAAATCAATGCCTTAATATTGAGTATAAATTGATTGTTTGTTATTAAAATAGCTAGATAAGTTACAAAATTTAAGTTTAGGCTATGATAAAGCCTAAAAACGCTCGTGGTATCTGAGGGGGCGAGAGTACTCTGTCATTTTATGAGAAAGCCCTGTATATTTAATAAACTCTTAAAAATATATTTTATGAAAAACAAATTGTATTTATTGATAATTGTCTTTTTCTCCTTTTCATGTGAGAAAAATCAAATTCCCAAATTGACAATTAATTTTGTTGAATTTAGAGGGAAAAAGTTAGAAATACCAATTAGGAGTATCACATATAGAAATTTAAGTATCAACTACTACGGAAATAATCAAAAAGAAACTGGTACGTTAATTATTTCAGATAATATTTCTAAAAGTGCTTTTATTTTGGACGAATACCATTTTTTAGCTCTTTTTGATGTTACTACTATCAAGGCGGGATATGGATTAGTTGATGGGAAATATATATTTATTGATTCAACACAACTAAGTTCAAAGGATATAAAAAATGCAGTAAACAAAGAAAATGCTTCTGGTTTTATTGAGTATAATCCAAATTCTGTTCATTTAATCAAAGAAACATCATATAAGAAAGAGAATAGAGATTGGAATAAAGATTATGATTATCTTAAAATCAAAAGTGGAAATCTTGAAGTAAAAAATATTTCTAAAACAATTAACGTTGATTTTAATTTACTTCTTGAAGATGGAACAATATTTAAAGGGAATAGCATAATTTCTGATATTGACTAATTGCCAATAATGGCTATTTGTATAACTTCCTAAGTTATTTTTCTATCGAACTTATTGTACAAATTTACTGATCGACAAGTTATTCAAGCAATTTCAAGAGGTCTTCAAAGTTGTCCAGGGACTTTGGCAATGCAGTACAGTTTCTAAGATTGACACACCGTATCGTTATAAACCTAAGCAATAGCAATTTTTCTTATGAAAAATCTTTTATTTATCTGGGCCATAATATCTCTACCATTTCTCGTATTGGGACAAAAATTAGAATTATCCAAGACAGAGTATTCGCCAGGAGATTATATAAAAATTCAAGGTATTGGATTTGCGAAGAATTTATCATTTACTTACCAAAATGTATCTGTTATTCGTAATGATGGTGTTAGAACCACTACTGGATATCTATTGACTTCTAATGGGAATAAAACCGATGAAAACGGAAACTTTACATCCACTTTTTTATTTGGAGATGAATTTGGTACTTCTACTGAAAAGTCAAGAAAAATAACTATTCGATTTGACATTAATAATGTGAAAAAAGAAATTTCGTTTATTCTATTGAACAGACCCTTTATTGAATGGGAAGATGGAGCAAATATCAATAATAGATTCAATGGTTATTTAACAACCTCCGTAGGCCCTTTGGACTTTTATTTTTATACTAATTATCTGAGTGGTTATGACGAAGAAGAATTTGTTATAAAAATAAATAACAATAATATACTTAATTCAAGTAAAGAAGAGAA
This sequence comes from Runella salmonicolor, assembly GCF_024158025.1. Lineage (NCBI taxonomy): Bacteria > Pseudomonadati > Bacteroidota > Cytophagia > Cytophagales > Spirosomataceae > Runella > Runella salmonicolor. Next base: position 102,917 of record NZ_JAMZEL010000003.1, read on the forward strand.
ATTTAAGTCTATTGGTAGATATAATACCATTCGATTTGAAGGGGATATTAAGACTAAATTTAAGGAAGGATTAAATACTCTATCTTTAACTCATATTAAGTCAGGAGAAAAATTTGAGAGTAGTTTTATGGTAGGTACTCCATACGAAACAGGAATTTTTATTTCAAAAAAGCAATATCTTTCAGGGGAAGAGATAGATGCAAAACTGCTAAACTTTAATCCCAACGGACGTATTCAAATTTCAATAGAAGGTCCTGATTTCAAAGATGGGACGGCTCCACTATTAATTCAAAGAGGGTTGGGAGAGATTGTAGATCAGTGGGGAAGGTTTTATATACCCAACGATTATATTAGTTTGCGTAAAGGGAATACGCTCAAAGTTGGAAAATATAAAATTAGCATTAAAGAACTTCTCTACAATACAACTTATGAATCAGATTTTGAAATTGTAAATGCAGTTTTACCTTTATCTCCAAATTTCACCTTCACTCCTGCTGCTCCCAAAGTAAATCAAGCTATAAATTTCAAAGACGAGAGTACGGGTAGCCCTACAAGTTGGCTATGGGATTTTGGGGATGGTACTACTTCAACACAACAAAATCCTACTAAAACATATACAAGAGCAGATAATTTTAATGTAAAACTTACCATTACTAAGCAAGGGGCCACAGCAGCAAGCATGACCAAGAGTATTACGGTAACTGCTGAGGCTACAACGCTTACTCTTTCAGCTACTACTCGTGCTGTATCTGTATCGGGAGAACAGGGTAGTTTTAGCCTCACCACCAATACCAACTGGACTGCTAGGAGCAATGCCAATTGGCTTAAAATCAGTCCTGTTAGTGGCAATGCAGGCAGCAATCTGCCTATAAATTACACCGCAGAAGCCAATACTAACACAGCAGCCCGAACAGGCATCATCACGTTTACGGCAGGTACTCAAACTGCTACTTTCACTGTTACACAGGCAGGCATTGCACCCTCATTGTCGGTAAGTTCTACTACTCCTGCTACTATTGGTGCCTCGGGCGCTACTTTGGCTTTGTCAGTTATTTCCAATCTCTCTTGGTCAGTTACCAAATCTGCGAATTCAGATTGGATTACCATATCGCCTATTTCAGGCACAGGAAATCAGAATGTATCTGTTACTGCCTCTGCTAACGCTGCTACCACAGAGCGCTCGGCAACACTTACCTTTTCGGCTACAGGCGTAGCCAACGTAGTCGTAACTATTCGGCAGGCGGGGGCAAATGCAAGTTTGTCACTTTCAGCCACCACTCGTGCACTCCCCGTATCGGGTGAGCAGGGTAGTTTTAACCTCACCACTAATACCAACTGGACTGCCAGCAGCAACGCCAATTGGCTTAAAATCAGTCCTGTTAGTGGTAATGCAGGCAGCAGTCTGCCTATAAATTACACCGCAGAAGCCAATACTAACACAGCAGCCCGTACAGGCATTATCACTTTTACGGCAGGTACTCAAACAGCTACCTTCACTGTTACGCAGGCGGGTAAAAGCCGTTTTGGTATTACCATTATATCACCAACAGCAGGTACTACGCTTAAAGCAGGTAAAAGCGTTGAGTTGCTTACTGAATTGCAAGAAGGGAGTTTAGGAACTTATTACACCATCGCACTTTATGCCATTGGCAGTAATGTGCCTATCTCTCCACAAACAAGTTCTAATTTTATACAAGGCAGGCATTATTATACAGTACCCGAAACAATTGTTTCTGGCGAATATGAATTGCGCATTACGAGTAAATCAAATCCTGAGGTAAGCGGAAGTGTACAAGTGAACGTAGCTGGGAAGGCAATTAAGAAGTTTACATCAGGGATTACAGTAGTTACCCACGGATTTCAACCAATGGGGACAGGTAAAGTAGAAGACTTTGTAATGGGCGATGACTCTCAGATAGGTATATGCGCTGCCATAAAAAAGCGAGTAGAAGACGAGGGAGGAAAAGCTACTATTTATCGCAATGACATTGACAAATCTACATGGGTAAAGGTAAGTGGTGAGGGTAATGAAAAGGACGAAGTTATCTTATTTTACAACTGGTCTATTCTTTCAAACGACCCAAATGATGGGGCTTTGGAAGCATCTGCCGATAACTTGTTTGCAATGTTGGCAAGACCTAAAACATCTGATGGTAAGATACCCGACAAACTTTTTGAATCTGATTTGCCTTTTCACTTCATTGCCCATGGCCGAGGGAATATTTTATTGTTACAGGTTTTGCACAGGCTGCGAAAATATTTTCCAAACAAAAAAATAGAGCATTTTACTTTGTTAGACCCACATCCTGCTGCTCTTTTTATGAATGATATAAATAAAGACAGTGAAAACAATTCTTTGCCAGGTGTTTATGGTTTACCCAAAAACTTCCCTGCTGAACCCTATCTAAGACTACCGGGCAATGTAATAAAAGCAGACGTTTATTATCGACAAGACAATAAATATGAGCCTATTGTACCTCTATTTGAAAGCACTGCTAATTTCAGTGGTATAAGAGCAAGTAATGCTTTCAATACCTTGCTTGACGAAGAGAATATTAGGGTTGGTACGACACCTTTGTTAGGAATATTAGGAATATTTAAAATTCCGCACTCAGGAGTACATGAATGGTACAGAGGTACTATTGTGCCTGATGATAGCCATTTTGAGTCAGAAGGACGCAAGAATTGGTACAAGGGTACTCGACAGAAGGTAGGTTACAATAAGAGCAGAGTAGCAGAAGGATTAGCTATTCTTCCTAACGTATCTGATACGATAAGTTTAGCCGAAATGGAAAAGAGAATACAAGCAAGAACTGGGCAGCCCTTAAATGCCGTTTTTAATTATTTCTTTAAATATGGTACCCCTGACAATTTGGCAAATGCAACTAGTCCCACTCCTGTTGGTAACTCTTTTTTATATGGCTTTTATTTGAATGATGGTTATTCCACCATCAATACGAACTCTCAAGAGTCCAGTTGCACAAAGTCAAATTTGCTTGGAGGTCGGTCTACTTGCAATCATTCGCTCACGCACAGTAATCTATACTTTCCAAAGGAATCCAAGTATCTAAAAGTTACTGTGGGAGGTTTTAGCCGAAATGCTCAATTAGGAGTTCGGTATTTCAGTTTTGAGCAGTCTTTTCAATACGCAGTGCCATTGCAAGAAGGTGAAAAAGTGTACTACATAGAAGTCCCTACGTGGCTATTAGGCGACATAGGGAGGTTTGAATTGTTGCGACTGCGCCAAACACCTTTAGGGGAGTTATTTGACACCATAGAGATTTTAGGCGTGGAGTTAGTTTCGAGTAAACCACCAAGCAATAGGCGAGAAGCGAGAAGTTATTTTTCTATACACCCAAATCCTACCCAAGGAACATTTACTATTGGCACAGAAAACTTGATAGGGAAGCCCAAATCCATTCGCATTTTTGATGAGATAGGTAGTCTTATTTATCAACAAGCACTTAACGAGTCTTGTTGCGAACCGTTTCGCGTAAACTTTCCAAGAACGGGTATCTATCAAGTCGTAGTTGAAACAGATAGCAGCGTGGCTAGTCAGAGATTAATTTACAATCCTTAAAAGACGATTTTAACATGAGAAAAGTACTTAGATTAGTTACTATTTATTGGATTTTAAACATGCTTTTAGGATTTTCAGTTGGATTTGGGCAGCAGAAAAAGCCTGTTGCCCCAGTTCGTAAGTCAGCTGTACCTGTAAAAAAAGTAACTCCTAGTACCAAAAAAACATCTACAAAAACGCCCAATAAAACGACACCCATTAAACCACCAGTCAAAGTCGCAACTCAAACAAAGCCGCTTACCATTGAAAAGCCCGAGTCTAAGGTGTCATTAGATACGACTAAGGTCTTACCCACAAAACAAGAGCCAACACCTCCTTCGGTCGAGCAAAAACAAAAAACCTTTGAAGAAGTATTAAAGCAGGAGAGAGAAGAAGCCATAAGTCGTAAACAATCTTTGGAGAATGATAAACGGATCAAAAACTCAAATAGATTTGGTATAGGGATTCAGGCAAGCGGTATCAGTGCGACATTAACAACAACAGGGATAGCCTCAGAAAACAAAAAGCCCCTTTTAGTGTGGCAAATTGGGCTGCGTGCCGAGATACCTATTAATAGTGTGATGTCGATTCAGACTGAGCTAAACTATGCAAATCGAGGAATTGGTTACGCCATAGAACAAGATTATGACCGAATAAACTTCACCTATGTAGATTTGCCTATATTATTGAAATTTTCAAGGGGAAATGTTTTTAAAATATTCGGTAGTGTCGGTGGATATGGAGGATATTGGCTCAAAGCAAAACTAACAAGTCAAATAGATGACAACAAGACATCCAGAAAGTATGATTTCGATAGTGATATTAATGATGGTTATGCTGACAATCGCTTCGATTATGGTGCTATTGGTAATATTGGAATCTCTGCTAACTTATTTCGTGGGACATTTTTTGTTGAAGGGAGATACATTTATGGGCTATCAGATGTTTCCAAATTAAAGTCAAAACCAGACGATTACAATTCGTTGAATCATAGAGTATTAGGGGTAAATGTAGGCTATTTGTTTTCGTTTGATTAATAGAGTACAATTCCTTAGTACTCTGATTAAACTTACTTGCCCCACACATTCGTCAAAGGCAAAAAGTACATTGTGCGTTTGGAGAGTGCACAGGGCTTGGAAGGCTTTGTGGTAGAATGGTAAAGCTCAAAAAGCAATCTATCAACAGCCCTGCCGTGCGGTGGGGCTGTTTTGTTTCAAAGGCTATTCCAAATCACTGCTCACTTTCAGGGTGGGGATAAATTGAAAATATTGGTATCAAGATTTTCGTTGCCAAGCTGTTTTACGTAATTGATTAGCAAATTCAACGGTATCTGAAACATGAGCAAAAGGCGTAACAGAAGCATCATCGGCTAAAAGCGACTCTTCTTCTGATAATTCGGGATTATAAATAGAAGAGTGGTTGCGATAGTCGAGTTTAGGCACATCAAAAGGCAGTTTTTCAAGCGCAACCTCCTCTTGAATGGCTTTGGTGAGTATGTCTTTTAAAAGTTCCTGTGCTGATTTGCCAATGGCATGGGCTTTTTCCAAAATACGATGTTCTAATTGAGCATCATTGATTTCAAATGTTAGCATGATTTTAAAGTTTTCAGCAAATATAACCACTATGAAACGATATTTATTGCTCCTCATTTTCTCTACTGAGCCGTAGGTCGAGGGGGAAGTTTGAGTTTAGCCAAAAGGGTATCGCTTTCTTTCAGCAGTTTTTGTACCGAGGGGCTGTCTTTAAACAAAGCAGGGAGCTTTTCCACATCGAAAGTGGGCTGTTTTGGGGCGGTTGCAGTGTTAGATTTCATATTTTTTTCTGATAATATATGCTTGATAATGATGGCTTTTGTTAAATGTTTCAAGTTGGTCGTTGGGCAATACCCCAAAAACTTCGTACAAATGCTCAATTTGGCTGAGGCTTTTGGCAATAGCCGCTCTGTACAAACGAGTTCGGCTGGGTGTACTTCCTTGAAAATAAACAGTTTTTTCAGGAAATCGTTCGAGGTAATCTGCCAAGGTATCAATGACGGTTGTAATGACCAATTCCAAATCCTGGTTGTCGCTCACCGCCATAACATCAATGCGTTGGTTGTCAATCAAATCACCAAAAACCAGTTCAACCAATTGCGATTTCTCATCTCGCAGTATATATCCAACTACCTTCGGAATCGTGTTTTTGCCAATACTTTCAAAAAAATAATACTGTCCGTCGGCTGATGTTTGGTACTGATAATGGGGTTTATTCATTCAATATAAGTATGTGGTCAAAAATAATTTGTTTTATTCCAAACCCACCCCGTCGCTACGCGACACCCCTCCCAAGAGGGGATTTACGCTCTAATCCCCTCTTGGGAGGGGTGGGTCTAGTGGAAATTCTAAAATAATAAAAACTATTTACGATTCAGTACTTAAGATTCAATTTTTAGCAAATATAACCACTATGAAACGATATTTATTGCTCCTCATTTTATTTTTAGCCACCCTAAGAGGCTTCACCCAAGGGCGTTAGCCCTGCCGCGCGGCAGGGCTATTTTGTTTCAAAGGTTATTCACAATCTCTGTGTGAAGCTCCGTCATTTCTTCGATTGTTTCTGGCTCAAGACCTTTGGCGTTGTTTTTTTGCCCTCCTACAAATTCCCCACCCACTGCGACACAATCACGGCCTTCTCTGCGTCTTTGGCTTGCCATTCGTAGGCCAACAATAAGCCGTTAGGCGTAGGCAACAGCACTGGATAGGAAGCATTTTCATGGTCGGCGGTGAGGAAAGTGGTGGTTTCTTTTCCATTTTTGTCAATGATTCTCAGGGCAATTTTGGTAAAAAATTCGCCATCTTTCTCCACTGATTCGTCCCAAACCACGGCTACATTACCGTTCCAATTGGCGATTTGGGGATGCTTGGCGCGTACCGTTAAGTTAGCGGAAATTAGTTTTTCTTCGCCCAATTTTACGATTCTGATACCTGCTTCGTGGTTTTCAGATTTTCCGCTGAACCATGTTACAAAGAAATCATTTCCTGATTGCGTCATGCTTGGGCCAGTGTGTGGGCAGGCGTTGATTTTCCAGCGGTCTTTGTACACCAATTGGGGCTGAGTAAAGGTCTTGCCGCCATCGGTCGAAACGGCGTGGCTCATGTCGCGGGTGCCGTCGGCAAGCAGGTCGCGGTAGGTGAGGTGGATGTTTTTATTGGCGTCAACAAACAGTACCGTACGGCAGCATTGGCAGGCGTTGGAGTCTACCACCACTTCTTCCGAAAAGCCTCCCTGCGGTAATGTTTGCGTAAATTTCACACTGCGGCCTTCGTGTTTTCCCATTTTCTCATCCAGCCACACAAAACCTAGTTCACCGTTGGGTAAACGAACCATGTCGCTGAAGGAGTGGCCTTTGCCCGGCGTGGTATCTTTATGGACGGCTTTGGGCGCAGACCAACTTTGGCCTTTATCGGTCGAAACAACGTACATTAAATCGGACGCGCGCGGGGCTTCTTTGGTTGGCTTTTTGATTTCAAAAGTGGCCCAAATGCTGCCGTCGGCTTTGAAGGCCACGCGCGGCATTCCTTCGGCGTGTACGGTTAATTCTGTGGGGGCATTGATTCTGATTTTTTTGCCAAATGTCTGTCCACCGTTTTCGGAAATGGCCAAGTAAAAATGGCCTTTGTCGCCGTCTTTCTCGACCCAACTTAGTACTGGATGGCCACGGTGGTCGGTGGTGAAACGGGGCGTAGCGCCCGTGAATTTTTCGTTGGAAAGGGGCGTTGTTTTGCGGTTGATTATTGTTGAAAATCCAAAAAGACTTAATGATAGAATCAATGAGGATACGAGGAGGTATTTCATGGTGATTTTATTTAGAATGAAAGGTTTTTGTTAGTTTTGTTAAAAAAATCAGCGATATGACTGTTACGTATCAACTTACCGAGGATGAATTTGACTACCGGCTTTTTCGTCGTATCAAGTCTCAGTTTGCCCGTCGAACCGGTTCGTTCAAAATAAAAATTGAAATTGAAGAAACCGAAACGGACGAAACCGAAGCCATTATGGCTGATCCTGCTTATTATGAGGAGTTACTTCGTCGCAAAGCCTCGGTAGAGGCGGGAAATGTTATTTCTTTTACACCCCAAGAATTTGATGAACTCGTCAAGAAACATTCTGTTTGAGCCAAAAGCATTTGAAGAGTTTATCGAATGGGCCGCCGAAGACAAAAAAGTATTTTTCAAAATCGCTGAATTAATTGAAGAAATCAGGAGAACTCCTTTTGAAGGGAGAGGAAAGCCTGAGCCTCTTAAACATGGTTTGAAAGGTTATTTTTCGCGTCGGATTACCGATAAACACAGGTTAATTTATATGGTTAGTGACCAAACGATTACGTTTATTGCCTTTAAAAATCACTACGGCGATAAATAACTTGGCAACTGTGTAAATGCGGAGAAGATTAGCTGTTGGCCGATCTTCTCCGCATTTTTATTTTCCCTTAAAATTATACTGCACCCCTACCGTAAACGTGCGCGGTGCGGCTGGCGTGAACGTGGTGCGGTCGGTGGCGGCGTTGCCTCGGGTGGCGTTGGTAGCATACAGTGCGTCGGTTAGGTTCATGACATTGGTAAAGAGTTCAATGCCTTTCCACTGATACCCAGCCCGAAAGTTGACCAAATCATAGCCATCGTACACGACCGTATTGATTTGATTCTGATACCATTTGCTTAGGTGCTGCCATTCTATCGACGCACGGAAGTTTTTGAACCATTTGGGATAGTAACTCACCTCGCCGTTCCATACCCAACGCGGTGCGGAGGGCATGTCCTTGCCGTTGACGTCTTTGAGTGCGTCGGAAGCGCGTTGGCTGAGGATAAATTCTACAAAACGGTGAATGGAATGGGTGCCGCCAAAACGAACAAATACTTCTTTGGAGGGCTTGTACGTGATGCCAAATTCGAGCCCTTTGTGCAGGGTTTTTCCCGCGGCTTGGTAGTCAGTGGAGTTGTCAGGCTGGCGGATGTTGAGTAGTTCGTTGGTGCCTTTCATTTGGTAATAAGTGGCATCAATGTAAACTTTGTTTTTCAGCAGCGACATCCAACCACCGATTTCGGCATTGGTAAAGGTAGCGGGGATGAGGTTGTAATAAAACAAGTCGCCGTTGGCGGCTGGGGTAGGGCGTTTTCTGAAAATCGCCGTCAAGCCTGAGGGGGCAAAGCCTTTGGAATAATTGGCATAAATGCCTTTTCCACGCCCTAAATCGTAGGTTACGCCCAGTTTGGGCGTAGTTTGGCTGTATGATTTAGCACCGCCCGTGGCCTGGCCCGTGGTTTTGTCAACGTCGAGATTGTTGACAAAGTTGAAGGACATATTGTCGTAGCGCAGGCCCGCCGAAATGCGCAATTTGGGCAGAGGCTCAAAATCATACTGCGCATAAAAGGCCGTATTACGAATATCCGCGCTGTAGTTAGCAATCTGAATATCAGGCCGTTCTTTAGAAATGGTGTATTTCTCTACCGATTTTTTGTCGGCCCGAAGCTGCGCGGTCAAATCTACTTGATACGACCAATATTCATTGGGCGAAAAGTCAATGGTAGTTCCCGCAGTCAGTTTGGAATTTAAAAACGTGAAGCGCTGGGTGTGTTGAGCAATGAAACCTAGACTCTGGAAGTCACTTGAATTGATTTCACCCCGGGCCGTGGTTGCGCCTGATGTCCACCGAATTCCGTAGGAGGGGTTTTGACCGTGTTTGTTGTCCCGCGCAAAAACCGTGACGAACGACTGTGAGCCGTTGTTCCACTCTTTTTCAAACGTCAAACGTGAACGCAACGAGTAGGATTTACGGTAGGTAAAATCGGTCGTGCTGATGTATTGACGCTTATAAAACGCGACGCTGTCGACGCTGCCGCTGGTTTGGGAATCATACTTGGCGTACGAAAGGGTATAAATCAGGCGCGCTTTTGGGGTAAAATGATACTCCAACCGCGCATATTGAGCGTTTTTGGTATAATCAGAGCTGGTCATCCAAGCGTCTTTTTGCTCGGCTACCAAGCCACCAACGTAGATGTCGAACTTCCCCAACGTAGCTCCTGCGCCATATTGTACACGACGGTAGCCCCATTGGTCGGCTTGGAGGCCAATCCGGGCCGTGGGTACGGCGGTGGGGCGTTGTGAGATAAAATTAATGGCACCGCCCACGGCTTCTGGGCCGTAAACCGACGAAACGGGGCCCTTTACGACCTCAATCGAGCTGACCGTAAACTGGTTCATTTCCAACAGAGAATTGTGGTTGAACACGCCCATAGGCCGAATCGGTACGCCGTCTTCCAAATACAGATAGTAGGCGTTGGTGGTCATCGGTTGGCGGATGGCCATCGAGTGTTGTTCGTTGTTGAGGTTGACCATCATCACGCCGGGTGTTTTGTTGATGACTTCATAGATAGAGCTTGCCTTTGCCTCATCAATCATCTTTGGCGTTAGTTTTGAGATGGCAATGGGCGTTTCGGTACGTAATGCCGCCTCACGGTTGCCCGTTACGACGATGGTCTGGAGGTTTTCTACCGAGGGTTCGAGCGATACCGTCAGCGGATGGTTGCCCAAGATTTCAACTTCTTGACTTGCGTAACCAATGGTTGAAATGCTGATTTTTGCGCCTGTTGCCACATTTGAAAGGACAAAAAGACCATTGTTATCGGTGATTGTTCCAGCGTTGTTTTTGAGGATTTGAACCGTAGCACCCACCACGGGTTCTTTGGTGACGGCGTCAAAAATTTTGCCTTTGACGGCCTGTTGTGCCGCTGCTTGGGGGACAACTGCACCCAGTAAAAGCAGCAGAAATAGAGGTATATTTTTCATTGTTGTTTCAAAAAATTTTGTGTGTCATCGATGCTTTTGAGCATATCATCGCTTACTTGTTCAATCTTGATTTTTTCCTGCGTGAGGGCCTGAATCGCTTGGGAAGGAGGCAGTTTTTTGAGCGAATCGCCGTTGTAGTGGTGCATCCACTCCATCATTGAGCGGTCGGCTTCTTGGAGTTGCGACGCAAGAAACCGAGATTGCTCCAACGCCTGTTGCAGTGTAGCATCATTGGGCTTGATTTTGAGCAAGCTGTCGGCCTGCGCAATGTGCTTTCGGAGGGTGTTTTCCAGTGCCACCAACTCGCCCATTTTGGGCATGACGGCATCATGGATCATCATCACTTCCTTCTCTAGGGTATTGATTTGGACTTGCTCCCCGTTTTGACAGGCGGCCAGCCACAACACCCCACTGAATAGTAATGGGTTGATTTTCATTAGATTATAATTGCCTAGGTTTAAAAAAGCGTTACTCTTCCTTCGCGGTAGATGGGAATGGCTTTTTTGTACAAAAAATTAGGCAATCGGAGGCATGAGGGGCTTGGATAAAAAGCCTTTTTGTACTGAAGAAGAAAACAAGGGGAAATAATCGAAGTCGAGGTACGAAACAGGAGCTAATGCAAAGTCGAGGGTGGTTTCTTCAAATACTTCCTGAATAACTTTTTTGGCTGTATCGCTTTGTTTTTGGGCTTCATTGCGGGCTTGTTCTTCGGCTACTTTGTGGAGTTGTTTGGCCAAATAGCATTTGCCGTCGCAGTGCAACTGAGGGGTAAAACGGTTTTCGCAAAGATGTTGAATGATGTATTCTTTGCGCAATTCAAAATCCAGATACACAAACGGCACCACCAGTATTTTGAAACTGATTAGAAGCAGCAAAAAAAGTGATATGTACCGTTTGTGGTTCATGGATAGGTTTTCCAACCCTGCAAAGGTAAAAGATTCTTGGCAGTGCCGATGATTAAAAGTGATTTTGTGGCGTTTTATTACCGAAAAAGCAGCATTTTAAAATCCGTGAGGGCATTGACGGAGTGCTCGACGTGGGCTTTGAAAGACATACCGTCGCCAGGAGAAAGAAAAAAAGCTTCTCCTGCCAAGTTGAAGTTGGCGTTTCCCTCCAAAACGTACAAAAAAGCATCCGTCGGCGAAACGTGGGTGTTGAGCCGCTCGCCTTGTTGAATACTGATAAACACGGTTTTGAAGTGCTCATTCGAGTCGATTTTCTTGGTTTTGATGCCATCAAAAGGCAGTAAACCAGGGATGTTTGAGGTTTTCATATCTGTCTGATTAGTTGGGGACAATAACACCGTCAATAATGTGTACAAACCCGTTGGAGGCCCGCACCGAGCCAATTACTTTGGCCTCGCCGATGTATAGCACGTCTCCTTTTTTGTGAAAAGTAACATTGGTGCCGTCTACCATGCCCATGTTTTGGCCATCCTGAAAAAAGTCAACATCCAGCGCCGAGGTCATCACGTGGTGCTCTAAGATGGCTTTCAGTTTGTCTTTGTTTTCGGGTTTAAGTAGGTCTTCTACCGTGCCAGAGGGCAGTTTTCCAAAGGCGGCATTGGTAGGGGCAAACACCGTAAAAGGCCCCGCGTTGGAGAGGGCGTCCACCAAATCGGCGGCTTGTACGGCTTTGACGAGCGTGGTATGGTCGGGTGAGCCAACGGCTACCTTTACGACATCTTTTTGTGATTCATTGTCTTCCACGGCCGATTGGCCGCTAACGGCGGCAGTTTCAGTGGCGGTGGCTTGAGTACCAGATTGTTCGGCAGAAGATTGGCAAGCCGCTAATGCCACGATAAACCCGAAGGCGATAAGGTTAGATTTCATCTTTTTGTTCGTTTTGGTTAAAAATTGGGAAATTGTGTACACGGGTTAGGCGTATGTTTTGTTTTGCAAACGGGTTATTCTCAAAATAGTCAGACGCTTTACAAATCCTTTTTGTTGAAAATGCGGGTAGCCAAAGCGACGGGCCAAACCACCCATACCATCAGCACCGACAGCGCGATGATGAGCCCGTAATTGGTGCTAAAAAAATCCTGAAAAACTGCGCCCGTGAAGCCCATTAAGGCCGAAATGTCCATTTTCATCAAGACCATGATGCGCGCCAAATCGGTGGGATTGAGGGCGGTCAAGAAAAGCATGACTTTTTCGAGTGGATAATCGCTGAACGAAAACAGGATGCCCAGCACTAAGCCGTCGTACACCAAGGCAAAGTAAAACCAGATGACCAAGGCCAAGCCCATTCCTTTGGCTTTGTCGCGGGTGATGACGGCGGCCAAAAAAGCCAACGATACAAACGACAGGGTTAAAAGTAAGCCGCTTATAATCAAGACAATGCCGCGTTCGGTTCCTTCAAAAAGCATTGTCGGAATACCAACCCCTACCAAAAAAGCTAAACTCAACGAGGCCGCTACCCCGATGTATTCGCTCAAAAATATGCTTTTTCGGCTTAACGGTTGCGCCGAGAGTAGTTCGATAAATTCGTAGGAATTGTAAAAATGGATGGTCGAAAAAATAATGCTTACCAGCGGCACCACCATCAAAATGATGTTGAGCAAGCTCAAAAGCCCTTTGTTGGGGTCGGGGTCGAAGCCAAAAAAACTGAAACTCACGGCCGCCAGCAGCAAGGTATAGCCCATGACAAACCGATTGCGGATGATGTCGTACAGAACGTATTTGGTAACTTTGTTCATAATTGCTTACCCACCAAAGGGCTTTTATATTTTTATTGCTTCCGCTCGTTTAGACGATACTGCCGTTTTTGACATGATTTGTGCGATAGCCCGTCCCAGTTTTTGTTCGCCTGTTTCGAGTTTAAGGTTATCTACTGAACTGTAAAATTGTACGCTGCCGTCTTGTAAATACAGCACATCGGTGGCAAGTTCGTCTAAGTCCGACATGACGTGTGAGGTAATCAGAATCAGTTTGCCGTTGTCGTGTTCGCGCTGGATTTTTTCTTTCAACAACTCGCTTGAAAGTGGGTCTAGACCAGCGGTGGGTTCGTCCAAAATCAGGATAGGTGGATTGAACAAAAAGGCCAACGCGGCACTGACTTTTTGCTTGGTTCCGCCCGATAAGGTGCCCAGTGGTTTTTCAAACATATCGCGCAAATGAAAAGCCACTACCAAGTCTTCGTCCAATGATTTGGGGGCGTTTTCTTTTCGTAAATCCGTCATCATGTCAAACAATTGCTTGATTTTCAGATGGGTGGGATAACGACCAATTTGGGGCATGTACCCGATTTGGGCGCGGTAATCGTGACGATTGGCGATGGACCGACCCTCCACGTATATTGTGCCGCTATCAGGGACTACCATCCCGAGCAATGTTTTGATAAAAGTTGTTTTTCCCGAGCCGTTGGGGCCAATCACCGCCACCACCCGCCCTTGGGGAAGGTTTACGCTGACATTGCGCAATACTTGCAGCTTGCCAAACGATTTATTTATGTTTTCAGCGCGAATCATGGGAGGTAATGCTTGAGGTATGTTTTTAAAATAGTGCATGTCAAGTGTTTATGTAACAAATCCGTTCTCCGACCTTCCGTTCTACCTGTTCCGATTGATAATCGGTTTCATCATGGGCGATTCATCTTTCATGCCTTCGGGGGTGATGCTCGGGATGATTTTTTCGATGCGGTCCAACAGCGTCACCGTAAAACTCCGGAGCAGCATCATGGCTTGTGGTATACGCTCAATCACGCTTGCATAAAGACTCACGGGGCGGAAGGGCACGTCGCCAATGCCGTCGCGGTTGAGGTCGTAGCCTTCGTATTTGTCCCAATAGTTATGGGCTACTTTGGTTAAAACCACATTGCCGTTGGTGGCTACATCGAAGGTGTTTCCTTTGAAGTTGTTGTAAACCAACGTATTGTCGTCGCAATTGGCCTGAACCCGAATGGCGTAGCCGTTTTTGATAAATTGATTATGGGAAAACACCGAGCGACTACATCCTTCCATGTAAACGCCGATGGTGTTGATGTTGAATGTATTTTGTTCAATGTGGCTGTCGGAGATGTCTTTCAACAATAGCCCGTAGGCTGCGCCCCCCCAATTTTGCTCAAAAATGTTGTGCTTCATGGTCACAAACTTTGTGTACATGACGGCCACCCCTGCTCCGTTTTGGCGAAAGGTATTGTAGAAATATCCGTTTTTATGCGAAAACATAAAGTGTAGGCCGTATCGAATGTTTTGATGGCTAAAATTGCGTTGGATGATTGAATTGGTCACAAACTCAAAATAGATTCCGTCGCGGTGGCCTGCTACTCGGTTGTTTTCAACCCGAATGCTGTCGCATTTCCAAGCGTGGATGCCGTTTCCAGTATTTTGCTCTTCTTTGGGGTTGCCGCGCACGTCGTTTGCCTGCACCAAACAATGGTCGGAGGCCGAGAGATAAATGCCGAAGTAACTGTTTCTGACGCGGTTGCCGATGATGCGTACATAGCTGGATTCCAGTACTTTAATGGCCGCCCAGTCAATCATGCTCGTCATGCCTACGTTTTCAAAATGGAGTCCTTGGATGGTAACGTTATTGGCGGTAATGGTAAAAATCTCATTCTTAAACTGCCCGTCCAACACTGGAAAATGTTGGCCAATGATGGTTAAAGGTTTATTAATCAAAACAGTATTGACGCGATAATTGCCCTTTTGAATTAAGATTGTGTCATCTGCTGCTGCTCTCAAGATGGTGTGTCGGATGCTTTGCTTTGGGTTGACAACCCACGTTCGGGCATGGAGCGTAGTTGACAGAAACAGCCCAATGCTCATCAGGAAAACAAAATACTGGGGAGGCTGGGGCCGGAGATGATGGTTGGGCGTACGTTTCATGTTTGAAAATCAAAAAATGGCAACTACTTCTTTCCACGTCAGCATTTTGGCTTGAGCAAACTCGGCCTTGTTGGCAGTAGCGAAGGATTTGGGGCTGAATGCCGCCACATCGCCGCGCATCGGGCTACGAAAATCTTTGCTGCTTAGAAAAACCGCCGTTTTTACGTCAATCAATTCGCCGGGAGCGTTGTAATCATTGACCACCAAAAAAGCGAGCGTTGATTCGTCCAATTTGTTGGTTTTCATGTACTTAACCATGCAGCTCAAGTCGTCAAATTTAAAGGCTTTGCCCTTGTCGGTGACTATTTCGGCGGCGTATCGCTTGTCTACGATGGTCATTTTGCAAAATTCGCAGGCATCTTTTCCGTAGCGAATCGGCTCGGTTGTTTGGGTGCAACTTTGTGAAATTGTACCCAAACTGATGATTGCCCAAAGAATGGCTGGTTTTATGGCTGTTTTTTTGACGAATATTTTTTCTGAAAAATAGAATTCGTAGATAAGGGCCATAACGACTACTACACCCAGCGCCACAAACACCCATCCGCCTACGTCGGGCATCGAATATGCCCCAAAATTGAGTAATTCTTTGTAGCCGATAAGTGGTGGCTGATACGCCATGCTGGGTACTTTGATGGGAGCGTCGTCGCTGAGGTTATGGCCGTATTCGTAGCCCCATTTCCAGAAATCATACAGCGCCACCACGCCCGCCAATACAATCAATACGAAGTAACTGACCAACATTTTTCGATTTTTTAGCAAAGCAGTGAGCAGCCCGAACACTATGTAAAAGCCTACTGCATAAGGCAATATCTTAAATTCAGGAAACATTTCTTCCTTGATATGGGCCATACCGATGTAGTGGTTCAGTCCGTTGATGATTTCTACATCACCCGATAATTTGGAAAGCCAAATTTTCATAACTAAGCCTTCAGGATACTGCGGTGCCCATAGATCAATGCGCCAAAGCGGAACGAAATAGGTCGCAATCAATGCCAACGAAGCTACCGCTATGCTGGCCCTTGAGATGTTGTGGATTGGTTTCATCGAAGTGTGTTTTAATTGCGTCAGGGTCGAGAATGCCACCCTGACGCAACTATTTTTTAGCGTTTTGCTACTTTCTGTTCTGTTTCAGCCGTTGGGTTTTTGCCCGTTCCCCACGAGAGTGGGATTTTGCTGCCCGCGGGTGATACGCGCACGTATCCCTGCATTTCTTGGTGGAGTGCCGAGCAGAAGTCGGTGCAGTAGATTGGCGTAACACCTACTCTGGAAGGTTTCCATTTGAGGGTACAAGTTTCGCCGGGCATGATGAGGATTTCGGCGTTGTTGGCCCCGCGTACCGCAAATCCGTGGGGTACGTCCCAGTCTTGCTCTAAGTTGGTGACGTGAAAATAAACGTCGTCGCCCATTTTTACGCCTTCGATATTATCGGGTGTAAAGTGCGACCGAATGGAGGTCATGTACACGTGTACCTCGTTGCCTTTGCGTACTACTTTGGCTTCTTTTTCTCCCTTAGCTACGTAAGGGTGGTTGTTTTCTTCCAATTTGAAAATCTTCCGTGAGTTCTTTTCGACCAAAGCGGCGGGGATAGCTTCGGCGTAGTGCGGCTCACCAATGGTGGGGAAATCAAGCAATAGCTTCATTTTTTCACCCGAAATATCGTACAACTGCGCCGATTGGGTCAATTCAGGGCCCGTAGGCAGGTAGCGGTCTTTGGTGATTTTGTTGTACGCAATCACGTATTTTCCGTGTGGCTTAGAGGTGGGTCCGCCCGGAATCGACAAGTGGCCTACCGAATAGTAGGTGGGCACGCGGTCGAGTACTTCGAGCGATTGAAGGTTCCATTTTACCAATTCCGACGAAACAAAGAAGGAGGTAATGGCATTTCCTTGTCCGTCAAATTCGGTGTGCAGTGGCCCTAAACCTGGTTTTTTTACTTCTCCGTGCAACACAGCTTCGTATTTCAACACGGGAATTCCGTCAAAACTACCGTCAAATGTTTTTGCGGCAATCGCTTGTTGGATTTTATCAAAAGAAAATACGGGAATGACGGCGGCCAATTTGCCCGAGCCTACAATGTAGCTACCCGTTGGGTCAACGTCGCAGCCGTGCGGAGACTTAGGACAAGGCATAAAGTACAGCATGTCTGGGCACTCTTTGGGGTCGAGTGTCATTACTTCGTTGATGATTGTCGAAGTAGCGGAGTGCGTTTTTTCGTCGTAAACGTTGTGCGCAAACTTCGCCGCTTCTTTCTTGCCTTTGCCTTGGGCTAAATACTGTTCGGCTTTTTTCCAGTTGACGGCCAAAATAAAGTCTTTGTCTTTTTGCGAAGCATTTACCTCAAGCAAAGAATTGGCTTGCTCCGTGTTGTAGCACGAGAAGAAAAACCAACCATCTGATTTGCCTTTTCCGGCGCGGGCCAAGTCAAAACTTACGCCCGGGGTTTTCAACTGAAACTTAATAGCCATACGCCCCGTGGTTTTGTCGATGCTGACAAAGCTGATGTAGCCTTTGAAGTTTTGTTTGAAACTATTGATAGATACGTCGGCGTTGGCATCTGGAGGCACCGAAAAGCGCGTTCCAGCCACGGCGTATTCGGAGTTGGCGGTGATAAACGGCGAGGAGTGATTGCCGCCCGAGTTGGGGATTTCGATGATTTCGTCGGTGCGGAAAGTAGAAAGGCTGACGCGGGCAATGCGCGGCGTATTGTTGCCGTTGATAAATGCCCACTTGCCGTCGTGTTCTCCGTTGGTGGTCGAAAGGGCCACATGGTGAGAGTCATCCCAAGGTACAAATCCGTGTGATGTATTGAGCATGGGTTTGGTTTCTTCGCTGTACCCCCAGCCATTTTCGGCAAATTGGGAGAAAACAGGAATAATGCGCAATACCCGGCCCGAAGGTAAACCTACGACCGAAAGCTGTCCGTTGAACCCTCCCGATACGATATTGTAGAATTCATCGTGCTTGCCGGGAGCCACGTATACTTTTTGGGCGGCGTCACCAGCGAGCTCGGAGCCGCCAGATTTGCCAGCATTGTCGGGTTTGCAGGCAAAAAAGCCCCCTGCCAGCACCGCCAAAGCGATACTGCTGATATTAATGATTTTCATTGAGTTATTTGTTTTTTGATGTTTATACTTTCGGTCTAGGCGACCCCGTCAGTGCGACCCCGTCTAGGCGACCCCGTCTAGGCGACCCCGTCTAGGCGACCCCGTCTGACTACCGTCTGACCTTATCCTGAATTACTGCAAACTGTAAACTCACTTTTCCCCGTCGTTTTTGCGCATAAATTCAATGATGCTGCGGGCTTCTTCGGGGGTAATGTTTTGGTTGGGCATCCGCACGAGGCATTGCTCTAGGAGTTTTTGGGCTTCGGCATCTTCGGCGAGCATCATGTCTACGTTGGTAATCATGTTGATAATCCACTCGGGTTTACGTTTTTTGGTAACTCCCGCCCAGCCAGGGCCTACAATGCGGTCTTCGGTGAGTTTGTGGCACGATGAGCATTTGAGGTCGTAGATATCACTGCCCACTTTGATCATTGTTTGGTCGAGCGGGTTGGTAAGCTTTACCTCTTTGACTTCGGTGCCGTGGGTTTCGGGCTGGTCCAGAATGGCCGTTGAGTCAACTTCGGGGGCTTCGGCGCGTTGTTCGGCTCCCTTGCCCGAGCAGCCATACCAGATCAGGGTGGTCAGGAGCAGCAGGAACTGAATGGAATTAGGTTTCATCTTTATAGTTGATTTTAGATTTGAAAACAATGGCTTAGTAGCCTTTTGGTTTTACAAACCTACGACCCGACCTACCCCGATTCTTATGGTTTCGGTCATAAAGAATAGCAGACTTTGAGCAGTAAAAATTAGTTATAAATACTAAGTAATTTTACTTAATACACATAAAAAAAGCCCCAATTGGGGCTTCAAAAGTGACGAATATCGTTTTTTTTAGTGGCGTACTATCTTATGGTCCAAAAGCTCTAGTTCACCTAGAGCTGCTAGACGTAATACTTTTTTTATAACAGTCTCTACTCTCAAACCTGTCATATCGGCAATGGCCTGTCGGGTAAAAGGGACTTCATAGCACGGGGTAGCCCGGGGGGCTTTATCCTTGAAATAATCAATGATGGTCAAAATCCTTTTTTCAGGATTTTGGGTATTCATGGCGTTGAGTAGTTTGGTCTTGTGAAAAAGCCTGATGGCTAGCATTTTAGTGAATTCAAAATGAACCCCGGGATTGTCGCGTAATAACCTTAAATAATCAGCTTTTTTTAGTACCCAAATTTTACAATTGGTGATGGCTTTGGCATTGGCTGGGTAGCAGAAGCCCGCGATTAGGGGAGGTTCGCCAAAACTTTCACCGTGCGAAAACAACCCTTGGATATAATCATTGTTTTCTCCAGCATTAAACAATTTAACACTGCCTTCTTCTACTTGAAAATAGAAATGAGCGGGCCAGCTTTCGTGAAATACGTATTCGCCTTTTGCAAAGCGATTAAGTGAAGCACCATATTGCTGTAGTAGAGAAGACGGTATCACTGTCATAACGGTATTGAGTAGTATATTTTACGAAAAATGAGTATATATACTAAGTATAGCTATGACTTATGTCAGTTGTTTGTCCTTTAGACGCTACTTCGGTTTTATAAATTCTGTGATGGAGAAGTTGGCACTCAAACAATCAGAAAGTCGGTTTATTTTGGAAAACACAACCCTTAAGATTTACGTTTTGCAGTTTTTGATAGGCTATCACCTCCATGAATTCGGGTACTTCTTTGGGTCTTGAAACCACAAAACCCAAAGAAGCACCATTCAATTAAAACTTAACTCCTGCCGAAACATAGAACGTACGACCGTCGGCAGGCATTAAGCCTGGGCCTGGGTAACCACCCGCGCGTCGGGTAAAGTAGCGCTCGTCAGTTAGGTTATTCACCCCAGCTTTTAGGTTATAGTGTTTCAAAAATTTGAAACTTGCCGAAATATCTTGTACCGTATAAGCGGGAATCACTCCCGTAGTAGCGGCAGAATTGGCTGCTTCTGTATTTGAAGCATCGGCGTAAGCTTTGCCAATATCGCTCAATTGCCAAGTTACCGAAAAACCTTTTTTGTTGTATGTTACGCCAAAACGGTTGATTTTTCGGGGGGCGTTTTCTACCCTTTTTCCTGAAAGATTTCCTTCTACTACCTGCCCATTGACCACCGAAGTAGTTTTAAAATTACGGTAGGTTGCATCAATGTAAGCTACCGAAGCAAACACGCTTACATAACCTATTTTAGATTTTTTAAAGAATGCAGTTACGGGGTCAAACTCTACATATCCCTCAAAACCTTGACTCACTGATCGGCCCAAATTTGTACGGAATTGATAACGTTGATTTTCTGCGTTTGTTTGTGTGATGGTCCCTATGCGATTACCATAGTTTACGTAGAAATAATCAACATCAAAGTTTAAATAATTGCCTACTTTTCCGCGATACCCGAAGTCAAAATTATACCCACGGGCATCTTTTAAGTTTTCATCAATAATATCTGTAGTAGCGGGTGGTGTCAGGTCAGAAATCAGAACTGGGCGATACGCCTGCGAAATGTTTGAGTAAAACTCTGTTTGTGGGGTAATATGGTACTCGAGCCCACCGCCAAAAATCATAAAACTACGATTACGAGTGATGGGGCTCAGCAAAGTTGGGTTGCCATTGGTAAGGCCAAATTGGCCTTCCATTGTAGAAGTAATATTTTCTACTCTCGCACCCAAAGTCATTAAAAATTTGTTGTTAAATCTGAAAATATTCTCCACAAAAGCCGCTTGATTGGTATTCGTAAAATCTAAATCTCTCGGATAGACCCCTTCCGAAAGGTCAAAATCCATCGTTGTTTTGCTGGTGCCTCTTCCTTGTTGTTTACGGTCAATGTGGCCACGGAAGTAACGCAAGC
Organism: Runella salmonicolor; assembly: GCF_024158025.1. Classification (NCBI taxonomy): domain Bacteria; kingdom Pseudomonadati; phylum Bacteroidota; class Cytophagia; order Cytophagales; family Spirosomataceae; genus Runella; species Runella salmonicolor. Next base: position 124,047 of record NZ_JAMZEL010000003.1, read on the forward strand.
CCGTTGCCAATGTATTTTCTTTGCCGAGAAATTTATAATCACTCAAAAGCCTGAGTTCCGAGCCGAAAGTCGTATAAAAATCTCGGTCTACTTGGCGAAGAGAAGTTAAGTTATCGTCCTCAGTAATGGCTCTAACATTGCCCACACTATTACGCTCTGCGATGGTTGAAAAGGCTTTGAAACTAAGTTTAGTTTTTGGACTAAAAATATACTCAGCGTTTATACTCGGAATAAACCAGGGCGTGCTGAACCAATTTCTCGAACGCAAACTCTGACGAGAATCTTGGGCAAACTGCGCATCCGTCAAACCGCCCGCCTGCTGGATTTCGGTCATCATATATGTGGCTTCAACGCCAACCTTCAGTTTGTTTGATATGGCATAGCTCAACTCAAGGTGAGCATGATCGGTATCAAAACGGCTATTTTGACGCCAGCCATTTCCCATACGCTTCTGATAATAAGCCGTATAACTTAAACGGCCCTCGGTACCACCGATGTAATTAAATGTACTGAAAAGCCCATTGCTTCCCGTAGTATTCTGCGACTCAACCGTAAAACGCGTAGAAATATCTGGCTTACGAAGCACGAAGTTCATCAAACCCCCAAACTGCGAGCCGTATTGAAGTGAAGAAGCTCCCCGCACGATTTCTATGCGGTCAACTACCTCCATGGGTGGGGTATAATAAGCTTCGGGATAGCCCATTGGGTCGGGAGTAATGTCGTAACCATTCATTCGTGTATTGAATTCCCAAGAGCGATTAGGGCTCAAACCACGTGATGCTACCCCAAGCTGCACACCCGAGCCGTCATTTTCCCATACCGAGATGCCTGGTGTACGGCTAAAAATCTGGCGGCTATTGTTCATTGCTAAATTGGCATTGAGGTTGTCAAGTTTTATCACCTCATTCTTCTTTGTAGCATTAATTGTATAGCCATCCACCTCAGCTAAATGTTCGTTGCCTCTTACACCTTTACTACCAGCGACTTTAACGTCTTTGAGCGTGTATATTTCCTCTTCTACGGTAAAATCTAGGGTTTTTAATTCGTTTTCTTGAAGAAATGTCGCTATTTCTTGATTTTTTAACCCAACTCCCGAAACCACTACTACGTAATTCCCAGCTTTTAATCCTTTAATGATATACTCACCGTTTGAATTGGATTGAACCCCTCTCACTGTTCCTTTTAATGTGACATTCGCTCCGATGATGGCTTGTTGCGCTTTATCCCTAACCTTCCCTATAATCATAGTTTTCTGTCCAAAAGCGGTTACCCACACAACCAAGAGAAGTAAAATTGTACTAATTGAAGACTTCATTTTTGTATTCTTATCTTTGTTTAGACTTATTATAAATGAAGTTGCAAAGGTATAGGACAGATATTGTTGTGCAAATATTTATTTAGATTAATTTTAAATAAAATGAAGAACTAAGTTATCACTTTAAAAAGGGCCTTTTCAACGCGTTGTGCAAATCATAGAAGGGGAAGACTTAAATTCTATCTATCAAGTAGCTGAGTAGAAAAAATAAATATATTGATTTTTTCTTAAACATCTGACTACCAGTTCAATAAAGTCTCTTCATGCAGGGCCGAGACGTCGTACTGTGATATTTAGCCCTATAACTTTTGATCAACTACGTAAGCTGACTCCTGTGTAGCAAGCAAAATTCGGGGTTCGATTGAGCCTTACAAGTGCTAGAAGTAGCATCTACGGCATCTCGGTGGCAGAAAAAATGGCCTCTTATTTTTTTGAAGATAATTTAGCGGAATTTTTGTGCAAACTCTGGGCTTTTCTGAGCAGGGCGGCTTTGTGTAAGGCTTCCTCTTTTTCGGTCACCAACGACCACCCGAGTTTGAAAGCAATGCAAATAAATACGCCTAACATAACGAACAGAAATAAGGGCGCTTTTACATTTGACTGATGGACAGTCGATTGAAGAACTTGGGAAATATGGAAAAGTAAATATAGCTGGGATAAAAACATCGCCGTCACCATGCTTATTACGGAAATTGGCAGTTCGTTCAGGATGGCTTTTGCTGTTTTAACAACATGCTTCAGAGGAGGGTCGACCAAAACCAGCTTCCCATTGGTACTAACATAAGATTTTGAAAGTTCAGAAGCCGCGTTTGAAGGTTTCATAGATCAGGTAATAGAATGAGCTGGAAACAAAATGAGTAGGTTTTCTATTCCTCTATTTATGCCAAAAGTAGAGAATAGCCAGCCGAAACCTCCACAAAACAAGATTGGCTACCTGCAATAACTGAACGACAGACTATTACATTTCACAAATGTAACGATATGGTATATTTAAAATAATGATTTAAGTCATTATTAATGTACAAACATCTATTTGAGCATACAGATTTTCGTTGATTATCAGTATTCTGAATGAAAAACTTGAGGAAAAGCCACAAAGATTATTTTAAACAACAATGTTGTTATGGCTGCTTAGAAGACACGAGGTTATTGTGGGTAAAGGACATAACCACCGAAAAATTGAAAAGAATAAGTTTTTGGGCACGCCCTAAAACTTATTCTGTAGGGTTGTGTGTATTTGAAGCACGGGTATTTTGTAGTAGATCATGCTTCAATAATATACGAGAACTAGGTGCTCAGAATTTTTACCATTCGAAGCATATCTTCGTTAATGGGTTTTGGTAATCGAATGGTATCCCTGAAAGGAGTATAAACGATTTCGTTGTGGATAATTCCGACCATCACGTTTTTGTGATCGTTCATGAGGCCTTCCACGGCTCCTAACCCTAGACGGCTTGCCAAAATCCGGTCATAAGCCGTCGGAATACCGCCCCTTTGGATGTGCCCGAGCGTGGTTACTCGAATATCAATGTCGATTTCAACCCTTGATTTGATTTTTTCGGCTACTTCGGCGGCGTTGCCTTCTTCATCTCCTTCGGCAACCACAATGATAGACGAAGATTTTGACCGGTTCCAGCCCTGCTTGAGGGTTTCGACGACCTCCGAGATTGGCGTCAGTACTTCGGGCACCATTACGATTTCGGCGCCGCCCGCAATTCCTGACTGGATGGCAATGTAGCCAGAGTCACGGCCCATTACTTCAATAAAGAACACGCGGTCGTGTGAATCGGCCGTATCTCTAATCTTATCAATGGCTTCCAACGCTGTGTTTACGGCGGTATCGTAGCCAATGGTGTAGTCGGTGCCATAGAGGTCATTGTCGATGGTTCCTGGCGCGCCTACGGTAGGAATGCCGTATTCGTCGTAAAAAATGGTGGCACCCGTAAACGTTCCGTTTCCGCCGATGGCAACGAGTCCTTCAATTCCGAATTTCTGTAGTTGTTCAAACGCTTTTTGACGACCTTCTTTGGTCATAAACTCTTTGCTGCGGGCCGATTTAAGAATGGTTCCGCCACGCTGTATAATATTACTAACAGAATGAGAAGTCATCTGATAAATATCGCCGGCAATCATCCCATTGTAACCGCGACGGATACCGTATACTTCTATTCCGTAGTACATAGCAGTACGGACCACAGCGCGGATACAGGCGTTCATACCGGGGGCGTCACCGCCGGAGGTAAAAACCGCAATTTTTTTAATCATAAGTTAGGCATTAAGGTGGTTGCTTATTTTGGCAGGGCGCAGTATATACCAAACCGCATTCTACTAAAAACACACAAATTTATTTTCTATTTCGATGAAAAACCGAATATTTTGAAATTTTCTTGAAAATTTAACTTGCTTTCCTTTGGAATGAACCCCTGCACAGTGCTGTGAAGCAGGATTTTATCGCCTTGTTTTGCCTATTTTTAAGCCTTGTGTATTCATCAAATCCAACGAAAACTTTTTTGGTATTAAACAAACCCAATTCGTAAAATTACTACTTTTGCCTGAATGCTATAAACTTTAAATTATGTAGAGAAACATTGCTAAACTACCTCTGATTAGGCAATTATTGCTGATTTATACCGTAGTAGGGTGGGGCAGAGTATTGTAAATATCACGCCATCATCTGGACTCATTTCAATACCAAACTTTACGAATTTGCGTTAAAAACAAATTGCAAGTTTTTTTATTTTCAGAAAGTTCGCCCAAATCATTAGTCCCTAGGGGTCAGCATTACCTTGGCTTTTGAGCAAGCCAAACCGTTTACTAAACCTCTTTAACAAATCACTATTTTCGCCCTTCAAATCGAATAAGGAATCATAATCACATGAAAAAAGGAATAAATTTTAAATCATTAGTGCCGCACCTGTTGGTTATTTTGGGCTTTGCCATTTTGTCGTGGGGATACATGAGCCCAGTTTTTAAAGGAAAAGTACTGATTCAGACTGACCCACTACAAGCCGCCGCTACGTCGCATGAAGTAGCAGACTATTTCAAAAAAACGGGTGAATGGTCGGGGTGGACCAACAGCACATTTGGTGGAATGCCAACGTATTTTATTTGGGGGCGACTTTCAAAGGGTGCAGTGGCACCCATCGGGATGTTTACCAGTCAATTCGGACAAGGCAGTTATATCTTCTTTTATCTGTTGGGGGCGTATTTGCTGCTTATTGCCCTCGAATGCGGTCTGTGGGCGAGTGTTTTGGGGGCTGTTGCCTTCGCCTTTTTTTCGTACAACATCCAAATCATTGAAGCGGGGCATATTTCTAAAGTAAATGCACTCTCTTTTGCACCTATCATGATTGCGGGTATGGTGTGGGCCTATCGGGGGCGTAGTTGGCTGGGTGCTTCGGTATTTAGTTTTGGATTGGGGCTGGATTTATGGGCAAACCACGCGCAAATTACCTTCTATTCGGGGCTCTTAATGGTTATTTTAGGGCTGTTTGAACTGGTAAGGGCTTTCCGTAAAAATTACATCGGTAAGTTTATCCTCGCTACGGTTTTTATCGCGGTATTCGGCCTTATCATTGTGGCAAACAACACGTCTACGTTGTGGACGACATTGGAATATACCAAAGAAACCATCCGTGGCAAATCGGAATTAAGCCCTAAACCGGGCCAAAAAAGTACCAGTGACGGCCTCGACCGTGACTATGCCTTCAACTGGAGTTACGGCAAATTGGAATCGTTGACGTTGCTCATCCCGAATTTTTCGGGGGGAGCGTCGGGGGGCGAGCTAGACGAAAAATCGGAAGTATATAAAACCCTCGGTCGGTACAATATCCCTCCCGAAACCGCTTCGCAATTTGTGCGTCAAATCTCTACGTACTGGGGCGACCAGACATTTGTTGGCGGAGGTATCTACGCTGGGGCCATCATTTGCTTCTTGTTTGTGCTGGGGCTTTTCATTGCCGACAACCGCTACAAGTACCCTTTTGCGGTTGCTTTTGTGTTCTTCCTGTTTATTTCGTGGGGTAAAAACCTTGCCATTTTCAATTATACCCTGTTTGACTACGTTCCGATGTTTAACAAATTTCGGGCGGTGAGCATGGCTATGTCGTTGGTGCAGCTGTGTGTAGCGGTTATTGCGGCCTTGGGGGTAAAAAGCTTGTTGGCAAATAAGCCCAATTGGTCGGAGCTAAAGCGTCCTTTTTATATTAGTTTAGGACTGACGGGAGGCGTTGCACTCTTGTTTGCGCTGATACCTGGCTTGTTTGATTTTAGAAGCGAAAACGACCCCCGTTTTGTAGAAAATCTTACGCAGCAGTTTGGCAATAACCGGGCCGCTGCCAATGAAATCTACACGGCATTGTTGGCCGACCGTAGTGATATGTTGAGAGCAGATGCCTTCCGGAGCCTCATTTTTATTCTCCTCGGGGCGGGTTTGGTGTGGGCGTATGCCAACCAAATGCTCAAAAATGTGACCGCCGTGGCGGTGCTATTGGCAGGCTTGGTTTTGATAGATATGTGGGCCGTTGACCGTCGTTATCTGAATAACGATAGCTTCCAACAAAAATATTATTCATACGACGACCTGTTTCAGCCTAGCCCTGCCAACCTTCAAATCATGCAGGATACCGACCCTAACTACCGTGTCATAGACTTGACAACGAGCCCGTTTCAGGATGCAAAACCGTCGTATTTTCATAAATCTCTGGGCGGCTATCACGGTGCTACACTGCGCCGGTACCGCGAGGTAGTAGATGCCCAGATGTCTAAGAACAACATGGCGGTGTACAATATGCTTAATACCCGCTATTTTATAGTACCAGCTCAGGATGGGCAGCCTACCGTACAGCGCAATCCCGACGCCTTGGGCAATGCGTGGTTTGTGAAAGAAGTGAAGCAGGTAAACAACGCCGATGAAGAATTGAAGGCACTGGATGCCTTTAATCCTCGTCAAACGGCATTTGTTGATAAGCGTTTTGCGGATCAATTAAAAACCGTAAATCCACAGGCTGATACCTCCGCCACCATTCGATTGACCGATTATAAGCCCAATCATTTGACCTATGAGTCAGATTCAAAAGTGGCACAGGTGGCGGTCTTTTCCGAAATTTATTACCGGGGAGGAATTGATTGGAAGGCTTACGTAGATGGGCAAGAAACCCCGCATTTTAGGGCCAATTACATTTTAAGAGCTATGACAGTGCCCGCTGGTAAGCACAAGATTGAGTTTAAATTTGACCCTCCTGCTGTCAAAATGGGGCAACAGATTGACCGCTTTGCGGCTGCTGCCTGGATATTGCTGTTGGTAGGGGCTATTTTTATGGAATATCGCCGTAAACCTACAGATGATTTATAGGAGGTAGACAATGTTTAATTTGAAGGGAATCTGGTTATTGGGTCAGATTCCCTTTTTTGTTTCGGGCATAGATGCGCACGTCTTCCAATTCTTCTTTGAGCGTGTAGTTGTCGGCAATGTATTTTGCTAAAATCGGGAAACGTTCGTGGCCGTATTTTGAGCGGTCATTGATCCAAATGGCTTTTTCTCCTACCGCATCCACAAAGACTGGCGGCTCGGTTCGCTTCAAATCGTTTAGGTATCTTTCCAGATAAATAGGCTGCAGGGGTTGCTTTATGGCACTTCGGGTGGTATGGTTTTCATTGACTCCCTGCGGCATTTGGGTATCGACATAAAACGTACACGACCAGCCCCATACGGCTAAATAATCCCCCTTATTCCCATATTTTAAAATAGCAGAAGACACTTTTGCGTTGCTGACGTCTTCATTGCGTGGATAATGCGTGTAAGTATTTGTAGGTTGATGAAGAAGTGTTTTTTGCACTAAAATAACCAAAAAAACAACCTGAGTAGAAAGAACAATCCATCGGGCCTCCGTTGGGAGATACTTCATAAATAGACTCATCAGTAGCAGAAAAGGCAGAAATAAGAAGTGGTTATAATGGTCGTAAAAACTTCCCGTGCGGGTTATGGCAATGTCGGCCATGACTAAATAAGCGCCAATCATCAACCAAAAAAAAGAATCTAACGAAAGAGAACGAAGGCTTTTTTTTCGAAAAAAAACAATGACCACAAAAACGAAAGCCAGCAAACAAAAAGGAAGAAATAGCCATTCAAAACCACTGCCTCCCCGAATGATGACCCACGGAAGTCGGAAAAAATTGAGGAGTGGACTTCTACTGTTGGCGGTGGCTAAGGCATCTTTATATTGAAAATTGGCTTGAATATAAAAAGTTACAAAGTCGTCCAAAACGTTATGGCTCAAAAGAAACAGACACCAACCGCCCCACACCGCTACAACACTACCCACAAGCACTACCCCGTAGCGGAGCATTTTTGATTTCTGAAACAGAAATAGTTGAATAAAAGCAAACACTCCCACCACAAAAGCCATGGGTAACACCTGAATTTTACAGAGTGGAAGTAGCCCGAGCAAAAAACCAAAAAGGATGAGTTGGAGGGTAGTAAATTTTTTATGGGTTGACCAATAGGCTAAAAACCAAAGACTTACGCTTAATAAAAAAAGGGAGGTCGTTTCACTGTAAAAACTGACAAAATCGGCTAATTGGATAAAACCTGTAAATGCGATAAATGGCAGCATAGCCCACTGAGCGGTTTTTTTGAGGCCCAAAAAAGTGGCAGCGTGATAAGTGAAAAACAACGAAATCAGGGTAATTACCCAACCCAATAGATGCGCTAAATGAAAATTGAGGGTAACGCCAGCGTACGCCAAGGCAGCCAAAAAATAGCTCGTTAAGGGGCCGCCCGTGGTGGGGTCGACGGATTGATAAATGATGGGGTCAACGGCAAGTGTCAGTCCCTGCGCCAACACTTGACTCTCGTCGGGGTCGAGTTCGTAATTGAATAGAAAAACCGGTAAACGCATAAACCCCGTCAATAAAATCGTAATTGTATAAAAAAGCCCATTTGAAAGCGGTTGGCGTCGTAGCAATAACCAAACACTAAAAATGGCTAAAAGTACATGTCCCGTTATCCAAAAATAGGTAGGTGAAGAATCAAACTGAATCCAAATTGGCGTCATAAAACGAAAGGGATTACGAGGGTTTTGGGTATTAGAAAGAGTTAAGAGTACTGCATGGTATGCTCAATGCCGCAGCCAAAAATCGGATTATTACCCAATTTATAAGGTAGTTTTAGAATTTCGCGCATAGATTCTTACCCCGTTTACGGTGGCTTTTAGGGTATAATGGGTTGAAATTTCTTTGGCCAATGCTGGATAATTTTGGTGACCGTACTTATCAGGGTCTTCCATCCAGAGGGTCTCGGTGGTAATGGCATCCACAAAAATAGCGGGCTTGGTGCGCGTCATATCGCGAACATACCGCTGTAAATACACATCTTGAAGCGAATGTTCCATCGCGCTTCTTACGCTGTGATTTTCGTTTACTCCCTGTGGCATTTGCGTTTCAACATAGTATTGACAATCCCAACCCCAAACCACAAGGTATTCACCGGGCTTAGCATATTTTAAGATAGTACGGCCAACGGGACTTAATTCTTCCATTTCGGAAATAAAGGTGGGATATTTATTTATGCCTTTTTTAGTGATGGTACCGATAAACAAATGCGAGAAATAGATGCCTTGGGTCAGTAAAATAATCCAATTCCATTGAGTAGGTAACGAACTCAAGAAAAGGCCTGCTAGGAGGCAGCAAGGCAAAATAAAATAGGTAAAATGGTGGGGATAAAAACTGCCCGTGCGGATAACTGTGATGATGACCATGACCACATAAGCTACAACGATGGTCCAAAAATAGTGTTTGATTATCAGGGTTTTCCAATGCTTTCTTTTGAAAAACACAAAACTTAGAAAACCTGCCCCCAAGAGGAGTATAGGCAAAAAGAAATATTCGATTCCTTTGCCGTTTGTGTAAATGATGAGGGGAAACATAAGCAATAGCCTGAGCGGAGACTTGGGCGAATTGGCCACGAAATTCTTTTTTAGCAGGGCATTGGCCTTGATGTAGTAAAAATAAAAATCTTCCAGCACTCCGTAGCTCCACATGTGCGCCAGCCACGCACCCCATACACCGAGTACGCCCAATGTCAGTACGGATGCGTAAACGAAAAATTGCTGTTTGTGAAGGGTGTAAATAAAGAAAAGACAGCCCACGCCTAGCACAAAAGCCAACGGAAGAGCCTGAATTTTACACAGCACAATCAGCGCGGTAGATATACCAAAAACGGTAAGTTCAAATAAACGTATCTTTTTTTGTTGGTGCCAACAACTCATTAAATACACATTCAGACTCAAAAAAACGATGGAGAGGCTTTCGCTGTAATAATGCAGATAGTCTTCATCCTGCCCAAAACTCACAAAAGCCACCGCTGGCAACAAGGCCAATTGGGCGTAGAGGCGTAATTGCAGTCGTTTGAGGGATTGATAAATCAACACCAAAGAAGCAAACGTAAGCGCCCAACTAAGCACGTGGGTCAAATGAAAATCAAGTTTGAAGCCCAGTAGATATAGAAAAGTGAGTAAAAAGCTGTTACATGGTCCACTCGTGGTAGGGTCGACGGAGCGGTAAAGAATAGGGTCGTATGCCAACGTTAGGCCTTGGGCCAAGAGCTGGCTTTCGTCGGGATTGAGTGGTAAATTATATAAAAAGACAGGAAGTCGCATCAGCCCCGTGATGGCCCCGATAGCAAGTAAGAAAACCCAATCGGGAAGGGCTTGCTGGCGGCGAATCACCCAAAAACTTACGGCCCCCAGTGCCAAATGGTTTAGCAGCCACCACGTGGTAGGAGAGGTATCAAAATAAATCCAATTCGTTGGAGTCATAGATAAAGAGACTGTAGCAGACAAAAACAGTGCGTATTCAATAATTAGCCACAAAAGTAAGAATTTATTGCAGGTTGTGATGTTACATTTTGGGTTGAGAAAACCCCACAAAAAAAGGGCAGACCTAAAGCCTGCCCTTATCAAATCAAATTTTAAATCGTTGGTATTATTTTCCCAAAAAGGCTGTTTTGCAAGAAACTAGACGGAAAACAACCCCTCCATTGTGGGGTTAAAAACCTAATCCTACCGCCATGGCGCGCACGGTTGGGTTGCCTTGTAGGGTAGAGCCTAGGGTTGCAGCTCCCGTGGTCAAGTTAATGGTATAAACGCCCGTTGTTCCTCCCGCACGAAGCAACGCATAGGCCGTGTTGCTGGCGCCGCCTATGTCAAAACCATTGGCACTTTCCACTTGTATGCCCAATGAGCCTACCAAGTTTAGGGTTCCGTTATTGGGTGGATTTTGGGTATAAAGCATGGCGTTGCCTCCCGCAGGCGTATCAATGTCATACAAGGTGGTGGTCATGGTGCCCGCAAAGTTGTTGGTGTAAGCGGCGGCGCTGACGTTGGCCGACATGATGCTCAATTCCGTGTCTACATTATTGATAGCGCCTGTTACGGGGCTTATGCGCAAATTTTGCCGTGTATTGCTCACTACCCGAATCAAGTCGGGTACGGGGTTAAAATCAAACCCAAAACTTGTTCCTGATAAAGCAGGCGTGAAAGGCCCTGCCCCTAAAGCCGTAGCGGTATAGGTGGCGGTATTGGCGGCATTGACCGTAAGTGTATAGATTCGGCTCGTGCTGCCCAATGCGTACAACTGACCGTTGGAAGGACGGAAATCAATGCCAAGGATGCTCTCACCCATTTGCAATCCCATGATGGTTTTGGTGGTGGGAGTGACGGGGGAAGTAGCGATTGGGTTGAAAATGAGTAGGTTGTTGGCGTCGTCAATGGCGTAGGCAACAGGCTCCGTTGGAATGGCGATACCGATGATGTTGGCTGGAAGGTCGCCCAGCCTTTGGAGGCGGCCCGTTGACAGATTCACCTGATTCAGTTCAGATTGCCCAAAGACAGTTACGGCCGCTATGGCGTCGCCGTTGGGAGAAATGTCAAATCCTGAGGTTCCTGTGATGTCCAAACCAAGGGCCCCTACTTCTTCCAAGGTTCCATTGTTAGGCGGATTTTGGCGGTAGAGGCGGTCATTGACGGGGTCGATATTGAATAGCGTCGTACTAGTTACGCCTGCTCTGTTGTTGGTGTAGGCTCCCCCAGTAATCATCGCGCCAGGCGCGCCATTGATAGCTCCATCTACTACGGCAACAGCGCCTGTTTCGGGGTGGAGGCGTAAATTTTGGCCCGTGTTGGTTACTAAGCGAATACGGTCTACGGTTGGATTAAAATCAAAAGCAATCATGGTGCCATTGATCATTGGATTCAAAGGGTTCATTCCTACCATGCGGGCTGCGCCAGAGGTAGGATTAATGACGTACAAACGGCTGTCGCTACCAACGCCATACAACTGGCCCGTAGCGGGGCGGAAATCAATGGCGCGTATTTTTTCTCCCGTTGGCAGTCCCGAAATGGTCACCGTTGAGGTGGGAGTACTCGTAGCCCGTACATTGATAAACATCAATTGGTTGTTGTCGTTAAGGGCATAAAACGAAACATCTGGCAGTGTCTGAGGCGACGGCGGTAAGCGGTGATCAGTACAAGAGTTGAGCGCAAGCAGCGACGTAATGGCTGCAACGGCAAACAAACGTAGATGTTTTTTGACGTGGAACATGATACAAAGTTGTTAAATAGTGTTAGTAAGATACCTATTGGACAACCGTACCTACGTAGAAAATTTACCCCCGGATTTTAAGCATTGCACACGCCAAACGGCACCAACGGGGTAATGTATGATGAATAGTTGAAGAGAATAGTAGGTTAAAATAACCTTTTGATTTATAAATAGCCCGATAAAGGCGATGGATAGAAGAAGAAAAGTTGTTTGTTTCTATGGCTGTTACGATTTGTTTTTTTTCATCGTAACAGCCATAAAAAGCAGATTTTGTTAATAAACTTCAACCGCAGAAAGCACTGGAGAGGCTTTTGAAGCGGTAATATTCACCCGGATTTTACTGGTTTGTACGGGCGTTAACTTTAAAATACGCTTATAGCCAATGGTGGTGGCTTGGGCAACTTTTTGCCACGTCCCGTTTTGCCATGCTTCTATTTCAAACGATTTAACGCGCTGACCCAAGGCAATATATTCTTTTAACGTAACGTATTTTACCGTTTGGGTTTTGCCCAAATCAATCTCCACGCTTCCGGTAGTGACGTCGTCGTTGGTAGTCCAGTAGGTGTCTTTGTTACCATCGGTGAGGTTGGCAGAAGCGTAATAAACGGCATTGCCCCGGAAAGAGCTGGCTTTGGTCTTGGCATTGGCCGCCAGATTGGTTTTGAATTCACGGTCAATCATGGCGCGCCAGCCTTGCAGGGCTTTGACGTCGTTTTCGTGAATCAATCCCCGGCGGTCGGGTGGCACATTTAGGAGCAGCGTTGACCCGCGTCCTACCGATGTCAGGTAAATATCAAAGAGATTTTCGGGGGTGCGCACTTTTGAATCTTCCTTGGCGTGATAAAACCAGCCCGGACGAATCGACACATCGACCTCGGCAGGTATCCACTGGGTGCCATCTTCTGAGCCGGTGTTCAACAGTTTTTCAATGCCGCCTTTGCCCGCAAAGAGTGTATCGGGCGTAATGCTGTTCCAGTTGGTTTCGCCTGCTATGCCGCGCTCATTTCCCACCCAACGTACACCTGGCCCAGCATCGCTGAAGAAAATGACATTGGGTTCCATTTGGCGCACCAGATCAAGCGTTTTTGGCCAGTCATAGTAGGTAGAGCCTTTGATTTGGCGTTTTTCGCGGGCACCGCCGTAGTAGCCGTCGCCGCCGTTGGCCCCATCAAACCACATTTCAAAGGCAGGGCCGTAATTGGTAAATAGCTCTTTGAGCTGATTGCGGTAATATTCCACGTAACCTGGTTTGCCGTATTCGGGGTGGTTACGGTCCCAAGGTGACAAATAGATACCGAATTTGAGGCCATGTTTTTTGCAGGCATCGGCCACTTCCCGAACGATGTCGCCTTTGCCGTTTTTATACGGACTGTTTTTGATGGAATGTTCGGTGTATTGACTAGGAAACAGACAGAAACCATCGTGGTGTTTGACCGTCAGGATAGCGCCCTTAAAGCCAGCGTCTTTGAGGGTTTTTATCCATTGCTCCACATCCGTTTGGGTAGGGTTAAAAATAGAGGGTTTCTCGTCGCCGTAGCCCCATTCCAAATCGGTGAACGTGTTGGTAGTGAAGTGAATAAATGCATTTTGCTCCATTTCGTGCCAGCCCATTTGGGCTTTTGAAGGAGTGGGTCCAACGGGTTTTGGAGGTAAAACATCGGGTACTTTCAACACCACGTGTTTTACGTTTTTGCGCTCGTGGGTGTACGTAATATGCACCAATCCGTCGGTGGTTTGAATCACGGCAGGGTAGCTAAATTCGCCCTTGCCTTCGTCTTCCAACGAATAAATATCCTGCCAGTTTACGCCGTCTTTGGAGGCCGCTACGCGCAGTTTATTGCGCCCTTTTGCCCAGTCACTTCCGCGAATGAGGGGGTTATATATCAAAATTTGTGTACCGTTTTTGAGGGTTACGGCATCGGTTCCTGAGTTTGGATTAGGCAGGCTAGTCGCACTGACAGGGCTCCACGTTTTGCCGCCGTCGGTCGACCATGTTTCTACTACCACATTTTGACGACTGCGACAAAGCATCTGCATTCTACCGTCAGGATAGGTCAAAATACTGGGCTGAATAGCGCCAAAGTTGCCGTTGTCGATGCTAATTTTTTGCCAGTTGTTACCGTTTTTGTCCGTTTTTTCCAAATGTACATGCCAAACATTTCCCGTCACACTTTCGGTGCTGGTCGGGTGCAAAATATCCCCGTTGGCGAGTTGAATGGGTTTGTTTTTTATCGGGCCCAACATGCCATCGGGCAGCTTTTCGGGGGCCGACCATGTTTTGCCGTTGTTGGTAGAATAGCGCACCATTCCCCACCATTCGCGCGGGTTAGGCCCTATTTTGTAGTAAAGCATCAGCTTTCCTTCGCGGGTTTTGAACAAAACGGGATTCCAGCAGGGATACCGCTTGTTGGCATCGATGATACCGTCGGCCATTTGCTTAGGTTGACTCCATTTTCCTTTTTGATATTCTGACAACCAGATGGTTACGTCGGGTTTTCCTTCGGCAGTACCGCCAAACCAAGTTGCCATCAAATGTTGGTCACCCACTTGCACAATGCTGGAGGCATGGCAGGAGGGAACGGGCGGATTGTCAAAAATAAATTCTTCCTTGACCAACAAAACAGCTGGCGTCTGCGCTCTAAGCACCGTGCCTACAAAAGTGAATACAAGTAAAAAGAATGATTTTAGATTCATAGTGTGAGGGTTGGGATTTGTTAAAATCGGGATAAAATGATATACCACAAAAGTAAAAATAAAAAATATTAATAATTTAAAGCAATGAAGTAAAAAAAATTAAAAATAAGGTGCGCAATTCATAAAGTACGATGGGAAAACGCATTCGTGAAAATGAAAGAAGATTTTTGGGGCTATATACCGCTTGAGTTGAAGATTACCACTGTTTTTTTACACCTATGAATCCTCCGAAAGCCTCAGGAAATAGGGTGCCGTGGTCGAGGGCGGCGGAAGCACTAAAAGTAAGCCCCGTAATTTTTGGAAGGATGATTTGGGCAGAAAGTGAATGTGAAAACTGTTGTATAACTGGAGAATAAGCATAGGAAAAAGAGCCGAAATTGCGGCTAAACGAACTGCGGGTGGTGAAATTGAGTCGGTGGCCAAAGTGCCAATCGCTCCCCAAATACCAGACTTTTACCTGATTATTCGGAAAAAAGAAACCTTTAAACTGCTCCTGAACCTCTGGTTTTAAAGTAGTTAGGGGAGCAATAAATGGGCTGCCAAGCGTCTGATTCTGATACGACCAACCTTCTTTATACTGTCCGTGGTTAAAATAATTGTCGGTGCCTTGGTACTGAGCCGTGGGGTCAAAAACGGCTCCACTTTGGTTGATTGTAGATAGGTGCTCAATGGTTAGTTTACTGATTGATAATGACTTGTGGTTTTTTTTGCCGCGTCGAGAAATGCTAAAGCCTGTTAGCCCATCGGGGAAATTTTGAAACGCTAAGCCCGATGCATCTTCGTAAATATGTTGATGATAAAGCAAAAAAGTATGGGTAGTTTTGCGCCATTCCAAAGCAAAATCATAGCTTCCCAAATGGTTGCCAATGCGATTGCTGCCGTCGAAAATGGTGTAACGGTCGTTGATGAGGTCGTCGGGATAGCGGCCCGTGATGAGCGAAATATAATCCCGAAACGTAGACGGTAACTGCCCGTTTTGCGCCAACAACGTCCCCTTTAGATAATCGGCTTTTCCGCCCCATTGGACCTGGTGGTTGAGCCCTGCATAAAACCGAACCGCCCAATGGGGTTTGCCAAAACGTGCGTAAAAGGTTTTTTGATGGAGATAAGCCCCCTGAATGTATGGCACCGTAAACCACGCATGGGCGTAGCTTGCTTTAAAAGCTAAAATGCTTTTCAGGAATTTGAGGGGAATATAGTCAATGGTTTGCAGTTGAATTTTGGGAAAGGTCATTGCATTGCCCGACCACGCCACAAAACCCGATGTCAGGGTACTGTCGCCGAGTCCAAAAATTTCCCGTCGGTTGCCCGCAAAGATTTCAAACTTGCCCCATTTTGCTTTTATGAATAGGTCAGGGGTCCAGATTTTATATTTATTGCTCGTGAAATTGGCCACTCCCATCGCGCCGAATCCCCAGTCAAACGTTGATTTTTGGGTAGAATCGACGCGGTATTCGCGGTGGCTACCCACCCGGGCGGTTCCAAAAGAGCTTTCCAACGGAACGATACCGTATTGATTGGTTCGTAACCAGAAGGGGGTTTGGGAAGACGTAGCGGTGGCGCCGCCGATTTCAACGTAATAATGGTAAGAACTCACTGACTTACCAGACTGTGTCCAAGCCGATTGGGAAAAAATACCAACGGTCGCTGCCAATAAGTAGCGGAGCTTCATACGGTTGAAAAAGGGGGTTGGAACTACAAATACATACGTGGAAATGCGGGTTTTGGACGTGGGTATCGAATAATTTATTGGTAACCGAAAAATGATAAACCGCGCGGGCGGCCCCGCGCGAAATCGCAAAATGTAAAAGGAGCGTTTTGTTGCCACTTAAACCCTTAACTTTTCATTTTGACATTGGGAATTTCGGGCGGTAAGGGCACCAAATCGGTTTCGCCTTCGATGCGGGGAAAGCGGTCTTCTTTCCAATCCTGTTTGGCTTGTTGGATGATAGCCTGACTTGTGGCCACAAAATTCCAATAAATGAAACGTTCTTCGGGAAAAGGCTCGCCGCCGAAGAGATAAATCGTGGTGTTGGCATGAATGGTAAATTGGCAGAGTTGGCTGTTTTGGGCGACCAAAATGCGTTTGGGCTCGTAGGTATTGCCGTCACTTTCAATGCTACCTTCCAAAATATAAAGGCCCGCTTCGCCAAATAAGTCATCGCCGATGCTGATGGTCTGGGTGGTAGGACTTTTAATTTCCAAAAGAAATAATTTGCTGTAAACGGGTACGGGCGACTTATGGCCAAATGCCTCACCTGCAATGAGTTTGTACGAAATTCCGTCGGTTTCCCACGTGGGAATCTCGTCGGCTTCGGCGTGGTAAAAAGCGGGTGGCATATCTTCGAGTTCTTTGGGCAGCGCCACCCAAATCTGCAGCCCGTGAAGTTTTTTGTCGGAGTGTCTAAGGTACTCAGGCGTTCGTTCTGAATGCACGATGCCCTTGCCAGCGGTCATCCAATTGACCTGGTTCGGAAATATTTCGACGGCCGTACCCAACGTGTCGCGGTGCATAATGCTGCCTTCAAACAGATACGTGAGGGTCGAAAGACCAATGTGTGGGTGTGGGCCTACGTCAATATTTTGGTGCTCTTTGAGGAGCGCTGGCCCCATGTGGTCAATGAAAATAAAGGGGCCAACCATGCGTTTTCCACGAAAAGGAAGTAATCGGCCCACTAAAAAGTTCCCGATATTGGCGGGACGTTCTTCGATGATAACATTGATGTTTGACATGGTCGTTGGGAGAGTTTACGCAAGAACATCCTGCCATTCAGGGGTTTTCTTAAACGTCGCGTTGGCGAAGGGGCACAATGGCATCACTTTAATGCCATTTTTTCGTACATAATCTACCAACTCGGCCTGTAATTTTTTGCCGATGCTTTGGCCCTTTAGCGAAGGGTCAACTTCGGTGTGGTCAATGATGATTTTGTGCTCACCGGCCCGTATGTACGTCATGGCCGCCAGTGATTTACCTTCTAATTCGTAAAAAAATGAGCCTCCTTTTTCGGTTTGGCTGTGCTTGATTTGTCCCATAAACTGTTTGTTTGACATTTTAGTAATGCGAATATAGGTTACTCAAACCGAATGTACGACATTCTTTTTGCCCGAAAATCTCCCAAACAGGTTGTTAAAAATAGTTTGGGGCGTGTTAATTGGGCTAAAAACTTTCCTGAATCAGCGCTTTATTGATAGATGCACCTGCTTTTGTACCCGCCGCCGTTGCCTCCGACACGGCTCTCATCGGAGAGGTATTATCGCCTGCGGCATACACACCCGCCACGGTAGTTTGATTAAAATGGTCAATTTTGAGGTAACCGTTTTCGGTAAGCTCGCAGCCCAATTCTTGGGGAATAGCACAGTGTTGTTGGAAGGTAACCCGCGCAAAAATCGCCGAAATGGCCTGTTTCGTGCCATTTTTAAAAATGACCTGCTCCAGTTTTCCAGCGGTGTGCTCCAAGTGGTCAAGTTCCTCCTCAATGATTGTGATATGATGCTGTTGGAGTTTTTGGGTTTGTTCTGCGTTCAGCGTTGACGGGCCGTTGGTAAACAATGTCAAGTGGGGTGTCCATTGGCTGATTAATTTAGCAAATTCAAATCCTACTTCGCCGTTGCCAAGGATGCCTAGCGCAGTGCCGTGTACTTCGTATCCGTGGCAATAGGGGCAATGGATGACAGAAATTCCCCAACAATCGGCAAAACCGGGCAAATCGGGAATCAAATCACGAATACCCGTGGCAAACAATAGCTTCGTAGCCGTAAATTCTACATTTGTCTCGGTCCTAATCCTGAATAAATTCTCCTCTTTTTGGGCGCTTTGTACAGTATCGGCCACAAACTGAACGGTGGGATAAACTAGTACTTGGTCTTTGGCCTTTTGCGCAATGGCGGCGGGCGGTTCCCCATCCTGTGTGATAAAATTATGCGAATGAGGAGCGGTTTGATTACAAGGTTTTCCGCTGTCAATAATCAATACTGAGCGTAACGAACGCCCCAAAGCCATACTGGCCGAAAGACCCGCGTAACTGCCGCCAATGACGATAACATCGAAATGGTTAGTTTCAATCATGTGGTTAACGTTTTAATGATGAAAAATGGGTTGTTTTTATTTGCAACAATGTTGCAAATAAAAAAAGTTCACAGTAAAACGGAAGAGCCACGCCGAGAGCTACCGAATTTAGATTAAATGCGAAGTATAACCCAATGCCACCAATTGCTCGTAGGCGTTCCAAACATCACTGGGGATTTCCTGATAAATCTGGAAGCCTTTTTCGGGATAGACTTTCACGCGTTGAAGGTCGCCGACCATGATGTGAATTACTTCTTCAAGCGAGATTTCGGCATTGGGGTATTGCTCAAGCGAGATTTGTGGAGAGGTTACAATGAGTTGTTTGTCAGGCCAATGCTTCTTAAAAGTGGCATAGCTACGGCGTTCCATGTAAGGCTTTTGGACCACGATAAACGTCTGCGGATTTAGACCGTGGGTGGCGAGGAGTTGCTGCGTAAACAGGATATTTTCGCCAGTGTTTGTAGATTTATTTTCGATGTAAATGGCTTCTTTCGGGACGCCCATTTCCAAGGCGATGGCCGCAAATTTATCGGCTTCGGCGTCTTTCCAAAGGTCTTGGGTGAGTCTACCCAATCCTCCCGAAAAAATCAAGATGGGAGCCCAACCTTGCAGATATAACTCCGCCCCGCGCTCCGCAACCCGCAAATCATGGCTACCCAATACCAAGATGCAATCGGATTTTTGAAGCGTGTGATTGACGTGGTGGTAATCCCAAAGTTTTTGGGCCAAGGCCAAGGTGTTGGTGGAGAGCATGGGTTGAATTACATAAATTTGAAACTGTACGCCAAAGATACAATCGGCGACGAGAAAATTTGGAGTTGGTACGTGGTATAGGCGGTGCCTTGGGTGCGCATGAAGACCGAGTACTGGTTTTTGCGTCCGTATAGATTATAGACCGTAAAAATCCAGCTTCCCGTCCAACGGTTGTTTTTGAGATTGGGATTATTGATTTGCCACGAGAAGTCGAGGCGGTGATAATCTTTGATGCGGCCTTGGTTACGTTCGGCATAATACGGGTAGGCTTTGCCCTGAAAACTCACAAAACCATTTGGTATTGTGTAGGGTCGGCCAGTGCCGTAAGTAAATGTCAGCGAAATATTGTGGTACTTGTTTTCGGAATAATTGAACGACATGTTGACGTTGTGGGGGCGGTCAAAATTGGCGGGATACCATTTGCCGTCGTTGATTTGCTCGGTAAATTGCAGCCCTTCATTGACCTGATTCAGTACCCGTGAATACGTATAATTGACCCATCCCGTGATTTCTCCCTTTTTCTTCGTGACCATCAGCTCGGCTCCGTAGGCGCGGCTTTGGCCTTGGAGTACCTGCGTTTCGATGTATTTTTGGAGTAAAAAATCTGCACCCGGTTTAAAATCCATGATGTTTTGGGTGGTGCGGTAGTAGCCTTCAATGGAAAACTCGTAAATATTATTTTTCAAGTTTTTGAAATAACCCGCTGACCATAATTGACTCACCTGCGGACGGATGTGCGCGTCGCTCATTTTCCAGCGCGAGGTGGGCAGGGGAGTGGTGGTATTGGAAACAACCTGTAAATACTGACGCATCAGGTTGTAGCCAAACTTGATGGAAGATTGCTCGTCGATGTTGTAACGTAGGCCCAACCGTGGTTCAAAGCCTCCGTAGGTTTTGGTCACTTGCCCAGCTTCGTAAGAAACGGAATCAATAATGGTCAACTCGGTGCGGGGGTCGCCGGGTGTGTAGAGACGAACGGTGCTCGGTCCGAGCGCCATAAAGTAAGAGTACCGCAACCCCGCCGAAACCGTTAGCTTGGAATTGACGGTTACTTCGTCTTCGGCGTGTAAGGCCAATTCAATCCCGTTTTCGGTCGGAATGCTTTGGGGGTTCACGCGTTGGTTGCTTCCCGGGTTAAGCGTACCCGGTTGCAGTTGATAATGTGTCATGTTGGCCCCCAATTCAATTTTATGGCGGGCGTTGGGGGCGTAATTAAAATTGGTTTTTAGCTGACGTTGCAGGATTTCGGAGCCAATGCTCACTTTATTGTCGCTGTCTAGCTCTGGCAACAAAATGCGTGGTCGGTACTTGCTATAAACGCCCGTCGTTTGTACGTTGAGTTTATCGCTAATCGCGTGAAACCATTTTGCCGTGAAATTGAGCGTTTTGTAATTGTACTGGGTCGAGGTAGAATTAATATCGTTGATGCCGCCCAGAAGGTCGGTCTGAAAGAAATCGGTGCTGTAATAATTGGAGAGAGAAAAGGTGTTTTTGGTATTGATACGCCAAAATAGTTTGGCGGCGGCATCGCCGAAACTCGCCCGAATATTTTTGAGTTTTTGTGGTCCCCACTGAAACGCAAAATCATTGAAAGCCCCGCGTCCTGTCACCAAAAGCCCTACTTTGCCTTTGACGAGCGGGATTTCGGCCGTGAGTCTGTTTGCCACAAAACTTACGCCCCCTTGCAAACTGAATTTTTCCAAACTTGGGTTAGACATCGACACGTCCAACACCGCCGCGGCCCGGCCGCCAAACCGCGCGGGGGTGGTTCCTTTATACAACTCCATGCCAGACACAGCATCGGGTGGGAAAACCGAAAACAGCCCGAAAAGGTGCGTGGGGTTGAAAATAGGGGCATCGTCGAGCAGAATTAAATTTTGATCAACGGCCCCGCCCCGGATATTGACCCCGTTTGACGCTTCTCCCACCGACGTTACGCCGGGTAGCATTTGTAGGCTTCGCAACACATCCACTTCGCCCATGATAGCGGGCAACCGTTTGATGGTTTTGATGTTCATCTGGGTTACGCCCAGCAGTGGCCGCGATACGTTTTGGTCAACGGCTTGGGTCGAAATGATGACCTCCTCTAGCTCTTCGGCGATGTTCATCAACTTGATGTCCAACCGAATGTTTTTATTCATTTTTACCTTAATACGAAACGGCCGGTAGCCCAATCGGCTGACCGTTACCACATAATCGGCATCAATCAGATTGACCGAAAATGTACCCGTGGTATCGGTGAAAAGGCCGATTTTATCAAAATTTACGCGGACGACGGCGTTGGCGATGGGTTCACCCGTTAGAGAATCACGTACCATGCCACTCAGTTCATTGGGGCGGGCCGCCTGAAATTTGGGCCGCTGTTGTCCCCAACTGCTTAGGCTGGTGCTGAGTACGAATATAAAAAGGAGTAAATGTTTCAAAGTCATCAGATACATGAAATTAATAATAGTCCAGAAAATCATTTACTGCCAGCCTTCGGGGCGAATCGGGGTGCGTGTTCTGCTCAAAACACAAGGATAGGCGGAGGGAGGAAAAGAGGTGATTTCATAGTTGGGGGCGCGTCCGAGCAGGGTTTTGACCAGTGGGTTGGGGTACAGCGCCCGGTTGATCCAATACTGTACTTTACGGGTGCCTGCAGCGCCAAAAAAACCGACTACTTTGTCCTGAGAATCAGCCACGTTGCGGATATTGCCGATGATGGCGGCGGGCGGTGTATCGGTCAGCGTACCCGTATTTTGGGCTTGGCTACTCAACAATTGAAAATACTGATATGCCTGTGGAGAGAGCGCCAACTGCTCGATTTCGAGTAGGCAACCCTGAGAAGGAGAATAAAAAGGGATTTTACCGATGAGCCTGCCCGTAATGCTCCTGCCGTTCACAAATTTGTCGTCCAGAATATTTATGGTGCTGTTGTAGATAAGTTCCCAGCATTGTTTATCGCATTGATAATCATAGTCGGGCGGATTGCGTGAATTGATTTTTACGCATTGCCCATTCACCAGCCGTCCACCCGTACAAGTGATGCAGATGCTTTGCTCTTCGTAGAGTTTCCAGCGCCAGAGATAGTAGTTCTGGGTTTCTTTGGGGTCGTCAACGTCGAGGTACACATCTACCGTTGAGCTGACCACGTTTTTACCCAAGTTGTCCAAAAGCCCGTTTTGGTCAAATTGCTGATATATTTTTTTGATTTCAGGGGAGGTGCTCAACAGTTCTTTGGACGACTCGTAGGTTTTGCCATCGGGCGTTTTGAAAGCGAGTTGGTAGGTTTGTCCGATTTTTCCTTTAAAATTGGCGGGGGCTGCGTAGATGCCATCGGCTACTTCCTGAAGCTGTATAGTGCTGCCATCGCTGGCTCTGATTTCGGCAACACATTTTTTTAGTGGCTCTGAGTAATAACTGTTGTTTGAATTGCGGGCGATGTTAATACTGACGGTTGTTCCAGCTTGGTCAGACACAAAACCTTCTACGCTCAAGACGTTGGCATTGAGTGAATAGGTAATATCGTAAGGTTCTACGCAACCGTAGAAAGCACTCAGTGTCAGCAGCAAACAGTTGAAAAAGGTTGTTTTTGGGCGGATATTCATGAATTGCAGGCAGTAGAAAAAAACGGTTGATTAAGGGCATTTGTTGAAAAAAGAGTGTATACCCCTAAAAATACAGCGAATGAAAGTAGAGATTTTCTCAAAAACATCCTGAAAATTAGTGGTTTCAGTAATAAACCACTAATTTATTTCATTTTACCTACAATACTGGATTAAAATCGACCAACGCCCAAAATTGTGGAACTAACCAGCCAATACCGATTTTTTTGGCTTGGAAATGAGCAACAACCCGAGAAATACAATGGCTCCGTTGAGCATGAGGCGCTCAAAGCCGATTTTGTAGCCGTCGAACCAGACTTCTGAATTTTGATTGAGAATATACGTAATGACGGGCCCCGCCACGCAAACCAGCGGCGTAAGCCGGTCATTGACGGGGCGTTTAGTATAAAGGCCAAAAGCAAAGAGTCCCAATAAAGGCCCGTAAGTATAGCCCGCAATGTCGAAAATCGCCGTGATGACCTCCTTGCTATTCATCTGGTTGAAAAGTACAATGACAATGTAAAACAACACCGAAAAGCCGATATGAACCCAGTGCTTGATGCGGGCGCGCTCGGTTTCGGGTTTGTTGGCTACGTTCATGAAGTCGATACAAAATGCCGTAGTCAGGGCCGTCAGGGCCGAATCTGAACTAGCGTAAGTAGCGGCCGTAATTCCAATCAGGAACGTAATGGCCACAATGACACCGGCGGTCCCTTCGTGCACACCAAAGTGATTAAGCGCCAGCATGGCATACAAATCATCGGTTTTGGCAGGAATTGCAATGTTTTTGCTTTGGGCGTAAAAATAGAGCAGCACCCCAAGGCTCATAAACATCAAGTTGACGAACGTAAGCGTGATGGTAAACCAAAACATGTTTTTCTGGGCTTCACCGATGTTTTTGCAGGTGAGGTTTTTTTGCATCAAATCCTGGTCCATTCCGGTCATGGTGATGGCAATGAAGGCACCCGATAAAAATTGTTTCCAGAAATATTTATTGTCTTTTGGGTCATCAAAGAAGAAAATACGGGAATATTCGCTGTCGGCAATGGCCGAAACCATACCTCCAAACGAAAAGTCAAGTTGATTGGCTACCAAATAAATGGTCAGTGCCACGGCCGTTACCAAAAAAGTAGTTTGGAGGGTATCGGTAATAATAATGGTTTTGATACCGCCTTTGAAGGTATACACCCATATCAGCGCAATGGTAATTGCCACCGACACCTCAAACGGAATCCCCAGGCCGTTGTACATGGCTAATTGCAGCACTTGCGCCGCTACGTAAAGCCGAACCGCCGAGCCGAGCGTACGCGACAGCAAGAAAAAAGCCGAACCCGTTTTGTAGGCCCAAAAGCCAAAACGTTGTTCGAGATAACTATAGATTGAGACCAGATTGAGACGATAATACAGCGGCATGAGCACCGTACCGATAAAGAGATACCCCAAAATATACCCCAATACTACCTGGAAATAGGAAAACTGGATTTTGCCCACGGCGCCCGGAACAGAAATAAAAGTAACCCCCGACAATGAGGTCCCAATCATGGCAAAAGCAACCAAATACCAAGGCGACTGTTTATTGGCCGTAAAGAACGTGTTGGTATCGGCTCCCCGTGAGGTATAAATCGAAACGGCAATCAAAACAATGAAATAAACGATTAAAATACTAAGGGCAATGTAGGGGCTCATTGGTCAAAATGGGTTAAAACTTTTTTTTATTTGCAAACCTATTAAGGTTTTTTGTAAATTTGTTATAACTATATTAAAACCAAAAAAAACTTTGCCCAATGCAACCGTTTGAGATGCCAGAAATTGACGTGTTAGAGGAAATTGAAGATAAGATAGTAGAAACCGACTTGTACAGTTTAGTCGTTTTCAATGATGAAATTAATACGTTTGACTGGGTGATTGATACATTGATGGAGGTTTGCAGCCACACGCCCGAACAAGCTGAGCAATGTACCATTATCATTCACTACAAAGGAAAATGTAAAGTAAAAAATGGTTCGTGGGAAGAACTCGTTCCCTTGCGTCAGGAAATATGTCGGAGAGGAATTTCTGCGGAAGTACTCTAATCAGGTATTCGTCGTACTGATTAAAATAGACCCAAAGAGTAAAAAAAGCCTGCCTTCTTATAAACGTTATAGGAAGGCAGGCTTGTCTATGTCTATACTGAAATCACCGTTTTATTTTACTTTCATAGATTTCTCTCGGGCGAGCCGCTGCTCATAAAAATCCATAAATCCGTCCAATTCTTCGGCGGGAAGGCGACGGGCAATGATTTTTTTGTCTTGGTCTAAAACGTAAATCATGGGCGTATTGATGACGTCAAAATTTTTCCGAAAATCAATACGGAAGCTATAATCATAGCCGTGAATCCATTCCTGTACGCCAAACTCCCGAATGTATTTCTTCCATTGTTCGGGCGCTCGCGCCACCGATGCCGCAAAGATTTGAACATCCAGCGTTTTTTTGTTTTTTTCGTAAAACGTCTTCAATGCAGGGGTAGATTTTCGGCAATGACTGCAGTCGGGGTCGTAGAAAACCACGACCGTATATTTGGCTTTCACATCGGCTAATGAGCGCAGTTGGCCTGTCGTATCTGTTAAGGAGAGTGCTGGCATGGTTTTGCCCACCAAAAGCGGCTTCATGACGTTGACTTTTTGGCGGATATTCTGCAACGTACTCGAATCGGTCATGGGCATGATTCCGCCCAAATAATATTTTTCGGCCAAATGCACAAATACCTGCTCAATACCCATCACCGACGGGTTTTCGGCTTTGTTGGTTAAGTACCAAATACAGTAGGCCTGCATTTCTTTACTGCCTCCTTTCAGGGCTTTTTCAATCACCACATCCGACGCTTGAATCAGTGAATCCGGATGCTGAAAGGTGAGCTCGCCCATATACCGGTCTAGCTTTCGTTGCAGGGTAGGGGTACGAACGAGGCGCTCTTCCGAAAAATCAAAATTATCCCAAAAATGAGCCTTATAATATTGGAACAACCAAACTGAATCCACCCGTCCGTCGGGGCGCTTAGGGGCGGGTGGAAGGTCCACTTCGGCGTTGGCTTTCATGATTTTGCCCGTCAGGGTTGTGGCATTTTCCTGCGCAAAACTGCGGTAATAGTCAAATATCTGTCGCCGCAGGTTGTTGATTTTTGTTTGGGTCAACACATCTTGGCGCATTTTCATTTGCGCCGCCAAAACGTTTATTTCGGTGTTGTAGCCCGCAATTTGCTGTTGGTATTTATAATACAGCTCATTGTCGGGCGAGTTCTCAATCTTCATATTGCCGACCACATTGAGGGTGTCGGAGCTAAACGAAAAATGTTGCTCATTGCCAATAATAAACTCCGCGACGCGGCGCTTGGTGGATGAAAGCAGCATATAAACTCCTCCGGGAAGGGGTTTGTCGCCCGTGAAAGTCAAGTGGCCATTTGCATCGGCAACGGCCGTATCTTTTACCACGTATTGCGAAAAACCCAAATAGTGGGCCAAGGTAAACGGCTCAGGTCGAAGCCCTTTAATGGTTCCTTTGATGCTGTAGCCGCCGTTTTGGGCGAGCGTGGTCAGACCCATCAAAACCAGAAAAGGCAAAAAAAACAAAGTGCGCATTGGATACATAAAAACTTGTTTATTGCCGGCTGCCTGCGGGTTTTGATTCCAACGCAAGGCGCTTTTTATAAACGTTCAAAAATGGTTCCAAATCTTCGACACCCAGCCGACGGGCAATAATTTTTTTGTTTTTGTCTAATACATACACCGTTGGCGTTGAAAAAACATCATAGTCGTTGCGATATACCACCTGACGAGAAGCCACCAGGCCAAACCCGTTGGTCATGCCTTCGAGCTTAAACTCTTTGATAAATTTGCGCCATTCGTCCTCCTTGCCCTCGATAGCAACGGTCATTACGTCGACGCCCTGCGCGTGCATTTTGTCGTGAAAGGCTTTCAACTTAGGGGCCGATTCGCGGCAGTGGCCGCAGGTAGGAGAGTAAAAAAACAGCACCTGAAAGTCGGCTTTGCTGCCGTGAATATACTCTAGCTTGTCGGGGGCGCGGTAGCTCATCACGCCCAAGTCGGGAATGATTTTGTTGACCAACAATGGCTTCAACACTTTGATACGCTCAGACATATTTTTGAGGGTGGCCGTATCAGAAACGGGCATGATGCCAGTGAGGTAGTATTTTTCGCCCATGTGCACAAAAACCCCCTCCGTTCCGACGGTCTTCGGCATTTCGTATTGGTTGGTGATGTACCAAATACAATAGGAAATGATGTCTTTTTGATTTCCTTTGATGGCTTTATTGACCACCAAATCAGCTTCTTTGATGAGTGAGTCTTCGGTTTGAAGGGTCAATTCTTTGATGTAGCGGTCCAGCTTTTGGTGAAGAAATGGCGTCTGGAGCATCCGAGCATCCGAAAAATCGAAGTTGTCCCAGTAGTGGCTTTTATAGTAATTGAAGACCCAAGCAGAATCCGTTTTGCCGTTAGGAAGTTTGGGGGCAGGTGGTAACTCTGGTTCGGCCGACGCTTTGAAGAGTTTGACGGTAAAAGTACCCTCGTTGACCTTCATGAAATTGTCGTAAAAGGCTTTCCGTTGGTCCTGAATATCTTTGTAGCGCTTGTCGCTGTCGGGTACTTTTTGGGCTTTGAGTTTTTGATATTCCGTTTCTTTGTCTTTCATGAAGCGCTGGAACTCATAAAAAAGCTCGTTGTCGCGGCTTCCTTTTACGCGCATACTTCCCACGATGTCGACCGTATCGGCGGTAAAACTGAAGTCTTGGTCGTCGGCAATCAGCATCCGGTAGAGCGTTTTACGGTCGGGCAATACGATTTCATACACCCCACCCGCAAGCGGTTTATTGCCCTCAATGACAAAATGCCCGTCTTTGTCGGCTTGGGCGGTGTCTTTGGCGTATATTTGGGCGGCGTAATAGTTAGCTAGAATGCAACTGCCTCCGTTGAGACCTTTGATTTGGCCTTCGATTCGGTAGGCCGATTGGGCAAAAACTAAATGCGTAGTACAGAAAAATAAAGGAAGAAGGATACGTTTTAATTTCATCGCTTTATGCGTTTTATAGGCCTCAAAATTAGAACTTTTATTTTAGTCAGTTAAACGAATTTTTTACACTTTTAGCGTCTCTATCCTCAAAACAGGCTATATGTTTTATATTCTATCTAAAACCATTGACGTGTTGCTGATGCCGCTGACCATGGCGTGTATTACTTTTCTTTACGCCATCCTAACCAAAAAACGTGCCCGAAGCCGAAAAGTTTTGATTGGGGCGTTGATAGGGCTTTATCTGGTTAGTAGTCCGATTTTGGTCAATGAATTGCTGAAATGGTGGGAGCCGAGGGCTTCTAATGAAGAAAAAAAATACGAAGTAGCGGCCCTCTTAACGGGCGGGATTATAAAACGGTATCATCAACCTACCAAACACGTTTGGTTTGGCAAAAGCGGCGACCGAGCATTACAAGCGTTTGAATTATATAAACGAGGTAAAATCAAGAAAATCATCATCAGCGGGGGAGAAGGCTCGTTGAGAGGAGGGAGAATCAACAATTCAGAAAACAACGGTATCCGACAATACCTCATTGAATCGGGGGTAGCTGCGGCCGATATTGTGCAGGATTCTTTGTCGTTGAACACGCGTCAAAATGCGGTCAATACCGCCAAAATCTTAAAGACACAGTTCAATACCGACAAATGCATGTTGATTACCTCGTCTTTTCATCTGCCCCGGGCCGAGGGTTGTTTTAAGAAAGAAGGCATTACGGTTTTTGCGTGCCCAGCGCACTATCTTCAGGAAGACGGCGGCGCAATTTGGTTTGATAAACTCTTCCCTTCCGAAGAAGCGCTGGCCCATTTTTACCTCGTTTGGCACGAAATGATTGGGTATGTAGTGTACAAAATAGTAGGGTATATCTAATAATTATTTACCCTACAATCTCCAACGTACTGAGGCCATTGACGTTTTTGAACAACCGAATCTGCGTGCCGATGCGCTCTTTGAGGGCCTCCACGTGCGAAATGATACCGATGGTTTTGTCGCTTTCTGACTGAAGTCGCTCCAACATACTCAAGGCCATATCGAGCGACTCAGGGTCGAGGGTGCCGAAACCTTCGTCAATAAATAGGCTTTCAATGCTGACGTTTTTGGAAGCCAAATCCGACAGTGCCAATGCCAATGCCAGACTCAACGTAAAAGTTTCGCCGCCCGAAAGCGTGTTTACTGCTCGTTGGGCATTGCCTTGGTACATATCAATCACAAATAGACTATCGGTATCTTCTTTAGGTTTATCCAAAACATAGCGGTCGGATAGGTGGCGGAGGCGCTGATTGGCCAGGCCAATGAGGTTGGACAGCGTCAGGTTTTGGGCAAAATTGCTGAATTTATTGCCTGTACTGTCGCCAATGTAGCGATTGAGCAAATCCCATTTCCGTCGCTGCGTACGGAGTTGTTCAAGCTCAGATTGCAACCCCGAATAGATTTCTTTTTGCTTGGTGTGATTATCTAATTTTGTGCTTATTTCCGACGATTCACTTAAATATTTGTCGCGCAGTTGGCGGCATGAATTAAGTTTAAATTCTGTTTCCTCAGCGTTGAGTTCGGTGGCTCGTTGTTGCGAGAGCAAGTGTAGTTGTTCATGCCAAGTTTTCTGATTGATTTCCAGTTCTTTTTCCCGATCGTCCAGTCGTTTACGGGTGTTTTTGAGGTTTTCAATCTCGGAGCTTGAAAGCAACAATTCATGGGCGATTTGGATGCTTTCGATGCCTTTTTGCTGCAATTGCTGCGTCAAAGAGGCGGCTGCGGCGTCAGTTTTTTTGGTTTCCTCAATGAGCGTTTTCTCCGTTTCAGTCCATGCTTTTTGGGCAATGCTGAGCGCAGTTTGGGCATTGCTCAGCGTACTTTTCAACGATTGACCATCGGCCCTGATATCTTTGCCTGCGTAGCGCCGTAGCTTTTCCTGCTCTTTCTCGACTTTTTGGGTTCGTAACTCAAAAAGGGCGGCATAATTTCTCGTTATTTTTTGAATGATATTGTTTAAGTCTTTGATTTTTAACCAATTGTTGGTCGTAGATTGCTGTTGTATTAATTGGGTTTGCTCAACGACTAATTGCTCTAGTGTTGTTTCAAGTGGGAGTTGGAGCGTCCCTAATGCATTTTCACAATCTTCTTTGGCCTTTAAGAAATCTTCGCGTAGTTTCTTCAAATCAGCTTCGGCCTGCGTCACGAGCGCCTCGGCTTTGTTGAGTTCAGTGCCGTAATTTTTGGCTTGCGTATCAGCCTCTTTTTTTTGTTTTTCCAATAAATCCAGATCCACCTGCACCTGCGACAAAGCGTTGATGTAGGCGTGTACGTATGGATGGTGCGTAGAGCCACAAAGCGGACATTCGTCGCCGTTTTGCAGGGCGTTTCGCAAGTCTTCCAGATTAAATTTTTGCTGTTCTTTCTCTTTTTTTAACTGTAACGCCTTGATTTTTAGTTCTAAACTTTGAGCCGTTGCCTGTGCCAACTCCCATAGAGGCTTTTTTTCGGTAACAATTTTGGCGTTTTCGGCAACTGTTTTTCTGGTATCTTGACCCTTGGACACGAGGTCATTTCTTTTTTCCAATTTTGCGCTCAGCTCAATCAATGCTTTTTCGCGCGTCGACAATCGAGAAAGCTCATTTTGTGCGTCAAAATCAGGTCCGAAACGTGTTACTTCGGCTTGGATTTCTTGTTGTTTTTGGAGAAGAAGCGCGTTGGTTTCGTCCAATTTTTCCAATCCTAATTGTTTCAGCCAGTCGTTGCTCGCTTGAGCTACTTCCTGACGGATAGTGTTAAAAATGGGTCGAATTTCGGCGTTTAGTTTTTCGATGTCCTTTTCCAGTCCCAAAATTTCTGTTTCAAAGGCGGTTAATTCCTGCTCCAGAAGTGCGTAAGGAACGGTTTTTTGAATCAGTTTTTCAATTTTTTCCGCCGTCTCTTTTACAATCGTTTGTTGGGTATCGGCTTCTTCTTTAAGGGCTTTTTGTTTTTTTTGTAAATCGATTAACTGATTTTGTCGCGCCCTAAGCGTTGCCAAGTCAGCGGCCCATTCGCTCACGAGTTCGTGGTGCTGAAGGCGGAGTGCCTGCGGGGCAAAGAGGGCTTGTTCCTGCTTCAAAAGCTGTTTGTTGCTTTCAACTTTTTCCAGTTTTTGGAGAAGTTCGGTACAGCGGTCGAGCGTATTTTTTTCTTTTTCCCAGAAAATCAGGTCTTTATCGGCCTGAATACGGTGCGCTTGGGCAATGTTGAGTTCGTCTTTTAGCTGCGTTACCTGTTCATCGGTTAGCATAGATACGAGTTGTAACTCCTTCTCTTTCAGCTTCAACTTTTCTTCGTGTTGGCGGTCTCTTTCAAAAGAGGCCCGGCCGAGTTGGCGGTAAATGTGCTGCCCCGTAATATCTTCCAACAACTTAGAACGGTCGTGGGCTTTGGCGCGCAGAAACTCCGCAAAACTCCCCTGTGCCAGCACGATGGATTTTACAAACTGCTCATAATTAAGGCCGATGATTTCGGCGTTCTTTTTGGGGAAATTCGCCAATCCTTTGATGTCCAGCAGGTTGCCAGAAGGCAATTCCGCAATTTCCATTTGGTAGTTGTTCCACTCGTTGTTGCGGTTGCGGGCAATGCTCCAACGAGAGCGGTACTGACGGCCTTTGACTTCGTATTCTACCTCGGCGTAGGCTTCGGACTTGGGTTCGCCAGCGGCTTTGAGATTGACGATGGAGCCGAGGGTTTTGATGTCGGTTTTTGAAATACTCCCAAAGCGCGGAATTTCATTGTATAACGCCAACGTAATCACATCCAGTAGAGTAGATTTGCCTGCGCCCGTCGGCCCAGAGATAATAAACAACCCCGACACCGCCAACGGATTGATGGAAAAATCAACGCAGCAAGGTTCGTTGTAAAACGAATTGATATTTTTAAAACGGGTACGAAGAATCTTCATTTAAAGCGACTATTTTTTGGCGGGATTTTACCTTTTCAACTCGTAGATATAATAGTTTTCGTCGTGAACGATTGATTCGTTGAAAACTTTCACGCACACAAATTGGTAATTTTTCCCTTGCAAACTTACAGATTTGAGGTGACCTTCCGTGTAAGCCACTGGCGAATTGTATTCACACAGCCAGACTATTTTTTTATTCTTCTGTGCGTTTGCCATTTGTGCGGCCCGCTTTAGTAAAGTTGAATCGGTCATGCCATACACCGACGGGTTCCACAAATCGGCCCGCCAAACGGAATAAGCGGTGTTTTGCAAAATATCCAACGAAAATATCTTTTGTTCTAAATAGCCAGCCACGGGGGTATTTAGATAATGATAGTTTCCTATCAAGAGATAAGGAGTGCCCGCGTAGTTGGTTTCAAGAAAAGTGGCGGCGGCTTTGGCGTTGGAAAAAGGGTAGGCAAGGTCTTTAGAATAGGCGAATAGACCCGCTATTGCCTGTCCACACAGAATGGCTAAAAATGCAAATCTTGTGTATGGGGCAGAGGTGTTTGCGGGAACGTAACTCTTTTTGCGGTCCAAAAATATCCAAAAGCAAAACAATATACTGATGGTATATATTTGATAGTGTCTAACACTGCCCACGTAGGCGCTCAGGTAAATAAAACCACCCAATGCAGCATATATCAATCCTGAAAGTAGGAGCACGGGTCGGTCTTTTCGCAAGTGCCACCACAGGCCTAGCCACGCGGCCATGCCAAGGCTTGCCATGCGGTATTTATTCTCCCTAAAAAACGTGTTCCAAAAGTGAAAATAACCTATTTCGGGAAAAGAAAACGTGCCTTTGTACACATTCTTTAACACAAAACCGATGCGTTGTGGGTCAAAATTCAGGACAAATCCTGCTTCAGCCGACGCGTCTTTTGGGGGAATAATCGTGATGATACTGATTAACGCGCCGATGATGATAAGCAATGAGCCAATCCAAAGGTTAGAATCTCGGTAATGAAGGCCTTTTTCTGAGACATAAAAAAGCATCGCTCCCGCGCTGACCACACAGGCAAACACGAATGCATAAGCGTTTGTGTTGAACAGTAAAGCCAATAAAAGGCAGATAATCAGGATGTTTTGACGAAGGTTTTTCCAATAAATGGCAATAAGAAAAATTAGAAAAACGGCCAAGATGTAGTTGCGACTAATCAACCCAAATTCAAACAACAACGGATAGCTTACCAAGATGAGGATTTTTTCAAACGTCTTAAACGGACTCTTGAAAACCACTAAATAGGCCGTTCCTAAAACAAATGCGGTGTGGATGAGCTGCATCCAATGCGGGGCAATAGAAATTTTATTGATAGGCCACAGGATAAGGTGCCACAACAACGGATGCCCTTCATAAGCAGCGTTGTGAACCAACGCGGTTAAACTGCCCGAGTACGATAAAATATTCCAAAGGTGTAGCTCGTCGCGCCACATTTCGTGGTGGTATATCCCTAAAATAATGAGAAATGAATAGAGAAGAAAGATACCCCACTCTAAACCAGACGAAGTTTTTGGTGGATTGAGCGTTGCTTCATCGTTGGACATTTGGGCGTATTTTTAAATGAAAATAATGGAAAATTATTACGTTTCCGATACATCACGCCACAATTCTTCAAACGCCTCCTGTAAAAGTAAACGGGTTTCTTCGTCAAGATTTTCGGACAACAGCCGTTGATTAAACACGTCGCGCGGGGTTAAATCTTGGATAGAAGTTCCCGTTATGAAAAGCTCGTCGGCCCCTTTGGTTCGGTTGGTAAAAGATAATCTGGGTTTAATAATTTGGAAAGGAACATTGCTAAATTCGCGCAGCAACTCGTTGAAATACATCTCTTTGTGAGGGTCAGCAAAAGGCTCTGTGACGTGTACTTCTACGTAAGAAGGTAGCGGATTTGTAAAAACGTAGGCTTTTAGGCCCGCTTCCACTTCGTCGAGGCTGCCCGTAAAGCAACGTAATTCTCGATAAGCAGGCACGGGAAGCGCCTCTACCGACGTGATTTTTGCGTTGTCGACGGTCAATTCCAAGACGTATTTACGGTCGTCGCGCTCGCTGAAACTGAGCGGAATGGGAGAGCCCGAATACCTAATAAAATCCGAATTGTTGATGCGTTGGGGTTTATGGATGTGGCCAAGTGCAATGTAGTCAAACCCCGACGGAAAAAATTCGGCTGAAAAAGCGGCCTCGCCGCCCACCACGTGAATGTCGCGTTCGCTTTCGGATGTGGAGGCACCGTTGACGAATAAATGCCCCATGGCAATGGAGGGCAAATCGGCAAATTGGGAGGATTTCAAATCGGCAAGTTGTTCATAATGTCCCCGAATACCTTGCCGAAGGGCCGCGAGTCGGTTTTCGTAGCCTTCACCCGAAACGGACTTACGCAAGTCAGCTTCTCGTAGGTAGGGCACTGCCGCCACCACGATTTCACCGCTGGGAGTGGTTAGGTGAAGTAATTCATCCTCAATGGATTCGAGGGCGTTTCCCACTACCTTAATATCCAAAAATTTAAGCAGTTCGCGCGGGGCATTGAGCACACCTGGAGAATCATGATTGCCACCCGTTACGACCACCTGACAGCCCGTGCCGATTAATTTTTTAAGAAAACCGTAGTATTGCGCCAACGCCTGATTGGAGGGATTGGTGGTATCAAAAACATCGCCTGAGATGAGCAAAACGTCAATCAAACGCTCCTGAATGGTGAGGGCCAGCCAATCCAAAAACAAGCGGTGGTCTTCTTCGAGACCGTATTTATGGAGCTGTTTTCCCAAATGCCAATCGGCTGTATGTAGGATTTTCATTTACAATTATTTTTTATTGTCCAATCTGGGACATTTACGTCCTTAAAGTTTTCCAAAACAGCAAGAATGCATCTAAAGCATGGGGTTAAAAGGGCGCTTTTTTGCCTATTTTGGAGGTTTTAAAGATTTAAGGGAATGGATAAATATCGAAACTTCACATAACTCTGCAAAAATGACAAAAAGGAACGGTAAATTTGCAGTAAACTTAGAGAGAGAAACTAATGGAAGTGCCTTTTGTCTTTTTTGATTCGGTCCGTGGGTATTTGCAACAACGAAAAGTGAGCCGCGCAGCTTTGTTTGGCTCGTTTGCACGTGGAGAAGAAAACATCCATAGTGACATTGATTTATTAATTGAAAAAGAAGGACTAACTTTCTTTGAAGTATTACAGATGGAAGAAGATTTAGAAAAACTAACCCATCGAAAGATTGACATTGTAGAGTTTGGGGCTGTTAAAGCATCATTGAAACCCCACATTTTCAAGGATATAATCAAATTGCTATGAGAGACGATCGCGTCTATTTGAAAGATATTATCGAAAGTATAGAACTCATTTTTAGCTATATCGGTGATAATTCGGATTATGAATTTAGCCAAAATTTGTTGATTCAAGATGCGGTTTATCGTCGTTTTGAAATAATAGGAGAAGCTTCTGGCAATGTTTCAGAAGAGCTTCGACAAGCATACCCCGAAATTGAATGGCGACTTATGAAAGCAATGAGAAACAAATTATCGCATGAATATTTCGGAATCTCATCTCACACCATCTACAATACCATAAAACAAAATCTCCCACCCTTGTTGGGAAAACTCCAACATATTTACCTCAGTTTATAATTAATTTGCAGAATGCTCACCACCAACACAATTGAACAAACCTATTACGTCATTGACTTTGACAGCACCTTTACGCAGGTCGAAGGCTTGGACGAATTGGCCAACATTGCTCTTGCCGGCAATCCCAACCGCGAAAAAGTGGTACAACAGATTCGCGACCTGACCGAAACGGCCATGAATGGCGATATGCCATTTGCCGAAGGACTTCGCCGTCGTATCGAACTTTTACAGGCTAATCGTTCGCACATTGATGCTTTAATCGATTTTTTACGTACCAAAATATCCGATTCCTTCCTGCGGAATCAGGCTTTTCTGCACGACTACGCCGACAGCATTTTGATTCTGTCGAGCGGATTCAAGGAATTTATTGTGCCGATTGTGACCGAGTTGGGAATCAAAGAAGAAAACGTATACGCCAATACATTTCGTTTTGATGCCGAGGACAACATCATCGGGGTCGATAATGACAATGTGCTTTCTTCCGACAAAGGAAAAGTAAAACTGCTCCAATCTCTCAACCTTGAAGGCGAGGTGTGTGTCATCGGCGACGGTTATACCGATTATGAACTCCGTGAGTCGGGTTTGGCCAGCCGTTTTTATGCGTTTACAGAAAATGTTGAACGGGAAAAAGTGACCAAAGTAGCCGACCACATTGTGCCGTCGTTGGATGAGTTCCTGTTTTTGAACAACCTTCCGCGTTCGCAATCCTATCCCAAAAGCCGTATTAAGATTTTATTGCTCGAAAATGTTCACCCGGTAGCTCGTGAAGCCTTTGAAGGTGAAGGGTTTAACGTTGAGTTTGTGAAAGGGGCGCTGGACGAAGACGAACTGATTGAGAAAATTAAAGACGTAACCATCTTAGGGATTCGCTCCAAAACGATGGTGACCCGTCGGGTGCTCGAAAATGCTCCGCGTCTGATTGCGATTGGGGCGTTCTGTATCGGGACCAACCAGATAGACTTAAAAACCGCGACCGAAAAAGGGATTGCGGTATTCAATGCGCCTTATAGCAATACCCGCTCGGTGGTAGAGCTGGCCGTGGGTGAAATGATTATGTTGATTCGGAACGTATTCCCCAAAAGTGTGGGAATGCACGCTGGAAAATGGGATAAATCAGCCAATAATAGCTTTGAAGTACGCGGCAAAAAACTGGGCCTCGTGGGCTACGGGCACATCGGTACGCAGCTGTCGGTGATTGGAGAGGCCTTGGGGATGGAAGTGTATTTCTACGACGTAGTGGATAAAATGCCCATCGGCAACGCCAAGAAACTCAAGTCATTGGATGAACTGTTGCAAGTAGCCGACGTGCTGAGTCTGCACATCGACGGTCGGAAAGACAATAAAAATGTGATTGGCAAACGTGAATTCGGACTCATGAAAGATGGCGTAGTGTTTCTGAATTTAGCACGCGGTCACGTAGTGGATGTGGAAGCCTTGGTAGAAGCCCTCAAAAGCGGGAAAGTAAGCGGAGCGGGTTTAGACGTGTTTCCGTATGAGCCTAAAACCAACAATGAAGCCTTTGAAAGCGAGTTGCGTGGCTTGCCCAACGTCATTCTAACGCCGCACATCGGCGGCAGCACCGAAGAGGCACAGGAGGGCATCGGTCATTACGTGCCAGAGCGGTTGTTGGAGTACGTAAACAATGGCAGCACCACGGGGAGCGTCAACGTTCCTGAAGTGCAATTGCCGTTGCTGAAAGGCTCTCATCGCCTGCTGCACGTACACCGCAATGTGCCAGGGATATTGGCTAAACTAAACAATATTTTTGCCCGCTACAATGTCAACATCACGGGACAATACCTCAAAACAAACGACCAAATTGGCTACGTTATCATGGATGTGGAGCGCAGCTACGTTGACGGTTTTGTGCAAGAAATCAAGGACATGGAAGAAACCATTAAGTTTCGGATGTTGTACTAAATAGACATATTCTAACTTCCCGAAAGTTCAAACTTTTGGGAAGTTTTTCTTTCAATTGTATGATTGTCTTTCCAAACGCCAAAATCAACATTGGCCTGCACATCACCGAAAAACGCCCCGACGGTTTTCATAATCTCGAATCTTGTTTTTATCCCGTGGGTTGGAGCGATGTGCTGGAGGTAATTCCCGCCCATGAATTCAACTTTTCATCGTCGGGGATTGATATTCCTGGCGACCCTGCCAAGAACCTGTGCGTGAAGGCATACGAA
Organism: Runella salmonicolor; assembly: GCF_024158025.1. NCBI lineage: Bacteria > Pseudomonadati > Bacteroidota > Cytophagia > Cytophagales > Spirosomataceae > Runella > Runella salmonicolor. The sequence goes on from NZ_JAMZEL010000003.1 coordinate 161,895, forward strand.
TTGCTCAAAAATGATTTTGCACTGCCGCCTTTGGCCATGCATCTTCTCAAAATTGTTCCGATTGGGGCGGGGATGGGCGGCGGTTCTGCCGATGCCGCGTTTACACTTACGTTGTTAAATCAAGTCTATAACCTCCAACTCCCAACGGAGACATTGGAAAACTACGCGCGTAAATTGGGCAGCGATTGCGCCTTTTTTATTCAAAATAAACCCGTTTATTGCTACGAAAAAGGCGACCAATTTGCCGATATTTCTCTATCTCTCAAGGGGAAATACATTGTTTTGGTCTATCCAAATCTTCATATTTCAACGGCCGAAGCCTATGCGGGGGTCAGACCTCAGGCCCCTTCGGTAAATTTGCTGGAAGCTTTGCAACGCCCGCTGTCGGAATGGCGTCATTGTGTACAGAATGATTTTGAAAGAGGTCTATTTCTAAAATATCCGATTTTGCCTGAATTGAAGAATTTTATGTACGAGCAGGGCGCGGAATACGCCTCTATGACGGGGTCAGGTTCAACAATTTACGGAATTTTCGAGAAAGAGGTCAATTTTCAGAACATTTTGCCACACTACACCGTTTGGCAAGGAGAGTTAACATCGTAAATCAGCCGTTTGGACGCAGGCATCATCATGGGGAAGGCTTCAATCGTTAAGGAAAATCGCTTTACTAAGCGGCGCGAGCCGTTCAACTTTATGCTTTGGTTGGGCATTGGAGGGAGTGTTCTGATTTTTACGATTCTGTTAGCGGTCTACATCATGCGCAAATCGGCGGGTGTATACTGGACAGATGTGCCGCTCCCAGGCCTTTTTTGGGTCAGTACGGTTGCCATTTTGATTAGTAGCCTCACGCTGCATTTGGCCAATCACAGCCTGCGCACCGATCGTTATCCTGAGTTTAGAAGATACATTGCTGCCACGCTTTTTTTAGGAATTTTGTTTGTGATTCTTCAGTTTTTGGGATGGTATCAACTCATCAAGGCGGGTATTTCTACCCTCAATAACCCCTCGGCGGGGTTCATTTATTTGTTTTCTGGATTGCACATTTTTCATATCTTGATTGGCATTGGTGTACTGAGTTGGGCCGTATATCAGTCGCTCAAAAATAGCAACTATGTCGACGCTTTTGTTTTTAGTGTTAACCCTCCCAATCAACTCAAAATCAAGCTCATTACCATTTATTGGCATTTTGTAGATGTGCTTTGGCTATATTTGTTCGGCTTTTTGCTGTATCATCACGGGCTGTAATGAACGATGGCGACAGTTTGACTTGCATTTATTGCCTGTATAATTCCAGTAACTTTTTTGCTTCATTTTCCCAGTTGTACGTTGTTTTAACGGCTTTACGACCATTTATTCCCATTGCTTGTAGCGTTTTAGGGTTTTCAATGCACGATAGCATTACGGCGGCCAATGCTTCTGCGTCGTAGGGAGAAACGCAAAAACCGCATTGATTTGGCTCAATAACCGCCTTTAATAAAGGCAAGTCGGATGTGATAACGGGCAAGCCCAAGGCCATGTAATCAAACATTTTGGTGGGATAAGAATCGGCATAATCGCCGACGGGTTTGAGCAAGGCAATGCCCGCAAGGGCTTTTTGGGCGTACAAAAACGCTTCTTCCTGCGGGGCGTATCCGTGAAAAATCAACTGCTCCTTTACCGCTCGGTAGTCGCTTCGTTCCTCCAAGGATTTTTGTGCAATGCGCAGGTGGCCAAAAAGGTGCAACCGTACGCTCGGATGTTTCCTTTTCACAATGACTAAGGCACGCAACAGAGTATCAAACGCCCGCTCAAAACTGATGACTCCCGCGTAAAAAAAGGTGGGTTGTTGGACATCTGGCGCGGGAAAAGGCCACGAAAGCCAGTCGGAAGACGCAAAATTGTGAACAATGGCGTGGGGCTTCCCAAGATTTTGGTACTCATTCAAATAGGCATCTTCGGTAAAAACAAACTTGAATACGTGCCGCGCTTGGTGGTCGAAATACCGAAAAAGACGCTCGAAAAACCAGCCTCGATTGTACGATTTGAAAGGGAATTTTTTGTACAAATTCTCCTGAACTTCATACACCACTTCAGCCCCCAACCACCGAAACAAAAAAGCCAACGGCAACAATTCAGCCACGAAAAGGTGCACAATTTGCGGCCTGATAAATAGGAACTTCCACAGAACGATGGGGTGAACAAAAAACACACGCCAAAGGAGCTGACGGAAGTAGGGCAGACCAATAAAACGTTGGTTGGTCGGAGATTTTCGTTGGTCGTTTTGGTCAACAGCTAAGGCAACAAAAAGGTCAAAATGAGTGGATAAGCTTGGAGCAATTTTCCCCGAAATGCGCGGATCTGTGGCCGTATGAACCGTACTGAGTAATAAAATTCGCGGACGCGGGGTTGGTTTGTGCATGTTGCAAATATGGGTGAATCCCCGTATTTTTGAAAAAAGTACCTATTTTTCGGACTTATAAAAAATTTGTCGCAAGTTCTGAATAATAGCACACGGATGACACTGATTCCTTTGGAAACACGGGTTTTTACGGATTTTATCCGTGTTGGAACATGGCAGCGGCCAACCGTCCGTTTTATCCGTGTGCTATTGGTCTGCGACAAATAGTTAATAGTTCCATATTTTTTTAACCTATGATAAATGAAAACTACCATAAAAGCCGCTTTGTGGCTTGCTGCTAATGTGCTTGTTACAAGTGTAGTAGCTCAGCCGTCACCTAAATCTCAACCTCGCATGAACCCACCTCAGACTGACAAAATTGTACTTTATCAAATCTACACTCGCCTGTTTGGCAACCTGAATTCAACCAATAAGTTTTACGGCACGCGTGATGAAAACGGCACGGGAAAATTCAATGACATTACCGACAAAGCCCTGAAAGAACTGAAAAAATTCGGTATTTCACACGTTTGGTACACGGGGGTGATTGAACATGCTACCATGACCGATTATTCGGCCTACGGAATTCCCAAAGATAACCCGTATGTAGTGAAGGGAATCGCGGGTTCGCCGTATGCCATCAAAGATTATTACGATGTCAATCCTGATTTGGCGGTAGATGTACGCAATAGAATGGCGGAGTTTGAGGCGCTGGTGGCCCGCTCTCATAAAGCCAATCTGAAAGTTATCATTGATTTTGTACCCAATCACGTGGCACGGCAGTATAAGTCAGACATGAAACCCGAAGGCGTAAAAGACTTTGGTGAAGGCGATAAGGTAGAAGAGGCGTTTAATCCGCAAAATAATTTTTACTACCTGCCCAATCGAAAATTCCTCGTTCCCGACAACGTGCCTGTGCCGCCGGGGATTTCAACTTTTCCATACGAAGAATTTCCCGCCAAAGCTACGGGAAACGACGTGTTTTCGGCCAAGCCCAGCATCAATGACTGGTTTGAAACCGTTAAACTCAATTACGGCGTCGATTACCTTAACAATCGCAGCCGTCATTTTGACCCGATTCCGAATACTTGGCTCAAAATGCGGGATATTTTGCTCTATTGGGCGGCCAAGGGTGTCGATGGCTTCCGTTGCGACATGGCCGAAATGGTACCTTTTGAGTTTTGGGGGTGGGTGATTCCTGAAGTTAAAAAGGCAAACCCTGCGGTGATTTTTATTGCCGAAATCTACAATCCTGCCGAGTACCGCAATTATCTTTTTAACGGCAAATTTGATTACCTCTACGACAAAGTGGGGCTCTACGATTCGCTGCGCCGCTTGATGGAAGGGCACGGGCATACCGCCGATATTACGCGGGTATGGCAACAAGAATCGGGCGATTTTGCCAATCGAATGCTGCGTTTTCTGGAAAACCACGACGAGCAGCGCATTGCCTCCCAGTATTTTGCTAAAAATCCGTTTTATGCCATTCCCGCCATGGTGGTTTCGGCCACGCTGCATACGGGGCCTTTGATGTTGTATTTTGGGCAGGAAGTGGGCGTGACACCCACCGTTGCTGAAGGTTTTTCGGGAGAAGATGGCCGCACAACGATGTTTGATTATTGGGGCGTGCCCGAATACCAAGCGTGGGTCAACGGTGGAAAATTTGACGGCGGCAAACTCAACGAAGACCAACAAAAGCTGCGTAAATTTTACGCTGATTTATTAAAATTGATTAACAAAAGTGATGCCATCCAAAATGGAGCGTTTTACGACTTGCAGTATGCCAACAACAACGGCCAAAGTGCGGGTTACAACGATGCCAAACACTATGTTTACCTGCGTCATTCTGACAAACAAAAATTGTTGATTGTTTGTAATTTTGATTTGCATAACGGTGCACAAACCACCGTCAAAATCCCCGCCCATGCGTGGGAAACGATGGGTCTTTCGGCAACGGGGAAATACACGCTGACAGAAATTTTTAATCATCCCCAAACGCTCACCGTCGAAGCCGCGCAGGGTGTACCAGTCAGCATGAGTGAAAATAGCGTTCGGATTTTTGAGATAAAATCATCGAAATAGTACTTAAAGAGCGTATTTTTCAGGCTTTTCTCCGAGATATTTTTGGTTGGAGAAAAGCCTGATGTGTTTATAAAAAGCCAATTTGTTCTGAAAAGTGTTAGCAGTAGCTTGCGGGCTATATTCACTTTTATTTTCAAGATTCTTTGCTTGCCAAACCCTTCTCATCAATGAAAAAACGCCTTTTATCTTTCTTCTTTTTTCTTTCCTTTTTTAGCCCGATTCTGAGGGCGCAGTCCACAAAATTGGATAGTTTATTGCCCATTCGGGGTTTTTGCATTGGGGCTCCGCAGTCGAAGCAAGTGGATGCTTTCGTTAAATTTATCAACGAAGAATTGGCTCCCCGTCAAGTCAATACGCTTATTCTCCGCGTGGATTTTAATTATCAATTTGACAGCCACCCCGAGTTGCGGGACAGCATTGCTTTGTCGCGCCGAGAGGTAAAAAAGTTGGTGGTGGCTTGTCGGAAAAACAACATCCAGATTATTCCACAAATCAACTTGCTAGGCCACCAATCATGGGCTACAACGACTTATAACCTGCTGAGGGTTTATCCCGAATTTGACGAAACTCCCCACGTAAAAATGCCCGAAAAGTACGTGTGGCCCAACGCCGACGGTTTGTACTGCAAAAGCTACTGCCCCCTGCATCCGGGTGTGCATAAAGTAGTTTTTGATTTGGTCGATGAAATCTGCGATGTTTTTGAAAGCAATGCTTTTCACGCGGGAATGGACGAAGTTTTTTACATCGGCGATGATAAATGTCCGCGTTGCAGCGGCCGCAATAAGGCAGAGTTGTTTGCGGGAGAAGTCAACGCCATTCGGAATCATTTAGCTTTGAAAGACCGAAAACTTTGGATTTGGGGCGACCGCCTCATCGACGGCAAAACCACGGGGCTTGGAGAATGGGAGGCAAGCATGAACAATACGCATCAGGCGGTTGATTTGATTGCCAAAGACGTGGTCATTTGCGATTGGCATTACGAACGCCCCGACCAAACTGCGGTGTATTTTGCCATGAAAGGTTTCAACGTCATCACTTGCCCTTGGAGAAAACCAAAAATTGCCGTGGCCCAGACCCATGACATGCTAAAATTCAGAACAACGGCCACCAAAGAAATGAAACCGCGCTTTTTTGGGATGATGCAAACCGTATGGTCGCCTGCGGGGTCGTTTTTGGATGAATTTTACGGGATAAAAGTCAACGAAAAGGCGGGTGAAAACACGCCTTCCAATTGCTTCAAAACCATGTATGAAGAAATCAAGAAAGTAAGCCAGTAAACAAAACCCATATCTCCCGTGCAAGTTGCCCTAAAGCGAGTACCGTCAATCGACGCATTTCGTGCCTTGACCATGCTTCTCATGATTTTTGTCAACGATTTTTGGTCATTATCAGGAATCCCGTACTGGCTCCAACACGCCAAAGCTGATGAGGATTTGCTGGGGTTTTCAGATGTGATTTTTCCGTGTTTTCTGTTTATTTTGGGAATGGCGATTCCTTTTGCCATTCAAAACCGCATCGCAAAGGGAGACAGCCAAGGGCTGATACTCAAACATATCATCTTGCGCTCCATTGCCCTGATTATCATGGGGGTTTTTACGGTCAATGTCCCCGAAATTAATTCAGCCGCGACTGGTATGCAGAGCGAATGGTTTCAGATTTTGATGGTTGCGGGCTTTTTTCTGATTTGGAATGTGTATCCAAAAAGTGAAGGTGCGCAAAAGTATCTTTTTTCAGGACTACAAATCTTAGGAATCGCGCTGCTGTGTTATCTGGCCTACATTTTCAAAAGCGGTGAGGCCGACGCACTCGTGGGCATGAGGCCGCAATGGTGGGGGATTTTGGGCCTTATCGGTTGGACCTACCTGACCTGTGCCATTCTCTATCTATTTGCCTACAAAAGCAGCCTTGGATTACTTATTGCTTGGGGTATTTTTACTTTTTTTACGATTGCGGGCCATGCGGGGTGGTTGAAAGCTCTTTGGCCTTCAGGACCACAAGACTGGATATTGGGCAACGGAGCCTTTCATGCCTTCGCCATGACCGGTTTGTTGGCTACGCTATTGATGGAATGGTTGTACAAAAAAAATAGAAAAATACAGGTTCCTTCCATTTTTACGACGATTGGCGTGGCTATGGTGTTGATAGGGCTTTTGTTGAGAAATTTCTTTATCATTTCTAAAATTCAGGCTACACCTACGTGGGTGTTCTTGTGCAGTGGCATTGCCTTTATGTTGTTTGCTGGGATTTATTTTTGGGTTGATTTGCGGGGAAAAGCCAAGTGTTTTGCTCCCATTAAGGTCGCGGGAACTGCCACGTTGACGTGTTATTTGATTCCTTACGTTTATTACAGCGTCGCCAATTTACTGCCGTTCCGCCTGCCCGAAGCGCTCAGTTATGGGGTAGTGGGGCTTTTTAAGTCCTTGATTTATGCCTTTATTGTGATTGGTATTGCGGCAGTTTTGGGAAGAATGAGAATCAAATTGAAGCTATAAAACGGTTGGTTCTTATCAAAAAGCCCCCTCTGGAATCATTTGCAGAGGGGGCTTTTTGATGAAAATGCTGGTCTCCTCGGTTGCTTACAGTTTTGGTGTGCTTGGTTGCTCTCAACCCAACGCAATCAAAACTTTTGCTATACCCCCTCAATAATTCTTATAATAATCCCGAATTTTGCTCGTAAGGCGGTCGTAAATAGGCTTACTGAACTCAATAAAAAGCTGTTGCGGGGGCGGAGGGTTGATTTCTCGAACACTGCATAGACGTTTTTGTTCAGCGGTCAAAGCGCGCTCATCGCCGTTAAAATTGGCCCATTCGCATACCCACGTAAAATCTCCTCTGAATTTCTCCTGCGTTACCACTGACTTGTTGCGGAAATCCATCACTTGCATGTCCAACAACCCTGACGACAGCACCGATTTACGGGTGCGGGTTAGTTTGGCCGTCACTTTGTTATAGACTGGTATTTTCTTGCCATTTACGGTAGTTTCGCCCACTTTTACGGAGTCTTTGCTAGTCACTACGTCGGTATTGGATTGAATGAGGGTCTGACCCACTACAAAATCATCAAATTCTAACTTAATGACGTGGTCGGGTTTTAGGCGCGTACTTGAAGCCTCTTGCGGAGAATAAAACCGTACAAATTTATTGAGACGCTTATTGGTTTGTAAAAACTCGTTGACCTTATTCTGAAAGTATTCGTTGCTCAATTGATACGCCCGCGAGGTAACCAATACCTGCTCTACAACCACTTTAAAAGAAGCGTATTCGTACGATTCATCCAGCATGGATTGAACGTTTTTAAAGCCGCCGAGCAGGGCGTTGGCAGATTCAAAATGTTCATACGCCTGACGCGCCATCTGCCGATTTTCTTTGTTTTGCATCGAGAGCATCCCTGCCTCATAACGCTCGGAAGCCGCTTTTTCGCGGGCATCTCGTTCTTCTGCAATGAAACTCCGAACGGTAACCAAACGCTCACAGGCAGGGCATTTGCGCAAGGCATCATACAGCCGATTGAGACGTACGTAGGCGTCAACCACTGGCTCAAAATGAAAGGCTTCAGGGGCGTTTTGGTAGCGGGCTACGTCGTCCAAGTTTTGTTGAAGGGCCAATGGATAGGCCTGCTTGAGAATCTCTCCAGCGGAGGAATTGGTGGGACTGTCACGAAGTTTCTCGGCGGCTCTTAGCACGGACTCATCATAATCACCGCGTTTGAAAGCTTTTTTGGCGGATTTACAACCGATAAAACAAAATGTAAATAAAAGAAGGTAGACAAAAATGGCGGTAAAAGATTGCTTCATATTCGTTGGATGTAAAGGGGCAAAATAAACAGGTTTTTGGTAATTTCCCTTCTCAACGCATCTTATTTCTCTTTACCAAATAAGCAGACAGGATTTGGTCGTAGCCTTTGGCTACGTCGGCTTCTATAAAGTCAATTTTATACTGACCGCATTTTAATTTCAATTCCTGATAATATTTTTTGACCGCTTCTTGGTACTGCTTTTTGACTTGTCCGGGCTGAACTTTTACTTTTTCTCCCGATTCCAAATCGATGAACTCGTACGGACGGTCATCAAACGCAAATTCTTCTTCGGTGCGGCGGTCGGTAACGTGAAACAACAGTACTTCGTGCAGGTTGTGACGCAGGTGCTGCATAGCCGAAAAAATGCGCTCTGTTTGATTAATATCTTCAAACATATCGCTGAAAATGACAACCAGCGACCGTTTGTGAATTTTTTCGGCAATCAAGTGGAGCACATCGGCCACGGCCGTTTTGCGCTGCTCTTTGGGTTTTTGAAGAATCCCTTCTAAGTCCAAAAAAATCTTATGGACGTGGGAAGGAGTTGATTTAATCGGCGTCTGTATTTCAATTGTATCCGAAAAAGTACACAGACTGACGGCGTCTTTCTGGCGTTGGAGAAGATTGGCAATGCTCGCCGCCGCCATTGCACTGAACGTAATCTTATCGTGATTAGGCTCAGGATAATACATCGACGACGACGTATCAATCAGCAAGTGACAACGTAGATTGGTCTCTTCTTCGTAGCGTTTTACAAACAATCGGTCGGTTTTGCCGTACACTTTCCAATCGATATGCCGTGTACTCTCGCCCGTGTTATAGAGACGGTGTTCGGCAAACTCGACCGAAAAACCGTGGAAGGGAGACTTATGAAGACCCGTGATAAAACCTTCAACCAACTGCCGAGCCAGAAACTCTAAATTACCGTATTGTCTTACTCTTGCAACATCCAGCGTACGTGTGCTCATTGGCAGTTTTGGGAAAGGTTAAAGTTTATTGGCCTTTTCGATGATATCTCCCGTATCGGTGATGATTTCATTTTGTCCGAGCAAAATCATTCCTTCCATACCAACCACTCGAAGCTTGACCGAAGCGATACCAGATTTAATAAAACCTAGGTGTTCGGCAGCGGCGCGAGTCAGGTCAATCAGACGTTTATGATGAAAAGGGCCTCGGTCATTAACTCTTACAATCACCGATTTATTGTTTGATAGATTCGTTACTTCAATCATGGTGTTGATTGGGAGTGAACGATGTGCGGCGGTTAATTCTTTCTGGTTAAATTTTTCGCCAGAAGAGGTCTGCCGACCGTCAAACATTTTGTTGTAAAAAGACGCTTTTCCCTGTTCTTCTTTACCTAACAATTGTGCTGAAGCAGAATTTAATGTGAAAAACGACAACAGTAAAATTAAATAAAATGGGGTATAATACATAGGTTTTTTCGGGTTTAATTCCACTAAAAGAATGATTTCCACAGAGCTTTCACCTCGAAGCCTACTCAAAAAAATGCAACCTAAAAAAGGTTTATAGGTTGATAATAAGGCACAAATTTAATATAATCTATGTTTTTTACAAAACCAATTTTAAAAGGCATGTTCTTAACAACGTAAAAGTCGGTAACTTTATTTTACAAAAATTTTGAAAGGCAACAACAAAACATGTACTTTAGCGTTTGCTTAAACTCTAAACCTACTAAGTATAGTGGAAGATAAAGACCGAGAAAAAATCTACTCTAAGCGCGTAAAAGCCGGCAAAAGAACCTACTTTTTTGATGTGCGTTCGACTCGTTCCAATGATTATTATCTTACAATCACCGAGAGTCGCCGTTTTCCACAGGGAGACGGATTTGCGTATGAAAAACACAAGATGTTTCTCTACAAAGAAGATTTCGACAAATTTGTTGACGCACTTCAGGACACCGTAAATCACATCAAAACAGAATTAATGCCAAATATTGATTTCTCGCAGTACGCCGTACGTGAGGAAGAAGATTATAGCGGTAGCGATTTGAAGTGGGAGTAATACCTGTTTTCTAAAAGTATCCAATAACTTGCCTCCGGTACCTACCGGAGGCCTTTTGGTTTTGTAGGTACGTCTAAATATACTAATTTTGCAGCCTCACTCAAGTGAGTTATATTATTATTTGTTCATAATGAGGGAGGAGAGGTCGTTGGAAATGAAGTAAAAGATAAGGCATTTGCCTATTGATGAGCTCTCTGTCTAACCCGCAACTCAAAACTCAAAACTCAAAACTCCCGGAATGTCTCTCCAATGTGGTATTGTCGGATTGCCAAATGTGGGCAAATCCACCCTTTTTAGTGCATTGTCAAGTGCAAAGGCTGAAGCAGCCAATTATCCCTTCTGTACCATTGAACCCAACGTAGGCGTGGTAGAAGTGCCCGACGAGCGAATGAAAGTCTTGGAAGGCCTGGTGAATCCACAGCGTATGGTGCCAACCATCGTTGAAATCGTTGACATTGCTGGCCTCGTAAGGGGGGCGAGCAAAGGTCAAGGTTTAGGGAATCAGTTTTTGGCCAATATCCGGGAAGTGGATGCCATTATCCACGTGGTTCGTTGCTTTGCCGATGATAACATCGTACACGTAGAAGGGCGCGTCAATCCCGTCAGTGATAAAGAAATCATTGATTTAGAGCTTCAATTGAAAGATTTGGATTCCATCGAGAAAAAATTTGCACGGGTTGAGAAAGCGGCCCGCGTTGGAGATGCCAAAGCCAAGGTCGAGCTTGAAATCATAACGCGCGTGAAAAATGCCTTGCTACACGGTAAAAGCGTAAGGGCAGTAGGACTGACGGAAGACGAAAAAGCGGCGATTGCTGACTTGCAATTGTTGACCATCAAGCCGGTTATTTATGTGGCAAACGTCGACGAATCGGCCATCATCAATGGCAATGAATACGTGGATCAATTGAAAGCGGCCGTAGCCGAAGAAAATGCCGAAGTGATTGTACTTTGCGCGGCTATTGAATCAGAAATTGCCGAAATGGAAGACCCCGAAGAGCGCGCCGTGTTTTTGGAAGAATACGGTTTGAAAGAATCTGGTCTGAACAGATTGATTCGGGCGTCGTATCACATCTTAAATCTGATTACATACTTTACGGCGGGTGTCAAAGAAGTACGGGCGTGGACCATTCAGCGGGGCTGGAAAGCACCGCAAGCCGCTGGGGTGATTCACACAGACTTTGAGAAGGGTTTTATTCGGGCCGAAGTCATTAAACTCAGCGATTACGAAAAGTACAAAACCGAGGCGGCCTGCCGCGATGCGGGTAAGATTTCGGTAGAAGGAAAAGAATACGTGGTGCAAGATGGTGATATTATGCACTTCCGTTTTAACGTATAATTATTCAACGTCGGCGAGGTTTTAAACCTCGCCGACGTTAACGCCCAGTTCAAAACCTCGTCGACGTTAACTTTCGACGTTTTACAGTTTACCAATCTTCGGTTTCTTCCGCTTTTTTCTTACCAAACAACGCTCGAAAAGTACCTGACATGTGAATCATGTTATCGACGCGATTTTTGGCTTGACTGAGTAGATGCACATTGATGCCTTCCCCAATCATTTGCGTCAGTGAATTGGAAAGCATCCACATTTCTTCGACATTCACCGAAAAATCACTGACAACATACTTCTGAAAGCCTCGGTCTTTAAGGTCAGCAAAGTAGAGAACAAGGCAAAAATCTTGCCCTTCAAAATAGGTAATGACTCGATTTGAATCAAATTTTTTTGGCATTTCCTGATGGTCTACCAATCCATCTACAATCGCAACTTCTTCGTTGGTCATGTATAAATGAGGAGTCAAATATACTGGTGGCTGATAATTCATTTTACTTTTTCTGATTTTGGAATACTTAGCGATATTACTCAATAAACGCGCTTTGTTGAGCAAATCTTGTAAGTAAAATTCATTTATCATAATTTTTTTTAGAATATATTTAATTATTTTAAGATTTTATCAAGTGTGTTTTTAAAGTAATTTTACTTGAAAACACAGTAAAAATCCATAAACCACCGTTAGCCAAATTATATTTGGCAGCATTTGACAAAAAAAACGAATAAATGGGTTGTTTTTGAAACTAATTATCTAAAATAAGAAATTTTGTTTGGGAATAAAAAAAGTGGGCAGCTTTTGGAAGCCTGCCCACTTTTAGCTCAAAATCTATGCCAGCACATAACTGGGGTATTTTGAGGTCTACCGTGATATTTCTAATACTTCAAACTCCATAGCCCCCGCAGGAACCTGAAATTGGGCTACATCGCCGACCTTTTTTCCGAGCAGCCCTTTGCCGATGGGAGAGCCAACGGAGATTTTTCCGAGTTTCAAATCGGCCTCTTCTTCAGACACAAGGGTGTAGGTTACAACGGCGTTGTTTTTACGGTTTTTTATCTTGACTTTAGACAACACCGCCACCTGCGACGTATCGATTGACGATTCGTCGAGGATGCGGGCATTGCCCAAGACTTCTTCTAACTTAGAGATTTTTGCTTCGTGCAATCCCTGTGCTTCTTTGGCGGCATCATACTCGGCATTTTCGCTTAAATCACCCTTATCGCGAGCTTCAGCTATTGCTCTTGCTATTTCTTGTCGGCCCCGCGTTTTTAAGTCCTGCAACTCAGCCTTAAGCTTGTTGAGACCTTCTTCGGTGTAGTACTGTATTTTAGCCATTTTGCTTTACTGTACGTTAATTGTTATAGAATATTTGTTAGTGGTAAAGAAATTTCTGGGACTATGGACAAAAAAAAAGAACGGTGAAATGACCGCTCTACAAAAGGATGGTAGAATCTGTCACTTCTTCAGCAAGACCGAAAAGTATTCGTCGTGTCGGTTCATAGTCGAGAATTGAATCACAAAATTAGCAATATTTGCAACTGAAATCAATATCCCCAAAGGCTTTATCCTAAAAAATAGCCTTATTGTACTACTTTAAACGTAGAAATTAATTTCTTATGACAGGTCTTCGGATTATTTTTATGGGTACACCCGAATTTGCGGTGAGCAGTCTTCAAAAGCTCGTGGAAAGTGGCTCAAATGTGGTGGCGGTGGTGACCGCACCCGATAAACCCGCTGGACGAGGTTTGCAATTGACGCCTTCGCCCGTGAAGCAATATGCCTTGTCGCAGGGGATTCCGGTTCTTCAGCCCGAAAAACTTAAAAACCCCGATTTTTTGGAGGAATTGCGGAGCTACCAGGCCGATTTGCAGGTCGTCGTGGCTTTTCGAATGTTGCCCGAAGTCGTTTGGAATATGCCTCCCAAAGGCACATTTAACCTTCATGCGTCGCTTTTGCCGCAGTATCGAGGGGCGGCCCCCATCAATTGGGCCATCATCAACGGCGAAACGCAAACGGGCGTAACTACTTTTTTTCTGCAACACGAGATAGATACAGGTCAAATTATTTTTCAGGAAACCGAGCCAATTCATGAAAACGACACGGTAGGCACCCTTTATGAGCGTTTGATGCAAAAAGGAGCGGCTTTGGTCGTCAAAACGGTGCAGGCGGTGGAGCGTGGCAATTATCCTCAAATTCCACAACCTGAGGTTGAGGTGTTGAAAAGTGCCCCCAAAATTTTTAAGGAAACTTGCGAAATCCAATGGTCGCAATCAGCCTCTTATATCCGCAACTTTGTGCGTGGATTATCGCCGTATCCAACTGCTTGGACTACCCTGAATGGAAAAACCTGCAAAGTGTATAAGGCATCAGTGGCCAATCAAGAATCCAGTGAGCTGGAAATCGGAGATTTTGTGACCGATAATAAATCCTTCCTTCATTTCAAGACGGGTCATGGCTGGCTGGCGATTGAGGAGCTACAATTAGAAGGAAAAAAACGAATGGGAATTGAAGAATTCCTGCGCGGTGCTAAACTATAATTTAATTTTCTTAACCTATATATTTATGCCTCCGAGTCGAATATCCGTCAGCTTGATTTTCTTCATTTGTGGATTCATTTATACCAATTGGAGTACCCGATTACCCAGCATTCAAACGCTTTTTTCGCTCAACAACAGCACTTTGGGCCTGATGCTCCTTTGTGTAGCAGTGGGCTCACTTACGTCAATGCCGCTCACGGGTTGGCTCATTGCGCGTCGTGGCAGCAAATTTGCCACCACGCTGTCGCTTTTGCTGTTTTGTTGTTCGTTATTTCTGTTTCCGTTGCTGTCCTTAAAATGGCATGTAGCGGTCTTTTTTTACATAATTGGGGCATTTATGGGGGCGCTGGATGTCGCAATGAACGCCCAAGCGGTGGCGATTGAGCAACGCTACAATGCCCTGATGATGTCTTCGTTTCACGCCATTTTCAGCGTAGGAATGATGCTTGGTGCATTGAGTGGTTCTTTTTTTGTTCCATTTACCACCACGTTTCACTTTACGGTCGTATCGGCGGGGTCGTTGGTGCTTGCGGTGGCTTGCGTGTTTTTTTTGATTCCTGATACGGTCAAACCGTCGAATGAAGGCGTGGCTTTTCGGTTACCTGACCGCTCCATGCTTTTTATGGGCCTGATTGCGTTTTGTGCCATGTTGGGGGAGGGCGCAATGGCCGATTGGAGCACCAATTTCCTCAAGAATGTTCTCCAAACCAATGCCGCGATGGCACCACTGGGCTTGTCGGCGTTTTCGGCTGCCATGACAATTGGGCGTTTTGGGGGGGATAAAATCCGAACAGTTTTTGGAGATAAACGCCTTATTTTGGCAAATTCTGCTTTGGCAATGCTTGGCTTGGTGGTTGCTTTGATGATTCCCTCCGTGTGGGTGGCCATCGGGGGCCTTTTTTTGGTGGGCTTGGGGCTGTCAACCGTTATTCCCATTATTTACAGCAACGCTGGTCACAACACATCCTTACCCAACGGCGTAGGATTGGCTATGGTGAGTACGCTGGGCTATTTTGGTTTTTTGTTTGGGCCGCCAGTCATTGGGTTTCTGGCAGACTCGCAGGGATTGCGGGCCGCGTTGGTGTTTGTGGTGCTACTTTTTGGAGTAATGGTGGTTTTGGGCCGAAAAATAGAAACTTAGTAGAAAGCCGTTATTCGCTGAAATTCTGATAGATAGAGTCCATAATTCTAACAAAATGGGCGTAGTCTTCTTCGTTAAGTTCTCCCCAGCCTTGACGACGGATTTCTTTGACCACGGGCAAAACCATCTCAAATGTTTTGGCACCTTCGGGCATCAAAAAAATGTTGAATTTACGGCGGTCTTCGTCCGACATACGGCGCTCGACCAGTCCTTTTTTTACGAGCAAATCCAAAATACGCGTCACCGTGGGGGCATCTTTGGTGGTGAGTTCGGCTAACATATTTTGGCTTATTCCTTGATTTCTGGCTACGTGGTCAATCAATACCCATTGGTCCACCGTCAAGTCAAAGCCCGAATCGTTGAAACGTTTTTGTAAAACGCTGCGGATTTTCTTGATAGTGGTATCAATTTTGAAAAAATAAGCACGAGAATCGGAAGGGTGAGTCATGAGTTAATCATACATAAGGTTGAAGTATTAGCCTGCTAATAATTGCTCTGCAAATTAAGATAGGATTTTTAAAAGAGCAAACCTAACGCCAAAATCGCCAACGCAATACGAAATTTTGTTTGGGTTGTTTTTTTCGGAAGAAAACCAACCCGACCGAAAACAAATCAATCGTGACCGTAACGGACGAATGTTGGGTGATATACTGCCACGCGGCTTCCATCTCTGGCGACCAATGAATATCATCAAATACAAAGAGGCTGTTTTCGTGGGCTTTGGTCAGGCAGGTTTCGAAGTAGCGGACGGTAGGCTCGTACCGATGATTGGCGTCAAAAAAGGCAAAGTCGATGCTAGGGGTAGAGGCTACCTGAGTAGCCAGGGTTTCGTCTAAATTTCCGACAATGACTTCAATCGGGGCCAACGCGGCAATTTTTTTGAAATTACGTCGGGCCAAATTGGCCGTTTCGGGGCATCCTTCAAAGGTAAAAATGTGTGCATCTGGCTTGGCAGATGCCAAGTAGAGGGTGGTCAGGCCCAATGATGTTCCCAAATCAAAAATCGTGGAATAATTAAAATGCTGAATCAGTCGGTAGAAAAGTCGCCCCAACTGAGCCGATTTTTTTGAGTGTTTTGCCACGTCGCGCACTTCCCTAATGGGGGAAGCATTCACCTTTGAACCCGCCCCAAAATCGGTGATGGTGAGGGTTTCACGGCTTTGAAGCATTTCGTTGCGCAGCGCTTCAATGGCTTCAAAACGAGGCTTTAAAGTGTCTTTTTTGATTGTATTTAGATACAGATCGAATACAAAAGGAGAATGAAGGCCGTGTTCGTTTTGGGCAGTAGAAAAATAGCGAAAAATAGGGCGAAAGAACAAAATCGGGGAGGTTTAGAAACCGAAAAATGGAAAACTGCAAAATAAAAAACCGAAAACTGCAAAAGGGTAAGTGGCTTATTTGCAGTGTATTAGATTTTTTCTTTGCGATTTTCTTTACACAGTGGTTGAGATTATGACGGACATCTAATGAGGCCTAATTGAGACGGTAGGGGGCAATCATCGTAAACTCGGGTATCGTTACGTTAAATTGTTTGCCGTCCATGATGCGCTCCATCAGGTAAGTGCCGCCCATTTTGCCCATGCTGGTACGGAGGTTGCAGCCCGATACGTATTCGTGAACTTCGCCGGGTTCAAGCACGGGTTGTTGGCCTACTACGCCTTCGCCTTCTACTTCCCGAACGGTGCCGTTTGAGTCGTGGATGAACCAGTGCCGACGCAACAATTGTACTGTATGCTCGCTGTGATTTTCGATGGTAATGCGGTACGTAAACACGAAATGGGCCTGCATCGGGCTCGAATATTCGGGCTGATATTGCGTCAAAACGCTAACTCGAACGCCTTCTGTAATCGCGGATGTCATGGTTTTATGAAGCTTTACTAACTTTATAACCAAAATTAGGTTTTAATCGTTAAAAAAACCAAATCTTTGTCAAAAAAGTATCTCAATGCTTACAACGAACAGTGTTGCCATACTGTTTTAGGCATGGGGTCATTTTAAACCATAAATTTTCAACCCGTCATTATTTTGTATGGATATTAAGATTGAAGCTTCTTGGAAAGCTCGATTGCAGACCGAATTTGAAAAGCCTTATTTTGCCGATTTGGTGGCCTATGTGCGGCAGGAGTATAAAACCCAGCAAATCTATCCGCCTGGTAAACTGATGTTTAATGCATTTGATAAATGCCCTTTTGACAAAACCAAAGTGGTCATTTTAGGGCAAGACCCTTACCACGGTAGAGGGCAAGCCAACGGGCTTTGTTTTTCGGTCAACGACGGTGTTACTATCCCTCCTTCGCTCATCAATATTTTCAAAGAAATTCAAAATGACTTAGGCAAGCCTTTTCCGCGCAGCGGAAACTTGGAGCGGTGGGCTGAGCAGGGAGTACTGCTCCTCAACGCCACGCTTACCGTGCAGGAAGGCAAACCGGGGTCTCATCAAGGGCACGGCTGGGAACAGTTCACAGATGCCGTTATTCGTCATTTAAACGACGATAAAGAGGGGCTAGTCTTTTTGCTGTGGGGAAGATACGCGCAGGACAAAGGCAGAATCATTGACCCAAAAAAACATTTTGTGCTGAAATCAAAACACCCTTCGCCGATGTCGGCCAACTCTGGTGGATGGTTTGGCAATAATCACTTTAGTCAGGCAAATAATTATTTGAAAGCCAAAGGTTTGCAGGAGATTGAATGGTAAGTGATTGAGCAATTTTATAAACCATTCTGTTTTTCTTTCAAGAGCTTTTGATATTCTTGTTCGGCGAGGTCGTCGTCGTTGGGGCGGATGTAGGCGCGGTAATATTGGGTGACGAGGCCAATACCCCAAAAAACAAGTACCCAACCTGGCCAAAAATGACTCTTGGTGCCAGAAGTAAGGTACCAAATAGTGATTAAAATGGCGTTTGTGAACAGATAAGACATTAAATCGCGCTGGAAATGGGCCCTTCGCTTGGCGATTCTCCAGAGCTTTTCGTCACGAGGTTGCATCTAAAAGCAGGGTTAAAGTTGTCATTCTTTGTTCAAAAGCTTCTGATATTCACGTTCTACCATGTTTTTTTCACTGTAAGTGTACACCGAAAAATAATGAGACACCAGCCCGATTCCCCAACCAAAAGATGTCCATACGGGCCAAGGATAGGTATCGCCACGGCTCCACACTAGGCCAAAGGCCCACAATGCCCAGAGGCTAGCGTTGACAAAAAGGTAGACATAAAGGTGGCTTTTGAACGAAGCTCTTGCTTTTGCCATTTTCCAAAGTTGGGGGTCGCGTTGTGTTTCCATTGCATTTCAGGATTTAAGGATGATTAACCGTTTGTTTGTTTTCGGCTGACTGATGCAACAAAAATAAAATGCGGTTGGGAGTTCCCCAACCGCATTCTGACAGACTTGACTTTCAAGAAGATGAATCAGGCTTTTTAAAGAGTCAATTGCCTTGTCAAGTTATTTAATCGTGAAATTGCTTGAGCCAATGCGGAATCCTTCCGAATATACTTCTACGCTGTATTTACCTGGGCGGAAGCGTTGTGCATTGTCATAGGTCATTTCAACCATCTGATTTGTATTTTGATAAGCTACGCGGTCTTTGGTCGTAAACATCATTTCTTGGCCTTTCCAGTTGAATTTGCCCGAGCCCATTGCTTCGTCAGAGATTACAGCGCCATCTGGATCAAGTACACGTACATAAATCTCTTTTTCTTCAGGCTGTGTCAATGGATTAGGCGGCAGGGTAAACTGTAATTTGATTTTGTCTACGCGCTTTGCCTTATAGCTGTCGTCGTTTTTAATTTTTCCTTTAGGAGTCACGGCCAGCACTTTGATATTTTCGGCTTTAAGCGCAGCGCCAATGGCAACTTTTTCGCTCAATTCCCGATTTTGGCTGCTGTAAGTCATTACAGAGTCGGTAAGCTGTTGTTTTACCTGAGTCAAGGCTTCTTTTTCGGTCTTAAGACCTGTGTTTTCGGTACTCAAGTTTTGATTGGTTGCTGCCAATACACCGTTTTCTTCTCTGAGTTTTACGAGTTCGACGTCTTTATCGGCCAAAAATTGCTCGTATTCTTTGATTTTTGCGGTGTATTTACCAATCTCAAATCGCAGGTTTTTCTTCAAGTTGGCTTTGTCTGCTTCTAGTCGAGCCTTTACTTTCATCAGCTCTTCTATATTGCCACCAAGTTGCTGTGTTTCGGCGATTTTTGCGTCTAAATTACGTGATACCGAGTCTAATTTCGTTTGAGTAAAGGCCAGTTCTTTTGCTTTTTCAACAATCGCGACCTCTTTTGTTTCGGTTTGGCCCTTTTGATCGAAGTACATAAAACCGAATGCACCCGCCGCCAACGTCATGATAACCAGTCCTACCCAAGCGAATGTACCCTTGTTTTGCTGATTGTTTTCCATAATTGTAATTGTTTGATTAGTGAAACATGAGTTAAAATAAAGGTAAAGCGATATATCATACGTAATCTTTGGGGTGATAGTGATGCAATACTTTTGTAAAATTCTGTTCCACGGTGTTTCTGCAACTTTTCCGAGGATTATCATGCATAAGGTGGGGTATTTTTTTCCCAAAATGGGCAACTATCGTTGATTTTTCGCCCAAAATGACTGGTTCTATCCTTCAACGGGGTACTATAAAAGATAAATTTACACCGTTGCTAACGAAGGAGTCTGTTGAACTAATATGAAAAAGGGAATGAAGAAAGGGACAGCCTACGCTAACTAGGTAGTGTTTTTGGGATTATTTGACCGCTAAATCTTCTTTTACTTGGGTTATCTGCGTTTATTTACAAATATTTTTGCTGGTTAAAAACCCTCGCAATACGTAAACATCCTTAATTCTTTTTTTAGTTATGTCTAACGACGAAATCGTAGAAATCCTTGAATTGACAACCAAATTGCTTGAACTGCACGATGCAGATACTTTTAAAATCCGCACCTATTCGTCGGCGGCTTTTAATCTGAGTCGGCTCAATGACCAAGAATTGGCAACATTGTCGACCGCTGCATTGACGCAATTGCCAGGTGTGGGGAAAAGCATGGCCGCCAAAATTCAGGAAATCGTACAGACGGGCCGCTTGAACGAGCTGGAGCAACTCATGGCTCAAACGCCCGTGGGAGTGCTCGAAATGTTTAAAATAAAAGGAATTGGTGCCAAAAAAATTGGGACAATCTGGCGACAATTGGGCATTGACACCATTGCGGGCTTGCAAATAGCATGTGAGACGGGCCAAATTGCAAAATTGAAAGGATTCGGTGAAAGTACCCAGCAGAAGATTCTGGCTTCGATGGCGTTTTTGCAAAGCCAAATGGGCAAGGTTCGCATGGACAAGGCCGCAATTTTGGCGGAGTTAATCAGAGATGAGCTTCAGAAATACTTTCCAAATGTGGTGATAACGGGAGAGGTAGCGCGTAAAAATGAAACGGTTGAAACGATACAGTTGTTGGTCGGCACGGAGTCGCCCGTGGCGGCTATACGTCAAATCAATGAAATAGGGTGGTTGTTGCAAAATGAAAAAATATCATCTCCTTTTACGTGGCGGGGCAAGATTGTTGACCGCAGTACCACCACCGAGTTGCCACCACAGGGCGAAGAAGTAGAGCAAAAAAAAACGCTGGAAATCCAAGTAGAAATTGTTTTTGTATATCCCGATAAGTTTGAAAGTGAGCGATTTATTTTAGAAAGTACCGAAGCGCATTTAAGTCATCCGACGGCGTTGGGAACTTCTTTGTTGGCAGTAGCTTACAGCAGTTCTCGTGAAGAATCTGCCGAAGCCATTTATCAAAAAGCAGGGTTGCCGTACGTAGTGCCCGAAATGCGCGAAGGTTTGGGTGAATTTGAGTGGCTGACCCAACATAAAAATGAAGACCTGATTACGTGGGATGCACTGCGGGGAATTTTACACAACCACAGCACCTATTCCGACGGGAAGCACAGCTTAGAAGTGATGGCGCGGTATTGTCAGGAATTAGGATTTGAATACCTCGGCATTGCAGACCATTCCCAAACGGCAAGCTATGCCAATGGCCTCCGGGCCGACCGGGTCAAATTGCAGCACGAAGAAATTGACCGCTTGAATCAGGCGCTGGCTGCCAATGCCTCCAAACCGTTTAAAATCCTAAAAGGAATTGAATCTGACATCCTTGGTGACGGCTCGTTGGACTACCCAGAGGAGGTGCTGAAAACCTTTGATTACGTGGTGGCGTCGGTTCACAGTAACCTCACCATGAGCCTTGAAAAAGCAACTGGACGTTTGTTGGCGGCGATTGAAAATCCGTACACAACGATATTGGGCCATCCCACGGGGCGGTTGTTGCTGGCCCGGGAAGGGTATCCGATTGACCATAAGGTGATTATTGAGGCGTGTGCGCGCCACGGCGTAGTCATTGAAATCAACGCGAGTCCGTGGCGATTGGATTTGGATTGGCGTTGGATTAGGTATTGTATGGATAAAGGGGTAATGCTGAGTATCAATCCTGATGCCCACCAAAAAGAAGGCTATTTTGACATGCATTACGGCGTAAACGTAGCCAGAAAAGGTGGCCTAACCAAAGAGATGACATTCAACGTGTTGAGCTTGGCCGAAATAGAAGCCTACCTCGATAAACGAAAAAAAGGGTAGAGGTAAAGGCGAATTACCAGAAGTTAAAAAGGGAGAAGCGAACACACGCTTCTCCCTTTTTGATTACGTATCAGGTGATTATTTTTTCACGAAACGTACATAAATCTCACGCAATGGCTTTTGCCCCGGCGCGCTGTCTTTGCTTATGCCCGACCCACGCCCTTCGGCATCAATCCGGATGTAACTGATTCCCGATTTAATTAATATGTCTTTGATGGCAAAAACCCGTTTGACCGATAGCACTTTGTTGGTTACGGGTTGCTTGGCATCGTTGGCATAACCTACCAATTTTACCTGCGCGTTGGGGTATTTTTTTAGCAAATCAGCCAAAGCTGCGATGGGTGCATTGGCTTCTGCTTTCAGTTGTGTGGTATTGTCTTCGAAGTCTACATTGTCAAACTTAAATACTTTTCCTGCTGGTGCGGTAGCGTTTTCGAGGTAAGCTGACATGGGATTGGCCGTGGCCGTTGCTGGGGGAGTAGCCGCTGCTACGGCCGTCGTCGTATCTTTAACAACCGAATCTTGGGTAACGGGCGGTTCCTGAATGGTTCTTGCCTCAATCATGGTAGAGTCGGTTTCAGAAGCACTATTTTCCAACGCAGTCTGTCGCTGATTCCAGAAATAAATCCCCGCCGCAATGGCCCCAATGACCAAAGCTCCGATGCCAAACCACTTTAGATAGGGTTGATAGTCAGCTTGTTGTTGCATATCTACGCCTACCAAAAAAGGCTGAGACGCGCTTCCTTTCTCGGTGCCAGCTCCTCTGGATACCACGCCCGATTCTTCGGTACGCGGAACGGAAAAATTTTGCAGCAGGTACTGGATACCCATTGTTTCAATGAGCTTGTCATTCAAATCGGGAAGTATGGTGAGCATTTCTTCGCGCTGGTCACCTAAGTAAGCGGCGAGCGACTCCGCATCCAGTTTTTTCTCGGTTATTTTTTGTTTAATGACCGACATCACGATGGGCATGGCTACGCCGCAAAGCGAAGCAACCAACGAATTTTGGGTTCCAGCATACTTGGACACCATACTGCTGATGGCACTTTTGAGGCCAGGCAGCACCGTATTCAAATCTTTTTCTCCAACGGCTTTCAGCTTTTCAAATTCAGCCTCATTTTTTAAAATACCTTCGATATTTTCGGGTCCAAATTCAATTTTCTGCGCTTGGTTGTACACGAGCTTCATGCCAGATTCCGTAGTCACCCGTTTGATTAATCCGCCCACAAGTGAGACGCCCAACGCATCAAAAATCTTTTGTATCTTCTCGGGTTTTTCTAGTTTTTGTGCTGCAATTTGACTTATCACCCCCTCAGTCAAAGCCTCTTTCAACGATGCAAAAAAGTTCATTATAAAAAATCAGTTAATTAATTGGTTAGAGTGTAAGGGTAAAAACGAATGAAACGGCCGAAACTGTTAAAATTGCCGCGATGTTTTTAGACCTTGCTTTTGTTCTCTTTCTGAAAATGGGCCGAAAGTTACTTAAAATAGTAGACAGTCTCACAGACCGGAGCTGACAGTTTTTGTGTATTCTTACGAAACCCTTCGTCAATCCTGAGAAAGATAGGCTGATGTGGAACTAGATTCTTTACCTTTGCGCTACTAAAAATAACCAAACTGCTTGATACTTGAAACACCTAACTGATTCTAATCCGATTGTATTTGTAACGGGAACAAATGGCCTTATCGGTAGTGCCGTGGCTCGTCGTTTGTTGAAGGAAGGCTATCGTGTCAGGGGGTTAAAACGTCCCGACAGCGATATGCGTTTAGTGAAAGACATTCAGGCGGGGATTGAATGGATTGAAGGGGATGTGCTAGACGTCATATCGCTCGAAGAAGCTTTTGCGGGAGTGACGTATGCCATTCATACCGCCGCAATTGTTTCTTTTATTCCCCGCGACCGTACCCGAATGTACGATATAAATGTGAACGGAACCGCCAACGTAGTCAATGCGGCATTGGAAGAAGGAATCAAAAAACTAGCCTTTGTTAGTTCCGTAGCCGCATTAGGAAGGCCCGACCCCAACAAAGTAGCCCCAGGAGATGTGTCTGTGATTGATGAAAATCAAAAATGGGAAGAATCGCCGCTGAATTCAAACTATGGCAAAAGTAAGTATTTGGCCGAGCTGGAAGTATGGCGAGGAGTGGCGGAGGGACTAGCGGCGGTGGTGGTCAATCCAAGCATGGTATTGGGGGAAGGCGATTGGCAACGCAGCAGCACGCAGTTGTTTAAATACGTATACGACGAAAAAAAATACTACACCGAAGGACTAATCAACTACGTAGACGTGGAAGATGTCGCCGAGGTGATTGTAAAGTTGTTGTTTTCTGACATCAAAAATGAACGCTACATCCTGAGCGCTGGCCATGTGACGTACCGCGAGTTGTTTACCAAAATAGCCACGGCCTTTGGCAAGCAACCGCCTTCAAAAGTGGTATCTTCTTTCATGGCCGAGACCATCTGGCGGGTAGAAGCGCTGCGCTCGTGGCTCACGGGCAGCAAACCGCTCATCACCAAAGAAACGGCCAAAACTGCCCGAACCAAACTTGTTTATGACGGGCAGAAAATCCAAAAAGCCCTTGGCATTGACTACAAAACATTGGATGAAACCGTGAATCGGGTGTGCGCGTTTCTGACAAAATAACAATCCTCTACTAAACAATCTCTCTTCATTCTTATGCAACGGACGCTTTTAATCCTGATTTTTTTAAGCAATTTGTCAATCACGCAGACTTTTAGCCAATCAAATCCGATTGAAATAACTTATACCAGAGACGAGGCTAAGAATGAATACACGTTCCAATACAAAAACCCCAATTACTGCGACTACGCCGTTAGGGTGGAGTTTACGAGTTTGCAGGGAGGAAGTTGCTCTTGTGTATTGCCTTATTTAAGCTCTGTTTCGTCGGGTAACGGGAGCTTATTTACCATTAAACCCACGCAGGCTAACCAAGGAGTGTCTTTTCAATTCGGTTACAAAACCTTAAAAGGTCGCTTACTCAACAAACCGCCCAAACCTTTTATTTACTTGTTTCCTTTTTCAAAAAAAGAAGCTCATCGAGCCAATCAGACCCAAAATATTGTTGAAGTGTTGGGCGGGAAGAAAGTGACTAATTTTTACGGGATGTCTTTTCAAATGCAAAAAGGAGATACCGTTTTTGCGGCGCGGCGCGGGGTCGTTAGTGAGATTAAAAACGAATTTGCGACGCACTCAGAAGAGGTTTGGTTTTCTACCAATACCAATTTTGTCGAAATCTTTCATCAAGATGGCACTTTTGGACGCTACAATCGCTTCAAAATGGGCACAATCATGGTGAAACCCGGCCAATCAGTGGAAGCAGGACAGCCGCTGGGTATTGTGGCTGACGATACTTTTGAAGGAAATACGCTTGCGCAATTTACGGTTTACTATTTAGACAAAGCAAAGGCTTTTACCGAAGCCCATTCTTTTACCTACTTAGTTCCTACTTTTTATACCACGACCCATCCTGCGGGGGTGGTTCTTCAACAGGGGGCTTTTTATACGTCTGATTTCCCAGAAAGCATTGTGACGCAGGAAATGTCGAAGCGCGAATTGAAAAAGTGGAAAGAGGCGAAACAATAAAAATAAAGCGTTGACAGAACTTTGCTTTTACACTTCCCGAAAGCTACAAATTTTCGTTAAACTTTCGGGAAGTGCAGAATCTTTAGGCCATCAATTTTTTGTATTTGATACGCGTCGGAGTGGCGTCGGTGCCGAGACGCTTGCGGCGG
Organism: Runella salmonicolor; assembly: GCF_024158025.1. Taxonomy (NCBI): domain Bacteria; kingdom Pseudomonadati; phylum Bacteroidota; class Cytophagia; order Cytophagales; family Spirosomataceae; genus Runella; species Runella salmonicolor. The sequence continues at coordinate 187,537 of NZ_JAMZEL010000003.1, forward strand.
TTTTCTTCGTAATCTGAGAAGTTTCCTTCAAACCAATACACTTGAGAGTCGCCTTCAAAAGCCAGAATGTGCGTACAAAGTCGATCCAAGAACCAACGGTCGTGGGAGATGATGACCGCACAGCCTGCAAAATTTTCAAGACCTTCTTCTAGTGCGCGTAAGGTGTTGATGTCCAGGTCGTTGGTTGGCTCATCGAGCAGCAAAACGTTTCCGCCTTCTTTGAGCATCATGGCTAGGTGAACGCGGTTGCGCTCGCCCCCCGAGAGGTTGCCGATTTTCTTTTCCTGATCGCTGCCCGAAAAGTTAAAACGGCTCACATACGCCCGGGCGTTGGACTGCTTACCGCCCAAGATAATCCATTCGTTGCCTTCCGAAATCTGCTGAAATACCGTTTTTCCCGCTTCCAGTTGATTATGTTCTTGGTCGGCGTACGCGATTTGAACCGTGTCGCCGATGGTGATGGTTCCTTTGTCGGGTATTTCCTGCCCCGTTATGAGTTTAAAAAGAGTAGATTTACCCGCACCGTTTGGCCCGATGATACCCACAATCCCAGCGGGAGGTAGAGAAAAGGTCAGGTTTTCGAACAATAGTTTGTCGCCATAGGCTTTCGAAACGCCTTCCATTTCAATCACTTTGTTGCCCAGACGGGGTCCAGAAGGGATATAAAGTTCCAATCTTTCTTCTTTTTGCTTGCCATCTTCGTCGAGCAGTTTTTCGTAGGCGCTCAAACGCGCTTTCGATTTGGTCTGACGGGCTTTGGGAGCCATTCGTACCCATTCAAGTTCGCGTTGCAGGGATTTTTGGCGTTTTGATTCCTGCTTTTCTTCCTTGGCTAAACGATTTTGTTTTTGTTCCAACCAAGAAGAATAATTCCCTTTCCAAGGAATCCCCTCACCACGGTCTAGTTCGAGAATCCAACCGGCCACATTGTCCAGAAAATAGCGGTCGTGGGTAACGGCAATGACCGTTCCTTCGTATTGGCGGAGGTGCTCTTCCAACCACAACACCGACTCAGCATCCAAGTGGTTGGTAGGCTCGTCGAGGAGAAGCACGTCGGGTTTTTTGAGCAACAAACGGCAGAGGGCCACGCGGCGTTTTTCACCACCCGAGAGATTGGCAATGAGAGCATCTTGTGGCGGGCACCGGAGGGCATCCATGGCGCGTTCGAGTTTGCTGTCCAAATCCCAGGCGTCGAGGGTGTCGAGTTTTTCCTGAACTTCTCCTTGGCGTTCGAGCAGTTTGTCAAAATCGGCATCGGGGTCACCAAATGCTTCATTTATTTGATCAAATTCTTTCAATAAATCGACCACTTCTTGCGTTCCTTCCTGTACTACTTCCAGAACGGTTTTGGTGGGGTCAAATTGGGGCTCTTGGTCGAGCATTCCGACGGAATATCCCGGTGAGAAAACTACCTCTCCGGTATAATTTTTGTCTACACCCGCAATAATGCGGAGAAGAGTGGATTTTCCCGCACCATTTAAACCCAAAACGCCTATCTTGGCACCGTAGAAAAAGGATAAGTAGATGTTTTTAATAATCTGTCGGTTGGGGGGGATTACTTTACTTACCCCCGACATTGAGAAAATAATAGTTTCGTTACTCATTTTTTGCTTATTTTGTGGAGGCAAATATCGTTAAAAATAGGAGTTAATTGTTAAACAGGGCAGGTAAATGGGTTTTTTCTGATTACATTTAGGCCCGAACGTTTAACTTTACACCCACCAAAACCTTTAAAGCAGATAAAAAAGTAAGATTGCAATGGAAAACGCCACCTTAATGGACGAATACGGCTATGTCAAAGACGGCAAGGTATTCTTAAAAGGGTATTTAGGTAACCCAGATCGCCAAATCGGCGAAGTAAAACGAACAGAGCAGGAAGCCATTGATTATTTCAAAAACCGCTTCAATATTGCTTCCGGAAAAGTAGAACAACTCGAACATGACGTTGAAGAAGCCCAAAACAAGGGCTCTTACCTGACCAAACTGGTACAACTTCGTAAAAAATTACTCAGTTTTGACGGACTGGGAGATTTTATCCCGTTGCTAGAACGCTTGGATAAGCTTGAAACGGTACTCGAAGATTTAATCAAAATTAATCAGGAGAAAAATCTCGAAATCAAACGTGCTTTGTTGGATGAAACCCGGGCCGTTACGGTAATCGGGGATGATTGGCAAGGAGCCACTGACCTGCTTCAGGAAATCAAATCCAAATGGATTCGTACTGGTCCCGTTGATAAAGAGTATCAGGAAGAAATTGAAGGCACTTTCCAAACCTTGTTGGATACTTTCTTCCAACAGCGCCGGGATTTCTTCTCGGAGCAAAATCGCACCATTGCCGACCGTATCGAACGCTATACCGAGTTGATTGCCAAGTCGGATATGTTGGTACGGATGTACGACGTGGAAGAAGCCAGTCGTCAGTTGCGGCAGATTCGTGCCGAATGGAAAGAAGTAGGCGAAATTCCCGTAAAACGCTCGGCAAAACTCTACAAGCAATTCAAACGGTCTAACCAACGCATCGTTGACAAGTACAACCGCGTCAAAGGTATCGTGGTACAGACCTACGAAAACCCGCTCGTGACCAAGCAGCGTGAAATGTGCCGTGAAGCGGAGCAATTGGCCCGTTCAAGTGATATTATTCAGGCTTCCGAACGTGCAAAAGTGTTGCTTAATCAATGGAAGGAGATTCGCCTTCCACCCCGCGTGGGCGATAAAATGGTAGCGGAGCGTTTCCGTTCGGCCTGTGACAAAATTTTTGAATTAAGCTACCTCGCCCGGGTTATCTCGCGCAAATACCCTGCGTTTGAGATTCGCTCACCTGAAGATCAGCTCAATATCAAAACGCGTGAAATGGAATGGCTCATCAAACGCGAAAAAGCGGATTTGGAAGTGACCATTGCCAGCGCACAAAACATGCCGCCCGACCCCGAAGCTGAACGCCAGATGATGGGTAAAATCAACATTCAGCGTCGTAAAATAACGATGAAGGAGAAGATTTTAGAAGAGTTTAAGGCGCAGATGAAGTAGTATTTGTAAAAAATTGACTCACGCAAAGACGCAGAGTGACAAAGTTTATTGCTTTGCTCCTCTGCGTCTTTTTTGTGTGCGTTTTTTATTGTGTTGAAGAGAAAAACTCATACGTACCCAAAAGAAAATCCTGAACGGCCGTGGCGTGATCTTTGCCTTTGAGGGTGATAAGGGATACGTTGGTGGCACCCCGTGCTTTCATGGCATTGAGGGCGTTGACGGAGTTGAAATAAAACACCAATTGGTCGGCGTCTCCGTGATAGAGGCGCGTGGGCGTTTTTGGCTTCCAATCATACACGTCGTTGTCTTTGACGGCGTTTAGAAACCCAGTATCGGTCCCGTCCGCAATTCCTTTGGCAAAAGCATCCGTAAAAATGGTGTTGAAACTAACGTTTACATTTGCTTTCTCTTTGTCTTTCTGGATCAAGCCAGCCCACGGCTCCTTAAAGTATTGCGTTAAAGGCCGATTCAGGTTATAAATGCGGTCGTAAGTCAGGGTGACCCATACATAAAGCTGGTTGTAATTGACCGTGCCGCCCGTTTTTGTGCTGATTAAGTACTTCATGAAGGCGGTTTTGTCATAAGCACCTGCGCCACAACTGGAGGCTCGTAGGTTGAATTCAGTGCCCGTTTCTTCTTCAATTTTCTTTTGCAACGACATGGTGGCGTATCCACCCGCCGAATAGCCCGCAATGTATAACCGTTCATCCCAAGCGATACTCTGCTGACGGATGAACTCCTTGGAAGCGCGTATCATATCCAACGACGCCGAAGCGAGACTTTCGCGGTGCTCGTATGGGTGCGGAACGTTATTGGAGGCCCCAAATCCGATGTAATCTGGGTACGCAATAATATATCCCAAAGCGGCAAACAAAGAACCCGCAATGTTGGCTTCGCTATTGGTAGCGAAGTAAGAGGGAGCTTCTTGGTCGTTGCGAATGGTGCCATGTTGGACGCTAATCATGGGCGTTGCGCCTGATTTTACGGGAAACAAAAACGCCCCCGATGCCTGAATTTCTTTGCCGTCGGTGTTTTTCGTTTTGTAAACCAGTTTGTAGACCTTGATGCCATTCTGAAGGAAAGGGGCGATGCCCGCAAGGCTAGGATCACCAGAAGTGATACGTTGGGCCAATTGCTCCTTGGTAAATTCACCGATAAGGGTGCTGCTGACCAAATATTGGTCTTCAGGAATGAGGTCATTGGCGTTTCTGTTACAACCACTGACCAGTACAACGACGACAAGGAAAAGAGCGTAAAAGCGTTTTTGGGTAGATTTCATGCGATATTGGGCAATAAACGTTGGTTTATAATCTTAAACTAAACGCATAAACAGCCCCGAAAGTTGCCTCTAATTTCCAACATTTGACGGCTTAATAACGAAAATTTGCTTGGATTTGCCTGCTTTTGCGTCTTCAATCATTCTATTGAAAGCAAGGACGGCGCCATCGTGCGACCAAACAAGATTGGATGGCGATGGATTTGTTGGTTTTGTCAGTACCTGAAACCGATTTTCAAAAGGCTCGTTGCCGATTTTACACAAAACAATGCTGCCTTCCCAAACGTAGCTAATCTGTTTTCCACGGGGATGCCAACGCACGCTGCCTTCTACGTTTTTGTCGTGAAAAGTGACTTGAACAGGGGTGCCGCCTTGGGGCGAAACGGTAAAAATCTGTTGAATCCCTTGCGCATCTTTTGCTAAAAAAGCCAACATACTACCATCGGCCGACGACCTAACAATGCCTGTACAACCCGCCTGAGGGGTATTGGCCGTAAAAGTAAGTCGGCGCTGAACGGTGCCTTTGGGTGGCATCGGGAAAGTCGTATCTGTTCCTTCCAAAGGACCAAATTCGCTGGGGATGGTGATGTCGTTTGGAATATCTACAATGAATACTTCATCTACGTCTTTGCTGTTTTTGTCTTTCACTTTTCCGATAAACGCCCGGGCGATTTGGCGCGTTCCGTCGGGTTTTAAATAACCTTTTGTTCCGACCCAACTGTCTCCTGCTGCGTGGCTGATTTCGTCCGAAGCGGGCCTGGGGTTGGGCGTTACCCGAACCACCAAGGCACTGAACCACTCGCCCGAAACATTATCTCCCTGCGCGTCTTTCTCCAATTTTACGGGCATATTTCTTTTAGAAACGCCGATGGTGCGTAAGTTGTGTTTTGCGCCTGTTTTGTCTTCCAATGCCTTCAAAACCGCGTCGTTGTAGGTGTAGCCAATCCACTGCCCGTCGCCGCTCCACTCATGGCGGTGGGTGCCACCGCGCAATGCGCCTTTGGTATAAGGTGGTGTAATATCGCGGGCATCCATAAAGACGGGCACATTGGGAGCAGAATCGTTGATAATGACGCCCGTACGCCGCCATTGTTGATACGGATTTTCTTGGGTTACACTCATCAATCCGTGAATAAACACCACGGAATTATCGACGGGAGAATAACTCACGGCTCCCGCGCCGGGGCCCCATTCTGCGTTGTTAGGAAGTGCATATAATACTTTCTTTTCGCCCGTTTCGACGTTTACTTTTTCAATTTTAGCCGACGCTGCAATGCCGCCTTCTTCGGTGCGAGTGTCGTAAACCAGCCATTGGTTGTCGGGCGAAAAGTTGTCGTTGTTGTCTAAGTCGTGGTTGTAACTTAGGTCATGGGTAAGCTGTTTTTCAGCTAGATAGGTAGAATCATTGCAGGAATACATAGCAAGGGAGAGGAGTAAGATAGAGACTTTCCAAGACTGGGCGTCCCCGTTTTTAAAATCTTGGAAAGTCTGCTGATTTTGGAAAAATGGTTGAATATTCATTGGTTTTAAATCAACGAGTTGGCGCACTGATTACTTTCAAATATCGTCCCATCCAGTAAGGCAACAAAAACGAATCACCTGCGCTCAACTCGCTTTGTCCGTTGGTGCTACGGTCGAGTTTGAAGAGATTTCGATTGTGTTTTAGTTCTGGACGTTCGTCGGGCGGCAAAACTTGCTTAATGGTTTGACCACGAAAATTAGCAGGAATCGGCTCAATGTCTTTACGGTGGCTGTTTATGACCTGCCATTCAATCATATCCAGCGGAAATTCTTTCAAAAACCAGATGGTTTCGGCTTTGTCAAATTCCTGGGCTCCCGTCATGGCGTAGCAGAGGTTCCATAAACCATTTTTTTCGGGGCGTTCTAGGTTCCAATGTTCTTTGATGGCGGCGGCGTATTGCTTCTTCAATTCGGGCGTAAAGGCGTAAGGGTACAGACACCAGTAAGCCAAAAAATACATTTCGTCGTCGGAGTGGTTCCATTCTTCCGAGAGCTCGGCCGCCAGTTTTCCATCGGCTTCGGTCACTTGGCCGAGTTCTTTCATGGGGCGGAGCAAGTTTTCCAGATAGCCATGTTTGTTCATCAATTCGTAAGCTTTCTGCTTGTAGATTTCTTTTTTGGTGAAATGATACGCCGTTTGCAAAAATCCGATGATGTTGGAAGCGTACAACTTTCGGTCGCCTACATTTTTAGGGAAACCGTTGACGTATTCGGGATTCCATTTGCCCCAGAGGGTGGGTTTTCCGTCAAAATCAATCAGATACCAGTCGTTTTCGATGATATTGGTCATGAGTTGGTCCATCATTGTCACGGCTTTTTGTTTGACTTCACCCTCCATGGTTTGAGCCAAAAGCGTCAGCGCAAACATCTGTCCGACGGTTTGGTCACTGCTTGTAGTGCCGCGCCAGTCCCATTCGTCATTCGAAGATTTTACCCAACCGTTGGTCATGCCTCCGTCCCAACGTTCGGGTTTGAATTTGAAGAAACCGCGACGTTCAAACCCCCGCGCAAAATAACCTTTCATGCCCGTAATGCTGAAAAGACGCTGCATGGCCTCAAAGGATTCGAGGCAATTGTCGAGGGCTTCTTTGTCGCCCGTGACCTTGTAACGAAACAATTGGCTGACTAAATACATAGATGTCCATAAGTTATCGCTGTCGCGCTGGCCCATTTCGAAGGTGGATAAATCGCCGTGTTTCAGGGTCGAAACGTCGCAATTAAACCCGTACCGTATGTGTCGTTGACGAACCTGTTTTTCGTATACGAGGGCTTTGTCGTACAGTGTCATGGATTGAAAATGGATTTCACCCAATCCTTTGGTAGTCAGGATATTTACGTTTTTGTCTTCACCCGCCGAAATATGTACAACGCGATTGTCAGGAATCCATCGTTCACCAAAATAATAATTAAAGCCACCCTCGGGCCGCAGCATAAATGCGCCCAATGTGGAGCCAAACCAGACTTGCCCATGAACCACGGCTACGGCGGTCAAATCAGTACTGGGAAGTTTTCGCTGAATCTCGCCCAAGGGTTTGAAAGAATCAGCTTGAAGCACAAAATAGCCGTTATGGGTTCCGACGTAAATCTTACCGTTAGCGACTTCAAAACAGGTAAAATCTTTTCCCTGAAAAACGGTTTTTAGTTCTTTGGTCGCCAGTGAATAAGCTTCAATGGATTGATTGTTGAGAATCAAAAAGCGATTGTTGGGCGAATCAAAACGGATGTCTAAGGCTTCTTTGCCCGAAAGCATTTTTTCATCCAAGACTTTAGCATCCTGAATAATTTTCAAGTTTTTACCATTGGACACCAGAAAGGTGAAATCAGGGCCTGCACAAAAAAGTCGGGCGTTGGCTGTCTCGTGTTTTGCGTACAAATTTCCCGCCCAAGCGTTGCTAAATACGGCTTTGTCGTCCAAATACACAAACTGGTTTTCATACACAGTCATATCCACGAGTTTCTTTTCGACCATCGGGAGGTACGAACGGTCGGTGCGGAGCGTGCCTGGATATTGAAATTGTCCGCCGTGGGGCTGTAAAATTCCCACCGAGGAAAGAATCCGCACTTTGCCGTTTTTATCGGTAAAAACCCTTTGAAGTTTGACAGAACTGTCTTGTAAGTAATGCTTTACGCTGAAATCTTGCAAAAATGGTCGGTCAGGGTAAGCGGTATTGGCCGTAGTTTGTGCAGACATACTGCTCCAAACTACGGCACTGAGAAACACTAAAAAATACTTTTTAAAGTTCATAAACGGGAAGCGTTAAACTACTTTTGGGTTGCCGTTGTGGGGCCGCTGATGACGCCCAGATACCGCCCTGCCCAATACGGCAGCAGCCATGTATCGCCCGCGCTTAATTCTGAGCTTCCCCGCCCGTTTCGGTCGAGCATAAAACGGCTGTTGTTATGGCGAATCATGCCTACTTCGTCGGGGGGAAGTACTTCTTTGGTAAGTTGTTCTATAAAATTCGGCGGCAACATTTCGATGTCTTTGCGGTGGCTGTTTTTGACCGTCCAATCAATCATGTCTAGCGGATATTCTTGCAAAAACCACACAGATTCTTCCAAATCAAAATCCTGAATGCCCGTAATGGCCGTCAGAATGTTCCAAAGTCCGTCTTTTTCGGGGCGCTCAAACTGCCAATGATCCACGATGGCTTTTTTGTAATTGGCCTTGAGCGTGTCGTTGAAGGCGTAGCGATACAGGCCCCAGTAGCCCATGTAATACATTTCATCGTCGGAGTGGTTCCAATCGCCAGAGAGCATTTTGCTCCAGTCATTGGAATTAGCGGGTGCTTGGCCGATGGTTTTCATGGGGCGCATCAGGTTTTCGTAGTACCCGTGTTTTTTCATGAGTTCAAACGCCTTGGTTTTGTATTTTTCTTTTTTTGTAAAATGATAGGCGGTTTGTAGCATGGCTACTATATTGGACGAATTCAGTTTACGGTCGCCAACGTTAATTGGAAACGAATTGACGTAATCTGGATGCCATTTTCCCCACAGCGTAGGCTTGCCGTCCCAGTCCACCAAGTACATATCATTTTTGATAATGTGACTCATCAGTGTATCAATCAGCGCAATGGAGCGCGATTTGAGGTCTTTGTCCTCAATCAATTCGGCCATGGCCCCGAAGGCGAAAATGTGCCCAATGACCTCGTCGCTGCTTGTGGTTGATTTCCAATCCCATTCGGGGTCGGAGCTACGACGCCAGGGTTTGTCTTCGTATTTATAACCAGTACGCTCAAACGACCTTGACGGAAAGCCAGGCACGTCGTTGATGGTGTAAAGTCGCTCCATCGCATCCAGCGATTCGCGGCAGTTTTGCAGTGCTTTGGGGTCTTTAGTGGCCGCGTAGCGGAAAATCTCGCCGCCCAAATACATCGAAGTCCAAAGGCCGTCGTTGTCGGAATCTTGTAATGTGCCCGTGGCCAAATTGCCGTTTTTCATCCGAGCCAACGTACCGTTGAAACCGTTGCGGATGTGGCGGGTGCGCACCTGCTTGTCGTAAAATTCAGCTTTTTCCTGCAAGGTCATTTTCGTAAAAACGATTTTACCCACGCCTTTGTCGGTCAAGATTAACACCGAATTATCGTCGCCTTTGGCAATGTGGGCCACCTTGTCGGAAGGAATCCAGCGCTCGGAGGCGTAGTAATTAAACTTGCCGTCGGGCTTGCGCATAAACGCCCCCAAAGTAGAGCCAAACCACAACTGATTGTCAATGACTGCGATACAGGTCAGTTCCGTCCAAGGGAGTTTTTGCTGAAGGGGCGTGACGACCTTGCCCGTTTTGTCCAATTCGAGGTAGCCGTTTTTGGTGCCGACCACGATTTTTCCTGAAAACAACTCAAAGCAAGTCAGGTCGTTGGCCGAATAGATTTTTTGCAGCTTTTTGTCTTTTCCCGAAACCGAATAAACGGCGTTTTCGGAAAGCGCGTAAAACAAATCGCTGCTGGCATCGTATTTTAAATCCAGTACCTTACCGTTGCTGATGCTCTCTTTCCACGACGTTCCTTCTTTGGGAAGGTATTCCAATTGCGAACTGTTGGAAATCAAAAAGCTGAAGTCCTTGCCGCCCGCCAACAGATAGGCGTCTGACAATGAATGTTTGGTGAAAAGCTTGCCCGCCCATGCGTTGCTCAACACGGCTTTGTCATCGATCATTACAAACTGGTGTTGGTACAAGCCCAAATTGGCGATTTTCTTATCGGCGATGGGTCGGTACGAAACGTCTTTTTCCAACGTGCCGGGGTACAAAAATTGCCCCGCGTACAATTGGTACAAGCCTGCTTTGGTGCTGACCTTGATGGCTCCATTAGGGTCGGTATAAACTTTAAGCGGCTCGGTGGCGTCTTTGAAATAGTATTTGATGCTGTAATCCTGCACAAAAGGAATGTCTTTGTGCACAGGCTGCTTAGGTTTTTGAGCAAACGTCAGGGACGAGCAAAATAGCGCGCCCATTAAAAATAGTCCGTACTTCATAAAATGGGAATTGGTGTTGAACTTGTTAGATTGTTTTGGTCAATGGATGGTGTAGATATTGAACGTTCATAATACGGTGCATCCAGCGGCAAGGGCTATTTGGCAGAAGAAAAAAGCGAAAATCACGTCGCTTTGATGGTATATCCAAACCAAATAAGCAAGGATAAAAACGCGCCTGAAGGCTTTTGGAAGAAAGTATACACCCAATTTAACTTTAGGCATGAAAAAAATCATTGCGTTGATTGTCCTCGTTGGAGTCTTCAGCTCATTCTCCACCGAAAAAATCACGTGGGTGGCCATCGGCGACTCCATCACCTACCTGAACGAACACCAAAACGAAACTGGCAACCGAATTACGAAAGGCTACATGACGCGGGTGGTGGAGAAACTGCCTCACATTGAATACATTAACAAAGGCTATAACGGCTGGACGGCGGCCCGAATCGCGGAGAAAATAGAAACGCTCAACCTGACAAAAGCCGATGTGTACACCGTTTTTTTGGGGACAAACGATTGGTGGGGTGGGCGACCGTTGGGTACTTTGGCCGATTATGAAAACAACGCTGGCTATGAAACGCTCTACGGTTCGTTTCGCATCATTATCGACAAACTTCGTCGCCTGAATCCTGACGCTAAAATCATATTGATGACGCCCATGCAGCGGGTCGATTTTGTGTACATCGCCAATATGAAAAACAATGCGTACGGTTCGTACAAAGAGAAAAAAGGGCAAATGCTCGGTCAGTTTGCGGAGGCCATCAACGCGATTGGGAAGCATGAAAAACTGAAAGTAATTGATTTGTACAACACCAAACGCTTAAGTGTGAAGAAGTTGGTGAAGTACAAACGGCTGAAAGACCCGCAAACGGGCGCGTACAAAAACTACGCTTATCCTGATTTTATTGATGTTCCTTTCAACCCCGAAACTGACGAATATCCTTACCCCGTCGAGTCCATTGCTATGACCTACGACGGCCTGCACCCTTCGGACGCGGGCTATGAGGTGATTACGGAAAAGTTGGTGAAAATTTTGAAGAAGTTGTAGGTTTTTATAATCACTAAGGCACTAAGAATCACGAAGGGATTTAACTCTTCCTAGTGGTTTAGTGCCTTAGTGGTTAAAGATAAAGTCGATTACTTCATCTTCTTAGGGTCAACCACTACGTATTTAATGGATTTGTTTTTGTTGTCGGCGTGGGCGGAGTAGGTAATGTGCAATAAACCGTCAGGCGTTTGAATCAGGCAGGGGTACGAATAGCCACCTTTGTCGCGGGCGTGGTCTTCGAGGCGCGTTTTCCACTTCCACGTTTTCCCTTCATCATCAGAGAGATACAGGCTCATGCGGTAGCGGCCGTCGTCGATGTCGTTGCCCAAAAAAGCCCATTTGCCGTCCTGTAACGTCAATATTTCAACGCTTGCGGTATTGGGAATGTCGGTTTTGAGGGAGGGCGTCCAACTTTCCCCTTTGTCCGACGATTCGCTGATGTGAACGCGCGTAGGCTCGTCGCCGCTGTCGCGCAGGTACGCCACCAAGTTCCCGTTTTTACGTTTTGCCAACGCGGGTTGAATCGGCCCACGGCCTACGAGCGGCAGGCTTGGTTTCCACGTCTTACCAAAATCGTCGGAAATGGCCATGAGCGAAAAATTATACCCGTCGGAGTACAGCGGCAACACAATACGACCATTTTCCATCAGCATCGGTTTGATACGCGTCATCCACCCGATGCTGCGTTTGGGGGCATCTTTGGCAGCTTCGACGATCATGTTGTCGTATTTGGGCGCATAACCCGCCCAACCTGCGGTATTTTCGGGCAGTTTCTTGAATTTTTCGGCTACCTCTTTGGCAAAATTGTCGTCGGGTTTGAGCAAAATATTATCCTGCCAATTCCAAATAGGTGGGCCGCTTTTGGCGTAATCGGTCGAGGTTTTAAAACGCAAAATTGATTGTTCCCATTGGTTGGCCTGTACCGCAATCCAGACCAGAAACAGTTTGCCCTGTTGGTTCAAAAACAACACGGGGTTGCAATCGGGCAGGTGGGGCGTGTCGGCCATTTCAAACGGTTCACTCCAAACGGTTTCGCCTTTTTTCAAACGTGCACCCATGATTTTGACGTCGTCGGCGGTGCGCTCACCGCTTCCATAAAACCACACGGACAGAAAATCGCCATTGGGTAAATGAACCAAGCTGCTGCCGTGAACGTGTTTTTCCTGACCTGGAAAAATCAGCGTGGAGCGAACAATGGGGGACTGGGTAAAAGCCGTTTGGAAAATGAGAAAGAAGACAAACGTAAATAGAGATTTCATTGCTTTGTTATTTTTTGGGACACAGAGTTACACGGAGTTCGGCACAGAGTTTCTCAGAGTAAATTCTTTGTGCAACTCTGTGATAAACTTAGTGTAACTCTGTGTCCAATAATTATTTAACTTTCTTCCGGCGTTCCATCACTTCACGCCACGTAGTCAGGATGATGCCTTGTGATTGGATGTAGGCTTTCAGGTCGGGATTCATCATCGAGAGCATATCGGCGTAGCGAGAGCCGCCCGAGGCGCTGATGTGCTTGAAGGCGTCGGTCACGTCGCTGCTGTGGACGATGAACATGGCCAACCCGGGCTGCATGGCGTTGAGGGTTTCGATGAATTTTTGGGCTTTGTATTTGCCCCATTCTTCAGGAGTTGGGTTGGGTTTTTCAGGCTTCCAATCGCCGCTGATGGTGTGCAAATCATCCAACACAGGCAAGCCCGATTGCCAGATTTTCTGTCCTACGGGCCCTGTCATTTTGATTAATTCGGGTTCGGGCAATTTCATACCTTCCTGCCATTTGCCTTCAGCTTTCAATTTCTTGATTACAGGATAATTTTGGCATTCAATCAGTAACTTATTATTCCCTCCCGGAAACATGACTGGAATGCCGTATTCAACGCCGACTTTGATGTAACGTTCCATGAAAGGGACGTGCGCAAAGAGCGTCCCCATGTGGGAGTCTAAGTGGGTGGGTTTCAGCCCCATGCGCAATGCTTTTTCCACCTGCGCCCTGATTTCTTTTTCTACGTCGTCGGCCGTGCCGTTTTTCACGACTTGGGCTACTTCGTGCCACAGATTCCCTTCTTTATCTACCAAACTCGGTACGTTTTGAAAGCCCGCCACGGGTCCCCAACGGTAATCGCGCCACTCCGATGTCAACGTCAAATGCACCCCCGCATCCAGATTGGGATTGCTTTTTTGAATGTAATTCACAAAACTCGCTGACCATGAACATGGGAACATAATGCTGCACGACGTAGCCACGCCCTGCTCTACCGATTTGATGGTTCCTTGGTTGGAAGAATACGACATACCCGGGTCGTCCACGTGGAAGATCACGACTTTAGCGCCTTTGGGCCAGCCGAGTTTTTCGGCGTAGGTTTGCTGCGCTTGGCTGATGAAGGCCGTTGCCAACAAGAGGAAGAGGGTTTTTAAAGGGTTGGTTATCATGGGGTTTGGTTGGTGTTTTTGTTGTGTTTGACGGCAGTCGCTCGCGTCCCGCGAGTGATGGCTATTGGTAGGCCTCCGGCCTTATTGAATCAACAGGCCGGAGGCCTTGTAATAATTGTCACTCGGTAGAACCGAGCGACTGCGTAGACAAAGTACTCTGCGAATACGGCGCGGCATTTTTACTCGTCGCCCATATTTTGTTGGGTTGGTCGCCCATTACAAACGTCAATTCTCCACCCGCCATGATTTCAGAATGGTCGATCCAACTTCGGTCCAAGGCTTTGCCGTTGAGCGTGGCGGATTGAATATAGCGGTTTTTGGAGGAGGTGTTTTGGGCAATGATTTTAAAGGTTTTGTCTTTCCCGACGTTAAATTCAATTTCCTCAAACATCGGGCTACCAATGGCGTATTGGGTGCTGCCCGGAGCCACGGGGTAAATGCCCATGCTGCTCAACAAATACCAGGACGACAGCGAGCCCATGTCTTCGTTGCCGCACAAACCACCTGGGCCAGTGCGGTAAAAACGCTCCATGATTTCGCGGGCCCAATACTGCGTTTTCCACGGAGCACCCGCATAATTGTACAAGTACGCTACGTGATGCGATGGTTGATTTCCGTGGACATATTGCCCAATGGTTCCCACTACACCCACGTATTTGGGCGTACTGATGGAGGCATCCATGGCAAAGAAGGTATCAAGACGTTGGTTAAATGCTTGATTTCCACCCAATAATTGAATCAAGCCTGCGGGGTCGTGTTGCACAGACCAGAGGTATTGCCACGCGTTGGACTCGGTGTAATGACGGTTGGGGCGACGGCCCACCAATAGCGGGTCAAAATATCGGTAGTAATGATGTGCTCCCACAGAATCAATGGTTTGTTGATTGGTGCCGATGGCTTCCAACCACGTGCCGTTTTCGCGGCGCGGACGCATAAAAGCCGTCGACGCATCAAATACGTTTCGGTAATTCTGGGCGCGTTTGTAAAACAATGCCGCGTCTTCCTTTTTGCCCAATGCTTCGGCCAATCGGGCAATGCACCAGTCGTCGTAGGCCAATTCCATGGTATTGGGAACGGATTCGGTGGTGCGGTCGGCGGGGGCGTAGCCTAAACGAATGTAATCGGCCAGCCCAGCGCGTCCAGCTGAGGCGGGAATATTGGCGGGTGGAGATTCCAAGGCTTTGCGACGCATGGCGGCGTACAACCCTTCAATGTCCCAATCACGGTATCCCTTAAAATACGCATCAACGATCACAGGAATTAGGTGGTCGCCGACCATGCTTGGCCGATACGTATTACGGAAATGTTGCGCAGGCAGCCAGCCAAATTCGGTGGTTTTGGCGGCAATGGATTTAACAAAATCGTTGACGTGATCGGGGGCGATAAGCGTCAAGAGTGGATGTTGGCTACGGTAAGTGTCCCAGCACGAAAACGAAGGGTAAAAGTCGTATTTTTGGGCGGTATGCACTTTTTTGTCCATGCCCATGTACTGCCCATCCACGTCTTGCCCGATGTATTGAGCCAATAAACTGCGGTAAAAGGCGGTGTAGAAAACCTGCTTCTGCGCTTCATTGTTGCCTTTGATGGCTACGCGTTTGAGTTCTTCATTCCACGTCTCGCGGGCGTCGTTTTTCACTTTGTCAAAATCCCAATGCGCAACTTCGGCCTGTAAATTCTTTTTTGCACCTTCTACACTCACGTGCGAAATGGCCACTTTGACCGTAACTTGGTCCCCTTTTTTTGTCTTATAACCTACAAAAAAGCCTACATTCAACCCTTTTTCTTCGTTTTTGTACGGCCAATAACCTTCCGACGATTCGGGGGTGATGTAGTCATTGTCCCACGTACCGTAATATTCAAACGGGCGGCTGAATTTTGCCACAAAATAAACCATCGTGCCGTTGGCATCTTTGTAACCTTCAAGGGTGGAATCATTGGTCATTTTTACCAACGATTCGCCGCTTTCCGCATTGCCGCCGATTTCGTGGCCGATGTCGAGCAGAATAGTTGATTTTCGTGATTCGGGGAAGGTATAGCGGTGTACACCCACGCGTTTGGTGGCGGTGAGCTCGGCTTTGATGTTACCGTCTTTTAACAACACAGAGTAATAACCCGGTGAGGCCGATTCGTCTTTTTTATCGTAACGAGAACGATAACCCGAATCAGGGTTTTCCTTGCTGCCAGCTGAAGTTTGGATTTTGTCGCCTACGGTGGGCATCACCAAAATATCACCGCCCGTGGTCATGCCAACACCGCTGAAATGCGTGTGGCTGAAGCCGATGATGGAACTGTCGGGATAGGCATAGCCAGCCGCGTAGGTCCACCCTTTGACGTCGTGGTCGGGGCTGAGTTGTACCATTCCGTAGGGGAGTGTAGCCCCTGGAAAGGTATGACCAAAGAAATCTGTCCCGATAAACGGGTCTACGTAATCAACGGGTTCTTTGGTGGATTCGGAACAGGAAAAAAGTGAGGCCGTTAGAATGCCTAAAGCAAAGTATATTGTGTTTTTTTTTAACATCTGAACAAATTGGAACGCTGATTTGGAGATGATACCAACGTCGGCAGGGTTTGGAACCCTACCGACGTTTAAATGCCGACCGGTACGCCGGTACGGTTTAATTTTACACCGTTTCCGAAATTTCTTCTTCTTTGAAGAGCAAACTCACGAGCTTGCGGTATTGCGAGAAATCAGGAATAATTAATTGTGCACCAGCTTTTACGAGGCGCGGACGTTTGTCGAAATTGTGTCCGTGGCGTTGTACTTCGTTGCTCGTAATTCCAATCGAAATGCCGCCAAAACGACGCCCTTCACGGATTTCGTCGGGACCGTCACCGAATACGGCCAATTCGTTGCCATTCAGGTTGTTGTCGCGGATGATTCGCTCAATAATCATCTTCTTGGAAAACTTGGTGTACTCGCGCAAAGCACCGTAAATACCGCCGTCGAACAAGTCAGCGTAACCAAGTACGGTGGCTTCGTGGCGAACGTCATCTACGTCGGTGCCGCTGGCCAGATACATCACTACGCCGCGCTCTTTGAGTTCGTGCAAAAACGCCACTGCGCCTTTCATGGTATAATCTTCCCAGTCCAGTTCCCCCGCCTGCAACTTAGCCATGCGTTTGTTGACCAATTCCATCAGGGCGTCGTTGTAAATCTGTTTGTACTGAAACTTATCCAAAATTTGGTCTTCGGGCACGTAACCTGCTTCACGTACCATATTGACCAGTCCTTCCATTTGGTAAATGGTCTGAATACCAGTGGTTTTATGGATAAAATCCTGCGTTTCTCGCTGTGCTTTTTTGAAACCTGCGGCGTCGATCGTGTCGTAAGAATCGCCCAAAATCGCCTTCATCATTACGGGCTCCATGATTTCTTCCCAACCATGGCGGAGGGTGCTGATGGTGCCGTCGTGGTCAAAAACGGCGTATTTGATATGGCCGAGTTTTTCCAACACCGATGGGTCACAGAGCTCCGTTTCGGAGTCGGGTAAATACACGGCCTGACGCGGATTTTCGGCTAAATCGGCTTGGTAAATATAGTTGGGGTCTTGACTGATGGCTAGGATTTCTTCGCCGTTGGCGGTGCCCGTAATAAACAGTTTTTGAACCGTAACGGCCGCCGCAAAATTGGCGAATTCAGCGGCTTCGTTGGGGCTGATTCCCGCCGCCAGACACAACGTAATGGCGCTGATGACGGTATCTCCCGCGCCCACGGTGTCGAGTTGAGCGGTTAGCTGTAATCCCAGATGCTCATGATAACCCGTTGAATCAAAGGCGGTAATGCCTCTTGCTCCACAGGTGACAAAGACGGGTTTTTGGGATTGGGCAAATAAAGCCTGACCGTATTCCAGCACGGTAGCGCGCGGCAACATGGTGCGCGGCTCTACCTGAACGCCGTTGAGGTGGGCAGCCTCTACGTCGTTTACTTTGCGGTATACGTTGGAGAAACGATCGTTGAAATGCCGCGAGTCAACCAAGATGATTTTGTCGTTGTATTGCTCAAAAAGTGCATTGGCTTTTTCAATAAAGCTGTCGTTGGTAATACTTCCGACGACTTGCTGATTGAAAATGACAGCATCGTGGGTTTCCAAAGCAGACTTTAAACTGTTTAGAATTAGCTCGTCAATTTCTTCCGAACGTTTGTTGTACACTCCAAAGTCAATGCGCGGCTCTTCTACGCCTTCAATGTATCTTTTGAGGTACGCGTAAGTTTGAAAATGCTCTTTTTGAATGAATAGCGAACTTGTATCCGCCCCGAGATTTTGCAACTGTGCGGCCAATTCACGTCCGTGAATATCGTCGCCTACTACGCCGATAACCTTGAGTTGGGCGGGCTGAAGGGCTGAAAGATTGGCGATGACGTTGGCCGCACCACCCGGCGAATAATAATGCTTGGCCACTGACTCGGCTTGTAGGCCCGTTTCGATTGATACTTCTGATTTGCGCGTATCCATAATCCAGTACGCGTCTAAACAAAAGTCTCCATACACCGCCACTTTGACGGTTTTTATTTTTTCAAGAATAGATTTGATTTGAAGGGTGTCCATAAAATAAAATTGGAATAGCTACTGTACGTTTAAGTAAATACTCCAATTGCACTACTCAAGGCTATTCTTTCATTTATTAAATATTTTGGATGAATCGTCCAGGGCTTTCAATTGGTTCCCCCCAAAAGCATCAGTTTTTTGATGAGAAACGGGTAACTGATGAGACACAGTGCAATGCCCCAACGAAACAGCGTTTTGGGCAACGTTCCCGCACCTTCGTCGGCTAAAAGCACTTCTCTGATTGATTTGTAGAAATAATACCAAACTTCCACTTTCTGCCCCACTTGATAAGGACAAGGGGTTTGATAATGGGTAGAATAATGCCGATGCGAGCCATTGTTGGTGACGAAATCTACCACGGGAGCTTGGCCTTCGCCCTCTTTTGAACCAAATAATTCACCCGGGTTTTGACGAATTTCAACCACTGTTCCTACGGTTTTGATGCCTTTAGATTTGACTCGTTCTACGATCTTTGATTTATCGTAAGCGATGATAAGCAGATACGTGCCAATAAATGCCAAAAGCGGCATCATATGGATTATATAGGGCAGAGGGTTCATTATTTTCATTCTTTTTGTTGAAAAACTATTTTATTCAAAATAAGAATGGACGCAAAACTTACTGAAAGTTAGTAACAATCTTCTGCTAAGAGAGAGGGTATAAAGTTGAAATACAAGAATAAAGCGGAGAAAAAACGGCTTAGTAGCTCCTTGCTGTTAAGGGCATCCTGCAATTTCCATTTTGAAAGTACTGTTGGTGCCAGTAGAAAATGAAGTTCCCGCCGTGGGTTGGATGGTGATAGAACCGCCCGCTCGCAATAAAAGTGATTGATTGGAGGGAGTAACCAACGTAGCTCCCGTCACTGTAAGCGCGGTTTGGGCTTGGTACACGTTATAGGCCAAACTATTGACGGTTTGGGTGGAAGGGCAAGGGTATACTACTTGAAAACTCCGGTCGAAATAGACCCCGTCGGTCGAGTAAGTGCCTGAGGCATAGGCACGGATTGTTACTTGGCCCGTGGTGCCAGTGAGGGTAACGGTATTTCCGGTTACGGTAGCTGGACCAGAGACCACAAGAAACTTAGGGGTGTCTGTTGAGGCTGAGGCATTCAGTGTAAAAGGGGCAGCATTGACATTTTTGCTGGAGATAGGCGAAAATGCAAAACTTTGTGAATCCAACGGGCGATTTACCTGAAAACTGCGTTCAACGGGAGCGGCTTGATTGTAGGTCCCGTTGCCGTGCTGGGTTGCCCGGAGGACCACCGTGCCGGGTATGCCAGAAAGAGTCACTTGATTTCCTATTACATACGCGGGCCCCGAAATGGAATAATAAGAGGGCGATAGGCCCGAAGATGCAGTTGCACCTAAGACAAAGGGGGTGTTAGTGGTTTGTTTGTCGTTGATTGTTGGAAAAGTAATGGTTTGAGCAATACCGCCACACTGAGGAAAGAGGTCTTTGATGAGGGTGGTGGTTAGACCCAGCGAGTCTGATACTGTGAGATAAACACGGTACCAGTACGAGGCCGCTCCCAATTCACAATCCAAAGGGGCAAGGGTAGTATTGATATTATTGCCCGAATAAGATGAACTCAAATGTTGGTGGTCATTGTGGGCAAGGTATATTTTCCAATTCAGACTCAGCGAAGCAGGGCTCTGCTCATTGTCTTGGACTGTTGCATCTAAAGTAATAGGATAGTTTTGATTGAGTGGAAAAGAGGCGATGGCGTCCAACGAAGTTGCTGCAATAACAGGGGGAGTATTGTTGAGAAATATGTATAGCGAGTCGGAGGTAGATGCCCCGTTGGCATCGGTGACCGTCACCGTTACGGTATATTTTTTGGGTGCGCTGGAGTTAGATACAAAACGGTGGTGGGGCTTGAGCCCGCTTTCGGTAGGGCTGCCGTCGCCAAATTGCCATAAATATGTCAGACTAGTACTGTCGGGGTCGTATGATTTTGCCGCACTGAACCGTACAACTAAGGGGCCCGCTCCGTATGTATTGTCAGCTTCTATCTTAGCAATGGGGGCACTGTTGGTCGTTGGGAAAATACGTAGGATTTGGTTGGCAGTACAGTAAAAAATGCCGCTAGTGGTAGGTGAAACACTCAACGAAATGACATTGTTGCTGAGATTCGAAGCAAAATTTTCAACAGCGGTTACTTGATTTGCCATGTCTAAATTGACCATTTTAATCCATTTTTGGGAATAGTCGGCAATGTAGAGCTTGTTGAGGTATTGACTGGATAAATCTGTTCTTTTGTAAAAATCACCAATCAAGATGCAATGCCCGCTGATTTCTCCAGGAACTTGTATACTCCCTACCGTATACGTAGTACTGCCCACAATGCTGTATCCTGTTGTGGAGTTATAATAAAGCTGAGGTTTTTTTTTGTTGCTGCCAGGGTCCCAAGTAGCACTGGGGTGTTCGGCGCGGGTGTTTTCTCCTTCGTAACGCGGCCAGCCAAAATTTTGCCCAGAGCCAGTAGCGAGATTGACTTCTTCAAACAAAATACTGCCGACATCTCCAATCAACAGGCTTCCGGGGTTTCCCTCATCAGGATTGTGAGAGCCAGTTTCGGGAAGAGGCAAGATACCATAAGGATTGCGGAGCCCGCTGGCCCAAATACGTGACCGAGGCGAGCGGGGAGAAGTTCCTGAATAATAAGGGTTTGAAGGGATACCATTGCCGTTGGTAGCATTTATTCTAAGAATTTTTCCGCAATGGGAATCCAGATTCTGACTGCGGTAAGAGCCGATGTTTTCGGCTGCCATCATAATGCCCCGTGAAACCGTACGAGAACCATAATCAAACCCTCCGATGTCGTTGTTGGCGGCTGTGGCGGCATCCCCAACGGAGATAAAGAGCGTGCCGTCTTTGGCGAATTTCATACTCCCTCCCATGTGAAAAAATGACGTACAAGGTATCCCCGTGCTTGCCGTTTCTCCAATCAAGATGGTGCGCGTATTGGCTACTATCGTGGTAAACCCAGTGGCGGCGTCTGCTTGGTACCTCGTGACTCGGGCCATTGTCCCGCCATTACCTGCATCATCGTATTGGCTACCAATGCTCAATAAATGCTTGGGGTCAACGATGTAATAAATATAGAATAAACCATTGCTCAGGAAATTGGGGTCTAGCGCCAACCCGATGAGCCCTAAATCAGTGACGTTGTACACTTCCTGATTAATATCCAACAACGTAGTACGTACACCGTTGTTGATAACATACACTTTCCCTTCCTTTTCCCAGCAGAATAATCTTCCACTATTGTCGAAAGTGAAGCCCATCAGCGAATTAAAGTTGGAAGCATAGACTTGCTGAGCAAAACCTGACGGAAGGGTTTGGGATTGGCCTTTCACAAAAAGAAGCGCCAAATACAAAAGTAAACAGCCTTTTTTCATTTCAAAGGTACGGGCAAAGGTGAATAAAAGTAGGGATGTCAGGGCGGAATTGTAACAATGCAAAAATACGGACTACACTCTTGTCTTTTGGGGATATTATTGCTCAAAATCGACCGTTTGATAACTTTTTATCCGAAAAAGCCAATTTTTGCTCTTTACATAGATAGTCTATATATTTAAAGGTTAGAACAAACGACTAGGATGTGTAGTATAAAAAGATTAAAAATGAATGGCTAGAAAATAGAAATCACCGCTGCTTGGGCCAGTAAATTGGACCGTACAGCGGTGACTTGTAATTGGAGAAGTGAGGGATTTTTAAATTTCAAATTTAATTCCTTGCGCCAACGGCAACGTGGTGCCGTAGTTGATGGTGTTGGTCTGACGGCGCATGTAAGCTCGCCAAGCATCGGAGCCAGATTCGCGCCCGCCACCCGTTTCTTTCTCGCCGCCAAATGCCCCACCGATTTCGGCGCCTGAGGTGCCGATGTTGACATTGGCAATGCCGCAATCAGAACCAGCTTGACTCAAAAACAACTCGGATTCACGTAAATTGAGCGTAAAGATGGCCGAAGAAAGCCCTTGTGGAACGCCATTTTGTAAGGCAATAGCTTCCTCTAAAGTACTGTATTTGATGAGATATAAAATAGGTGCGAAGGTCTCGTGTTGCACAATCGGCCAGTGATTTTCGACTTCGGCAACGCAGGGTTGTACGTAGCAGCCCGACGCAAAATCGGCACCTGTCAAAACGCCCGGTTCTACCACAAACGTACCGCCCGCAATGCGTACTTCGTCGACTGCCGACTGGTAGTTTTTGACGGCCAGCGTATCAATCAACGGGCCAACGTGGATGTTGCTGTCGAGCGGGTTGCCGATGCGCAGTTGACCATAGGCTTTGACCAAACGCTGTTTTACGTCATCATAGATGCTTTCGTGGATAATTAACCGGCGGGTACTGGTGCAGCGCTGCCCTGCCGTTCCTACGGCCCCAAACACAATGGCTGGAATGGCCAATGGCAGGTCGGCATGTTGCGAAATAATGATGGCGTTGTTGCCGCCCAACTCCAACAAACTGCGTCCCAAACGGCCACCCACGGCCTGCCCCACGGCTTTGCCCATGCGTGTACTGCCCGTGGCTGAGATGAGCGGTATCCGTTCATCGTGCGAAAGCCATTCGCCCACTTTGCGTCCGCCAACAATGAGGCCCGAAACTCCTTCGGGAACATCGTTGGTTTTCAGTACTTCCTGAATAATATTTTGGCAGGCAATGGCCGTTAAAGGCGTTTTTTCGGAAGGTTTCCACACGCATACGTCGCCGCACACCCACGCCAGCATGGAGTTCCATGACCACACCGCCACGGGAAAATTGAAGGCCGAAATAATACCCACAATGCCCAGCGGGTGCCACTGCTCATACATTCGGTGCGAAGGGCGCTCGCTGTGCATGGTGAGTCCGTATAATTGGCGCGACAGCCCGACGGCAAAATCGCAGATGTCAATCATTTCTTGCACTTCGCCGAGGCCTTCCTGAAGGCTCTTGCCCATTTCATAACTGACCAAGGTGCCTAGTTCGGTTTTGTATTTGCGCAATTGCTCCCCCATTTGCCGAACGATGTCGCCGCGCTTGGGAGCGGGCACGAGCCGCCACGTTTTGAAAGCTTCCTGCGCCTGACCGATGACGGTATCGTAATCTTCACGGGATGCCGCGTGAACTTTGCCGATGAGTTGACCATCTACCGGCGAAAACGAAGACAACTCTTCGCCCCGACCTTCCCAAGCGGCCAAGCCCGTGCTGATGCCGTGATTTGTGCTGGAAATACGCAGTGTTTCTAAGATTGTTTGCATCTGATAAATTTGGAAATTGGATTTGTTGATGATAAAAACCGCTTGAAGAGTTCTTCAATTCCCAAAGGTAAATCCAATCTTACACAAACAAAAACACCAGCGCGCCCGCCACGTACCCAATCAACGCCAGAAGGCTGATGCGCTTGAGATACCAGAAAAAGCTGATGCGCTCCATGCCCATTACCGCCACGCCTGCCGCCGAGCCAATGATCAACATACTGCCACCAGTACCAGCACAGTAGGCCAAAAATTCCCAGATTCGGTGGTCTTGGGGGTAGGTTGCCAAATCGTACATACCCATGGAGGCCGCCACGAGCGGCACGTTGTCAATGACCGCTGAGGCAATCCCGATGATAAAAACGATGGCGTCGAGGTTGCCGATGGTATCGTTCATCCACGCCGCTAGGTCGGTCAATACGTGCGTTACTTCCAAGACGCCAATGGCTAGAAGTATGCCCATAAAGAATAAAATACTGCTGGTGTCAATTTTACTTAATGCATGACTGGCCGTAAAAGGCTTGCGGTCTTCTTCGTCTTTTTTGGAATGGAGGATTTCTGAAACAATCCAAACCACGCCCAATGCCAGCAGAATACCCATGTAAGGCGGTAAGTGCGTCACGGTCTTAAAAATGGGAACGAATAAAAGCATCCCAATGCCCGTCCCAAACATGATATTACGTTCTTTGTCAGTCACATCATCGGCCTCTGATTTCTTTGAAACCTTTGGGGTAGCAATTGACCCTTTAAGTTTAAATGAAAGATAAATTAGCGGAACAATCAACGCAACAAGGCTCGGAATAAACAGTGTTTTCATGACATTGACGGCTGAAATCTGCCCGCCAATCCACAACATCGTGGTGGTGACATCTCCCAGCGGCGACCACGCACCGCCCGCGTTGGCGGCGATGATGACAATCCCTGCAAAAAAACGCCGCATTTCATCATCCCGAATGATTTTACGCAGCAACGATACCATCACAATGGCCGTGGTAAGGTTGTCCAAAACCGCCGACAGAAAAAAGGTAAGAATGCTGATAATCCATAGCAAAGCGCGGCTGTCTTTGGTGTGAATACGCTCCGTAATCACGCCAAACCCCTGATGAGCGTCGACCAACTCCACAATGGTCATGGCCCCCAACAGGAAAAAGGCAATCTCGGATATATTGGCTAAATGATGAGAAAGCTCTTCGACAATGTGGTGGGAATCACTACTTCCGAGGGCATAGAGGGTCCAACAGATTACGCCTGTCAATAAAGCAGTTGCGGTTTTGTTGAGATTAATGTTATGCTCAAGGGTAATAAAGAGGTAACCTATGACAAAAATGATAATAATAGCAGTAATCATAATTGATAATTTAAGACTGGGTTAAAACAACGACTGAATCCTTAAAAAGTCGTTAAAAACTCGCTATTTACGCAAAAAACACCGATTTTGCAGAAATATTAAGCAAAAGAAAAACGATGCTTCTTAACTGGATTTTACTTTTTGTGGGCAGCCTAACGGTTTTGTTGGTTGCGGCCCGTTTTTTTACCAATGCCGCCGAAAGCGCAGGCCGACTACTCAACCTCCCTCCCTTCGTGACGGGTATTTTTATCGTAGGCATCGGCACTTCATTGCCCGAATTAGTGACGGCGCTTTTGTCCATTTCGTCGGGGCAGGCGGAGATTGTGGCGGGAAATCTCATCGGGGCCAATATCTCCAATATTTTCTTGATTGTAGGCTTTACGGCCTTGATGAATCGCCGAACGATTGACTTAGGCAAACGTTACCTTATGATTGACCTTCATTATCTGTTGGGCTCGGCGCTGGTCTTTTATTTGTTTTTACAAGACGGCATCCTTACGTGGAAAGAAGGGGCTTTTTTGATTCTTATCTTTGTGATTTACAGCCTTTATCTACTGAGGGCTGGCAATGAAGACGAACCCGAAGAAACCACCGAAAGCACTCCCACATGGGGCAAAGTGGGTCTGATTCTGGCTTTGGCGGGTGTCGGAATTTACTTTGGAGCCGATTATACGGTGTTGAGTATTACCCGGATTGCCGAAATTTTGACGATTCCTCCCTCCATCATTGCCCTCACTGTGTTATCGTTAGGAACGACGCTGCCCGAGTTGGCGGTCAACTATTTTTCGGTAAAGCAGGGTAAAGCGTCGTTGGCAATTGGCAACGTGATGGGCTCGTGTATCTTCAACGTTTTGGTCATTCCGGGCGTGGCAAGTTGGGCGGGAGACCTAACGGCCAGCGGCCAGCTTCTATCGCTTGCGTTGCCGATACTCGTGGCTGCATCGGCCTTTTTTTATCTTTTGGCCCAAGATAAGCGCATCTCCACTTGGGAAGGTGCTTTGTTTTTGGTGTTGTATTTCATCGTAATGTTTAAAATCTCTGGACTGATTTAATCAGTCCAGAGTGGATGCTCAGACCAGTTTTAAAATGGGACGAAAATAGGGTTTGCTGAGTACCACGTCGGCGCTGTTTTCTAAAATTTGGTTTTTGGTACAAAACGAAACGCCAATGCCTGATTTGCGAATCATGCAAATGTCGTTTTCTCCGTCGCCGATAGCCATTATGTTTTCAAAACCCACGTGGTAGATTTCTGAAAGGTAAGACAGCGCATTGGTTTTGCAGAAATCATGCCCGCAATGGGAAGTGGTGCGTTTGAAAAAATACGACGGAATTTTGACTTGACCCGTGGCCACACTTCGCGAAAATTCAAGTTCATTGGCCAGCGTAAAATCCAGCCCAAATAGATTTTTGAGGTGATTAGTGACGCAGGTATAACTGTCGCTGATGATGCCCGTGATGAATCCTTTTTGTTTTAATTCCGCCACAATTTCCCCGAAATCAGCCACAACGGGAATGGACTTGACAACTTCAATGATTTCGCCGAAGGTTTTTCCGTGTAGTAGTTGGGCAATTTGCTTGGTACGCACCACGGGGTTGGTTTGTTCGGCCACGATTTGCCAAAGTTCCTTTTTGAACCCAAAGGCATCGGCGGCGGTGTGAATAAAACCCGCCCGCAGAATGGTATTGTCCATGTCAAAAACCACCATTTTGCGCAACCCCACCATTGATTCTCTGATGGCGTCGGTCATCTCGCGCCGAATGACGTTGATGTTTTCGAGATTTTCGAGGGAGGGTTCCGTGATTTGATTGGTGCGCGCCAGAATGGCTTTTGTCACTTCTCTCGACATTTTTCCGAGCTCCTGCCAAGGTTTCATTTTATTTTCGACCGTTCCGATGCTCACTTCGGCAATGCGGGTTTCGAGACGATGCATATCCAACAAAATTCCGATGTCAACGCCGTAATCATTTTCAAAATTAATTTTTTCAAAGAATGATTTTCGGCCCGCAATGATGCCGCTCAACGGTTGTTTGAAATGCGTGAGGGCGGGAAATAAAATGCTCAGCAGCGGCTTGGCCACCAATTCCGTTACGCGCCCCGCCTGACGGTCAAAATAGGATTTTACAAAGTCGGCTTCATTTTTTAGAAGCGGCTCCACGAGAATATCCACGACGTTTTCGGGGTAGGTCGGAATGTCGGCGTCCAAAAAAACGACGATGTCAGATTGGGTCATCATAAGGCCTTCGCGCATAGACGCCCCTTTTCCCAATTGTGTACTCGTAAAGGCCGTTGCGCCAGAGAGCATGGCTACTTCAACCGTATTGTCGTAAGATTGATCGTCGATGACGATGACTTCCCGAACATGGGCGCAATTTTGGGCTTTTCGAATAACGTTGGCAATGGTGGCTTCTTCATTGAGGGTAGGAATGATAACGGTAACGTTGTTCATAGAAATGATGTTTGGAAGATAGATTAGGAAGAAAACCCAAGCGGAGACGTTCCCGCTTGGGCGAGGCAAACACTCAGGACAATTAACAATCAAAGGTCTTCCGGCAATCTTAACAACACCTTAAGCAGCAATTAAAAAAAAATAATTTTGGGGAATGGTTGAAAAAAAATGTCGTAACGGTAATAAAGTAAGTAAGAATGACGAGTGAGGATACCTCGCTCGTCATTGCTAGTCAACCAAATCGTATGTTACCTTCATTTTCCGCTTTTTTTGAGTGTAAATTGCTGTTGTTGCAGGTGTAGGTTTGTCTGTCTTAGTTGATTGATGGTATCTTTCATCAAAAAAATAACCTTATCCTGCGACAACTTAACGGCTTCGAGCGAGTCTTGTCGCAAAAGCGCTCGGTTCGTCATTTCCGTCATGTTGCGTTGTGCCATCCATTGGTAGAAGCAGACGAAAACCATGCCCGCCAAAATGGCCAAAAGACTAATAATTGCACTGCGTCGGTTGTGTTTTCCGCGCTGACGGTCGTACGTGTTGCCGTATCTTGGCAAAATTCGTGTCTTCATTCAGAGCTGCGCATTGAGAATACTTTATTGTGGCAGCCGCCACTGCAGCAATCGCTTGTATTACAATGACAAAGAAACAGGGCAATCCTTAAGAACTTATGAAGGAATGATTAAAAAGTTACTAAAAATGAAGAAAATTAAAAAAGTAAAAAACGACTGATAGAGACGCGAAATCGGGGCAAAAATTCAATGGCGGTAGGGAATGAGTAAGGAGAAAAAAGTGGTTTGAGCGGGGGCATCGGAAGTGACTTTGATGTTGCCGTTGTGCAATTTGGCAATACGCTCAACCAACGACAAGCCCACGCCGTAACCTTTGATATTGGTTGTGTTATCGCTTCTGTAAAAGGGTTGAAATATATAGGGTAAATCTTTGGGCAAAATGACGGTGCCTGTATTGGTAAACCGAATTTCAACGTCAGTTTGCATCGGAAATACATCGACCGCTACGGTTGAATCTGGCGAAAACTTGCAACCATTCTCCATCAGATTGACGATGGCGGTTTTCATCAGGTGGGCATTAGCTTTGACAATGAGCTGATTGTCGTCTTCAATGGTGCTCAGCAATCGGACTTGCACTTGATACGAAGGCTCGGCTTTGAGCAATAAATCACGGGCTTCCCAAACGATTTCGTCAATCCGGATGTCGTTGTAAATCAAACTGCGGTTTTGGTCGTTTACTTTGGCCAGTTCGAGCAGAGTTTCGGAGAGTTGGCCCAAATCCCGAATATCCTCTCGTATAGATAGCAGCGTTTGTCGGTATTCGGCTTCGGTTCGTTCTTTGAGCAGGGCCACGTCGAGTTGTGCTCCAATGCGCATAAGGGGATTTTTGAGTTCATGCGACACGTTGGAAATGAACAGGTTTTGCAGTCGAAATACCTCGCCGATGCGGTCCAGCAGTTTGTTAAACGTACTGGTCAGTTGCCCCACTTCGTCGCGGGGGTTTTGGACGGTCAGGCGTTGCTCCATGAGTTTAGGGTAAATTTGATTCACCTGTCCGATGGCGTTGGAAACGGGCTTCATGGCCTGCCCCGCAAAATACCAGCCCGCAACAATCACCAGTCCAATCACGCCAAAGTACATACCCGTCAAAATTCGCCAAAGGCTATGCAGTTCTTCGTCGCCGTATTTATCTTCGGCCCCCGCAATGCACACTACGCGGTTGAAGCGGTCGGTGTACACAATTCCGATGATTTTTGCTTTACCTTCTGAAAAATGCACTTCTTTTTCGAGCCTTATTTGGTCGAGAAGTTCGGGGTTTATGGCGTAGTAAAGGGTCTCATTGCTGGTATAAAGCTCTTCATTTTGGTGGTCATAGATTGTCAAGTTTTCGTTGTGCAATACATCGTAGTTGGTCTTGTCAATCTTTCTAAGGAGTTTAGAGTCAACGCCTTCAACTTTTACCAATAGCTCACAAGTAGTGATGGCTTTGTGCCGCAACCGTTTGTAGAATTCCTGCTCTACGTAGGTCATTCGTATCAAATAAATGGTGATAAACGCCATCAGCATAATGGCCGATACGAGCAGCGCGAATTGTGCGGTGAGCTTGGTCCGAATCTGCATTTATACCTCCTGTTTGAGCACATAGCCTACGCCGTAGTGCGTGTGAATGAGTTTGACGGGAAAATCTCGGTCTATTTTTTTGCGCAATAGGGTGATGTAGACTTCGATGATGTTGGTGCCCGTGTCGAAACGAATATCCCAGATTTTTTCGGCAATATCTACTTTTGACAGAACCCTTTCGGCGTTGCGGAGCAGAAATTCGAGGAGGGCGTATTCTTTGCCCGTCAAATCAATGCGTTGGCGGCCGCGCGTTATTTCGCGGGTGGAAAGGTTCATTTCGAGGTCGGCGTAGCGGAGCACGTTGGCGGTGACGGGCTCCGACTGAATGC
Source organism: Runella salmonicolor (assembly GCF_024158025.1). Classification (NCBI taxonomy): domain Bacteria; kingdom Pseudomonadati; phylum Bacteroidota; class Cytophagia; order Cytophagales; family Spirosomataceae; genus Runella; species Runella salmonicolor. The sequence goes on from NZ_JAMZEL010000003.1 coordinate 217,346, forward strand.
GTTTGGTGACGACCTTGATGCGGGCCAATAACTCCAAAAAATCAAACGGTTTGACCAAATAATCGTCGGCACCCGCATCAAAGCCCACGAGCTTTTCTTCCAACGCACCCAGGGCGGTCAGCATGATGAACGGGGTGCGGACGCCCGCACTTCGGAGTTCACGGCAAAGCTGCACACCGTTGATGCCCGGAATGATGATGTCGGAGACGATCACGAAGTAGTCATTCCGACGGGCAAGCAGTTTTCCAATCGTGCCGTCGTAGGCAATATCTACCTCATATCCGTTCTCTTCGAGGCCTTTACGCAGCGATTGAATGATTTTTATATCGTCTTCAATTAAAAGAATTTTCATGCAAAAGGAATTGAATTTATGGAAGGGTGTGTGAGGAATTATCGTCAAAATTAAGCCAGAATCGTCAATCTTGAACTATTTTTATACAGAAATCAAACACCTACGCGTTGAAGTATGTAATGGGCCGATGGAACCAAACCCACCAAAAGCGGTGTTTTTTCAAAACTGTCGTGAAAGAATAAAGGTAAAGTTGTGAAGTAAAAACTTAAAAAAAGAATAACGGATGAAAAATGTGTTGTTGGTAGTGAGCGCTTGTGCTACGGCTTTTGTGGCGTTGGTTGGTTTTCAAAAGTTAGAACATCCCTTACAATTTCCCCAATTTACTACCCAACATTTGGTAGATTCCACGCAACTAAAACCCGATTCTCTGCCCCAATGGCAACGGGTCTATAATTCGCTCCGCCTCAAAGAAGCGGGCCTATCTCTCGAAGGTTTTCGGTATGCATGGGTGGGTTTTCAAAAAGAAAAGTTTACAAAATCTATTCTTGCCATTGCCGATTTTAGTCAATCTTCCCGCCACAAACGTTTGTACGTGATTGATTTAAAGGAAAATAAACTTTTGTACAATACCTACGTGGCCCACGGCCGCAATTCGGGTGAAGAATTTGCCCGTCAATTCTCCAACAAAAATTCTTCTTACCAATCCAGTTTGGGCTTTTATCGGGCCTTGAGCACCTACCAAGGTAAGCACGGACTGTCGCTTAAATTGCAAGGATTGGAAGAAAATATCAACCACCGCGCGCTGGAGCGGGCCATTGTGATGCACGGCGCAGACTACGTGAGCGAGGAGTTTATTAGACGTACGGGTCGCTTGGGGCGCAGTCAAGGCTGCCCCGCTGTCTCGGTTGACGACACCAAAAAACTCATTCCGCTACTGTGCAATGGCGCAGGGCTGTTTTTGTATTATCCCGATAATTCCTACCTCAAAAATTCAAAGCTGTTGGCGGGTTTGGAGGAAGAAACTCAAACGGATTTCCGTTCCCAACCGTATACGTCGTTGAAAAATACCAACTGACCCGCGTCGTTGATGTCGGCCCCTAAATACAGAATAAATACGGGCACTTTTTGCTTTAGCTTATCCGATTTTGGCTTCTGATTGGTGATGGGTTCATTGATAAAATCATCGTCTAATAGGTGTTCTCCAGCCAAAAAATTGGCCAATTGCGCGGGGCTTTGCAACCGCACACAACCGTGGCTTCGCCAGCGTTGGTCGCTCACAAAAAGGGTGCGAACATTGGTGTCGTGCAAATAAATTGCGAGCGGGTTTTTGATGTTTACTTTCATCAAACCCAGAGAATTATCTTCACCGTTGTCCTGCCGAAAACGATACGGAAAATTATCTTCCGAAATTTCGTCCCAGTTGATGGAGCGGGCGTCTACGCTATCGCCTTTGGTATCAATGACGGCCATCCCGTTGTCTTCCAAATAGTCTTCATCCTCCCTGATTTTTGGCAACATTTCCCGGAGCGCGATGTTGGTCGGGACGTTCCAATATGGATACATAATGATGTTGGTGGCGTAGGTATCAATGCCCGGCGTGGGAGAGTCTGCTTTGCCCACAATCACCCGCATACTCAGTTTTTGGGCACCCGTTGAGTCAAATCCTTTCAAATACGCACCGCGCGAGTTGACCAGTACCATGCGTTCGGCTCCTTGTGCCTGTCGGTTCATCCAACGATAGGCATTGAGCGATTCGGCAATGATGGCCGCGCTGTCGGCTTGCCCATCTTTGATAAATCGGGTGTAGTGGCTTTTTAGTTGAGAATAAACGGGGAATGAAGGCTCTAAACGCGCCAGCACGTCGTCAATGTTTTTGTTTTTACCTTCCACCACCTCCCAAGCGGCTTCGCGAATTCGGGCCGAGTCGGGGAGTAAGACCTTCGCCGTATAGCGGATATAGCGCGGTTTGTGGCCATAACTGATTTCTTCCAATAGCCCCAAAGGACCTTTTTTTGCGGCCCGTGCGGTATCAATTCCGATGGCGTGAGAATAGCTAAGCAGCGTTGCGTACGTCTTTTTGTCCTGTAACTTTTCCAGCAATAATTCTTCAGTTCTTTCGGGTTTACGACAACCGTTAAAGATAAAAATAGAAAGCGATAATAGGGTGTATCTGATGATTGGTTTCATAAAAAGGGAGCTATTTAAGTAAAGTGCAATCGTATAAATAGTCATGCCAATACAAGTAAATAGAGGTTAAAGGTTTAATAATAAGGGTGATGTATTTCTTGTGCGCTGAAGATGTCATCGGGAGAATGAACAATGTGGGTAATTATTTCTACACATTTGAAATTGGGAAATTTTACAAACAGGGCAAAAAAAATGCCATGCTTTGGGGCATGGCACGTAGTATTTGGGATGAAAAAATGTTTAGGAGGCTTGCTGCGCCGCAAAATAGCGTTTAAGCCATGTGGCATCAGCGCGTACTTTCCAGCGTTTCATCCATTGCGATTTTGTGGTAACGGTATTGTCGAAAACCGTAGTGTCAGGAGCTAATTCTTCGGCGTTAACCGCACTTTTAATACCCGATACTGGTATGCTTTGAAGTTCTCCTCGGTCGTCAATGTACATCAGCGAGCGGTCGAAAAAGTCGACGCCCAAACGAGGCCCGATTTCCTGCAACCAATGCACCGACTTGTCGATAGAACAGCCACTCGGCAACTCTTTGCTTTCATCCACGGCAATGACTACAAACCGATTATGAAAGATTTTTCCCGACGCCGTGAGCTTCATGCTGTGGGCTTCCCACTCGTCCAAGGCGGCTTTGAGGGTTTCGGTGAGGGTGCCAACTTCGTCGTTGGTCAGCGGGCGATTTGCCTGATAAATCCAGACGCGCGCTTCAAAATCTATTTGATCAAAAGGAATATACATTGGTGAATGGTGATTAGTGAATGGTGATTAGTGAATTAGTGATTGGTGAATTAGGGTTGTCAAGTGTGGTTACAGATTGTCAAGTTATTGACTACCAGTTAATAAACATCCACTTCATGCCTATTGCATGACTACCTAATGACTATTTCACTAACTTTCTTATAAACCTTCGGCCTGCGCCACAAGTTCCGCCAGGTCGAATACTTTGACGGAGTCTTCTTTTTCTTTGTTTTTGACGCCGTCGCTCATCATTACCATACAAAACGGGCAACCCACCGCAATCGTGTCGGCACCCGTGGCGAGGGCTTCTTCAATGCGTTCAATGTTGACGTCTTTTTTCCCTTTTTCGGGTTCTTTAAACATCTGTGCGCCGCCCGCACCGCAGCAGAGACCTTTGGCTTTGGAGCGCTTCATTTCAATCAAATCGGCATCTAGGGCTTCCAAAACCGCGCGGGGTGCCTCGTATACATCGTTGGCGCGCCCGAGGTAGCACGAATCATGAAACGTGATTTTACGGCCTTTAAACGTACCGCCCCCTTCGATTTTCACTTTGCCCGCGTTGATGAGTTGTTGCAGAAATTCCGAATGGTGAATCACTTCGTAGTTGCCGCCGAGGTCGGGATATTCGTTTTTGAGGGTGTTGAAGCAATGCGGACAAGCCGTCACAATTTTTTTGATGCCGTACATATCCAATACCTGAATGTTGGCCATGGCCTGCATCTGAAACAAAAACTCATTGCCGGCGCGGCGGGCGGGGTCGCCGGTGCAGCCTTCTTCGGTGCCCAGTACGGCAAATTTTATCCCTACTTTGTTCAGGATTTTGACAAAAGCAATGGTCACTTTTTTATAACGGTCGTCGAAGGAGCCCGCGCAGCCGACCCAAAACAACACTTCGGGGGTTTCGCCAGCGGCGGCCATTTCGGCCATGGTTGGTACTTTCAGTTCGCTCATTGATTTTTAGAATTGATGAAAAAAAGTGAGGGGCTTGGTTTGATAAAGGTTAAAGTACAAAAGCCACACCGTGTGATTGACGCTTATTTTCCCTCTTCAAAACGCACGACGTAGGAACCTTAGAAAAAAGTAAAAATAAACGTAATTTGTTTTTTTGAAGCACGGTGAATGCGGTTATTTCACTAATCATTTGGATTTTTACCGATGCAAAGTCGGTAATTCTCCAAAATTTTCCAATGTTTGTCTAAAGATTCAATTTAACAAATGAAAACAGTCTATAAATCGCACCCTTGGCACGGAATCCCCATCGGGGAAAAGGCCCCCGAAGTCGTTACAACCTTTATTGAAATTGTACCGACCGACACGGTTAAATACGAAATTGATAAACTGACGGGTTACCTTAAAATTGACCGCCCTCAGAAATACTCAAATATTGTTCCGGCGCTGTATGGTTTTGTGCCCAAAACCTACTGCGGCGATGCTATCGCGGAGTTTGCCCGACAGCAATCTGGCCGTAGCGACATCAAAGAAGGCGACGGCGACCCGCTTGATATTTGCGTGCTTTGCGAAAGCACCATCCCTCACGGTGACATCATTTGCCAGGCCATTCCCATCGGCGGTTTGCGGTTGATTGACAAAGGTGAGGCCGACGATAAAATCATTGCGGTGTTGAAAGACGACCTGTTGTACGGAAAATACAAAGACATCGCCGATTTGCCCCAAAGTGTTGTGAACCGTTTGCAACACTACTTCCTGACGTACAAGAACTTACCCGGTGAGCCGATGACCTGCGAAATCGCCAACGTATACGGGAGAGAAGAAGCCCATGAGGTGATTCGTAAATCCATCACTGACTATCTGAATAACTTCGGGATGTTGTAAATAACAACTGCCTGTGCTTCTGGGAAGTGACCTATTGGAAAGTGCTAAGTCTAATTTGCACAACCAATCGGTTATTTTCCATGAAGCAATCCATCGTTGATATAAATAATTTTTACCAAGCGCCCGAGTTTTTGGCTTGTGTGAGTGAAACAACCAACGAACCGTTTGACAAAATAAAACAAGTGTTTGAGTTGTCACTTGAATGTTTGTCGTTTTGCCTCTCCAAACAGATGACTTACCCCATCGGGAAACAGCTCGCAACTGTCAAAATGATGAAATCTGCGGTTGATCGCGACTGTTTTCTGCGTCTTCCAACCGCCGATTTTCTACACGAGATGTCGCGGGAAGGAGACCAAATATTGGCGGTCATGTTGCCCAGTCAGAAAAGCTCCATCGTGGGCATTATCGTAGGATACACAAAAGTAAGAACGGCAACGGCTTCATTTTTAGTGGGAATAATGGTTTATCTTTTGGTAGCCCGCATTCAAAAAGAGGCTTTCGCTGGTAAATGGGGGATTCAGGAACTTTCTTCTTTTCTTTATCAACTTGTTGACAGTGACATAGCTACCCAACTAAATCATCGAGATTTCGAAACCTTAGGAGTATCTTCATTATTTATTAAATCGTAGAGCTGCACTTTCATTATTTAAAGACGATTTCCTTTAAAAAAGTGTCGGTTTCGCGAAATACGCCTTCCAGGTCTTTGGAAGTAAAATGCGACGCAATCACGTGCTCGCCCGCATTAGGAAATGCCACTTTTCGCTTCTGAGCAGTGGGAGTGCCTAGTTCATCAAAGGCTTTGAGCATGGCTTCGACCGAGACTACTTTGTCTTGATTTTCTTCATCTTTGTAATAATAGGCCATAAAAACGGGCATTTTTATTTTGGCAAAGGTTTCTGGTTTTACGATGGCGTCCATCATCTTTTGCAGCGTCATGACCCCGTTGGTATGATAGCGCGTTAGCCAGTAATTGGCGCGGTCAGGGGTATAATGCGTGAGGTCGCGGTGGGAACCGCCCAATAGCTGCAACAATTGCTTGCCCCAAGGCCCTGTTGCCACTTCTAGCCCATTGACTTTGAAGCATGGCGAATATAGCACAAGTGCCTTGATGTCAGGGTGTTCGGAGGCGATGTAAGAACTGAGCAATCCACCCGCTGAGCACCCGATGACAATGACACTGTCGCCGAGGGATTTGGCTACGGCAATGGCGTATTTGGCACTAGACAGGAAGTTTTCAGGGGTTAGGTTTTGAAACGCGTCGGGGCTTTTTACGCCTGCATCGTACAAGCGAGCGAGGTAGAGATTACACCCGTATTTTTGGGCTAGTTGCTTGTGTATCGGGTCGCCTTCCGCCCAACTGGCCCCAAAACCGTGGATATAGACCATGCTGTATTTGGTTTTTTGCTTTTTGGCAGTATCGGCCCAAATAATGCGGGCTTCGTTGTCGGGTTTAAGCTCAAACTGCGATTCGGTTTCTTGAATGTCTTTTTCGAGTTGGACGACATCGGTCGTAACGCTCGTGAGGGTAGGAGATAACATGGCTTTTTCAGGACGGGGGCCGATAAAATAAATAATCACCAAAGCGACGAGCGTGATACCCGCCCATTTAAGAAATTTTTTCATCTGGTTTTAAAAAGTTGATAGGAAGGCTACAAATGTAAGGAAAGCATTAGTTTAAGGGATAAAATTGCTTTAAATAATAGTTGCGTTTTTTGTCATAAACATATCTATTCTATATGCTTCGTTTCTCTATCTACCTTTGTTTATTGCTTTTCGGGATGCAGACCCTTACTGCCCAAACCAATATACCGCTGCCCGAACACCCGCGTCCTGATTGGGAACGTGCGAACTGGCTCAACCTCAACGGCGACTGGGAGTTTCGGTTCGATAAAGAAGATGCTGGTCTGAAACAGGGTTGGGGCAAAGGCACTCAAAAATTCCCCCTGACCATCCACGTGCCGTTTCCGTGGGGAGCGCCGCTATCGGGAGTAAAAGATGAAGCCGACATTGCGTGGTATCAGCGCACGATTTCTATTCCCAAAGACTGGAAAGGGCAGCGCGTTTTTGTGGTCATTGGGGCCAGTGATTACAAAACCACCGTTTGGTTTGGTGGCAAAGAGCTCGGCTCGTTTGAAGGGGGCTATGTGCCTTTTGAATTTGAGTTGCCTGCGGCAAGCCTGAAAGCAGGAGCGAGTCAAAAAATGGTGATTCGGGTAGACGACGTACGCCGTGACTATGCACTATATGGCAAACAGGGCTACGGCAACGCCCGGGGCATTTGGCAAACCATTTATCTGGAAGCGCGCGCCAATGATTACCTCGAAACCCTGCATTTTACGCCCGATATTGACAAAGGCAAGGTTCAGGTGACGGCCACTTTGCCCAAACCTGCTTCGCAAGATTTGGCGCTGAAACTCAACATCGCGGGTGTATCTGCGCCTGTTTCTCAAACCATTGGAAAGGGGCAAACGCAACTGATGTTTGACGTTTCTATCCCTGATTTTAAACTTTGGACGCTGGAAAATCCGCACCTGTACGAAGTGGAGGCGGAGTTGGGAGCAGATAAGATTAAAAGTTATTTCGGAATGCGTAAGATTTCGGTGGTCAATCTGCCCGGGACCAATTTTCCGTATGTCGCGCTTAATAATCAGCCGATTTATCTCCAACTCGCGCTCGACCAATCGTACCATCCAGAGGGTTTTTATACCTTCCCGACGGATGAGTTTATGAAAAATGAGATAAAATTGGCCAAGGATATTGGCCTAAACGGCATCCGGACGCACATCAAAATTGACGTACCGCGTAAGTTGTATTGGGCGGATAAAATGGGGCTGTTGGTTATGTCTGATTTACCCAATTTCTGGGGACAACCCAACGCCGAAGCCCGGGCTGAGTCGGAGCGGGTGTTGCCCCAACTCATCAAACGAGATTTCAATCACCCTGCCATTTTTTCGTGGATTCTCTTCAATGAAACCTGGGGATTAAAGACCAAAGTAGAAGAAAACGGCAAAAAAGTAGATAAATACTTGCCCGAAACCCAGCAGTGGGTGGCAAGCATGTACCGCAAAGCCAAAGCACTGGACCCGAGCCGTTTGATTGAAGATAATTCAATCTGCTGCGGCGCGGGCCATACCGAAACCGACCTCAACTCGTGGCATGAGTATCTGCCCGGCTACGGATGGGAAGACTACCTTAAAAACTTGACCACCAAAACGTACGAAGGCTCTACCTTTAATTTTGAAAAGGGCTACAAAGTGGGCCGACAGCCCAACATCAACTCCGAATTTGGCAACGTGTGGGGCTACGATGGCAGTTCTGGCGACGTGGATTGGACGTGGGATTATCACCGCTCGGTCAATACGTTTCGTAAATATCCGTTGGTGGCGGGGTGGTTGTACACCGAGCACCACGACGTAATCAACGAGTGGAACGGTTATTTTAAATTTGACCGTACCCAAAAGTTCACGGGCTTGGAAGCCTTTGTGCCGGGTATGAGTCTCAAAGATTTGCACGCCGATATTTATGTCACTACGGGTCAGGATATTTCACACAGCGTGCGCCCGACCGAAGTGGTGCAGGTACCCCTAACGATTTCGTCGATGACGGGGCGCACTGATTTGGGCAATGAACTGACCCTGAAAGTAGAACTGAACGGCTGGGATGCTTTTGGGCAAGCCAAAAAGTGGCAGAGTTTTACCAAAAAAGTCCCGTACAGCCCGTGGATTCAGCAGGCAATCGCGCCGTTGTACGTGGTGATGCCTTCCGAAAAATCGGTGGCGGTGTTGGCGCTGACGTTGCAGGATGCCAAGGGCAATATCTTGAGTCGGAACTTCAATATGTACATCATAGAGAAACCCCAAGCTGCCGAAATAGTGACGGGCGGTGGAGAAAAACAACGATTATTGACCATTGCACCGAATAAATTTAGCGATGCAAAATGGTCAATGAAGCAGTGGGATGTGTTGGACGGATTGAAAGTGAACGGTGCTGGAAGTGGTTATTTTGAATACAAAATTAAATGGCCAACCGACCTAAAAGCTGACAACGTCAACGGGGCGTCGTTCATCATGGAAGCCTCCGCCAAACAGTTGTTTGGTAAAGACAAAAGCGGTGACGTGAAAATTGCCGACAACTACATGCTCGGTGGTGGTACGTTTGACAATAGCCTCAATCCTAATTCTTATCCTATGACCGATGAAACTAAGTTTCCGAGCGATGTGGCCATCAGTTTCAACGGGGTAGCAGCAGGAAAACTCAACCTGCCCGACGATCCTGCCGACCACCGGGGGGTATTGTCGTGGCACTATCAACCCCAAAACCGTAAACTGCGCGAAGCAGGCAGCTACGGCTATCGTTTGGAAGTAAATGTACCCAATGAGGCCATCCAGAAAGCCATCCAAACGGGCGAATTGGTGTTGCGTTTGGCGGTTGAAGGCAACGGTGGTTTAGCGATTTACGGCGAAAAATTTGGCATGTACCCCTTTGACCCGACGGTTATCGTGAAAGTAAAGTAAGGGCGTGATATTAACGCAGGTTTTGAGAAAACTGCTTCTCAAAACCTGTCTTTTTTCAACTGATTCGTATGAAAACAAAATATAGATTTACCGTCGCGTCGCTGGTCTTCTTGGGCCTGAGCGGATTAAGTTTTGGCCCACCCACCGCCACCGTTAAGCCCAACATCATCGTCATCATGGCCGATGATATGGGTTTTAGCGACATCGGCTGTTACGGTTCTGAAATCCCCACGCCTCACTTGGACAATCTGGCTAAAAATGGCACCAAATTCACGCAATTTTACAACGCGGCCCGTTGCTGTCCTAGTCGGGCGGCGTTGCTGACGGGGGTGTACCCGCATCAGGCAGGAATGGGCGAAATGGTGGTGACGAAGGTAAAAGACCGTGCGCAAGAAAATCCCTACCAAGGCTGGCTAAGTAGGCAAACTGCCACCGTGGCCGAAGTGCTAAAAACGGCAGGTTATCAGACATTTATGTCGGGCAAATGGCACGTGGGCGAAGAGCGCGTCGATTGGCCGTTGCAGCGCGGTTTTGATAAATATTTTGGCCTCATCAGCGGAGCCACGAGCTATTATGAGGTGTTGCCCGGTCGGTTGATGTTGGAAGACAACGAGCCATATAACCCGCCCAAGGATTTTTACATGACCGACGCCATCAGCGACAAAGCCGTGGAGTATATTTCGTCCAACGAAAAAACGAAACAGCCCTTCTTTATGTACGTTGCTTACACCGCGCCGCATTGGCCGTTGCACGCGCCCGATGAAGAAATCCAAAAGTTTCGGGGTAAGTACAAGCGAGGTTGGGATGAATTGAGAAAAGAGCGGTTTTTGAATCAACAAAAAATGGGCCTCTTTGGCAAAAAATACGCGCTGCCCGAGCGTGATGTCGACATTGCCGCTTGGGAAAACACCACCAACCAAGACGAATGGGATTTGAAAATGGCTACCTACGCCGCCATGGTGAGCCGCATGGATGCGGGCATTGGAAAAATCGTTGAAAAACTACGCGCCAACGGACAGCTCAATAATACGATGATTGTGTTTTTATCAGACAATGGAGCCTGCGCCGAAGTGCTGGATGCCCGCGCCAAAAAAGATTTGGGCGAAGCAGCATACGCCATTTCGTTGACAACGCCAGCGGGCCAAAAAGGCTCATATACCACGTATAGTAAAGAATGGGCCGCTTTGGGCAATACCCCTTTCCGGATGTACAAGCAGTTTACGCACGAAGGAGGCATCGCTACACCCATGATTGTCCATTATCCAAATGTCATAAAAAAGCCTTTCCAAACCTCGCAAGTTGGGCATATCATCGACCTCCTTCCGACAATTTTGGAAGTTGCGCAGGTGAAACAACCCCTTACGATGAACCAACAGAGCCTTAAGCCCATCGAAGGCAAAAGTTTGATGCCCATTTTGCAGGGAAAAACCCGCAAAGGACACGACTATATCGCGTGGGAACATTTCGACAACCGCGCCATACGACAAGGAAAATGGAAGTTGGTAGGAATGAAAGGCAAAAGTCAATGGGAACTCTACGACATAGAAAACGACCGTACCGAAACCCAAGATTTGGCGCAGGCCCACCCCGAAATTGTTGCCCAGTTAACCGAAAAATACCGCCAATGGGCCGAGAAAGTGGGAGTGAGAAAATGAGAGGTTGTTTATTAATAAATTGATTATCACTTGAATTTGTGTAGACAAGCTTTGTTATGCCAAAAAATCTATTTCTCTTCTTTACGATATTTTTCGTCTATACTGCCCACTGCCAACTGGTGAGCGACTCGGTGCTGATTGAAGGTCATTACCGTACCTTTCATTTTCTAGCACCTGCCGATAAGCAGTCTTCTTTGCTGTTTGTTTTGCACGGCTCAGGGGGCAACGGGCGTGGACAGCGAAACGGAGCCCAGAAATTGGAAGCCGTCGCGCCCAATGAGAATATTTTGATGGTATATCCTGATGGGTATAAAAAATATTGGAACGAATGTAGGAAAACGGCGCAGTCGGCTGCAAACATGGAAAACATCAACGACAATGCGTTTTTTCAATCCATGATTACCTATTTCGAGAAAAAATACGGCATCAATCCTAAAAAAGTATTTGCGGTAGGCACTTCGGGCGGCGGGCACATGGCGTATAAGTTGGCGCTGACGATGCCCGAACAGTTCAGGGCCATTACCGCGCTTATTGCCAACTTACCCGACACCAATAACATGGACTGCGTCGAAAAACGCATGGCGATTCCGGTAATGATTGTCAACGGTACGGCCGACCGCACCAACCCCTACGCTGGTGGAGAGGTGCTGACCAACGGCATTAGCCTTGGTTTTGTTCGCTCTACCGACCGGACGTTCAAATATTGGTCTGAACTGGCGGGATATGCAGGCAGCCCCAAAATGGAGGCGCTGCCCGATACCGACCCAACCGATGGCCGCACCATTGAGCGCTATACGTACAAAGAACCTGGAAAGCCCGAAGTGACCCTCCTGAAAGTACTGAACGGTGAGCACAATTCCCCGCGTGATATTGATGTGTATCTGGAAGCATGGGCGTTTTTTAAGCGGCAAATGATTGAGTGATGCACGGGCCTATACGTGCATTAGGGCGGTAAGCCGCAGCAATTCTCAAAACCTGAATCTTTTCCAGCATCGTGCTTGGAAGGGAGATTATTGGTAAAAAACACCAACAACGGCAAGCGCTCTTTTAACCCCATGCTTTAGCGTGGGGCTTGGAAACCAGGACATATATCGGGCTTTAGCCCTGAACTTTACAGTATTTTAACACAAAAAATTATTCCCTCCCCCTCCCTAAAAAAATGAAAAAACTCTTCCTTCTCCTCCTTCTCTCCCCACTATTCGCCGTTGCCGATGTGTACTTGCCGGCTATTTTTAGTAGTAATATGGTGTTGCAGCAGCAGGCCAACGTCACCGTGTGGGGATGGGCGCAGCCGGGCGAGAGGGTAACAGTTTCGGGAAGTTGGCAAAGTGAAACGGTCAGTGTGGTGACCAACGAAAATGCCGTTTGGAAATTAACCATTGCTACCACCAAAGCAGGAGGCGGGTCGTATACGTTGACGATTCAGGGGCGTAACAGGATTGTGCTGGAAAACGTCCTCATGGGTGAGGTGTGGCTGTGTGCTGGTCAATCCAACATGGAATGGAGCGCCGACCACGGCGTAAAAGATGCCAAGGCAGAGTTGCCCACGGCCTACAATGCCAACATTCGTTTTTTCAAAATGCCCAAACTCACCGCCGAAACGCCCCAAACCGACGCCAAAGGAACTTGGACGATTTGCGATTCGCTGACGTTGAAGCGGTTCAGTGCCGTGGGATATTTTTTCGGTAAGAAACTCAATCAATCGCTCAATGTGCCCATCGGCCTGATTGACGTAGCATGGGGCGGTTCGTACATCGAATCGTGGATTCCCGAGCATTTGGTCAATCTCTTCCCCAACACCCGTACCTCGGCCGAAACCATGATTCCGAGCAAAGGATGGCCGCGACAGGCGGGATATATTTACAACGGCATGGTGGCTCCGCTCACGCCGTTTGCCATAGCGGGGGCTTTGTGGTATCAGGGCGAGTCCAACCGCCATTATCCTTCTACGTACTACCAACTTATGCACCTGATGGTGGATACGTGGCGGGGCGCGTGGCAGAAAGACTTTCCGTTTTATTACGTTCAAATTGCCCCTTTCAACTACCGCGATACCACCGAATTTAAAGCCCCCGCCGTGCGCGAGATGCAAACCCGCGCCATGGATATTCCAAAATCAGGGATGGTGGTCATTACCGATTTAGTGGATGATTTGAATAACATTCATCCCGCGTATAAAAAAGAAGTTGGTAATCGGTTGGCGGTCTGGGCATTGGCGGAGACTTACCATCAGAAAAACGGAAACTACAAAAGCCCGCAGTATAAATCTCTGCAAGTAGACGGTGCCAAAGCCATTGTTTCGTTTGACCACGCCGAAAGTGGCCTTGCCGCCAAAGGAGGCCCGTTGACGGAGTTTGAAGTGGCGGGGGCAGACCGCGTATTTTACAAAGCACAGGCCCGAATTGTTAAAAACAACGCCGTTGAAGTCACCTCCGAAAAGGTTAGTCAGCCCGTTGCGGTGCGTTTTGCGTTTCGGGATACGCCCGTACCAAATTTGTTCAACAAAGAGGGGTTACCCGCCATTCCGTTTCGGACAGATGATTGGAAATTGGGAAAGTAACGGATGGTTTTGGCGGACTGTTGAAAAGTAGCTTTCAAGACTACCAGAATTGGGGATGGTACAATCATTCGTAATTCGAGAACTTTGATGTATCAATTAAACAATCTACATTGATATGTCAGCCATTTCTCGCCTCCTTTGTTTATTGCTTCTTCTGGAAAGTAGTTTTAGCTTTGCCCAACGTAGCCTTACAGGTAGGGTGCAATCTACCAACGGGCAGCCTCTGGCCTTTGCCAATGTGCTGTTAATCAGCGCCAAAGATTCTTCGATGGCCAAGGGGGCGGTGGCCAATGAGGCGGGCCTATTTGCTTTTGAAGGCCTCAAAACTGGACAGTATTTAGTCACTACGAGCATGGTGGGCTATCGCAATGCCTACTCCGCACCGTTTGCCCTTAAAGACGCTGAAGGAACGCACCAATTGGCTACCCTCACGGCAAATGCCCTCGAAAAGCAACTCAACGAGGTGACGGTCATTGCCCAAAAGCCAATTTTTGAACAACAACTTGATAAGTTGGTCATCAATCCTTCGGCCATGATGACGGCGGCGGGTGGTTCGGTCTTGGACGTACTCGAACGCTCGCCGGGCGTGCGGGTAGACCGCCAAAACAGTAACATTGCCCTTGGCGGAAAGTCGGGGGTGATGGTGATGCTCAATGGTAAACTCTCGCGGCTACCGCTGGAAACATTGGTACAAATGCTCAGCGGAATGAACGCCGACTACGTCGAAACAATCGAACTCATCACTAATCCTTCGGCGCGGTACGATGCGGAGGGAAATGCGGGTTTGATAAACATTGTCCTCAAGCGCAAACAGGGCGAAGGAACCAACGGGAGTTTTTCACTCATGGCAGGGTATGGCAAGTTCGAGAAAACCAACGGGAGCTTTTCCATTAATCACAATCGAGGAAGGGTGAATTTGTTTGCCAATACTTCTTACAATTACGACCGCGGTTGGTTTGATTTTTTACCGATTCGCAACCAATCCGTGCAAGGGGCAATTTGGCGAAACGAACAATATTCCGACCGCTACCCCATCACCAAAAACGCCGATTTTAGGGTCGGAGCCGATATTTTACTGACCAAACGAACCGTGCTTTCGGCACAAGTGCAGGGTTTACTCAACAAGCGGGATGTCATCTCTTACAATTCCTCTAATACCCGCATTGCGGGGCAATCCCAGCCGTTTACTACGTCGGAACTGACGTGGATGGAAGATACGCCGTGGCGAAATTGGGGCGCAAGCGTGGGGCTTTCGCATACCACCGCCCGCCAACATACCCTTACCATTGACGCTGATTATCAATGGTATGAGAACAATGGCATCAATACCTTTGACATTACCCAATTTATGACTATCGACCCTTCGGTTTTGCCCATCAAATCCATGAAAACCACCAAAGAAACGGGTATTCAGTTTGGGGTCTTGCGTGCTGATTATGCGCGATCTTTGGGTAAAAAGTGGAAAATGGAGAGTGGTTTTAAAATCAACCTATCGCACATTGACAACGCCCTCGGCGTGGAACGCAACATAGACGGACTGCTCACCATAGACCCCGACTTGACCAATAAAGCCCTTTTCCGTGAAACAATTGGGGCGGCCTACGCCAATTTTACGGGAAAACTCGGCCCTAAAACTGATTTTCAAGGCGGTCTCCGGGCCGAAAATACGCATACCAACATCCAATCGGCGGACGGTAAACCCCTCCTCGACCGACGCTACCTCAATCTGTTTCCGAGCGCTTCGCTCAAGCACCAAGTCGGAAAACTACACACCCTTAACCTTGCTTACAGTCGCCGCTTGACGCGCCCCGTCTTTACCGAACTGATTCCTAATTTTTTTATCACCGACCCCAATACCTACTACGTGGGTAACATCGCCCTAAAACCCGCCTACAACAGTAGCCTTAGGGCAGGCTATGGGTTCAAGGGGGCTTATTTTTTCTGGGTGGGGTATGGTCGCGAACGGGATGTCATCAACAAACACCAACCCGTTACGTATCCTGGTCGTCCCGAATTGATTCACATTACCCAAAATTTCGACCGTTCTGATGTATTGTCAGTAGAAATAACCTTTCCGTTGACGCTTGTGTCATGGTGGAAAGTGCAAAATAATTTGGCGGGGTATTACCGCAGTTCGCAATCGCAGTTTGACATTGGGCCTTTCAGTCAACGCATCTATTACGGAAATGCCAATTCTGTGCATATCTTCAACCTCGGCAAACGTTGGACCGCTGAATTAAACGTGCAGTACCTATCACTTATTCCGGCGGGGGTCATGAACTTACGCAGCCGAACCAACGTAATCGCGGGTATTCAGAAAGTATTACCCAATAATAAAGGCATGTTTCGGCTAAACATCAACGATATTTTTTGGACAAACACGTTACGATGGTATACCTCATTTTCAACTCAACAGTTTGATTTTCAGGCAAAAATGAAGTTTGAGCCGCGCGTAGTGAAATTGACGTACTCGTGTAGTTTTGGCAATCAAAAAGTCAAAACCACCCGCCAACGCCGAGGTGCCGAAGAAGAACGGAGCAGAGTTCAGTTTTAGAATGATTATCCTTATCTTGTATAACAAATCTGCTACTAATGCGAACCCTGCTCTTCTTCCTACTCATTGGCATCCACCTACCGGCTTGGGCACAGCCTGTGCTGACCATTAGTGATGGTCAACGCACACGCACGGTTGCGCCCTGCGCCTACTATTACGAAGACTTAACCCATCAACTTACCTATGAACAGATAGCACGTTATCCCTTGGACTCCTTCAAACCTATGAACCGACAGGGGGCCATTCAATTGGGGATTCGATTGGGAACAATATGGCTGAGATTTAACGTCAATAATCAGACTGAAAGGGAATTGGTTTTGCTTTCAACCCAATGGAGATTTACCAGACTGGAGGTATATACAGTAGATGAAAAAGGCCTATTGACCATTCAAAAACTACCTTCCAATACCCCGTTTTCGGAGCGATTAGCCCCTATTGCACAAGCCTTAGCTTCCTTAGGTAAACAGCCACGTACGGTTTATCTTGCAGCAGAGTTTTCCATCGTTGACTTTTACAATGACTATCTGCAACTCACCGACATGGGCAATGCCCTTCTTTATCAAAAGCAAATTGGTTTTTGGCATGGTGGGTTGGCCGGCGTGTATTTTTTGGTTTTTTTGTACGCACTTGTCTTTTATTTTCGACTCCGCGACCCGCTCATCGGTTGGTATGCTTTATTTGTTTTTGCCAATACTCACTGGTTTATAGACCGCAGTGGATATCTTTTAGAATTTTTCGGACAAGACTCTTGGTATGCCCAATTCCGTCCGTATTATCCTATTCATTTGGTCTTTTTGGGCGTGTGGACTATTTTTTTAATCAAATTTACCAACCTCAAAAAATATTCTAAGTTCCTTTATTACCTACTCATTTTTTGGCTTGGGTTAGATGTGGCAGCTTACCTGCATCAGATGATTAGTGGGTTTTTCGGGCCGCCTTACTCGGTGATGCGTATTGTAACGCATTGGTTAGGTATTGAATATGTGGGGTATCTGGCTATTAGTTTATTTTTATTATTGATTGCCGTTGTGTATGTAAGTATCAGGGATTTTCAAAAAGTACGGTGGTACGCACTGGCGTTTAGTATTGGGTTGACTTCGATGATTATCGCTATCTTAGCCCTTTATGACATTTCTTGGCTGCCTCATTATCCATACAACAATTTCTATTTTATTGGCTCATTACTGGAAATAGTTCTGTTGGGGTTTGTGTTAGCCGAACGCGTCAGCCAACACCGAAAAGAGCAATTCCAAACCCAGCAGCAACTCATCGTCCAACTCCAAGAAAACCTGCGCCACCAAAACAAACTCCTCCAAATCCGCGATGAGATTGCCCGCGACCTGCACGACGAAGTGGGTGCCACCCTCACCAGCATTGCCACTTCGGCCAAGGTGATTCAGAAAAAAAATGGCAGCAACAATCCAGACACAAACGCTATTTTAGTCCAAATCAAAACCGATTCCGAAGAAGCTATTCACACCATTCGAGATACCGTTTGGGCTTTGAATCCTGACAACGATGCCCCCGAAAAACTCCTCGAAAAGATGCAAGCCGTGGGTTTTAAACTGCTCACTACCCACGACATCGCCTTTGTTTTTGAGAATGAAGTGCCCACCGCACAACTGCCCGTGTTTAGTATGGAACAGCGCCGTAATATTTATCTGGTGTACAAGGAAGCCCTCCACAACATTGTCAAACACGCTAATGCCGCCAATGTCAAAGTGCATATCTGTCAGCAAATTACTGATTTACATGTCCGAATTTCGGACGATGGACAAGGGTTTAATTGTACCCAAAACGCCGAAGGCAACGGCCTGAGAAACTTTCAAAAACGAGCCAATGAAGGTAGTTTTGAAGTAAATGTTTTTTCGAGGGAAGGAATGGGAACGATTGTGGAAATGGTTATGATCTGCACCAAAGAATCTACATTGACTCCATCTAACTTTTCTAAAGCCTCAACCCATCCCGCCCTGAAAAGACTTAATACCAATTCCCTCTTGGGCCGGGCCGCTGGAGCAGTGGACGACGAAGGCGAAGGTGGGTCAGCGGCGACCGTAAGTTTGAATCCCCAATAAATCAAACGGTATGCCTGAACAACGGATTTATAAACTCATGCGCATTGTTACATGGCTACTTTTAGGTACGCTCCCAACTTGGGGACAGAACGTACTCACCATTACCGATGCCCAAAAAGCCAACCCCATTGCGCCCTACGTTTATTTCCTAAAAGACGCCACGCATACCCTCACGGCCGAGCAAGTTGCCCGCTATCCATTGGACTCCTTTCAGGCGTTGAATCAGAAAGAAATTGTCGGATTCGGTTACTTTACTGAAAAGATTTGGTTACGTTTTGAAGTTAAAAACAAAACTTCAGAAGACCTCTACCTCATTCACAGTTTCCGAGGGTTTCATCGAATAGAAGTCATCATAAGGGATGAAAAAGAGCAACAACGGGCGTTTCAGGCAGGATTAGAAACCCCAGCTTTACATCAACAAGTACTTACGAGACCACCCATTTTTCCCATAGGTAGTTGCCCCAAAGTTATCTATCTCACAATTGTGTCAGGCAACGCCTATGGCGATTATATACACATCGGGAATTTAGAGCATGCACTCAGTTATCAAAAAAATAACACAATTTGGCAAAGTTTTTCGCTGGGCATTTTTGTTCTCGTCTTTATCTATGCTTTTATTTTTTCTATTCGTCTCCGTGATTCCTTGATTGGCTGGTATGCCTTACTGATGTTCAGTATTATTACCTTTTACTTAGATTTTTACGCGTTTCTGCCCGTCAGTAAGTATCTTATTTCTCCATCATTTATATATCAATTATGTTGGTCGCTTTTCCACGTTAAGTTTCTCAATTTGCGTTTCTATTCAAAAACGCTCTATTGGGCTATTATGGGCCTCAACGGGCTTTATTTTATGAATTGGATAGTTACCAAAATGATTCGTCTTGTTGATAATAACTTCCCATCGTTACTTTACCGTCTACTCTTTTGGCTCAAAATTGACTGGGGAGGGTATATCTTAATCGTATTATTCATGTTGTTGATTGGGCTCGTTTACGTGTCAATTAAGAATTTCAAACAAGTCTGGGTTTATGGAGTTGCTTTTAGTATCAGCCTCATAGCCATGATTATTAGCATGTTTGCCCTTTACAATATTTCTTGGCTACCCTTCATCCCTTACAACAATTCATTCGTCCCGGGTACATTGATTGAAATCATCATGCTGGGGTATATTTTGGCTCAACGCACGGGGCAACACCGCAAAGAGCAATTCCAAACCCAGCAGCAGCTCATCGTCCAACTCCAAGAAAATCTGCGTCAACAAAACAAACTCCTCCAAATCCGCGATGAAATTGCCCGTGATTTGCACGATGAAGTCGGCGCTACCCTCACCAGCATTGCTACTTCGGCCAAGGTGATTCAGAAGAAAAATGGCAATAACAATCCAGAAACAAACGCTATTTTGGGTCAAATCAAAGCCGATTCCGAAGAAGCTATCCACACCATTCGGGATACCGTTTGGGCCTTAAATCCTAATAACGACACACCCGAAAAACTCCTCGAAAAGATGCGAGCGGTGGGTTTTAAATTGCTCACAACCCACGACATCTCCTTTGTTTTTGAGAACGAAGTCCCAGCTACGCAATTGCCCGTTTTCATAATGGAGCAGCGGCGCAACCTGTATTTGGTTTATAAAGAAGCCCTCCACAACATCGCCAAACACGCCCACGCCACCACCGTTCAAGTACGTATCTATCAGCAAGCCAACGTCTTACACATCCAAATTTTGGACGATGGCCAAGGTTTTGATTGTTCAAAAAACACCGATGGGAATGGTTTGAAAAACTTTCAAAAACGGGCAAAGGAAGGTGGGTTTGAGGTAAATGTTTCGTCGGGAGAAGGAATTGGAACGATTATAGAGATGATAGTAAACAATATTAAAAAATGATCAACATTGTACTTTTTGAGGATAACAAAAGCCTGCGGCAAAGCCTGAAATTGTATTTTGACAATACGGCAGGTGCGTATTTGGCAGGTGCGTATGAAGATGCCAACGATGCCGTTGCCAAAATCCGCAAACATCAGCCGGACGTGGTACTGATGGATATTCAAATGCCGGGTCTATCAGGCATCGAAGCATTGAAGCGTATTAAAGCAGTGTATCCTGATACCAAAGTGCTGATTCACACGATTTTTGAGGACGAGCACCGCATTTTTTCGGCTGTTTGCGGCGGTGCATCGGGCTACGTACTCAAAAGCCCCGACCCCGACGACGTGTGGCAGGCCATTCAAGATGTTCACAAGGGAGGAGCGCACATGTCCCCCGCCATTGCGATCAAGGTAATGCAGATGTTTCAAAACCAGTTTGTCCAATCGCAGCCTACCTACATTGAACTTACAGGACGCGAGCGCGATGTGCTGACGTGTTTGGTGAAAGGCATGAGTTACAAAATGATAGCTGACGCGTGCTCGTTGAGTGTACATACGGTTCACTATCACATCAAACACATTTACGAAAAACTACACGTTAATTCAGCCCCCGAAGCAGTGGTGAAGGCTATTGAGCAGAAGTTGGTGTAAAAACTACCAGAATTGGGGATGGTGAGGCTTAGGATTATGACCGACCTTTGTCTCAATCATTCACTAAACTTATCTGCTTCAATGAAAACTTTACCAGTAAAAATCGCTTTTTGCACTCTCCTGTTTCTGAGCATTCACTCGTTCAGTTTTGCCCAAAAAGACAATACGGATGATCCTGAAAAAGTACTCCAATTGTTTATCACAGAATACAACACCGACCCGCACAGCTTTTTCAACAGCCGCATTCCGAGTGATTTTAGGTACACCAATACCAAAGGTTTGTTTTCGTACCGAGAGTCTGTGGTCAAAGGGGCCGAAGGACGAAAGAGCACCAACAGCGAAGTCTCTGATCTAAAATTTTTTAAGGCCGGTGATTTGATTGTAGCCAGTGGTATCCATACGTTTGGGGGAAATCCAATGGCTTTTACCTATACCATGCGAAAAGAAAATGGGAAGTGGATGTTCGCAGCCTCACACCATTCCACAGTTGAAAAAGCAGCAGAAACAAAAAAGTAGAGGTTACTTATTTCCGCACCCATCCACATAAGCGGCAAACGAACTGCCTTGGTCTGCTTTAAAACCAGGATTCAGTAACACGTAATTTTGGGCATCATAAGTCACTTTGGCCGAAGGTGAAAGGATATTTTGGGCCTGAATATTGGTACTAACCTCAAATTTAACGGTATCTGTAATGGTATGAGTCAGCACCAACGAAACGGTACAGGGGTCAATTCTAACCAAAAATTTACTGACGTTCAGGACGGAACTATCGGTGTTTTCCAACAAATTTCATGCGGTATTGACATCCGCATTGTGGCTCGCCAAAATCTGACTGAGGGTAGATGTAATTACTTTAGGTTCAATGGCTTTTAGAAAAAGACTATCCAGTAGTTGATTCACCGTTGTGTAGTTTTTAAAGGAACGCCCCACCAAATTATTGTGTAAATCCATGGCCGAAGCAGCCGTTTTGACCAGCGCTGTTCCCGTATCATTGTACTCATAAGCCGACGTAAATTGCTGCACAATGTCGTTGGCCGTGGCATCGTTGGCGCCCGCATCTTTCAGTTTTTTGACCGCAAGCGCATTCCAAAGCGAATGTCGGAAAGCGTTGGAACTGTTGTCATTTTGGCTTTGTGCGCCTGTTCCAAAAAATTGGTCGGTATAGGCATTGGCTTCGTTGCCCGCATCAAAAATAAGCTGTGCCTGCGCGGGGTACATGAATGCCAACGCTTGTACGCGGGGATTGAAGCCGAGAGGGTGGTTGGTGTTGTTGCCGAAAGTGGTAGGAGTAAGGATGAAACAAAAGACAATTGTAGATAAATGGTATTTCATAAGTAGGGGGATAAATTCAAGTTTTTCACAGAAATTTCTTTAAAGTATAAAGCTATCTGTTTTAATAAAATACCCGACGCGCACTTGGATTGGCACGTCGGGTATCTGAGTATATATAACACCACAAAAAACGAAAAAGAATTTCGACTTACGTGATAGCTTTTCGTTTGATTAGGTCAAATGTCCAAATTAATCCTTAAAAAGTACTTAAATGTGGCTTAAACTTTGCTTAAAAATTACTTCCGTTTCAAGCTGGATAAATACTCCACCAAGTCCACCAATTCTGGTTGACTCATGGCTTCGTGTAGGCCTGCGCTCATGAGCGATTCATCCATTTTTTTCATCGATACCACTTGGCTCATTTTGTAGCTTTGGGTGGTGCCTCCGGGAAATTTGAGCAGTAAATCGGTCTCGGTTTTGCTCGAAACAATCCCCACGGTGGTCGTGCCGTCTTTGAACTTTACTTCGTAGCCTTCGTAGCCGAAACTCACCCCCGCACTTGGGTAGAAAATAGCCATATATTGACCATCTTTGCCCAATTTGCTGCCAATTTCTGATAATTTAGGCCCAAAATCGTTGCCTTCACCATTGACTTGGTGGCAGATGGCGCAGTAATTGGCAAACACTTTTTGCCCGTTGGCGGCGTTGCCCGTCATGGCCATCAGCTCACTTACGGGTGGCAGTTTTTTGCCTGCTTTGCTGGGGGCGGCATCTAGGTATTTGGCGGCTTCTATTCTTACATTTTTGCGCCAAGCACTGCTCACGCCTTGTACGGCAGCGGCTTTTAAATCACCGCTAAATTTGCCTTCTTTCAACAGCGCCAATACTAAATCTTCGCCGTCCATACTACCGCCCAACGCCCGCGTTGCTTCGGCCCGGAGGGCTTTGGGGCGTTTGGGGTCAAGGGCAACCGCCTTGAGCATGTCGATGGATTGCTTGGTGCCCACACTCCGTAAAGAAGTGACCACACTCTGCGCTTTGGCGGCATCTTTACCGTTGATGGTGGCCCACAATAGTGGTGCCTGTTCTTGCTTCAACAGCTGACGGGCGGCGTCGCGGCCGTCGCGTTGCATGGGTTTTTCGGTGGCCACTTGTAAAAGACGTTTTGACTCCGAAATTGGCTCAAAGCGTTGCACCAAATCCATGTACTCGGAGGTGCCAAAACTGGCATCCAACAGTTTTTGCAGGGATTGCTGCGCCACGGGCGAGGTTTTGACAAAGCCAGGATCTAAATGGCGCAGGCACAATTTAGCCACGTCGTTGTCGGTGTTGCCCTTCATGATGTCCAACAAAGCGTTTGATTTTTCGGTTGCGCCAGGGTTGAAGTCAAACGCGCGGAAATAGCGCAAACGGTCGGTGAGCGGCACATTTTTATCACCTGCCAGCGAGGCCAACAGCGGCACCGAAGCGGCCGTCCGTGCCCGCCACACAATGTCACGGTTTTTGGGGGTTGCCGTTGGATTGGACCCCGCCATTTTGAGCCATGCGTTGTAGAATTTATCCCATTGACCATCGGCCGACACGCCGAGGGCTTCCAAATACCAACGGTCTTTTCCGTCGTAACGGGTGGCCAATTGGGCCCACACATCGGCGGCCAAATCGTCGCTGATGTGACGAATCGCCAAAGCTACTTCGCGGCGCACCTGTGCGTCGGGGTCAGCCGCTAAAGTGTTCAATTGTTCAATCGACAACGGCAACACACCTTTGGCCGTTATTTGCCGCGCTGCGCGGATGGCCGTGATTTTAATGTCAGGGTTGCTATCCTTCAAGGCAAGTTCTACGTATTTAGTGCCGTTGGAAAGTTTCGTCAACAACCACAACGCCCGGGCTTTCATGCGGGGATTGGCGGTGGTTTGGTACATTTTTACGAGGTCACTTTCTGCACTTTGACCAAGGCTGCGAATTTTGTTCCAAGCCATATAACGGACCGAAACATTGGGGCTTTGAATCGCTTTCAACGCTCCTTCTAAAGTACTGAAATCCGTACTTGGCACTTTGTAAGCCGTATTAGCAGGTGCCACGCGGTAAATGCGGCCTCGGTTCAAATCTCCAGCTTGGTGGCCGCCCACGCCTGGGTCGTACCAGTCGGCGGCGAAGAGTGAACCATCAGGGGCCACGCACACATCCGACGGGCGAAACCACTGATTACGCTTTCCGTAGAGTACATTTACGATGCTGGCTTTGAAACCAGCGCCATTTTTTTCAACGGGATATGAGCGCACCACGTTAGGGCCTGCATCGCAGTGAATCATCTGGTTTTGAAATACTTTGGGCAGCATGTCGCCTTCGTAAATCAACATGCCCGTGGGCGAGCCCGCACCCGTTTGGAGCAGGTTGGGGATGGCGCCGGGGTCATTCAGGTGCCAGTGGCGCAGTGGAATTTCTGATTCGATGTTGGTCCGGTTAGCGCTCCAGCTTGCACCCGTCATTTCGTCGGTGTAGCCGTAGTTTCCGTATTCCATTACGTAGTTGATACGCACCCCTTTGTTGCCGTCGTCGTCGTTGTCTGACTGCCACATCGTGCCGTAGCTGTCTACGGCTACTTCGTAGTTGTTACGGAAATTGTGTCCCAATACTTCTACATTTTTGAAGTCTTGATCACAGCGGAACACCATTCCCTGCTTGTATTTTTTACGGTCAATAGGCTGTCCGTCTTGGTCCAGTACGGGTTGGCCTTTGCTGTCGAGGAGCTGATTGCCTTCGTTACCGAAGTTAAAATACAATTTTCCGTCGTGCCCGAAGGTGAAAGCGTGCATTCCGTGGTCGTGCTGCTCGCCTTTAACTCCCTGAAAGATGATTTCTTTTTTGTCGGCTTTGTCGTCCCCGTTTTCGTCGGTAAACAACCACACGTACGGGCTTTGCGAAACCAGCACGCGGTTGCCCATCACCAAAATCCCCAAGGGCGCGTTGACTTCGGGCCCCTGATAAAACACCTTACTGGCGTCGGCTTTGCCGTCGCCGTTGGTATCTTCCAGAATCATGATGCGGTCGCCTTCTTTGTGGGTAGCATTTCCCGTAATGTGCGGACGGTAGTTGTAGGCCTCCAACACCCAGATGCGGCCTTTGTGGTCGATGTCGATGTTGGTCGGGTTGGTAATCATCGGTTCCGAAGCAAACAGATTGGCTTCCAGCCCGTCGGCTACTTCCAAAGCCCCCACGGCGTATTTCAATTCATGTTTTTGTTCCTGCGTGAGGGTAGCGTATACACTGTCGAGGGTCGTTTGAGCCCCGCGACTTGGGTTGTCGTTTTGATAAGTTGCCAACAAAGAGCCAACCAACGCCAGCCCGCCCAGTCCCCAAAGGTATTTTTTCATAAGTATCCGGATTTAGAACATGTCATTTGAACAATTAACTGTTAAAGCAAAATGTTTGGGGTTTATAATGCCTTTTCCGTATAGCTTCTGGGAGACTTGGGGAGGAATCTCACTTTCGGGCGTAATACATCGCGATATTTTTCAGTCGATACCAATGTCGGGCGTTCACCCACGGGTATTTTCGTTGGGCAAGGGGCACAATGTCGGCCTCTGTAATGTCGCCGTTGAGTTCTTTTTCGCCCATCGTGTAGATGTACGATTCGGCTTCACGGCAGTGCTTTTGAATTCTTTCGGCCTCTTCAGCGGTGATTTGGGGATATTTTTTGTGTAACCTTTCGTAAATGGGCTTGCGGTAATTTTCGCCCCATTCGATGCTCAATTCCATGGCATCATTCAATAGCTCATCGCTGAAACCTAATTCATTGGTGCTCACCATAGCGTTGGTGAAGTTGGATAAATCATATTTAGAAAGGTCAAAACCAATTTCAGGAATCGGCGTAAAAACGGCGCGTTGGCCCGAGATGGCGGAAAATTGATCCGAAAAAGGGTACTTTTCTTTTACTTCTTCGGGAAAATGTTTGATGAGGTTGATGCTGTAATACCAGCCGTTGGTAAATTGAACCTGAACTTCGTAAAAGCCAAACATAATGTGGCTGAATTCACAGCTAATAATCCATTTTCCATTTTCTTTTTTTGGATTGGGAGCATAATAACATTCGACTTCAAGTTCTTTTACTTTGTTGAAAACGCTAATTTGTTCTATTTCAAAAGGCTCAGAATTCAGTTCAATGAGGAGCCGCTGAAAATGGATGTTCTGAAAAACAGAAACTTGATTTCGGGTCAGTATCCCCACCGGAACGTTGGATGGGGCGGGGGCATCGGGAAACCGTAGACTTTTCGTCGTGGTTTTTGTTATCTGAATTCGGCCTTTGAGGGGAGAGAAATTTTGAGAAAAGGGCGCGCAAACGATGACTTTTTCTTCGGACACAATCGCCTGAATACCGTCGCCCCGGTCGGGCAGTAAATAGCCTTTGGTTTCGTATTCCCAATCGGCAATGTCTCTCATGCGTTCATTGGAGGCTTTGCTGATTTGCGCATGGCTGTAGAGTTGATTTTCTAACTCGAAGAGGGTGCCATCGGGAAAGTCCGCGAGGTCTTTGACAAAGAATAGTTGATAGTTTTTGGTGGCCATGGCTTGTGCCTCCGCGCTCATTGATTTCCCAAAGCGTAGAGGGCTTCTTGTTTTATACGTTTCTTTCTGATTTTTTTACCAAAGTAATTCAGATAACCTGTTCGACAAGCGGCCCGTTTATTTTTCGGCACTAAATGCGGCGGGTTTCTGTTTCTGTAAAGTCAACATTTGCCCCTTGGCAATTGAAAATCACCCACAATGGCTCAAAAAAATAAACATCAACTCCCCACCATCAAAGCCAGAATACAGGCACTCAAATACTTACCGCTGTTTTTAAAAGAAATTTGGCATACCCAGCCGTGGATGACGGCGACCAATGTGGGCTTACGGCTCATTCGGTCGGTGATTCCGTTTTTGACGCTTTATCTGGGAAAGTTAATCATTGATGAAGTGGTTTTGCTTATCAATAACCACTCTACTGATACGCGGCATTTGTTGGTGTTGATTGGGATGGAATTGGCGTTGGCGATGAGCTCCGATGTTCTGAACCGTATAACAGGGCTATTGGATGGCCTTTTGGGCGATTTGCACGCCAATCGGTCGTCGATTCAAATCATGCAACACGCGGCAACGCTCGATTTAACCCAATTTGAAGAGCCGATTTTTTACGATAAGCTCGAACGTGCCCGCCAACAGACCGTTGGGCGGACGGCGTTGTTGGCTCAGACTTTGGCGCAGGTGCAGGATATAATTACCATTGGTTTTCTGGCCGCAGGCTTGGCGGTGTTTAGCCCGTGGTTGATTTTGATTTTGGTGTTAAGTATTATTCCGGGCTTTTTTGGGGAGTTTTATTTCAATTCGCAGAGTTATGCGCTGTCGTATCAATGGACGCCCCAGCGCCGCGAATTAGACTATATACGTTACATTGGGGCGAGCAATGTCAACGCAAAAGAGGTTAAATTATTCAGTCTCTCGGGCTTTCTGACCGAACGTTTCCGCGAATTATCAACGACTTACTACTTGCAAAACAGAAAGTTAGCCATTCGACGGGCGGTTTGGGGCGCACTGTTGGCGGCCATTGGTACGGCGGGTTATTATGGAGCTTATGCTTTTATCGGGATTGAAACCATCAAGGGAGCCATTACGATTGGGAGTTTGACGTTTTTGGCGGGGTCGTTTAGGCAGTTGAAAGCATCGCTTGAAGGTATTCTTAACCGGTTTACGACTATCTCGCAGGGGACTTTGTACCTACGAGATTTCTTTGAGTTTTTTGACTTACAACCCGAGGTGATTTCACCTCCCAAACCACTTCCGTTTCCCTCTAATATCCAAAAAGGGTTTGTGTTCGAAAACGTCAGTTTTAAGTATCCGGGGGCTGAAAGATGGGTTTTCCAAAACCTTAATTTTACGTTGAAAGCGGGCGAAAAATTGGCCATTGTAGGGGAAAATGGGGCAGGAAAAACAACGCTCGTAAAGTTGCTCACCCGCTTATATGACCCCACCGAAGGGCGTATTTTGCTCGAAGGGCGCGATTTGCGGGAGTATGAATTAGGAGAATTGCAGCACCACATTGGGGTTATTTTTCAGGATTACATCCGTTTAATGATGACGGCCCAGAGCAACATTGCGGTGGGAGATATTGACGAACTCAACAACCTTGACCGCATTGCAACAGCGGCCGACCGCAGCTTGGCGTCGGCGCTGATTAAACGCTTTCCTGACGGTTTACAGCAAGTTTTGGGGCGGCATTTCAACGGGGGCGTGGAACTTTCGGGGGGCGAATGGCAAAAAATCGCCCTTGCCCGGGCCTACATGAGAGATTCCGAATTGTTGATTTTGGACGAGCCTACCGCATCTCTCGATGCCCGCGCCGAATATGAAGTTTTTCAGCGGTTTGCGGAGTTGACCAAAGGAAAAATGGCGCTTTTGATTTCGCACCGTTTTTCTACCGTTCGCATGGCCGACCGTATCATCGTGATTGAAAACGGCCAGCTCATCGAGTCGGGAAGTCATGAAAATTTGATGGAAAAAAAAGGACGCTACGCCGAACTGTTTCAATTGCAGGCTAGGGGATATTTGTAATCGTGTTTTGATTTTGCCTTTTCCAAAAAGCGTTATATCTTTGAAAAAATAACGCTTGTTGGGATGAGATTTAGGCGCTTCATAACGTTTATTGGGGTTTTTGCATTGGGGGGCAGCGTTGAAGCACAGACGCAAGATACCACCTTTTTACAAAACCGTATTTTTCGGTTAGACGAAGTGGTTATTTCGGCTTCGCGTTTGCAGGAAAGCCTGCTGAAATCGCCCGTAAGTATTGAGAAAGTGACGATGCAGGATTTTCGTCGTTCGGCACAACCGTCGTTTTTTGATGCCCTCGAAAACATCAAAGGAGTTCATTTGATTGTGCCGAGTCTGGGTTTTAAAGTGCTTAATACCAGAGGTTTTGCCAATACCACAAACGTGCGCTTTGCCCAGCTCATTGACGGAATTGATAACCAGTCACCGCACATTGGCGCGCCAGTCGGCAATGCCCTCGGGCCGAGCGATTTGGATATTCTGAGCGTTGAAATTATTCCGGGAACAGCCTCGGCCTTGTATGGTATGAACGCCATCAACGGCTTGGCAAATTTCCAAACCAAAAATCCTTTTGAACATTTGGGGTTGAGTTTTCAGCAAAAATTAGGGGTAAACCACCTGAGTGATAAGGGTATAACAGCCCAATTGTTCAACGAAAGTAATCTGCGTTACGCCCACGCTTGGAACGACCATTGGGCGTTTAAAATTAACGGGACGTTTACCAAAGGTTACGATTGGCAAGCCACCGACCGCACCGATATATCGCCCAACATCAATGCCACAGCTGGACTGGTAGGCGCCGACAATCCCGCTTTCGACCCTGTAAGCGGCTACGGCAACGAGTCGGCCAATCGGCGCACGCTGACTTTGGCCAACCGCAACATTGTCGTGGCGCGTACTGGTTACCATGAATCGGACGTGGTTGATTATCATTTTCAGAACCTAAAGGCCGATGCGGGCCTGCATTTCCGTCCTACGAAAGCCGTTGAACTGAACTACACGTATCGGATTGCCTACCTCAATAATGTCTACCAACGCTCCAATCGCTTTCAGTTAGCTAATTATTTGTTGCAACAGCACGCCTTTCAATTGCGTGGCCGGGCGTTTCAGGTTCGGGCGTATGTTACGTCCGAAAATACGGGAGATTCTTACAATCTTCGCTCGATGGCAGAGAATATTGACCGTGGGTATAAGTCAGATAACCAATGGTTTAGTGATTTTCAAGCGCGTTTTCGGCAGGTGCAAAACCAATCTTCATTGGCCGATGCCTTGCGTGAAGCCCGTACTTTTGCCGACGCGGGCCGCCCGCAACCTGGCACTGAGGGTTTTACGAATAGTTTAACTCGTTTGCAGAATATCAACAACTGGGACGTAGGCGCGGCATTGCGGGTCAAAGCCAAGCTGTACCATGCCGAAGGCCAATGGAACCTGACGGAAGAATGGCTTGAAAAATGGCGAAAACACACAGGGATTGAAATCTTGGCGGGCTTTGACCACCGTACCTATGCCATTGTGCCCGATGGAAATTATTTCATTAATCCGGTCAGCGATAGCCAAAATCTAACGTATGGAAAAACGGGTGGATTTGTACAAATCACCAAGGTGCTTTTTGGTGAAAAGCTCAAACTCGGGACTACGCTCCGCGTCGATAAAGCCGATTATTTTATCACCAAACTTAATCCGCGTTTTACGGCGGTTTATTCCCCAAACCCAAACCACCATTTTCGGGCATCCTACCAAAGCGGGTATCGTTTCCCGAGCATTTTTGAGGGTTTTTCCAACATCAACAGCGGCGGGGTCAAACGCGTAGGCGGCTTGCCGGTGATGTCGCAGGGGATTTTTGAGAACTCATACATACGCACGTCGATTGATGCATTTCAGGCGGCAGTAAATGCGGGCGTGAACAGGTTGGGCGTAAGCAAACGTGACAGTTTGGTCAAATTCAACCTCAGACTTCTGCAACGCAATACGTATACCTACCTCCGTCCTGAGTTTATTCGTTCTTTAGAAATCGGCTACAAAGGCCTGTTTTTTCAGCAACGTTTGTTTGTTGACGCAGACTTTTATTACAATCGCTACCAAGATTTTATGGCGCAAGTAGAAGCCAATATTCCGAATGTTTCTACGCCTGACTCGCTGGGCTATATTATGCTCGACCGGTCCAAGCAGCAGCGTTATCGCCTCTGGACCAATTCCAAAACCATTGTTCGCAATTATGGGGCGAGTCTTGGCGGTCGGTATCGGTTTAGGCAGGGGTGGTTTGTTGCGGTCAATGCTACTTACACCCAACTCGACCGCAAAGTAGCAAATGACGGCTTGGAAGATGGATTCAATACCCCCAAATGGATGACCAATGTCTCCGTTAGCCACGCCAATTTGTTTAAAAATATCGGTTTTGGACTTAGTTACAAACACCAAAGTCAATTCTATTACCAATCGTTTTTGGTCAACGGCAATGTGCCCGCCATCAATGTTTTTGACGGACAGATTACTTATTCGTTACCTAAACAAAAAGTGGATTTCAAACTCGGCGGCACCAACCTTCTCAACCGCTATTATTTCTCTATCCTCGGCGGCCCGCAAATCGGTGGTTTTTATTACGTGACAGTG
This sequence comes from Runella salmonicolor, assembly GCF_024158025.1. Classification (NCBI taxonomy): domain Bacteria; kingdom Pseudomonadati; phylum Bacteroidota; class Cytophagia; order Cytophagales; family Spirosomataceae; genus Runella; species Runella salmonicolor. Next base: position 248,738 of record NZ_JAMZEL010000003.1, read on the forward strand.
ACGTATCGGTAGGGATTACGGTCTCTGTTCTTCTTTTATCTGCAACACAAAATCAACACTCACACCAAAATCTTCGGCAATTTCTTCGACTGTCAGTTTTCCACGACTGAGCGCCTTGATAATACTTTCAGTGATTGCTTCCAGCCTACCTTCTATTCTTCCTTTCATTTCACCTTCTAATCTCCCTTCCATTCTCCCCTTGGTCTCGCCTTCCATAATGGCCGTGTCAATGACGTTCTTCAAATCACGGTAATATTTGAGGCTTTGTTCATAGGCGTTAAAAGGATTTATGTATTTTTCAGCAAAGGCCATAATTGCGTGTTTATTAAACAAAAATACACCTTTAAAGGGATTTTCTCAATGGCCTTCCTTCACCCCCATCTTCCGAAATTTCTTGATTCGGTGGAACGTGAGATAATTGGCGTCGTGGTTGTTGTGGGCGCCGCCTTGGCCGTCGTCGAAGGCGGTGCGAGAAAGGAAGATGATGTCTTTGCCTTCAAAAAGCCAATCTACGTACTGAAAGCCGTGTTTGATGATTTCGGGATGTTGCAAAAGAATGGTGCGTAAGTCCCAATTACGCAAATCTTCGGAACTGAAAAGTGCCTGAGTGTTGCGAATACTGGCGGGGTTTTTACCAGGATTAGCGGCTTTGATTTCCTGTGGAATATAATTGGCAATGGTCCAGTACAGCTTGGATTTGGGGTCGTACCGAATGCTGAATTTTTTGCTCCCGCCCGGGAATTTGACAAAGCCTGTGTTAGAATCAAACGTGGCCGTTTTGCCATCGGCGCTGATTTTTACGAAGGCGGCTTTTTCCTCCAACGTTGATTTGTCATCCACCCGCAACACATCCCACAATTGCCCTGTGGGGTCTACGACGGCGTTTCCTTCAATCCAAGCGCCAAAATTTCCGTTAAGTAAGGTCGAATCATAACGCAATACGTTGCTGCTTGTCCAGTTGGCGGCCTTCATTGGGTCAGCTCCCAAAGGAATGGACATCATGAAAGCACCGTAGCGTTTTCCCCATTTTTTGACGGAGCCCATGGCATCTTCCATGGCGCGCCAGAGGCGGCCGTTGTGTTCAATCAGTGGCATGGGCGCGCAGTGGTATTCGCCCGCTAAAAGTAGGCCGTTTTCACCGTCGGTTGGCTCGGTCCAAGTCACGCCGCCGTCGGTAGATTTCCGGATGATGGTGTTGCCGTGGTGCTTGCTTGTTCCCATGAAATACAGCCCTTTTTCGTGCACAAAGAGTTTTGACCAAAATTGGCCGTTGATTTCAGAAATCTGCGTCCATGTTTTGCCTTTGTCCTTGGAGCGATAAATTCGGGAGTTTGGGCGTTCAAACTCATTGGATTTCGGGCCAAACAAATCGTGCGATGCCAGGTAATCACCGTTGGATAAAATACAAATACTCGGTGAGCCGATGTATAAACCCGAGGCCGCTGGACTATACGCAACCACCGAGCCAGGAACCTGTGCGGTGGTAAAAATCCATGAAATCAGGAAAAACAAAATCAACAAACAGTGTCTTTTCATTGCCGGGTGGAGTGGTTTAAGCAAAAATAATCAACACCTTTAAAAGGCAAAACCCTCCTAAAAATACCGACATAAACCCACATGAACATCTAAAAAGCGACTCCCAACGTTATTCTACAGCTTCTTGATACCATTTTTCAAAATTGAGGGGAGGTTGCCATTTGGACTTTGGTTCGTAGTAATTCCATAGCAGTTTGCTGATTTTGCGCAGCAAAACGTAGCCTTCATTTTGAGAAGTCCAGCTTTCGTCGAGGTTGTTTTTGGTAATAACGCAGTAGACGTATTCGCCGTGGGGAGCATGGACGAGCACGGCCTCCGAGCGCGAGCGATTGACGGCTCCGTTTTTGGAGGCCGTTTTGATGTCGGGCGGGAGTTGTGACAACCCCTCTCCGTCCCAGTATTGGCGGGTGAGGTTGCGGTACATCCGGTCGGAAGCATCGGGGCTGATGGCGCGGCCTTGTCGAATCATGGCAAACAGCTCAGCCATTTCGCGCGGGCTGGTTTGGCCCCAGCCGTAGCGGGTACGGTTGGCTTCGCGCCCGGGCGTGCGCGAGTTGACGCGCGTGGCCGTAAAACCGTTTTTATCGAGCCATTCGTTAATGGATTTTCCGCCGCCTGCCAAGGCTTGGCACCACAGACTGCCCGTATTGTCGCTGACGGTTTCCATGAGCATGACCACTTCGCTGAGGGGGATTTTAGCGCCGTCTTTCAACGAACCCACAATACCGTCGTCGTAATGCAACGAGTCTTTGTAGGTAAGAATGGCGTTGTAGCGAAGCTCACCTTTGGCGATTTTGTCAAACAGCCCACACTGAATCGGCACTTTGATCATACTCGCAGTAGGAAACAGCGTATCAGCGTTGATTTCGACAATTTTGTTGGTTTTTAGATTACGTACATACACGCCTACATCGCCCCTAAACCCTTTGATGGCTTCCTGAAGCTGGGTCGTTAGTTTTTTATCCACCCTTGCATTTTGTACGGCCGAAGGTTGGGCTTTTGTTTGCAAAGCAATTACAAAGAGGAAAAAGAGAAATAGGTGTTTTTTCATTGATAAAATGCGGGTTGGAATTCTTCATTAATTCAAATTTTTTTCCAAAACAATCTTAGGCGCACCAACATTATCGGCCAATATTCCCACGATGTTAAAGTTGTGTTTTAGGTTTAAAATCAGCATGTTGCGCCATTTGTTGTAGGTCATGGTACGCACAGTATGGTAGCCGTTGGCGCGGCACCACTCGTGTTGTAGCTCCATTAAATGACCCGCAATTCCCTGTCCTCGGTGTGTGGGCAATACGCAGCCCAACCAACTGTAAAAATGCCCTTCCTTGCGTCGGTAGCCCATTTTGTAGCCGACGGCATCGTCGTTTTCGTACGCAATGAGGGTCAAAAGGTGAGGCGTTTCGTTGATTTCTCGAATGAGTTGGGAGCGTTCTTGCCCCTCAAAAACCTGAAAATGCAGCGTTAGAACTGCTTCTAAAACAGCCTCGGGAAGTTGATTTATAAAGGTTTTGTACTCAATCATGGTTGTACTAATGTTGTGGATGGATTCAGTTGACCAGCTTCAAAATCGCGGATGTTTTGAAACGTAACCTGAGCGATTTGACACAGGGCTTCTTCCGTAAAAAAGCCTTGGTGGGAAGTGATAAGGACATTCGGAAACGACATCAGACGCATCAGCATGTCGTCTTGAATGATACTTTCTGACAAATCATGAAAAAATAAATCGGCTTCTTGCTCGTACACATCAATGCCAAAATAACCCAAATGCCCCGTTTTGAGGGCTTTTATCACCGCGCTCGTGTCCACCAACCCACCCCGACTGGTATTGATAAGCATGGCGTTGGGTTTCATTTGTTGCAAGGTATCGGCATTGATAAGGCGGTTGGTTTGTGGCGTAAGCGGACAGTGCAGCGAAACAATGTCGGAGGCGGTAAACAGGGCGTCCAAAGCTACGTATTCAATGCCAAGAGCAACCAAATCGGGGTGGGGTTGCAGATCATAAGCCAATACTCGACAGCCAAATCCCTTCATAATCTTGGCAAAGGCTTCGCCGATTTTTCCCGTTCCGATTACGCCCACTGTTTTGCCAAACAGGTCAAAGCCCGTCAATCTTTCGAGCGAAAAATTGCCTTCACGTACGCGGTTGTAAGCTTTGTGCGTTTTGCGGTTGAGCGTCAGGATGAGTGCTACGGCGTGTTCGGCCACGGCGTGGGGCGAATACGCCGGCACGCGCACCACCGCAATTCCGTGGGCCTTGGCGGCCTGTAAATCCACATTGTTGAACCCCGCGCAGCGCAGAGCGATAATTTTGACATTTTTGGCGGCCAACTGTTCAATGACTTCGGCGTTGAGTTGGTCGTTGACGAACACACAAACCGCTTGGCTGTCACTCAGTAAATCTATGCTTTCGAGGCTCAAATCGGTATCATAAAACTTTAACTGATAGGACGTGTTGAAGCGATTAAAATAGCTGCGGTCATAAGACTTCGAACTGAAGAAAGAAATTTTCATAATGGATATGTTGCTTATATTAAAAGTGACCTAACACTAAAATAATAGTCAAAGGATTTGCAAGGACTTAAAAAAAAGGTAGATTTGAGTGTTGCCAAGTAATTTTTTCTAAAACTTAATCAAAATCTCGAACAATTATGGGACTCATGTCATTTTTTAAAGGAGTAGGTGAAAAAGTCTTTGGTAAAGACAAAGAAGTTGAAACCGCTGCTCCCGAAAAAGTTGCTGACTTAAAAGCCAGTGCTTTATTACAGCATGTGAAGACGCTTGGGCTTGCTTACAACAAATTGATTGTAAAAGTATCGGGCCACACGGTTATTCTTGAAGGAGAAGTAGCTGCTCAGGAAGATTCTGAGAAGATTGCATTGGCAGTAGGTAACGTAGAAGGTGTAGAGGCGGTTGACAACAACCTCGTTGTGGAAACTCCGGCTCCTGAAGCACAGTATCATGAAGTGAAAAAAGGAGATACGCTCTCTTTGATTGCGAAACATTACTACGGTGATATGATGAAATATCCGGTCATTTTTGAAGCCAACAAGCCAATGTTGTCTGATCCTGATAAAATCTATCCAGGCCAGATTTTACGCATTCCTGCGCTTTAGTTAGTAAAGATTCAGAATTTTAAAAGGGTTAAAAGCTGAGGTGATTTTGCCTAACTTTTAACCCTTTTTTGTGCGCTTAAATGATTTATTATCAGTTGTCTAGGTGTTTTTTGTCAGGCTAATTTTTCAATTCTCCAGTTTTGAATTTGCTTCAACGGAAAAGGTAAATCATTGAAGGTGAATTGGGTATATGTTTCTTCTACTCCTCCAAAACTTTGGTAAAATGAAGCAATAGAAGCAAGTTCGGGGCTTTCAAAATCAAAGACGAAGTCAGTGCTGGCGTATTCTTGGATGATTTGGTCAATCAGCCACGTGCGGCCGTTTCCTTTTCGACCCGTAGGTGAGGCCGCATTGAAAAGATAAATGATTCGGTTCTCAAAAATTGCAAACAATGCGCCCGCTTCAATGCGCCCATCTTTGGTGGCGTAGACTAATCGTAGGGTGTTTTTTTGCGCTAATACCGCCGTTAGTTTACGTAATAAATCGTACGCTTTCTCCGATACTCCACCCACAATTTGGGAAGAATGGTTTCTTTGGAATAACTGGATAATCGGCTCAATGTCAGTGCTTTGTTTAGACTGCCAACCAAAGCGTTGCGCGCGTTTTAAATTTGTTTTTCGGTCATTTGAATAGTTTTGAAAAAGAACAGTGTAGGGGAGGTGCAGCGGTAAAACTATATTGCTCGCTTTTTTTATTTTTAATGAATTGGGAAAAACCGTTTGCGCAGCAAAGCACCCCGTGTAAATAGAAACGTAGCGAAATGAGGTAGTCAATTGGGACAAAAGCAGATTTGATGCTTCCCGAAAATCAACGTTTGAGTGGGTGAAAATTCCTAAAAGTTGACAGAAAAAAGGTTGGTGTATTACTTTCAAACCCCATTTTTGGCGACAAGGTAGAGGCATAACGGCTTGCCATTGGCCATTTTCTGTCAATACCAGCGCCTTCCAATCGGGCGAAACCGTATCCAAATACCATGAATAGGCGTAGAGAATCTGCTGCGGAGAAGCAGCAATAAAATCATCCCATTGGGTGGAATCTAGTTGGGAGCGATGGAGTAGAAGGACGGGCACATGAATAATCGTCTGATTACTAACTAAAAGTACTCCGAATTTTTTGAACAGCATCTTTGACCGAATCATCCTGTTCCATCAAATCGCTGATGGTCTGAATGGCGTGAATGACGGTGCTGTGGTCGCGGCCACCAAAATGGTAACCGATGGATTTTAGCGATAAATCCGTCAGTTCTTTGGCGAAATACATCGCTACCTGACGTGGGTAAACCAATTCTTTCTTTCGACTTTTTCCTTTCAAATCAGCAATGCTCACGTCGTAATAATCCGACACGATTTCTTGAATCGTATCAATATTGACTTCGCGGTCTTCGGCCGTCACGATGTTTTTCATGACGGTTTTGGCCAAATCGAGGTCAATATCGCGGCGTACCAGCGAAGCTTGGGCCATCAATGAAATGATTACTCCTTCCAATTCTCGCACGTTGGTATTGACACTGTGGGCAATGTATTCAATGACGCTGTATTCGATATAAATCCCCTCGGCCTGCAATTTGCGCTGAATAATGGCAATCCTCGTTTCAAAGTCGGGCTGCTGGAGGTCGGCGGTTAGGCCCCATTTAAAGCGGGAGAGCAATCGGTCTTGCAAGCCCTGCAACTCGCTCGGACGGCGGTCGGAAGTCATGATGATTTGACGCCCCGATTGGTGCAAGTGGTTGAATATATGGAAGAACGTATCCTGCGTTTTTTCTTTTCCTGACAAAAACTGCACATCGTCCAGAATCAACGCATCGACTTTCATGTAAAAATCGGTGAAATCTTGGAGCGTGTTGCTTTTGATGGCGTTGATAAATTGGTTGGTAAATTTCTCTGACGAAACGTACAACACAAATTTATCGTGGTGATGGCCTTTGATGTGGTTGCCAATGGCCTGCACCAAGTGCGTTTTGCCCAACCCTACGCCGCCATAAATCAACAGCGGGTTGAAAGAAGTTACCCCGGGGCGTTGCGCCACGGCCATGCCTGCCGAGCGGGCCAAGCGGTTACAATCTCCCTCGATGTAATTGTCAAAACTATAAGTAGGATTGAGGTACAAATCCAACTCCGACGAATCGGGGCTGCGTGGAGGTTGCGGGGTGGCTTTTTTCGGCTCAGAAGCGGCTTTTTGACGCGCTTCGGCCGCTTCGGGTGAGTTGGTGGTCGGAACGTGAACCTTGATAGGAGGCTGTCGGTCACCGCCCGTATCTACAATGATGGAGTATTCCAGTTGGCCATCGCGACCGATGGCGTGGTCAAGTGCCCTACGCAGCACGTGAATGTAATTTTCCTCCAGCCACTCATAAAAGAATTGACTCGGAACTTGTATGGTCAAAGTTTTCCCCGCAAGCCGAAAGGGAACTATCGGCTCAAACCAGGTTTTAAAGCTCTGTTCGGGAACGTTGGCCTTAATGACTTGAAGGCACTTTTCCCATACAACAGCCACTTCTTGTTGAAAAAAACTATCCACTGAGTATCCTGAGTTATTCGTAAAAAACGGTCCAAAAATATTGAGAGAGTACTATCTAAGTGTCAGTAAATCTGATTTTTAACGTTTAGCTCCGAATACATGTAAGGTCACTAAAAGCCTTTTTTGCACAACCGCCCTTAAATTAAGGGTTGCAAAAATAGGAAAAAGGAATTAGAAACAATGACTTAAATATACTGATTTTGTTTTTGGAATGGCAAATTTAAAATGGGACAAGCTAATATTGTATTATAGATAGGATAGATAAGACGGTATTTGTTTTGTAGGAAGTTGAAAGCTCAAAATATAACTCCTATTTTTACCTTCAGTAACGTAAAACGTACTTTTTTTTATTATAAACAGTTCATGAGCTTTTCCCTTTTTTCAGAATTTTCGCCATCCGATAAAAACGCGTGGGTACAACAGGCGCTCAAAGATTTGAAAGGTAAAGACTACGACAAAACATTGTTGTGGAATACCCCCGAAGGCTTTGTGGTGGAGCCGTATTATACCGACCAAGAGTTGCAAGAAACACAGCTTACGGGGTTGCAGGCGGCTCAACAAAAGAAATTAGGCTGGTTAAACCAACCCGTAGTAGTCTATGAAAGCGAGCGGGCTACCAATGCGGCGATGCTGGCGGTTTTGCAGAAAGGCGTTGATGCCCTGACGCTCGACTTACGGAATACAGACCTCTATACCATTGAGTTTACCAAACTTCTTTATGGAATTAAACTCAGCGATACGCCTCTATTTTTCCAAACCAACGGGCAAAATGCCGCTTTGATTCGTGCCCTTCAAACGTTTATTGCGTACCAAATGAAAGGCGGTTTGGCCGATGATGGCTTGGCAACATGGATGACGACGGGGCAACTTTCGGAAACGTATTTTGCCGAATTGGCAGCGGTAGCCATCGCGACAAAAGCATCGCCTAGCTTCAAAACCATCTGTGTAAGCAGCCATGTGTTTCACAATGCGGGTGCCAACGCGGCGCAGGAATTGGCCTTCGCGTTGGCTTCGGCGGTGACGTATGCTGACAAGCTGACCGATGCGGGCCTTGACCCAGATGCTGTTTTTTCGAAACTTTATTTTTCGGTTTCCGTTGGTACCAACTACTTTATGGAAATCGCGAAGTTGCGGGCGCTGCGGTTTTTATGGCAACGAGTGCAGATGGGCTGGGGAATAGAGCCTAAAATTGCCTACGTTCACGCCCAAACTTCGACTTTCTACGATGCGGCTATTACGCCGAATACCAATCTGTTGCGGGCAACAACCGAGGCCATGAGCGCGGTGATTGGCGGTTGCGATGCGCTGACCGTTCACGCATACGACGCCACATTTCGGACGCCAGATGAGTTTTCGGAGCGCATTGCCCGAAATATTTCTATTTTGCTGAAAGAAGAAAGTTATCTCGATAGAACTCTTGACCCTGCGGCGGGTAGTTATTTTCTCGAAAACCTGACCCAACAATTGGCAGAGGCCGCTTGGAGTTTGTTTTTGGAAGTAGAAGAAAAAGGGGGCTTATTGGCGGCTTTTGAACAGAATTTTATTCAAAATAAAATCGAACAAAACGCAACTGAGATCATAGCCGCCCTGCAACAGGGAACGCGGGTAATGGTAGGCGTGAACAAATTTCGGGTGGATGAAGAAGTGCCAGTGAAATACGCTCCGACTCCAGAAACTGTCAATGAAGCCGTGTCTTTTAAATTACTTCATCCCCAACGTATCGCCCAAACATTTGAACGATGATACAAATCGTTCAATTTGCCAAAATATTGCTAAAAAAATATAGTTGAACTACAACTAATGAAACCCAACTTCCTCAATATACATTCTTCCATTCAAGCCCCAATTTCCGAAATGGGGTCGAGCAAACCTTTTGTGACCGCCGAAGGCATCAAAGTGAAACCTACCTTTACCAAAATGGATAATCGGGAGGCGGAACATTTGGGTTTTGGGGCCGGGATTCCGCCTTTTTTGCGCGGCCCTTACAGCACGATGTACGTCCAGCAGCCTTGGACGATTCGTCAGTATGCCGGTTTTTCTACGGCCGAGGAGTCCAATGCCTTTTATCGTCGGAATTTGGCCGGTGGCCAAAAAGGACTTTCGGTGGCGTTTGACTTGGCCACGCACCGAGGCTATGATTCTGACCATCCGCGCGTGGTGGGTGATGTGGGCAAGGCAGGCGTAGCGATTGACAGTGTCGAAGACATGAAAGTGCTGTTTGACCAAATTCCGCTCGACCAGATGTCGGTGTCGATGACTATGAACGGGGCGGTATTGCCCATCATGGCATTTTATATCGTGGCGGCGGAGGAGCAAGGCGTAAAACCCGAGCAATTGGCAGGGACCATCCAGAACGATATTTTGAAGGAGTTCATGGTGCGCAATACCTACATTTATCCGCCCGCGCCCAGTATGCGTATCATCGGTGATATTTTTGCGTACGCCAGTAAGTTTATGCCCAAATTCAACAGCATCAGTATTAGCGGCTACCACATGCACGAAGCGGGCGCTCCCGCGCACATTGAGCTGGCCTACACGCTGGCCGATGGCTTAGAATACCTGCGCACGGGGCTGGCAGCGGGTATGGACATTGACGGTTTTGCACCTCGTTTGTCGTTTTTTTGGGGCATTGGCATGAACCATTTTATGGAAATCGCCAAGATGCGCGCGGGACGATTGCTTTGGGCTAAAATTGTTAATCAATTCGGGCCCAAAAACAGTAAATCGTTGGCATTGCGCACGCATTGCCAGACATCGGGCTGGTCGCTGACGGAGCAGGACCCGTTCAACAACGTGGCCCGAACCACCATTGAAGCCATGGCGGCGGCATTGGGACATACGCAAAGTTTACACACCAATTCGCTCGACGAAGCCATTGCGTTGCCGACCGACTTTTCGGCGCGGATTGCCCGTAATACGCAGTTGTATTTACAGTACGAAACCGATATTTGTCGCGTGGTAGACCCGTGGGGTGGGAGTTATTACGTCGAATATTTGACCAAAGAACTGACCGAAAAAGCCTGGGCGTTGATTGAAGAAGTGGAAGAAATGGGCGGCATGACCAAAGCCATCGAAGCGGGGCTACCCAAAATGCGTATCGAAGAAGCCGCGGCCCGTAAGCAGGCCCGCATCGACAGTGGAAAAGACGTTATTGTGGGCGTAAACAAATACAAACCCGATTCGGTAAAGCCGCTGGAATTGTTGGAAGTGGACAATAAAGCCGTTCGTGAAGCGCAGGTAACGCAACTTGCGCGTATAAAGGCCGAACGGGATTCGGATAAAGTACAACGGGCATTGGCGGCCATTACGGACGCTTGCCGACAGCAGGGAGGGATGGATAATACAACTAATTTGCTGGCGTTGGCGATTGAGGCGGCCCGTGTTCGGGCTACTCTCGGGGAGATTTCGGATGCAATGGAAAACGTTTTTGGAAGATATAAAGCCGTGATACGTTCTATTTCAGGAGTTTATAGTGCGGAGGTTTCGGACGATGAGAATTTCCGAATTGCCCGCGAAATGACCGACCGCTTTGCCGAGTTGGAAGGCCGTCGACCACGAATTATGGTGGCCAAAATGGGTCAGGATGGCCACGACCGGGGCGCCAAAGTCATTGCGACGAGTTTCGCCGATTTGGGCTTCGATGTCGATATGGGGCCATTGTTCCAGACACCCGAAGAAACCGCCCGTCAGGCGGCCGAAAATGATGTGCATATTGTGGGAGCCTCTAGCCTTGCGGCAGGACATAAAACGCTTGTTCCTCAGCTCATTGAAGAACTCAAAAAACTCGGTCGGGAAGATATTATGGTCATTGCGGGGGGCGTCATTCCTCCGCAGGATTACGACTTTTTGTACAAAGCGGGCGTCAAAGGTGTATTTGGCCCCGGAACGGTGATTTCGGTCGCGGCCCAAAAGATTTTGAAGGAATTGATGGGAGAGTAGGGGAAAAAACAAATATCCCACTTGAAGGTGCCTTGTTAGCAACAGCAAGGCATTGAATAGCAAGTTTACTAGGCATCTAAAATCTAATTGAAATGAGCAATACGAACATTGTTGCTCATGGGTCACGCAGTAATTTCGTTGCCCATTTACAATTTTAGGTTTATGTTTGAGTAAAAATTAGGTTTCAGGAATTCAACCATGCAACAATACCACGACTTACTTCGCCATATTTTAGCCCACGGAACCCGCAAAACTGACCGTACGGGCACGGGAACCATCAGCGTATTTGGGTACCAAATGCGCTTTGACCTACAAGAAGGCTTTCCGCTGGTCACGACCAAAAAGGTTCATACCAAATCCATCATCCATGAGTTGCTTTGGTTTTTGAAGGGAGATACCAACATCAAGTACCTCAAAGACCACGGCGTGAGCATCTGGGACGAATGGGCCGATGCCGATGGCAACCTTGGCCCCGTCTATGGCAAGCAATGGCGCAGTTGGGAAGCCCCCGACGGACGCGTCATTGACCAGTTTCAGGATGTGTTGAAGCAGCTTAAAAACAGCCCTGATTCCCGACGCATCATTGTATCGGCTTGGAATCCAGCCGATTTGAATAAAATGGCCTTGTCTCCTTGCCATGCATTGTTTCAGTTTTATGTGGCAGATAATAAACTCTCTTGCCAACTCTATCAGCGCAGTGCGGATGTGTTTTTGGGCGTGCCGTTCAACATCGCAAGCTATGCACTTTTGACCATGATGATTGCGCAAGAGTGCGGGTTTGAGTACGGTGATTTTATCTGGACGGGCGGTGATACCCACATTTATAGCAATCACTTAGAACAAGTTGAATTGCAACTCTCGCGTGAATTGCGCCCGTTGCCTGTCATGAAGATGAATCCCGATGTAAAAAGTGTTTTTGACTTTAAATTTGAAGATTTTACGCTTGAAAATTACCACCCTTGGCCAGCCATTAAAGCGCCCGTCGCGGTGTAAGACTATTGAGCTTTTTCAACGCACCGATGTCAATTTTTGAAAGCTATGAAGAGGTTGTTGTTATTGGTTGTTTTTGGGTTGCCATTCTTTGCCTTTGCGCAAATTCGGGTGGAGATAACAAAACATACTCCGTTTAAAACAGCCAATCAACGTCTTTTTTTGGCTTGTGATTTTAACAATTGGCAACCTGGCGATGTTGAATTTGAGCTAAAGCGCGATGTAAATGGCGTGTACTCGTTGTTATTACCTGATTCTCTTACGCATTTCAAATACAAAGTAACCCAAGGAAGTTGGGGTTTGGTAGAAGGAGATTCAGAGGGAAACAGCCGCCCTGACCGTGTCTATGACCGTTTGACAGAGCCCAATCCTAAATTGTTACAACTTCAAATAGAAGGTTGGGAAGCGCACGCTACGTATCGGTTTGTAGTTACATCCATTCCTGCCAATACCCCAAAAGATGCGGTAATTTACATTACGGGCAATTTTAATAACTGGAATACTAGTGATGAGAACTATCGGCTGAAACGACAGATGGATGGAACGTATCGTGTTACCGTTGTGTCTGATTTGGATCGCCTTGAGTATAAATTTTCGCGTGGCGATTGGAATAGCGTAGAAGGAAAAGAAAATGGAAAAACTCGACCCAATCGGCTGCTTTATCGTAATGAATCATTAAAAAGCGATAATATTACCGTCGAAATAATTAGCTGGGAAGATTTATCTGGCACCTTTCACTCTATCTCCATTTACGACTTACTTTTGCTATTTTCAGCCTTTCAAAGTGCCTTATTGATTATTGCCATAACGTCTATGCAGGACTACAACCGTCAGGCAAATCGTTGGTTGGTAGTCTCGTTGGCATTTATGGCTGTTATTGTATTGATTCGAGTAGTAAGTGCTTATCGGGAAGTGGCACAAGAGTACACAAAGTTGTTGTTAATTCCCGATTTTGTGCTGTTTCTGTACGCACCGCTTTTTTATTTTTATATTCAAAAACTGCTTTTCAAGACGCCTAAATTCCCTTCTAAATGGTGGGGGCATTTTGTGTTGCCCAGCCTGCAGTTTTTGATGTATTTGCCCTATTTTTTAATGGAAGACAAAAGCCTTCAAATCAAAATCGTGAATCGTGACGTAGATTTGATATGGCTTTTTTGGGGAACGGGTACGGTGGCGCTGATGGTAAATGTGTATTATTGGTTGGCCAGCCGGCGGGTAATTAGGTCGTACCGAGCTTTATATGCTAATCAGGCTTCTTATGAACAAAATCTGCAATACCTTTCAACAGTACTTTCCTTGCAGGCTGTTTGTTTGGTTTTATGGTTATTTTCGGGGGGGCTTTTTGTGGTAGGCTATTTTCTAAAAATGGATACCATATCCATTGTCCAAAAAAGTATTGATACGATTTGGCTGGCTTTTTCGACGATTCCTTATTTTTTGGGGTATTTTGCCATTCATCAACCCGAAATCTTTAAATTACCAACGCAGCCCATTTCCTTTCTGAAACCCAACGATGAACCTTCGATTATTATTCAGGATGCCCTTACTCCTTTGGTAGAAAAAGAACCCGAATTGGTCGAAAATCTCTCCAATTACAAAGAGAAGGTGGAAAGCTACATGAAGAAAAACAAGCCCTATACCAACCCTGGACTGACGCTCAATGAACTTGCTCAGAAGCTCAAAATGACGCCGCATCTTCTTTCTAAAATTATCAACGAAGGGTACAATAAAAACTTTTTTGACTTCATCAATGAATATCGTATAGAGGAATTTAAACTACGTTTTGAAGACCCTCGCAACCGGCAATATACCATGTTGTCTATTGCCTTTGAAGTGGGTTTCAATTCTAAAACTTCCTTCAACCGAGCATTTAAGAAAATGACCCAACAAACCCCTCGTGAATTCTTCTACGAGTCGCGGGTTGAAGAATAGAAAATACGCCTTTTTTCTCCCCCAATAAGTACCACCTTATAAAGTGGAACGCACTTGGTTCTCTTAAACCTTCTGAAAATCAGCTGATTTGAGCTGTGTTAAAACCTGTGTTTTAAAATAGGTTTCAAACTACAAAGTGGAACGATTCGCCATAATACTGATGGTACTTTTGCAAGAAGTTTTTGACAATTACGGTTTGTAAAGTCAATTTCTTAGGCAAAATCTTCTAAACAATTTATTAAAAAAACCTATGATGATTCAGTTCTATAGCATGTTTTGGCAAGTGGGCGCAGCCCCTCGGTTGAAACTCATGGTGTTGGTATGGATACTGGCAGTAGCCTCTGCCACGGCACAGGACCTTACCGTGTCCGGAAAAGTGCAGGAAAGCAACGGCTCGGCATTGCCCGGCGTGAGTGTTTTAGTGAAAGGTACTACCAGAGGAACCCAAACCGATGCCGAAGGAAACTTCAAAATTGTAACGCCTGCCAATGCCACGTTGGTATTCAGTTTTGTAGGAATGACTACGCAGGAAGTGGCGGTAGGAAACCGCACGACAGTTTCCGTGACGTTGCTTAATGACAACAAACAGTTGGCCGAAGTGGTGGTCATTGGTTACGGTACGCAGCGCAAAAAAGACCTTACGGGTTCGATTGCTTCTATTACGACAGCTGATTTTAACAAAGGGAACATTGCTACCCCTGACCAACTAGTAGCCGGTAAAGTGGCTGGGGTGCAAATTACGCCCAATGGCGGTGCGCCAGGTGCGGGGAGTACCATCCGTATTCGCGGAGGTGCTTCATTGAACGCCAGCAACGACCCCCTCATCGTCATTGACGGTGTACCTTTGGACAACAGCGAATTGAAAGGCGCTCCCAATCCGCTGAGTTTAATCAACCCCAATGACATTGAGTCGTTTAATATCCTGAAAGATGCTTCTGCCACCGCTATTTATGGTTCGCGGGCTTCTAACGGGGTCATTATGATTACGACTAAAAAAGGAAAGAAAGGCGACGTGATGCGCGTCAATTTGAGTACTCAGGCTTCCGTTGGTCAAAGAACGGGGCAAATTGAAGTTCTCTCGGCCGATGATTTTCGGGCGTTAGTCAATCAATACGGGACGGGTACTCAAAAATCATTACTGGGGTCGGCTGTTACCGACTGGCAAAAGGAAATTTATCGTACGGCTGTCAGCACCGACAACAACTTGAGTGTTACAGGTTCGGTAAAGAATATGCCCTACCGCGTATCTGTGGGATATACCAATCAAAATGGTATTTTAAAAACCTCCAATATGGGGCGGACTTCGGCTTCGGTAGGTTTGACTCCGATGCTGCTCGACAACCACTTGAAAGTGGATATTAACGTCAAAGCATCTACTATTAAAAATCGTTTTGCCAACCAAGGGGCAATAGGTGCAGCAGTTGCTTTTGACCCTACTCAACCTATTTTTTCGGGCAAAGAATCGTACGGCGGTTATTTTGAGTGGGTAAATGCCGACGGAAAACCAAACACCATTGCAACCCGTAACCCGCTTGGATTGCTGGATTTGACGGACGATAAAAGTACCGTTAATCGCAGTATCGGTAATATGCAGTTGGACTATAAATTCCATTTTCTGCCCGAACTACACGCCAATCTGAACGTTGGTTATGATATTTCCAAAAGTGATGGTAATCGCTTTGTACCCGCATTGGCAGCCTCCAATTTTAGTAATGGTGGCGAAAAAACAGTCTATACCCAAGACCGCTCCAATAAGTTATTGGATTTTTACTTCAACTACGTAAAAGACCTCACCAAGGATACGCGCATTGACTTAACGGCGGGTTACTCGTACCAAGATTTTTTGAATACCACCACGAGCATTACCAAAGATGCCGCAGAAACCAAAATCATCAACGATAGCCCTTACAAAACCCAAAATACGTTGGTATCTTTCTTTGGACGGGCAAATCTGAATCTTCAAGACCGTTATTTGTTGACCTTTACACTTCGCCGCGACGGTTCGTCCCGTTTTGCCAAAGACAACCGTTGGGGAACTTTCCCATCGGCGGCTTTTGCGTGGAAAATCAACGAAATGGAGTTCTTGAAAAATTCTAACGTATTGTCTGACTTGAAGTTGCGCCTAGGATATGGGGTAACAGGGCAGCAGGATGTAGGTCAAAACTTTGCCTATTTGGCACGCTATACGCCAAGTACAGCCACGGCTCAGCAGCAACTGGGAAACACGTTTTATACTACTTTGCGTGCTGAGGGATACAACGCCAACATCAAATGGGAGCAAACCGTTACCCAAAACGTAGGCTTGGATTTTGCGTTCAAAAAAGCAAGAGTATCGGGTAGTATTGATTACTATCGGAAAGAAACTACGGACTTACTAAACGTTGTGCCAGTTGCGGCAGGTACCAACCTCACCAACGAAATCCTGTCGAATGTAGGTTCGATTGAAAATAAAGGATTGGAGCTGTTGTTGAATTACAATGCCATCAGTAAAGAAGATTTTACGCTTGATTTGGGCTTCAATGCGACTTACAACGAGAACAAAATCACCAAATTAACCTCGGCCAACGACCCCAATTACAAAGGGGTATTGGTAGGCGGTATCGCGGGCGGTGTGGGTAGCACCATTCAAATCCATTCGGTGGGGTATCCGGCATCGTCGTATTTTGTGGCGCAGCAAGTGTATGACCAAAACGGTAAACCCGTTGAAGGTGTGTACGTTGACCGCAATCAGGATGGTAAAATTACCGTGGACGATTATTATCACTACAAATCTCCCGCGCCACGCGTTTTTATCGGCTTCAATGCCCAAACTTCTTATAAAAAATGGAGCGGAGGTTTTGTGGTTCGGGGCAACTTTGGCAACTATGTTTATAACAACATTGTTTCTACGAGCGGTGTGTTGCAGGCGTTCCAAGGAGCCAACAACTCATTGGCCAATGTGGTGCCCAACGTCAACGTAACCCAGTTTGCCACCCCGCAGTATTTCTCGGATTACTACATGGAAAATGCCTCTTTCCTGCGCATGGACAACCTTTTTGCGGGTTATGATTTGGGTAAACTTTTTGGCGGAAGAACCTCCGCACGCGTATCTGCAACGGTACAAAACGTGTTTGTTATCACAAAATACACGGGACTTGACCCCGAAGTAAGCGGTGGTATTGACAACAATATTTACCCCTTGCCTCGGACTTATACTTTGGGTTTAAACATTGGATTTTAGGAGTTTATAACGAACAAACGTTTCCAAAAAACAAGAAAAAATGAAGAATTTCATCCATATAAATAAAATAGTGGGAGGATTTGCGCTGGCGTTGGCGGTATCCTCTTGTGTGAAAGACCTTGACAGAATGCCTTTTAATGAGGTTACTTCGGCAACTGTTTATAACGACCCCGCTGCTTACCGACAAGTAGGTGCAAAGCTGTACGCGGGGTTGATGCTAACAGGTCAGCAAGGGCCTGCTGGCGACGACCGTACCAAAGACATCAAAGGGATGGACGAAGGCTTTTCGAGTTATTTGCGCAATTATTGGTACTTACAAACACTTACGACCGACGAAGCCGTAATTGCTTGGAGTGACGCGGGTTTGCCTGAGTTGCACCAAATGAAATGGTCTTCCAATAATCCTTTTGTGAGGGGTTTTTACAACCGAGTTTTCTATCAAATCGCCTCTTGTAATGAATTTATTCGCGAAACAAGCGATGTAAAATTGGCGGAAAGGGGAGTGTCAGGTACAATCCTTACCGATGCAAAAGCCCTGCGGGCCGAAGCGCGTTTTCTGCGGGCACTGAGCTACTGGCACGCGTTAGATTTGTTTGGGGGAAATGTGCCATTTGTGACCGATAACGACGTTGTAGGCTCAGCGCCACCTAAACAGACAAATGCGAAGGACTTGTTTGCTTACATTGAGTCAGAACTGAAAGCCATTGATAGTGAGTTGGTTGAAGCGCGTAAAAATGAATATGCCCGTGCTGACAAAGCGGCGGCGTGGATGCTGCTTGCCAAACTGTATCTCAACGCAGAGGCACAAGGCCAAGGCAACCGTTATGCCGATGCTGCCACTTATGCCAAAAAAGTGATTGATGCAGGGTACAGTTTGCAGTCAAAATACGATGATTTGTTTAAAGCCGACAACCATAACTCAACTGAGGTAATTTGGGCATTGGCGGCCGACGGAAACCGCAGCCAAACCTGGGGGGGGATGACTTTTCTGTGCCACGCGCCCGTGGGTGGTTCGATGCCCGCTTCGAGTTATGGTATCGACGGCGGTTGGGGCGGTGTTCGAGTAACGCCTTCCTTTGTAAAACTGTTTGCTGACCCATCGGGCAAGACTGATAAAAGAGCCATGTTTTATACCGACGGACAAAAGTTGGAAATAAACGAAATTCCCACTTTTACCGATGGTTATGCCATGCCTAAATACAAAAATATAACCTCTGCTGGCAAGGTTGGAACGAATTTAACCCATCCTGATACTGATTTCCCTATGTTTCGTTTGGCGGATGCGTATTTGATTTATGCTGAAGCAGCGGCACGCGGGGCTGGTGATAAAGCATTGGCACTTGATTATGTCAATAAACTTCGGGTAAGAGCCTACGGAAATACGTCGGGGAATATTGCAGCGGCTGATTTAACCCCTGATTTTGTATTGGCCGAGCGCGGTCGTGAGTTGTCTTGGGAAGGTGGCCGTCGTACAGACTTGTTACGCTTCGGCAAATTTACCAGTTCCTCTTACTTATGGGCGTGGAAAGGCGGTGTAAAAGACGGGGCAGGCGTGCAGGATTATTTGAAAATCTTCCCTCTCCCTTCTACCGACTTAACGGCCAATCCTAATTTGGTGCAAAATGCTGGTTATTAAGCCCCTGAAAATCTCTGATTACAGATTAACAAAAAAAAACATGAAAAATTGGTTTCATAAATTCATATACGCTGTCGTAGTCCTAACGACGTTGAACTCCTGCGAAAAAGACGAAATAAAGGCAGTCATTAATTCAGGAGCTGTGCCTGTGGTGACACTTTCGGCCTCGTCGGTGGTGTTGACCAAAGAAAATGCCGATAAAGATGCGTTGACGATTTCGTGGGCAAAACCTGATTATGGTTTCAACGCCCCCGCAGCATACACGATTTTGATTGATAAAAAAGGAGGAGATTTCTCAAATGCGGCTACCATCACAACGGGGGCCGAACTGAAAAAAACCTTCAAAACCTCAGAATTAAACCCTATTTTATTGAAATTAGGCTTGAAAGTAGCCACTGCTGGAGATGTGGACGTAAAAGTGCAGTCGTTTTTGGGCGGAAGTACCAATCTGAATTCGTCGGTTGTTTCGCTGAAAGCAACGCCTTATCTGGACAAACTTGACCTGAGTACGAATCTCGGTGTGGTGGGGTCGGCTGCTAATAACTGGGGAGCGACACCCGATTTGCCTTTCTATAAAACCGACAAATCCAACGTGTATGTAGCCTATGTGACACTCACCGATGGCGAAATTAAATTCCGTGAAAACAACAAGTGGGACGTAAACTACGGAGGCACTAACGGTACGCTTGTAAAAGGGGGAGACAATATCGCGGTCAAAGCAGGTTCGTATAAAATCACAGTGGATTTAACAGCCCTCAAATACACTGTGGAGAAATTTTCGTGGGGAATTGTCGGCTCGGCTACCCCCAATGGCTGGAGTGCGCCCGATGTACCTTTCTTTTATGACCCTTCTTCTGACCAATGGAGAGCGATTGCAACGTTGAAAGACGGCGAAATCAAGATTCGTCAGAACGAAGATTGGACCGTAAACTATGGTGACAAAGGCGCTGACGGTACGCTCGAAGTGGGGGGGGACAATATTGTGGTAAAAGCAGGGACTTACTTGGTGACGGTTGACTTCAAAACCCTGAAATATACCATCGTGGCAACCAAAGTATGGGGGGTAGTGGGTAGTGCCACTCCTAACGGCTGGAATGGCCCCGATGCTAAATTTATACCCGATTTTGGTACCGAAGGTATTTTTACACTGTCCAATATCAAGCTGATTGATGGAGAAATCAAATTCCGCCAAAATGATGATTGGGCTGTAAACTATGGCGACGACAAAGCCGATGGGGTGATGGAAGCTGGCGGGGCGAATATTGCCGTAAAAGCAGGTACGTACGACATTGTTCTTGATTTTACCAATGCCGCCAAACCCACTTACAAGTTCACTAAAAGATAGATAAAAATCCAAACTGAAAACTAATAGGTTGATTATCGAAAGCACCGATAAACTTTTGTCGGTGCTTTTTTAATCATCTATCGCGTTTAGTACGGTATGCTTGAGCGGCAGCTCAGACCTACAAGTAGCTTTACCAGCAAAAGGTCTAATTGAGATGCCAATGAAAACGAATAAATTAAAAACGATGAAATCATTATTGATTCTAAGCCTGTTATCTGTCGGTACTTTTGCCCAAACTCTACCCAAAGTCAGCTCCGGAAGCATCAAAAGAATAGAAAACTTCGCTTCTCAATACGTCTCGGCAAGAAACTTGGATGTTTGGCTACCCGAAGGATATACTCCCCAAAAAAAATACGCAGTGCTCTATATGCACGACGGACAAATGTTGTTTGATAGTACCAACAATTGGAACAAACAGGAATGGGGGGTGGATGAAACACTGGCCAAAATGATGGCCGATGATAAAATCAAAGCTACGATCGTGGTGGGTATTTGGAATTCGGACAAAGGCCGTCATGCCGATTATTTTCCACAAAAACCCTACGAGCAATTAACATCGTTAGAAAAACAATTTGTGGTTGAACAACTCCAAAAAGCAGGCCGAACAAAGGAAGTTTTTCAGCCTGTATCAGACAATTACCTGAAATTTTTGGTAACTGAGCTAAAACCCTTGATAGATAAGACTTACGCTACGCTTCCTGATGTAAACAACACCTTCGTGGCAGGGTCGAGCATGGGCGGACTTATTTCGATGTATGCGATTTGTGAGTACCCTACTGTATTTGGCGGAGCGGCCTGTTTGTCTACCCACTGGCCAGGGATTTTTAGTATCGACAATAATCCTATTCCCGCGGCTTTTTTTAAATATCTCAATACAAACCTGCCTGATTATCAGTTGCATAAAATCTACTTTGACTATGGCAATCAAACCCTGGACGCGCTCTATCCACCGCTTCAAAAACAGGTTGATACTATTTTACAAGCAAAGGGATTTACGGATAAAAATTGGGTGACCCGATTTTTCCCAGGCGATACCCACAGCGAGCAAGCGTGGAAAAAACGACTTCCTATTCCCATTGAATTTTTACTAAAAAAATGATGAACATGCAAAAAAAAATTGCTCTTATCTTTCTTTTGTCTGCCTTATGGTGCGGCGCAACTGCTCAAATACAACACGTAGAACCCCTCAATTGGTGGGTGGGAATGAAAAATAAAAACCTTCAATTGTTGGTTCATGGAAACAACATTGGTGAAACCACTCCCGTGATTAATTACCCGGGTATTTCTATCAAAAAAATCCACAAAGCCGACAGCAAGAACTATTTGTTCATAGATGTTGTCGTCGAAAAAAACACCAAGCCGGGTACGTTTCCGATTCGTTTCCAAAAAGCAGGCAAAACGCTTTATTCTTATGACTATAGTGTGCTTCCAAGGCTTTCTGAAAGTGCAGAACGAAAAGGGTTTAATGCCTCGGATGTAATTTATCTGATTACCCCCGACCGATTTGTGAATGGCGACTACACTAACGATGTGGTGCCAGCGATGAAAGAAACCCAAATCAATCGCAAATTTGAGGGAGCAAGGCACGGGGGGGATATCAGGGGAATTATCAATAGCCTCGATTACATCTCAAGTATGGGTTTTACGGCCATTTGGCCTACTCCATTGCTCGAAAACGATATGCCAAGCTACTCGTATCATGGCTATGCCATTACCAATCATTATAAAGTGGACCCAAGGTTTGGTACATTGGAGGATTACAAAGAGTTGTCTTTGAAAGCACGTCAAAAAGGCATCAAACTGATTTTTGACGAAGTGCTCAATCACACAGGCTTGGGCTATTGGTGGACGAATGACTTGCCCTTCAAAAATTGGATTAATTACCCCAATGCTTATCAAGCTACCAATCACCGCCGCACCGTCAATCAGGATAAATATGCCTCTGAGTTTGATAAAAACTTAATGAAAAATGGTTGGTTTGATAAAATGATGCCCGATATGAACGGACAAAACCCGTTTATGGCAAACTATTTAATTCAAAATTCCATTTGGTGGATTGAAACATTGCAGCTTGGCGGTATCAGACAGGATACATATGGCTATTCGGATAAAACCTTCCTGAAAAATTGGAGCTGTGCCCTCATGCATGAATACCCCAATTTCAGTATTGTAGGTGAAGAATGGAGTATCAATCCGTTGATAACATCGTATTGGCAAAAGGGAAAGCAAAATGCCGACGGCTATGATGGCTGCCTTACAAGTGTTATGGATTTTCCACTGCAAGCAGCTTTGGTAGAGGCATTAAAAGAAAAAGACGATGCCAATTTTGGTAAAGGGTTGCCCGCTTTATACGAAGCCTTGGCCAATGATTTTGTCTATGCCAACCCTTTTCAAATTTTGACCATGGGCGATAATCACGACATGGACCGATTATACACGCAGCTGAACAATGATGCTGAACTAACAAAAATGGCCCTAACGTTTTTATTGACCACTCGGGGCGTGCCTCAATTGTTTTATGGAACAG
The DNA here is from genome assembly GCF_024158025.1 of Runella salmonicolor. Classification (NCBI taxonomy): domain Bacteria; kingdom Pseudomonadati; phylum Bacteroidota; class Cytophagia; order Cytophagales; family Spirosomataceae; genus Runella; species Runella salmonicolor. The sequence goes on from NZ_JAMZEL010000003.1 coordinate 271,496, forward strand.
AGGTGTTGATGGAGAATACGGGTCACCACAAAAATGATGGCCTGATTCGTTCTGATTTTCCGGGTGGTTGGAAAGAAGATACCGTGAGTGCATTTTCGGGTAAAGGATTGAGCCCTCAACAGCTTGATATGCAGCTTTATCTCAAAAAACTGCTGAATTGGCGGAAAAATAATACAATTATTGCCACCGGGAAAACCCTTCATTTTGCGCCTTCAGGCGGCGTGTATGTTTATTTTAGATACACCAACGAGGCAAAAGTCATGGTGGTGCTGAACAAAAGCAAACAAGCTCAAACGCTGGATTTAGCGAGGTATTCGGAAATATTAAAAGAGGGAAGTGTCGTAAAAAACGTAGTCACTGATGAAGTAAAGACCCTGGGTAATACCCTTTCAGTCGCAGGGAAAAGTGCGGTGGTTTTTGAAGTAAAATAAAGTACAGGAATAGGACTGATTGTGTCTGATAATCAATTAACTAATACCATCGATGGAAAAGCTTAAGCGGTTACTTTTTTGCCTCTCTTTTGCAAATTTTGCTTTTGGGCAAGCCCTCATTGTTAAGCCCGAATTTCCAACCTCGGAGGGAGAGATTACCCTAATCTTTGATTTGACACAAGCAAAAGACAATCGAAAAGCAGGCTTACTTAACCAAGCAAGTGGGTTGTATATTTGGGCGTGGGGCGGGTCTGACCCCGCCAACAAAACGGCAGAGTTTGGACCTTCGGGGCAAATGAGTTTTTCGCAACCCTTTGCCCCCGGATTGTTGACCCGCGTAAGTGATAATATATGGACTATCAAGTTGACTCCCAATAAATACCTCAACGTAACTGGAGGAAAAGCTTTACGTTGGATGGGGGTTTTGGTGAAAAACGCCAATGGCTCGGCCCAAACCGAAGATTTTTTGTTTGACTTTTACGCCTCCAATCAGTTGTTTGTACGATTTAATACCCCAACCGAAAAAAACTTTTTCGTCGAGGCCAACCGTTCCATCTCCATAAAAGCAAGAGCATCTATTACGGCTAAATTAACTTTGACACTCGACGGAACTGCCGTAGCAACGGCCACCGACACAAGTATTTCGGTAACGATTCCAACTGGAACGGCCCCTAACCAACGCCGTACGGTGCGTGTCACGGCCAATGCGGCAAATCAGGAGGTTTTTGAGGAATTTACTTTTACCGTCAGTCCTTCACCTGCCGTGGCGGTTTTGCCTTCGGGATTGCGTAACGGCATCAATTACACCTCCGCTACCTCGGCTACTTTAGTGCTTTTTGCTCCCGATAAAAAGTTTGTGTATGTCTTGGGCGATTTCAATAACTGGGAAAATCAGGCCGATTATTTAATGAACCGTACACCTGATGGGCAAACGTACTGGCTGGAAATCAAAAATTTAACCCCACAAAAAGAATATGCTTTTCAGTATTTGGTAGATGGGATAATCGCCGTAGGAGACCCCTACGCTGAAAAAATACTTGACCGCAACAGCGATAAATTTATCCCCGCCACTACCTACCCCAATTTGTTGCCTTTTCCTCAAAAAGCACAAGGGAATATTGTGTCGGTCTTGCAAACCAATCAAGCTCCTTATGTTTGGAAGGTCAATAACTTCAAACGCCCCGCCAACGAAGATTTGGTAATTTATGAACTCCTGGTGCGTGATTTTGTGGGTAGTCGTTGGTACAAAACCGTAGCTGACTCATTGCCTTATCTGAAAAAAATGGGCATTAATGCCCTTGAGTTGATGCCTATTATGGAGTTTTCGGGTAATGACTCTTGGGGCTATAACCCCATTTTTCATGCTTCTCCCGACAAAGCCTACGGAACCCCCAACGACTTAAAGGCATTAATTGATAAGTGCCACGAAAACGGCATTGCGGTCATTTTGGACATGGTTTTGAACCAAGCCGACTATGATTTTCCGTATGTAAAAATGTACTGGGACGGAACGCAGCCCGCTGCTAACAACCCCATGTTTAATCCACAGGCGACACATCCGTTCAGTGTCTTTTTTGATTTTAACCACGAGGCTGCTGCTACCAAAGACTACGTGCAGCGTGTCAATGAGTTTTGGTTGAAAGAGTACCGTTTTGACGGCTTTCGTTTCGACCTTTCCAAAGGATTTACCCAAAATAATTCAGGCACTGATGTAGCGCGTTGGGGACGATACGATGCGAGCCGAGTGGCTATTTGGAAACGTATTTATGACCAAATTCGCAAAAATGACCCTACGGCTTATGTGATTTTGGAGCATTTTGCTGATGATCAGGAAGAAGCCGAACTCGCCAACTACGGTATGATGCTGTGGGACAATCAAAACGGGGTGTTTCGAGAAGCGGTAAAAAACGGTAAAGGTAATTTTAATCGCCTTTCGTGGAAGAACCACGCTGGTTTTCAGAAACCTGCCACCATTGGTTACATGGAAAGCCACGACGAAGAAAGGATAATGTACGATGCCATTATCAACGGAAATGCTGAAGTGAAAAATGTCCCGACCGCCTTGGAACGGGTGAAAGCCGCCGCCGCGCTGTTTATGCTTACGCCTGGACCCAAGCTGATGTGGCAGTTTGGTGAATTGGGGTACGATGTTTCAATTGACGAAAATGGTCGTACAGGGGCAAAGCCCATTCGGTGGGAATACCTAAAAGATGCCAATCGGTTGAAACTGTACAAAGTTTTTTCAGAACTGATTCGCTTCAAAACTACGCAGGAAGTTACAAAAACGACCGATTTTACGCTCGAAACCTTCGATAATATTAAACGCCTGACACTCAATCATTCGTCGATGAACGTGCAGGTCATTGCTAATTTTGGGCTTAATGACCAATTAATTTCATTGCCAGCAGGACGTTGGTTTGATTACTTTACGGGACAAGAAATAAATGTGGCCTCAACACACCCGCAATATACCTTTCAAAGTGGTCAATTTCATGTTTTAACTTCCGTAAAAATGGCGGTTCCTGAGTTGAATTTAGTACCTTGGAAACTACAGATTATTACAGCGGTAGCACCTCTTGTATTTGATAATGAATTACTTATCTTTCCTAATCCTTCGCAGAAATGGCTGCATTTGGAGTGGGAAAGCACCTACCGAGGGGAAGTGAAAATTGAGATTACCGACATGACTGGTCGGCAGCTTCGGTATTTTGTACCTCAAAAAACGTCCAACTTTATGAAGCAGCAACTGCCCGTCAATGATTTGCCTTTGGGGAGCTATTTGATACGTATTTTGGAGGGAGAAAAAAGTCAGATAAAGCGATTTATTCGGGAATTTTAATCATTATAATTCTTCTAAATACAGCGTATTGCCCTCTACGTTTCGCTCTATTTTTTTGCCGTTGATGGTGGTCGTAAACGTGACTGGCTCGAAGGCTTCGGCAAAATTGTCTTGAAACAACAGCAGGCGTTTGCCTGTTTTTGGGTTTTTCCACACTTGTAGCCACGGCTGATTGTGTTTAAACGCCCGCGCAAACTCTCCCGTGTCATTTTGCCAAACTGCTTTTGTGGTTTCCTGCGTTGCTCTTTGGTAGTCAAAACCGTAGCTTTCGCGGGTTTGGGTGCCATCCAGAATGTGCTGATACTTGGCAAACAACTCATGCGCCTGCACCATAGTAGCTACGCCGAGGGCGTCTTTGCCGATGTAATCTTCGTTGAGTGAGGGGCAGGTGGGTTGGTCGGGTCCTTGGTACTCATACACAAAATACCCCCCCGTCTTTTGCGATTCACACGAAAGATTTCCGTTGATTTTGGAATACCTCAACGCCTGATACGGATTGTAGGATTGGCCAAAAATCCAGTAATTGGTGTAGAAAACGCGTGGATTGCAGAGATGAATAAATACTGCATCGCGCACCAGATTCATGGGGTACATCACCCGATTGTCTAGTTGTCTGATGTAGCCTTTGGTGCCGTTGCCTACCTTAAATCGCCGCGTGTAGCTGCGTCGGGCGTCGGCGGGTTTGTCTTCGTAGGGCCAAATGAAATTGAGAAATTTTACTTTTTGAGGCACAATCAGGGATTTGAGATTGAGCACATCCAGCGTTCGCAGGTACCAGTTGACGGGCGCTTTCCAGACTTGAGGCGGTTGGTCGGTGGCATCACTCGTATTGACGGTGCTGCTGGTATAGCCAAAACCCGTCATGAGGATGGTCGGATAAGGAATTTTTATGTTTTGGATGGATTTTGCTTCTTGATGAATGGCCAAATAGTCATCAATATTTTTTTTGCCAGCGCTCCAGTTGTCGTTGGCGTATCCGTCCAATGTGAAGCTGTTACCCTTAAACGTAAACGACGGCGCATCACCAATCCACGAATAAAACAACTTTCCGTGGCGTTTGTAAATCCGGTCCGAAAGCTCGTACATGATTTTCCCAAAGTTGGGGTCCGACATGTCCCAGTACCATCCTTCTTCGGCTTTGCCAGGCTCAAAATCGACCGAAAAAGCGTCGGCAGGCGTGCTTTTAGCCAACCAATCTGCGGCTTGGTCGAGTTGCTTTGAATCAAAACGGGTAATTCCTTGCTTATTTCGCGGCTTGATGTGCTTGATTAAGCCATCCACTTCACCCGCGTACAGGAGTTTAAACTTAGTGGGGTTAACGTTCCAACTGACCTTTTGTAAGTTCTTAACGGGTTCGTCAATGGGCAATGATTCAGAGCCGTATTTTTTATTAAGCAACGTAAATGCGGGGGTTTGTTTGAATATCCGACTGTCGCCCACGGCACCATTATTGGGCCAAAGCGGCTGAGTATAGGCGATTTTAGAGGGGGTTTTATCCAACGAATCCCGCACCCAAAAAATGGCCTCGTAGGCGGCGGCGTATTTGGCCTGCCCAGCGGCCACGTTAAACGCCGACGTGAGCCAGCTTTCCGAATTTACGTTGGCTACTTCCGTGACGTATTTGACAAGATGAATCCAGCGATTGGGTAAAAGCGGTTGCTGCGTAAGTTGACGAGCATCCACCCGGTTGACACTGCCATTGAGGGTATAATAGGTCGTGCGCCCTTGCTCTGGTTTTGAGGCATCGACCAAGTATAATTTATTGTCGGTGCGGCGTTCAACCCTCAATTGGAGTTGTTGGTCTTCGTAGCGGTTGGGGTCAGGCTCAAATTCAAAATGAACAAGAGCCGCTTGGGCGCGCGGAAGGGCTTTGAGCGCAGGAACAGCTTGGAGGGTGGTGGTTGGGGTGGGTTCGCCAGAAAAATATGTTGCGATTAGGTAAGTACCCGCAATGAGCCCTGCTGTTATGCCTATTTTCATGCTGTTTTTCACTTGAGAAGTTCTTTGACGTCTTGGAGGTAACGTTTAACAACTTCCAACTGTTGTATAGCCCGTTTTATTTTGATTCGCTGACTGCGGTCCGATTCCATGATTTGGCGGGCGGCCGACAGTTTGTGTTTTTTGTGCTCAACGAGATAGACAATTTCGTCGAGAATTTCCAAATCTGCTGATGTGTAGATACGGTCACCGCCGCGTTTTTCGGGCTTTAGCATCGGAAACACCGATTCCCAATACCGCAGTTTGGAGGCATCAAAACCGTAACGAGCCGCCACTTCGTTGATGTTATAATAAAGTTTGTGTGAATCGTCAAGCATAATGGTGATAACGGTTTAAGGAAAGCTTAAAAATCAACTTCCCTTAGTTGAAAGCATCGCTTTTTGATTACCAATACTTTTACATTTCAAATTTGCCATTTAATATTTTTCGGGTTCCTGTAGAGTTTGTGTGAATCGTCAATCATAATGGCCACAACGGTTTAAGCGAAGCTTAAAAATGGAAGCATCGCTTTTTGATTACCAACACTTTTACATTTCAAATTTGCCATTTAATATTTTTCGGTTTCCAAAGGCTTTAATAAAACCAGTTCGTTACACTTCTTCGCCCTGCAACTGCTTTTCATACAGTTCTTTATAGACTCCGTTTTGGTCCATCAAAAGTTCGTGGGTGCCTTGCTCTACGATTCGGCCTTCGTCCAACACTACGATAAAATCGGCTAGTTTCGCCGACGAAACCCGGTGCGAAATGATGACCGACGTACGGTCTTTCATGATGCGACTCATGTTGTTCAAAATGGTGTTCTCGGTTTGTGTATCTACGGCGGAAAGGCAGTCGTCCAAAATCAATATTTTGGGGTCGCGGGCAATGGCGCGGGCGATGGAAAGACGTTGTTTTTGCCCACCCGAAAGCGTAATGCCCCGCTCACCGACGCGGGTGTTAAAGCCTTCTGGAAACTCAATGATGTTGGCGTAAAGGTCAGCGTCTTTGGTGGCTTGTTCAATTTTTTCAAATGACATTTCGGTTGAGCCAAACGACACGTTTGATTCAATGCTGTCGGAGAATAAAAATACATCTTGTGGTACATAGCCCATTTGCCCGCGTAGCGATTGCAGTTTGAAATCTTTAACGGGGATGCCATCAATCGAAATGTCGCCTTCGGTGGGGTCATACAGGCGCATGAGCAGATTCGCAACTGTACTTTTGCCCGAACCTGTCGTGCCCAAAATGGCCACGGTTTCCCCCGATTTTACGCTCAGATTAAAGTTCTTGAGGGCTTTGATGCCCGTATCGGGATAATCAAAACTTACATTGCGGAAATGAATATCTCCGGCAATGTCATGTTCAAGGTTTTTGGTCGAAACCAAATCCGTTTTTGTGTTCAGAAACTCGTTGATGCGTTGTTGCGACGCGGCCGCCCGCTGCGTTTGGCTGGTGGTCCAGCCGAGCGCCATGACGGGCCAAGTGAGCATACTTACGTATAAAATAAACTCCGTAATGTTGCCGGGCGTCAGTCGACCCGACATGATTTCTTGCCCACCCACGAAAACAATAAGCACGTTGCTCAGCCCCACGAGAACCATGATGAATGGGTAAAATAACGAGTCTACGATGGTCAATTTCAGTGACTTATTTCGGTAGTCGTTGCTTTGTTTGACGAAGTTTCGCAATTGCTCATGTTCGCGGACAAAGGCTTTGATAACCCGAATACCCGAGAACGATTCCTGTACGTAGGTCGAAACGCTGGAAAGTTGCGCCTGCAATTCTTCTGAGCGCTTCATGATGATGGTGTTGACGAAATAAATGCTGAGTGATAAAATCGGCAGTGGCAGCAATACATAAAACGTCAGTTTGGCATTGACCGAAACCATGTAGCTGATGACCAGGATAAACAGCGTGATTAAATTGATGCCGTACATGATGGACGGCCCCACATACATGCGTACTTTGCTGACATCTTCGGAGATACGTGCCATCAAATCACCCGTATTTTGGCGACGAAAAAAACTCAATGGCAGGGTTTGATAATGAGCATAAATCTCGTTTTTGAGGTCATACTCAATGTGTCGCGACATGACGATGAGGGTTTGGCGCACCAAAAACAAAAATATCCCTTTCAGCAAGGCCATGATAAGAATCAAAATCCCGTAGAGCAAGATACTAAACGCGAAAATGTCGTAAAGATTGGCTTGCAGCGAAGAGCCTTTGAAGAGAAAATACACATCAAGCGTATCTTTCACTAAATCAAGTGCATAACGGACTAGCTGGGCGGGAATGATTCCAAAAAGATTGGAAATAATCGTGAAAACAGTCCCCAAAATTAGGTACCATTTGTATTTAACTAAGTATTTGTTGAGGTGAGCGAGTGCTTTCAAAATGACGCTTGTAGTTGGGTTGCGGGACTGTATTTCGTCTACTCTATCGGTTTTAACACCAAAATTTCAGAAAACGTTTGCCGAGAAGCCAAAGAAACTACCCGAAAAGTGAGCATTTGGAATTAGTTTTCCTCTTCTTCAATGATATTGAAATCCTTCCAAAAATCATCATCAAAGGTCATGCTTTGTTCCGAAAAAGAGGTATCAATTCTCAAAATTTGATTTAACGGAAATTTTTGTACGTTACGGTTGTGGATGTGAGTAGTTACAAAAGCCATTTGATTATGGAGCCCGACCCCCACTTCAATGCGCTTGGGAGCGTTTTTGGGCCGCGTTCCTTTGGGCCAGACATAATATTCGTATTCAAAGTCATTCACCACGCGGGCATCGTGCAGGTACCATTTGCCCTCAAAAGGAGCGTAATTGATGATGTGTTTACGGTGTTTGAGGCGTATACCCGGATAGCTGAGTTCGTATTGACGCAATGCGGCATCGCTCAATTCATATTCTGCTTTAACCACCGCGAGGCTTTCAGTTTCGATATAGAGGGTTCCTTTGTAGGCCGCAAATCGCTGATTAGCTGAGCGTTTGATGACGGAATTGCTTTTAAAGTTGATTTTGTACAGAAAAGTGTTGCCGATGCTTTGGGCGCCGTCGTACTCAAAAGTGTAGGAATTTAAGTCATACAGGGGAAAATCCCGCGCTCGGACCACGTCCAGAAAATAGCCAAGATAGGGTCCGTTGGTGATGCTCGGAATAGGGCACGTATCATTTTGGACGGTAACAACGGTGGTCGGCAGTTCTTTCTTGCGGCCCTTAATCATCCGCGTCTGATCGGGAATGTTGGTATCTACGCCCGATTTATAGAGTTGAATTACCCCTTCCGAAAACGCAAAGTATTGATTCACCTGTGCTTGTTTGACAGATTCTCGGTAAAAGCCTTCAATAATGCTGGGGTTTTGGTCATAATTTTGGGGAATGAGCGCTACGACTTGGTAGATAATTTCGGTGGGGTTTACGGGCTTCACCACCACTTCTTTCAGCCGAATGGCATTTACGTTCAGTTTGATTTCCAGCGGGCTTGACTGAATGGCGGCTTTGACGGGGATTTGGTACGATTCATACCCCATGCAATTGATAACAAGCACTTCTGAAGCGTATTGTTGGCTTAGTTTTAAGCTAAATCGCCCCTGCTCATTGGCCACCGTTCCGACGCTTTTGCCCACAATGCCCACGCCCGCAAAGGGAACGGGTTGATTATTAGAAACATCCAAAACGCGCCCTTCAATGGTGATGGTTTGGGCGTAGGAAAAAGTGCACCAAGCCATAAGCACAATCAATAGCAGGGTTTTCATGTCGTGTTTTTGTTATGATTTGGCCGAATTTGATAAAAGCAACTCAAATTGTACTTCCCGGACGGGGCGGCCCCACTCGGCATGGAAGCGCTCGCCCGTGAGTTGGAAACCAAAAGAATCGTATAAATGCAGCGCGGCATGCAATTCATCAAAGGTTTCAAGCGTAATTTTCTGATAACCCACTTCACGACAAAAATCAATGGCGAGTTGCATTAATTGACGCCCCAACCCACGCCCGCGCACCGAAGGATGCAGAATCAGCGACCGCAGATGCGCCACGCCTGGACTTTCTTCGTACACCAGAATACAGCCCACGATATGTTCGTCGGTTTCGGCCACCCATAAACGTTCCTTTTCGGGAGTATAATGTTGGATAAAATGCGTCAAAAAAGTAGCCACTTCAATGTCGTTCAGGAGGGTCATTCCGTACTCTTTGGCATAAATAATACCCACTAAATAGGTAATGTACCCAAGGTCTCCGGGACGAATATCGGTACGAATAGTAATGGCAGACATAGCGTGATGGATTCGCAGAATCAGGAATTAAATTGAAGGGGCAAAATAGGGCGGATTTGGTTGAACACAAAATTCAAGACTTACTTTCTGCGGTTTCGTTTTGAATCTGACTAACTTTAGGACTTTAACTCCGGAAGATTTTTTATGTTCAAGATTGTCAGTTCGTCGGCAGGGTCGGGAAAAACCTACACGCTTACCAAAGAATACCTCAAACTCGCCTTGCAAAGCGACAACGCCTATTATTTCAAGCATATTCTGGCCATTACGTTTACCAAGGCTGCCACGCGTGAGATGAAAGACCGCATCATGGTCAAGTTGGAGGCGTTTGCCAACGGCCACGAAGACCCGATGCTGCACGACATTATTCAGGAGTTATACCCCGAATCCCTCGCCGACCGCGAAGGCGCTTACAAGCTCCGCGAACGCGACATTCGCAACCGAGCCAACCGCGTTTTCAAACAAATTTTGCACGATTACAGTGATTTTGCCATTCTGACCATCGACAGTTTTGTGCAACGGGTGGTGAGCGCGTTTACCGATGAACTGGGGATTCCGTTTTCGTTTGAAGTGGAGATGGAGGCGGGGGAGTTGCTGCTGATGGCCGTAGAACGAATGCTCGAAAAAACGGGCGACGATGCTTATACCGAGTTGACGGATATTCTTGAATCTTTTTATTTGGAAGCGGGGCAGGAAGGAAAAAACTACCACAGCCTGCCCGAAGCGATGGCGGGTTTTGCCAACGATTTGCTCAATGAGCAACGCTACGCTGCCATCATGAAAAATGCGCATCTGTCGGCCAAAGATTTTAAAAAAATTCGGCGGCAACTGGTGAGTGCGTTGCGCAAGTGGGAAAACCAACTGGTGCAATGGGCCGAAAAAGGGCATCAACTGATACTGGAAAGCGGCTTGGACGAGAAAGATTTTTCGTACGGAACGGTGTTTCGGTATTTCAAAAAACGCACCGATACTTCCGAAGCGATGACCGAGCCAGGAGCGCGCGAGAAAGACGCTTTCGAAAACGACAAAGGCTGGCTCACCAAAACCGCCCGCCCGTTTGTGGTCGAAGCCGTGGCGCAGATAAAACCGCAATTGGTGGATTTTTACGAACGAATTGAAGAAAATCGTTTGGCGGTGAGTGGGAATTATTTTTTGTACCAACAGCTCATTCCGCACTTGTATCACTTGTCGTTGTTGAATGAAATTAAGGAGGAATTTGACCGTCAGTTGCGGGAAAATAACCGCGTGCATATCTCCGAATTTAACCAGAAAATCCTGCAAATTGTGACCGAAGATCCCGTACCGTTTATTTATGAGCGGATGGGGGAGAAGTTTAACCATATTCTGATTGACGAATTTCAGGATACGTCCAAATTGCAATTTGCCAATGTGTTGCCGCTGATTGACAACAGCCTCGGCTACGACCACTTCAATCTCGCGGTGGGAGATTCTAAGCAGGCCATTTACCGTTTTCGGGGCGGCGACATGGACCAAATCATCGCGCTTCATTCCCAGAATCTCGGCCGATTGGCGCAATCTTTGGGCGACAGCGAGTTGACGGTGGAGCGCCTAGAAAGCATTCAGTGGCATTTGACGGGCGATGTGCTACGGGTCAATCGTCGGAGCGCCAAAGAAATCATTGAGTTTAATAACGCGTTTTTTGGCAGAATTGAAGAACTCTATCGCGACCAATTTCCGCTTTCGCACGATGTGTTTGAGCAGGTGGCGCAGGAGTTGCCGCCCAATCCCAAAACGGGCGGAGAAGTGCAGATTGAGTTTATTCCCGCCTTGAATAACGACACCAACGACGACGACGATACGCCCGCCATGATTAACCGCACGCTGGCCCTGATTCAGCAAGCAACCGAAATCGACGGGTTTAGCGTGGGCGATATTTCGGTGCTGTGTCGGTACAAGAAAGATGCAAAAAAAATAGCTAACCACCTGAAAGAGAATGGGTACAACATCATTTCCGACGATTCGCTTTCGTTACGTTTTTCGGGGGCAGTCAATTTGGTGACGGCCTTTATGCGCGTGCTCGTTAAGCCCGACAGTCGATTGGATAAGTACGAAGCGCTGTATTTATTTTTCCGAATGATTGTCAAACGCATTCCCGACAACAAAGACAATCAACGCCTAAAAACGGTGGTGGAATCGCACGATGTGCGGGAGTTTTACGTGTTTATTAATGAATGTTTACGGCAAGTTAAGGCCGAGGCGGGCGAGCTGAAAGAAGGCGACGTCATTGATGCGTTTTTGAATCCGTACCGATTGCTCCAAATTAGTGCGTATGAGCTGGCCGAAAAATTGGTGCAGACGTTCGGGCTGTTTGAAATCGTAGAAGAGCGTGATTATCTGTTTCGATTTCTGGATGTAGTCTTGGAATTCAATACCAAACGCGGCAGTCATTTGGCCGATTTTCTGGATTATTGGGAAACCCAAAAAGAGAAGATTTCCATTTCGGCCCCGTCAGACCCCAACGCGATTACGGTGCAGACCATCCACCGTTCCAAAGGCTTGGAGTATCCCGTGGTGATTATTCCCTACGCCGATTGGGATTTTGTGCCCAATGCCAAGCGCGATTCGATGTGGGTCAATCTTGACCCGTCAGCGGAGTTGGGCATTGGCGGTTTTAGTACAAAAGACGCTGAAAGTGGTGAAATGATTGAACACACGGAGACCAAGTGGCTCCAAACGGGTTCGGTTCAAGTAAAAGAGACATTGTTGCAGACTACCGAGTCGGTAGCATTGCAGTATAAAGAGGAGCGTGAGCGCGTATTTGTCGAAAACCTAAACTTGTTGTACGTGGCGTTTACGCGTCCGACCAAAAAACTGTACGTGTTGGCCAAAGAAGAAAATTTTGCCAAAATCAAATCTCCCCGAAAAGTAAGTTATTGGCTGTATCAGTATTTGGAAGGCACACCAGAACCCGCAATCGGCAGCCTTGAAAAACTGGCGCAACTCGCTCCGCGCACCCCTCACGCCACCCTTCAGACACCCACTTTTTATGTCCCGCAGATTATCTCTACGGACCGTAGCCGCGAGTTGCGCCTCCGGCGCTTGGCCAACCGCATCTTTGACGTAGAAACGTTTGAGAAAAAACGCGATCACGGAAACAAAGTTCACTACGCTCTTTCGATGGTACGTACGCCCGAGGACGTTCCCTCGGCTTTGGTTCGGATGCAAACGGAAGGCATGATTGAAAAAATCGAAGCCGAAGATATTCGTAAGAGTCTTGATAAGATTCTTCAACACCCTGATTTACAAGGTCTATTTGAAATGGAGTCAAACGTCATCAATGAGCGCGAAATTTTAACCCCCGATGGCAACATTCACCGCCCTGACCGGGTAGTACACTTGAATGACCGAGTCGTAATCGTCGATTACAAAACGGGTATTCCGCTCGAAAGTCACACTATACAGATTAAAGATTACGCTAAACTTTTCTACCAAATGGGCTACCCAAGGGTTGATTCGTTGCTGGTGTATATTGAGCGAAATGAGGTAATCAGGGTTTGAATATTAAATTTCGTATTTTTTTTAGAATTGTGGTGACTTTTTGGGTGGTTTTTGCGTATATCATGTATAATATACACAAGCCCCAACCCTCCACCACATTATGGACCCTTTTTTTTACTTTGATGAAGATGAGTTTGAAACTCCCGAGCCAGTATTGCTCGTTGCGGAAAGCGAGGTTATTTCACCAACCTATACACAGGATAGCGGGAATATGTCTGCTCAAAATAAGGTGAGTTGCGATAAATAAATTCGAGTTGCGCCGCACCGCTTTTGGCAAAAGCTTCATCTGTCTTTTTTCTTTCTTCCAATTTTTGTTTCAGGGTCGCATCTTTGCGCAGCATTTCAGCCGCAATGTCTTCAAAAACATAGGCTGAAAAATGCTCTTTTTGTCCTAAAATACTATCAAAAAAATTCCACGCAAAAAATGAGTCGGGACCTTGAGGTTCAAGGGTTTCGATGAGGTATCGGTTGGATTTTTGATTGGTTTCAATAAGATAATCCCCTTTGTAAAATTGTATTTTCTGCGTCTCTTTTCGGACCGTTACACCCGTATGATTATAATGGCCTTCGTAAGGCTTTTGGGGAATTTTGTAATCTTCAATATAGTATACTTCCACTTCCATTTCGGTATCTTTTTCTAAAGATTTTAGCGCTACCCCGTTGATTTTGAGGAGTTCTGCCACCCGCGCCCAACTTTGCGGCAACACGTAGGCGTTTGGTTTCTGAACCGTCAAATCGGCTACGTAGTGGTCAAAAAAGGGAATACGTTTGGTAAACGGCTCACTGCGCTCATAATACAAACGATTCAGCCCGCTCACTTCGCTGGGTTTGTACTTGGCCGCAAAGCCTCTGAAAGTAATCGAATCGGCCACGCTGCGGTCCAATTTCCAGCTTAATGGAAACGACTTTTGGGCCGCCACGGCTTCGTCGGCTTTTTGTTTGTTGGCAATCAACGTCGCAGCGTGTTTGGTGCTTAGGTTGAGGGTCGTCTCCATAAATACGTAAGTTCCTTTGACCCGCGTAGGATAATCCTTGAGCATGTGCAATTCAACCACGAAGGTTTCACAGTTGAACAGTGACGCGTAGCCCGAACTATACCTAGGGGCATCGTTGAAGCCCGAATAACCCGTTTCGGGGGTGCTGCCAAAGGCGTTTACGTAAGGCACAGGGTCAAAACCCGATTTTGATAATTGAGCGTCCAAAGCGGGCTTAAACTCTTTGGTGAAAAAGGTCGAAACAATTGGATTAAACTTGTCTTTTTGCGTCGGAAAATACGTAACAGCGTGCTGATAATCAGCGCCATTGGAGGTGTGATTGTCTACGATAATGTGAGGCTTCCACGCCTGAAACATCTTTTGCCACGACTCCGAATTTTTAGAATCCGTTTTGATAAAATCGCGGTTTAAGTCATAATTCCGTGAATTTGCCCGAAATCCGTAACTGTTGGGGCCGTTCTGATTAGGGCGCGACACGCCGCGGTTAAGGATACCATCTATGTTGTAGACTGGCACAATGCACAGCAACACATTGGGGGGCAGCATTTTCTTTTCCAACAGTTCTCGCGCCCACATCATGCTGGCGTCAATGCCTTCGGGTTCGCCGGGGTGGATGCCATTATTAATCAAAAGAGTTACTTTATCAGCCTGAGGTTTGAAGACTTTGTTGGCCGATAACACAAACAAATGCAATGGTTTGCCAATGTCGCTCGTGCCTACTTCGAGTAGCGTGGCTTGGTCATATTTTTGGTCTAGGGCTTGGTAAAAGCGGATGACTTCGTCGTACGTGGCGGTTTCTTGCCCTTTGCTTTTTTCGTAGGAAGTGAGTTGGGCAAAGAGTGCGTTGGACAACAAAAGCAGTAAAAATAACTTTTTCATAAGGTGGGAAGTAGATGAAGTGTTTGGTTTATGGACAAGTTTATGGTGCAAGTATCGGTAAAAAATAGACGCAACATTAACCTTTAGCGCCCACAAATTTCTTTATAATCACAATATTGACAGGCTTGCATATGGTCGGTTTTACGAAAAGGCTCGTCGGTATTGAGGAGTTTTTCGGTGATAAAGGCCCTGAGATACTCCTCCGAGTGCGTCACATAACTTTCGGGGTCGTTGGCTTGGTCAAATTGCAGGGGATTTTCGATGAAACCCCGTTTAATATTTCGCAATGAATAAAATCCAGACGTTACCTCGTAGTTGTCCAAGTGAAAATCCTGACCGCGTAGGTTGAGGCCTTGGTCGCGCAGCATCTGTTTGTAAATCAAGTACTGATAAATCCATAATTGTCTGATTTTTTCGTAGTTACCGTTGCTACCAGAAGTCATAATATCGGCCAGTTTATCGGGCGTGACTTTGGGGAGTTGTTCGATTTTTCCCGTTTTATAATCGGCCACGCGAATGACGTTATCTACCAACTCAATGCGGTCAATTTTTCCCGCCACTTTAAACAAAATCGTCTTGTCGCCCCATTGCACTGGCAACGTCGCCGATAGTTTTCGCTCGGTAGCCAGCACCACCAGCGAATCGTTGCGCGTGCGCTGTTCCCGCAAGAAGTCCACCACGGTTTGTTCGGCCACTTGATACAACAGTCGATTGATGCCCGATTCGGCATCGTAACCACCAAATTGTTTATCAAATTCTTCGCGTAAAATCGCTTTTACTTCCTCGTCGGTGATGGGTTTGTTTTCCATCAGGTATTCTAAGTCGATGCGTTCCAGTACTTTATGAATCCAAGAACCAAAATCGGCCGAACCAATGCGCTCTTCCACTTCTTCGTCTTCCGACACGCCCGCAATGCGGTTAAAATAATACTGGAGCGAGCATTTTAGGTACTGGTTTAAATGGGTAGCATATAACCCGTCTTTTTCGAGAGAGGCAATGAGAAAAGCAATCGTTTCGGGCGTTTTGGGCACAGTCCAATCAATTGTGGCGGCCTTTTGTCGCGCTATCTGTACTTTTTGTTCCTCTTCGGCTCCCTGTTTGTCGGCCTCCTTAAACATCACCATCATCTCCTGATAACGAACGGTGCCTTTGTCTTTCGTCATAGGCACCAACTCATGCTCTAGCTGACGAATAAAACGGCTTTTTTCGCCGCCGTTGTAGGTACTCGGGTCGGTGACGTACACCAGATGAACGTCTTTGGCGCGTTGGAGCAAGCGATAAAAATGGTAAGACATCACCGCGTCTTGGTCGCGATAAATGGGCAAACCCGCCTCTTGGGCAATGTCCCACGGAATCAGCGAGTTTTGACGTTTTGAAGCAGGAAAAACCCCTTCATTCATCGAAAGAATAATAATGCGTTCAAAATCGAGGGCCTGTGTTTCGAGCATCCCCATGATTTGCAGCGGACTGACGGGCTCACCACTGAAAGGAATCCGGGTTTGGCGGATGAGTTCGTACATAAATGCCTTGAAAGTCCGCAAGTTTAGCTTCTCGGCGTGGCTTGAATTGAGGGTGGTTTCGAGTTGTTTTAGTAGGGTATAAAACAAATACAGGTACTCCGTCTCGATGGCGTTTTGGGTGTCTTTGTATACTTCGCGCAGCAAGTCGATGATGACGTACAGCGCTTTGATGACCGTGTGCGGGTTGTCGTCCCAGCGGCCAAACAGCGCCACAAAAAGCGGGTGATTTTCGCCCCATTCTAGCAACTGTTTGGGGTCGAGGTACACAAAATTGCGCCGTTGTATCTCGCCAATGGTGGTCTGAATGATGCTCGGCGCGGTCGAATCGCGCTGTTGCAGCGCCAGAAATTCATATCTCCTGATAAACGGGTGATTGAGTACTTTCTGAACCGTTCGGTGGTTGTATTTAGGGATTTTAACCGCGCGGCCGTCTTTAGCCCGAAATTCTGCCACCGTAAACTGCAATTCAAACAGCGAGTCTACAAGCGTGAACAACAGCGAATTACGCAGCGTGAGTCCCATTGTTACGTTGAGGTCACTGATGGTTTCGTCCAAACCGTTCAAGACAGGAACCAGCAGGTTTTCGTCGGCGAGCACCATTGCTACGGGGCGGTTTTCGGTGCCGCCTTGCGCATCGGTACACCATTGTTGGTAAAGTTCGCCCGCTACTTTGGCCTGCATAGAGGCATTCGGAACGGCATAAACCGTAATGTCTTTGGGCGTTTGTAGAATGTGGTTTTCGGTCCATTTCCATTCGCCCGCCCACGCGGCATCCCGGTAGCCGCGCAAGGCTTTCCCGCCTTCGATGTAGGGATTTTCGCGCATATAGTAATGGTCGGTATCCCACAGAATTTCAGCGCGTTGGGCTTTGATAAGGGTCCGGATGATTTTTTCTTGCGCGGCACTCAAAGCGCTTAATCCGACAAAATAAAAGTCGGGGGAGGAGTCCTCAACGGTTTCTTCTGAGCTTGGCTGAGTGGTCTTTTCTTGGTCGTTTAACAACAGTTCAAACGTATTTTCGGCCAAAGTACGGTAGGCCAAACCACGATAAACGCGCTTTTTGGCCTGAAGGTGTTGTCGGAAACGTTGGTATACTTCGCGCAAATTAGAGAACAGCTCAAAGTAGGCCTTGATGCGCTCCGAGTCGGTCGAAACTTTATTTTTTGGCCAGTCAATCTCCCAGCGCTCAATGGCTTTGGCCTCGGTGATGTAGTCGAATAAGTAATCGGAATCAACGAGGTATTGGTCTATTAAATCAAAATCGCGCAGCAGCATACTACCCCATTGCAAGTAGCGCTCAAAGGTGATGTTTTTATCAACTTCTTTGAAAATGTCAAATAATTCGAATAATAAACTGACGTTGTCGGCAATTTCCACGCCGCACTTCTTGGTCACAAAATCGTCGATAGCCAACACTTCTGGGGCCAAAAAAGGACGGTCAGCACACTGAGCCAGTGCTCGTTTAAAAAAATAAGCGGCCCGCCGGGTAGGCACAATTATTAATAAATTCTCAATGCGCTTTGTATGTCTTTTTGTTTCAAAAATATACTTCGCCGATTTCTCAAGAAAAGATTCAAGCATTTGTGGAATGAGCTATTTGTCGATGTTAATGAGCATTATGTTCATGAAAAACATCTTTAATGAATGTTACAAAAGGTATGCTGTTGAATGATATTTATCTTTTTTTATTTTTTTGACTTGTGTGTTTGCTCCCTATTTTCGCGATAACAATTTTCAAAGTTAGTTGTTTTACTGCTTGTGAGCAGTATCACCATTTTTATTTTAACCTAAAAACCAAACTAAATCTTATGCGGAAATTTTTACTGGCAGGCGTCTGCCTGTTGATGTCTATTTGTGTTCAGCTTCGGGCACAAGAGCGCACGGTTACTGGGACCGTTACCAGCAGCGACGACGGGTCGCCTCTTCCTGGGGTAAGCGTATTAGTGAAAGGGACTACCAAAGGAACCAACACAGATTCGGAAGGGAAATATCGCATTAGCTTACCTGCGGGTGCGCAATTGGTATTCAGTTATGTGGGATTCATGAAGAGTACTGTGGATATTGGTGCCAAAAGCGTGGTGGATGTGGCGTTGTCGCCCGACGACAACAACCTGAATGAAGTTGTGGTAACGGCCTACGGGGGTTCAACTGCCAAGAAGAACCTCACAAGTGCGGTAGCTCAGGTAAGCGGAAAAACCATTGAAAACCTGCCTTTGCAGTCGGTCGACCGTGCTTTGCAGGGTCGTGCTGCGGGGGTACAAGTAACTTCTTTGAGTGGACAACCGGGCGGTGGAATCAACGTTCGGGTGCGTGGGGTAGGTTCTATCAACGCAGGAAACGAACCACTTTACATCATTGACGGAGTACAGGTAGCCAGCGGTGGTCTTTCTTCCACGGCAAGTTCAAACGTGTTGGCCTCACTCAACCCTAACGACATTGAGTCGATTCAGGTGTTGAAAGACGCGGCAGGTTCGGCCATTTACGGTGCTCAGGGAGCAAACGGCGTAGTGTTGATTTCTACCAAACGCGGAAAAGCCGGAAAAACCAAGTTTACGGTTTCGTATCAGGAAGGCTCTACGCAGTTGCTTAAAAAACTGGATGTGCTTACGGCCTCTCAATTTGCTACGCTCAAAATCGAAGGCTTTGTCAACCGCGCTTTAGCCACTAACCAATCGGTAGAAACTGCCCGGGCCAATGCCATTGCCCAATACGGAGACCCTGCTACGGTTCAGAACACCGATTGGCAAGATTATGTATTCCGTACGGGACGTCTTCGTTCTATCAACGCTTCGGCGGCGGGTGGCGACGGAAAAACAAACTTCCGCCTTTCTACTGCTTATGACTATAATGCTGGCCAAGTAATCAAGTCTGACTTCGGTCGCGGAACGGTTCGTTTGAACGTAGACCATCAGGCAACCAAAAAGTTGAAATTTGAAACATCCATTGGTTTGGCGGCTACCAAGCAAAACGGGGCCATCGCCGACGGTGCATTTATCAACAGTCCGTTTTTTGCAGCGGCTTTGATTTTGCCGGGCCAACCTGTTTACAAAGAAGATGGCTCTTACAATGCGCCGTTGACGGGAGCGTTTAGCTATAACCCCGTACAAAGCGTTGAGTATGAAACACGTCTCAACACGACGGTACAAACGGTTAGCAACTTTGCCCTTAATTACGAAATTGTTCCGGGCTTAAAGTTCCGTTCTTTCTACGGAATCGACTATGCCAACAACCGTGACGATGCCTACCGCGATCCTATTGTACCCCAATTTGCTTCAACAGGTGGTAGCTCAACGGTTAATAGCCGCTATACTCTTAACTGGAACACGGCTCAAACATTGAGCTGGAATAAATTATTTGCCAACGATCACGACATCACCGTTTTGGGTGGTGGAGAGTATCGTGAAGAAGTACGCGAAACGGTATCTGCGACAGGCCAGGGATTCCCTAACGGGCTTTTCCGGACATTGGCAGCGGCAGCGCGTCCGATTACAACTACTGGTACGTATACCACTTGGCGTATTGCCAGTTTGTTTGGTTCGGCAAACTACTCTTTTAAAGAAAAATACTTAGCCACGGCAACGTTACGTTACGATGGTTCATCTCGTTTTGGAGCCAACACTCGTTACGGACTTTTCCCAGCGGCATCGGTGGGGTATCGTTTGTCGGAAGAAAGTTTCATGAAAGGATTAACTTGGTTGTCTGAATTGAAAATCTTTGCTGGGTATGGTAAAGCAGGTAACAATAACATCGACAACTTTGCCTCACGTGCCTTGTTTGGATTGGGTGGACAATACATCGACCTTCCGGGGGTACGTCCTTCTCAATTGGGTAACGCAAACCTCTCTTGGGAAGTAGCCACTACCATCAATGCAGGGGTTAACTACTCACTCTTCAATGGTCGTATATACGGAGAAGTTCAGGCCTATCGTAAAGTTAATGACCGACTTTTGCTTTCTCGTCCATTGCCTGATGATAGCGGTTTCGGGTCTATTTTTGAAAACCTCGGAAAAGTAGAAAACAAAGGATTAGAGATTGAATTCAACCATATCAATTTCAATCGCGGTGGATTTAAGTGGGAAACCAACTGGAACGTTTCGTTTCAGCGTAACAAAATCCTTCAATTATTGCCAGGACAAGACCGCATCGGAACTGGTTTGCGCGTAGGTGAGCCAACGTCAATTCATTGGTACCCAACTTATGCAGGAGCTAATCCCGCTGACGGTCGCTCGATGTGGCTCGATACACTCGGCAACCTCACGTACACCGTTCAGGCGCGTGATTCACGAGTTCAAGGAACTCCATTGCCTAAAGGATTTGGTGGGGTGACCAACCGCTTGTCTTACAAAGGGCTTTCATTGGAGTTCTTTTTACAGGGACAATGGGGGAATAAACTGTTGAATAACAACGGCTTCTTTATGGAAAGCTCGGCTTCGGCGGGTTGGAACAACTTGCAAAGCCAGCTTGATCGTTGGACAACCCCAGGGCAAATTACCCGCGTGCCGAGAGCGTACGAAGGTGGTACGGAGCCTGGTAGCAGTTCTCTCCAAACATTTTCGACGAAACAACTTGAAAACGGGGGCTACGTCCGCCTAAAACAAGTGACCCTCAGCTATGATTTGCCTTCGCGGTTGGTTAAAAAGGCTGGCATGAGCCGGGTGAATGTGTTTGCGCAAGCTATCAACCTATTGACATGGACTGCCTACACAGGCTTCGACCCTGAGGTACTGTCGATTGAACTAGGTACATACCCGCAAAGCAAGCAAATCACGGGCGGTATTCAAATCGAATTTTAACACCAAATCATTAGAACAAGATGTTGACAAGACAATTGAAAAATATAAGTTTAGCGGTGTTGGTGGCGGTTGCTTCTTCGTGCAGTGACCTACTCAATACGGAGCCAAAACAATCGGTGAGTTCCGATGTGGCACTCAAGGATATCACGGGGATTCGGGCGCTGCTGATTTCAGTGTATGACCGTCTGCAACCCAGTACTTATTATGGTGCCCGCATCATGATTGCTCCTGAAATCATGGCTGATAACGTTCGTTTGACCAATACCAACTCAAACCGTTATTTCAACGAGCGTGTCAATGCCCCGAGCGCCCACATGCAGCAGTTTTGGGCCAATTATGCGGCAATCAATGAGGCTAACTTTATCATCAGTTCCATTGACGCTGCCAATACTACCGCCGCTGATAAAGCACAGATCAAAGGAGAAGCGCTTTTCTTGCGTGCTCTTCTGTATTTTGACATGGCTAGGGTGTTTGCCTACGAGCCTACCAAAGTGGTCAATGGGTTTAATGAAGGATTGATTCTGCGCACTGAGCCTACCGACGACGTATCTAAGGCTGATTTCCGGGCACGTTCTACCATTGAAGAAACGTATCAATTTATTGAGAAGGATTTGAAGGATGCCATTGCGTCTTTTCCGGTCACGGGTAACCGCTTTCGGGCCAACAAAGCTGCGGCTAACGCGCTTTTGGCTCGGGTGTATCTTTACTGGGAAAAGTACGCAGATGCCATTACTTATGCTACGGCAGCTTTGGATGCTCCCAACGGTGCATCTTTGGTAAGTGGAGCCAATTATGTGGCAGCTTTTGCGGCAGCACCCAACCCTGAATCGTTTTTCGAAATCAACTATGTGCAGGCTACTGAGAGTTTGGGTGTGAATGAGTCTATGCACTCACTGACAACAAATTTAACGACTGGTAACTGGGGGGATGTAGTGCCAACCAATGAATTGTTGGGCTTGTACGAAGCGACGGACATCCGTCGTACGCAAGGGTTTTTTGCCGCCACCAAAGGAGGCGAGGCGGTATTTTTTAGCCGTAAATTCCCTGGTGCACGTGGGCCGTTCACCGATAATATTCCCGTTATTCGTTATTCAGAAGTATTGTTGATTCGTGCAGAAGCCTACGCCGCAACGGGTAAGGCTGATTTGGCCCTTGCCGATCTGAACCGTATTCGTACGCGAGCAGGTGCAACGCCAGTGGCAGCTACCGTAACAGGTACTGAACTGATGGATGCCATCATGCGCGAACGTCGTTTAGAATTGGTGTTGGAAGGCCACCGTTTCTTTGACCTAAAACGTCGTGGGGAAGTTATTACCAAGGCGGCTCTTTCTGCTCCCGTTCCTTACAGTGATTTTAGAATTTTGGCTCCACTTCCCGTGGGACAAATTCAACTTAACCCTAAGCTAAAACAAAATCCGGGCTATTAATTTTCGGTCGTTTGGCAATGGATAAATCATTGTTTGTCAGAAACATAAAAATGTAAAAACATGAAACATAAAATCATTTATTTTTTCGCGATGGGGCTGCTTACCCTGTCATTGAGCGGGTGTTTTGAGAATCCTACTTGGACCTACGACGCGGCACCTGTTGCCGAATTTAAGAACCCTCGGGCAGGTTTTGCCACGCAACCCGCCAACAACGTATCCAATGGCGTATCTCAACGGACCATCCGTCAACTGTTGACCCGAGATAGTATTTTGGTTCAATTGGTAGGGCCACAGCAAAGCGCACCCATTACGTTAGGTTATACGATTGATGCTTCTAAGAGCACTGCCGTGGAGAATGTTAACTATCGTATTCTCGAAACCAAAGGTTCGGTGACGATTCCAGCCAACAGCAGTTCGGCGTACATCAAATATGAGATTTTACCAGGAATTGCGGCTTCGGTTCCAGCTACGCAAAACTTTGCGTTGGTGATGACCCTATCTGGCAATGAGCAGGTAAAACCAAGTGAAAATTACAAAACGTTTACGGTGAATATTCGTCGATAAACGGGCATATTTCTTCGTTACTCAAAAGAAGCGACGCCATTTATGGTGTCGCTTCTTTTGTTTCATTAGACGACACAAAAATCAACTTCGTCGATGCCAAATCAAAAACCGTTCTTTTTTGATTAAATAGCTATGAAATAAACCAAATCGGAACGCATAAGTCAGCCCTAAAGGGTATTTTTGCCCTTTACTTTAATAGATTTTTATCTACTACGAATACCTAACTGGAATGAGCAAACCTGTAAAATCAATTTTAACCGTACTTGTTATTTTAATCATAACTGGCTTGGCGTTTTATCCCCGGCTTAAAGAATATACCTCCAAAAAGGAAGAAAAAGGGGCAACAGCGCCCACAGGCGGTGGACCAGCAGCAAAGGGTGGTGCCAAAGGCGGCGGACCAGCACCTATCAACATTATGGTCATTGGTAATCAGCGCCTTGAGGAGAAAATACTTTCGACAGGAACCATCATTGCAAACGAAGAAGTGGACATTCGTAGTGAAATTGCGGGACGTATTACTTCCATTAATTTTAAAGAAGGCGACTACGTAAAAAAAGGGACGGTGTTGGTGCGTATCAACGATGCAGATTTACAGGCCCAGCTTCAAAAATTACAATATCAGAAAAAATTGGCCGAGGTAAACGAAGAGCGTCAGAAAAAACTGTTGGAAAAAGAAGCTATCAGTCAACGTGATTATGACATTAGCTTGACAAACCTTAACAGCATGAATGCCGACATTCAGAACCTTGCGGCCCAAATTGCTAAAACGGTGATTCGTGCGCCGTTCGACGGTACCATCGGCTTGCGTTATGTGAGTGAAGGAAGTTATTTGTCGCCGGGGACCGTGGCTAAAATTGCTACCCTGACCAACGTAAATCCTGCTAAAATTGATTTTTCGGTTCCGGCCAAATACGCGGCCAATGTTGCCAAAGGCACCGCCATTACGTTTACCACCGAAAGCGGCGATGAAAAATTTTATGGTCGTGTATACGCCATCGAACCTAAAATTGACCCCAATACGCGTACCCTCACGCTGCGGGCTACCAGTCCCAACAACAACCGTAAGCTGTTTCCGGGGTCGTTTGCCCGGATTGAAATTATCCTTAATACCAAAGCAAATGGCATACTTGTACCCACGGAGGCCGTTATTCCTGGTCTGAAAGGACATAGCGTGTTTGTGGTGCGAAATAACAAAGCCGAGCCAGTGGAAGTGCAAATCGGTACGCGCGGTGATAAAACCATTGAGATAAACAAAGGGTTAAACGTTGGAGACACGCTAATCACTTCGGGCATTTTGCAGGTGAAGCCAGGAGGGCCTGTTGACATCAAAGAAGCAATGGTTAAACAGTAATTCAGCCTCTTGTTGAAAATATACAATTAAATATGGCATCTTTATCTACAACCAGCATTCAGCGTCCCGTTTTGGCGGTAGTTATGTCGCTGATTATCATCATTTTTGGATTGATTGGGTTTTCGTATTTAGGGGTGCGGGAGTATCCTAGCGTAGACCCACCCGTGATTAACGTCGGGACGAGTTATACGGGAGCCAACGCCGAAATCATTGAATCGCAGATTACGGAGCCGTTGGAAGAGTCCATTAACGGTATTTCGGGAATCAAGACCCTGACTTCGTCGAGCCGCGACGGTCGTAGTAACATCACCGTCGAGTTTGATTTGGGGGTTGATTTAGAAACCGCCGCCAACGACGTTCGCGACCGCGTTTCTCGTTCGTTGGGACTTTTGCCGCGCGACATCGACCCGCCAATTGTTTCCAAAGCAGATGCCGATTCCAACCCCATTTTCTTCCTGAACGTTAAGAGCGAGAAACGCTCGATGCTCGACCTCAATGATGTAGTGGACCGACAAATCAAAGAGCGCCTGCAAACCATTGCGGGCGTAAGTTCGATTCAGGTATGGGGCGAAAAACGCTACTCGATGCGTTTGTGGATTGACCCACTCAAACTGGCGTCGTATCGGCTCACGGCCATCGATGTGTTGAATGCCCTTACCAAACAAAACATAGAATTGCCTTCGGGAACCATTGAAGGCGCTTCGACTGAGCTTACCGTGCGTACCTTGGGCCGTTTGACTACGGTAGAGGAGTTTAACAATCTGATTGTCAAAGAAGAAGCTGACAGGGTTGTTAAATTTGTCGACGTAGGTCGTGCCGAACTAGGCCCCGAAAATGAGCGCACGCTTATGCGCCGCGATGGCGTGCCGATGGTGGGGGTAGCCGTAGTGCCTCAACCGGGAGCCAACCAAATTGCCATCGTCGACGAGGTCTACAAGCGTTTTGAACAAATCAAGAAAGAGCTACCCGCCGACATTGTGCCCGCTATTGGGTTTGATTATACCCGTTCGGTGCGCCGCTCTATTGCCGAAGTGGAAGAAACCATCATCACCGCTTTTATCTTGGTGGCGTTGATTATCTTTATCTTCTTGCGCGACTGGCGCAGTACGCTGATTCCGCTGACGGCCATCCCAGTGTCGTTGATTGGTACGTTCTTTCTGATGTACATCATGGGCTTTTCAATCAATGTCTTGACCTTGCTCGGAATCGTGCTTTCTATCGGTCTGGTGGTAGACGATGCCATTGTGGTGTTAGAAAATATTTATACCAAAATCGAAGAAGGGATGTCGCCGTGGGATGCCGCAATTACGGGTTCCAAAGAAATTTATTTTGCCATCATTTCTACCACCGTTACGTTGGCGGCGGTGTTTTTGCCGATTATCTTCTTGCAGGGTGTTACGGGCCGATTATTCCGAGAGTTTGGAATTGTGGTAGCGGGTTCGGTGATTATCTCGGCCTTTGTGTCGTTGACGCTGACGCCGATGCTGAGTTCTAAGCTGCTCAAAACGCGCCATAAGCAACCTTGGTTGTACCGCGTTACGGAGCCTTTTTTCCAGTGGCTCAACGGCGCTTACGAATCATCGTTGGCGGGTTTTATGCAGGTGCGTTGGTTGGCGTGGGTGTTGATGGTCGGCTTTATCGGTATTATTTACGCGCTGTTCAAATACGATGCCATTCCGTCCGAATTGGCTCCGATGGAAGACCGTCGCGGATTGAGGGTATCGCTGACTTTACAGGAAGGTGCTACGTTTGATTTTACGGATAAATACCTCATGGAATTTGCCAAAGTGGTGGAAGATGAGGTTCGTCCCAACGAGCGCGATGCTTTGATTACCATTACAGCACCAGGTTTTTCTACCAATGCCACCAATACGGGTTTTGTGCGGGTGGTATTGAGCGAACCTGAATTGAGGCAGCGGTCACAAATGGAGATTTCTGATGCGATACAGGCAAAAGTGAAGAATATTTCGGGGGCAAAGTCATTCGTTATTCAAGACCCTACGATTCAAACTGGACAACGTGGCAACAACTTTCCGGTATCGTACGTGATTCAGGCAACGAGTTATGAAAAATTGCGGGGGGTAATTCCCGAACTCATGAAGCGGGTGAATGAAAGTTCGATGTTTGTAGGAACGGACGTAAACTTGAAATTTACGAAGCCTGAAATTCGACTTGAAATTGACCGCGATAAAGCTCAAAACCTAGGCGTTTCGATTCAGGATATTGCCCAAACGCTTCAACTGGGGCTTTCGGGACGTCGTTTTGGATACTTCCTGATGAACGGCAAACAATACCAAATCATTGGGCAAATCGACCGTGTTGACCGCAACGACATCATGGATTTGAAATCGCTGTTTGTGAAAAGCAACCGGGGAGAATTGATTCAGTTGGATAATTTTGTCAAATTGACCGAGCAAAGTTCTCCGCCGCAGTTGTTCCGTTTCAACCGCTCGTCAGCCGCTACCGTAACCGCAGGCCTGGCCAAAGGCGTGACGCTGGGCCAAGCCCTCGACGAAATGGATAAGATTGCGAAATCCGTGTTGGATGACACCTACACCACGGCCTTGGACGGACAGTCGCGTGAGTTTAAAGACAGTTCGTCTTCGCTGTTGTTTGCCTTTGGTTTAGCGCTGGTGCTAATTTATTTGATTTTGGCGGCCCAGTTTGAAAGCTTCATCGATCCCATCATTATTTTGTTGACGGTACCCTTGGCGGTTTGCGGGGCCTTATTGTCGCTCTGGGATTTTAGCCAAACCCTCAATGTTTTCAGCCAAATTGGCATCATTACGTTGGTGGGGCTGGTCACCAAAAACGGTATCTTGATTGTGGAGTTTGCCAACCAGCAGAAAGAAGCAGGGCTTAACAAACTGGAAGCGGTTAAAGCGGCCTCAGCGGCG
This sequence comes from Runella salmonicolor, assembly GCF_024158025.1. NCBI lineage: Bacteria > Pseudomonadati > Bacteroidota > Cytophagia > Cytophagales > Spirosomataceae > Runella > Runella salmonicolor. The sequence goes on from NZ_JAMZEL010000003.1 coordinate 298,949, forward strand.
CGTTTTCGCCCAATTATCATGACGAGTTTGTGCGCGATTTTAGGGATTTTGCCCATTGCTTTGGCGTTGGGTGCAGGTTCCGAAAGCCGCGTTTCGATGGGAATTTCGGTAGTAGGAGGGTTGTTGTTTTCTACTATTCTGACCTTGTACATCATCCCGGCCATTTATTCCTATTTGTCATTGAGTAATAAAAAACATTCTGATAAAGCCGCCCCTGAAAAACTGATGGCGGAAGAAGCGTAATAGTGCTGTTATTCCATACCCTTTCTTTAGAGCCTCTGCAGAAACGCAGAGGCTTTTTTTGTGGGAAAGCCCATTAAAAATATTTTTTCTTCGTGGGAAGATAGTAATATTGCGCTTTAAGCAAAATGCCAATTCTGTGAAACAAATTCTCATTATCAACGGCCCTAACCTTAATCTGTTGGGCAAACGCGAGCCAACCATTTATGGCAGCCAAACATTTGAAGAGTACTTCCAAACCCTCCAATCCCTGTTCTCAGACGTAGAACTGCACTATTTTCAGTCTAACCACGAAGGAGCACTGATTGATAAAATTCACGAGGTCGGTTTTACGTTTGATGGAATCGTGCTGAATGCTGGGGCTTATACCCATACTTCGGTGGCCATTGCCGATGCCCTATCAGCTGTCACGACGCCTGCCGTGGAGGTACACATTTCCAACGTTCACGCCCGCGAAGCGTTTCGGCACCATAGCTACCTGAGCAGTCGTGTCAAGGGGGTTATTGTGGGTTTGGGGCTGAAAGGGTACGAATTGGCGGTTAGGTACTTTTTATAAAATCGAGAGAAGGGAACCGAAAAATTTTAAACTGCAAAACTGCAAAATTTTATACTGATAAATGCAAATGCTGTGATTGCCTGTGCGCTCGGTTGTGAGCAGCCGAGTAGCGTATTTCAAATACCTTAAAATTTATGCCGAAATGCGTAAAACCGAAAAATTTTAAACTGCAAAAGGTAAACTGCTGCGCAAAACGACGTCTAAATCCAAATAAAAAGATGTCTTACATTTTAAAATGTCAGCAATGAACTACCGAAAGTTTGATTTAGAAGAACGGTTGATTGATTTTGGGGTTTTAATCATTGAAGCGAGTGAAAGGTTGCCAAAAACGGCTGCTGGTAGGCATTTGGCCGACCAACTTCTCAGGTCAGGAACGGCGCCTGCGCTTGTGTATGGCGAAGCGCAGGCCGCTGAATCAAAGAAAGATTTTGTGCATAAAATGAAGATTGCGCTCAAAGAACTTCGGGAGACGTCTATAAACCTTCGGATGTTGTTGAAGGCGAATATGCTCACAGATGAGCCCCTGTTGAGTGAATCGCGTCAGCTAGTGGCTATTTTTCAGAAAAGTGTCGATACGGCAAAGGGAGGAGAAGCATAAAAGCAGGAGCGGCAAAAGTGAAGCTATTAGAAGCAGGAACCGAGAAACCGATGAACCGCAAAATGATAAACTGAAAAAGTGAAATGCCAAAAAAGTTTTTACAGTTTTACGGTTATTATTTCCCTTTTACATTTTGCTGTTTCTCGTTTTTACAGTTTTACGGTTATTATTTCCCTTTTACATTTTGCTGTTTCTCGTTTTTACAGTTTTACGGTTATTATTTCCCTTTTACATTTTGCTGTTTCTCGTTTTTACAGTTTTACGGTTA